>FR893155.1 GCA_000433355.1 Alistipes sp. CAG:435 | reverse complement strand
CGAAGCCCCCTCCGTGGCCCCTCCCGTGCGCGGAACGTGGCCTATTGCTCACGAAGCCCTCTCCGTGGCCCCTCCCGTGCGCGGAACGTGGCCTATTGCTCACGGAGCCCTCTCCGTGGCCCCTCCCGTGCGCGGAACGTGGCTATTGCTCACGGAGCCCTCTCCGTGTCTCCTCCCGTGCGCGGAACGTGGCTATTTGTACACGGAGCAAAGGGGAGAGCCCAGCGGATATTCGTAAATTACTGGTTGAACCTTTTGGCCTGCTCCTCGATGAGCGCCTTGTCGTTGAAGTAGTCGATCCTCATCGCCTTCTTCACCTCGTCGAGGGTCGCCGCGGCCACGGCCTCGGCATCCTCGCTGCCCTTTTTGAGGATCTCATAGACGGCAGGGATGTCCTTCTCATATTCCTTTCTCCTCGCCCTGATAGGCTCAAGCTCCTCGTTGAGGATCTTCTCAAGGAATCTCTTGACCTTCACGTCGCCGAGGCCGCCTCTTCTATAGTGATCCTTCAGCTCGTCGAGGTTGGCATATTCAGGAAGATATAGGCCGAAGTGCTCGTCGCGGCAGAACGCGTCGAGGTAGGTGAAGACGGTGTTGCCCTCCACGTGGCCAGGGTCGCTGACATTGATGTGCTGAGGGTCGGTGTACATCGACATCACCTTCTTGTGCATCTCGTCAGCTGATTCCGCCAGGTAGATGCAGTTGCCAAGGGATTTGCTCATCTTCGCCTTGCCGTCGGTTCCAGGGAGGCGGAGGCACGCCGCGTTGGAAGGCAGCACAGCCTTCGGCTCGACGAGGGTCTCGCCGTAGATGCGGTTGAAGCTGCGCACGATCTCGACCGCCTGCTCAAGCATCGGCTTCTGATCCTCGCCCACAGGCACATCGGTGGCCTTGAACGCCGTGATGTCCGCGGCCTGGGAGATCGGGTAGCAGAAGAAGCCCACAGGAAGGCCACTTCCGAACGCCTGCTCCTCGCCGTCCTGGCTGAAGCCACGCATCTGGATTTCCGCCTTGACGGTCGGGTTGCGCTGGAGCCGCGCCACCGTGACAAGGTTCATGTAGTAGAATGTCAGCTCGGTGAGCTCAGGAATCATGCTCTGGATGAATATTGTCACTTTGTCAGGGTCGAGGCCGACTGACAGGTAGTCGAGCGCCACCTCGATGATGTTCTGACGAACCTTTTCCGGGTTGTCGAAGTTGTCGGTAAGCGCCTGCGCGTCAGCGATGAAGACAAACATCTTCTTGTAGTCGCCGGCATTCTGGATGGCCACCCTGTTCCTCAGGGAGCCGACGTAGTGGCCAATGTGGAGGCGTCCGGTCGGACGGTCGCCTGTCAGTATTATCTTGTTTGACATACCGTTGTGTTTTTTAGTTCGGATTATAATCTTTGTCTTATCTTTTCGCCTGTTTTGAAATCTGATCCTAATAATTCATTGTCTCTTTTTGTCTTTTTCAGCCAAATCATATGTATTGTTCTATTTAATCAGGTTCAGAAACTCATTCCTCGTCCGTGCCGAGGTCAGGAAAGCCCCTGAGAATGCGGAGGTTGTGGTCGTTGCGTTGGCCTTCTGCACCCCTCTGATCGACATACACGTGTGCATCGCCTCGATGACCACCGCCACTCCCAACGGATGCAGCGCGTTGTCGATGCAGTCCCTGATCTGGACCGTCAGCCTCTCCTGCACCTGAAGCCGCCGCGCGAAAGTCTCCACGACCCTTGCCACCTTGCTCAACCCTGTGATCTTCCCATTAGGAATATACGCCACGTGGCACTTTCCCAGGAACGGCATCATGTGGTGCTCGCAGGTGGAGTAAAGCTCTATGTCTTTCACCAGCACCATCTGGCGGTACTCTTCATCGAATATGGCGGACTGGATGATCTTCGCCCCGTCCTGTGAATATCCCTGCGTGAGGAACTGCAACGCCTTGGCGACCCTTTCCGGCGTCTTCACAAGCCCCTCTCTGTCAGGATTCTCGCCTAACAGCCGGAGGATTTCCTTGACGTGGACAGCGATCTCCGCGGTCGTCTTTTCCTCGTATATTTCCTTTTTCTCGTATGACATATTCCTAAGCTCTTCTTTTGGTACGGTTGTTGAAACAGCTTCCAAGCCTACAAAATTAGGCAAAAAATACTTATTGTTATGATTTTTTGCATATCTTTGGGGCAAATAGAGCCGCTTTTTGCGACATTTTGATTTATATTAATGATTATTAACAATTTAATTGTTCGAGAATATGTATTGGACACTTGAACTTGCCAGTAGCCTGGACGATGCTCCATGGCCAGCATCAAAGGAAGAACTTATCGACTATGCCAACCGTTCCGGCGCCCCCGAGGAGGTCATCGAGAATCTCACCGAACTTGAGGACGACGGCGAAGTCTACGAATCCATCGAAGACATCTGGCCCGATTACCCCACCAAGGACGATTTCTTTTTCAATGAAGAAGAGTATTAGTCTTGATTTCTGAAATGTCTGATTGATTTTCAATCTTTTGTTAATATGGCAGTAGCTGACTTTCGAGGTCGGCTACTGTCGTTTTGTGCCGTTTTAAGGTATGTCACGGGGTAATTAGTTGTCTTATTTTTGAGCGGGAGCTATTCCTCCAATGTTAGGAAGAAGAGTACTCTATGACGTTCCTTTCAAGCTGCTCGCGGACGGTCGTGTTGATTGTGTCCGGCAGGAACTCGGCATAGACCTTCTCGGTGACAAGGCTTGACGAATGGCCCATCAGGTGGCTTATCGTGTGCGCGTCCATCCCGTTCTTCAAGGCCTGTACGGCGAATGTGTGTCTGGCCACGTGTATCGTCAGGTTGAATTTTAACCCCATCTTTATCCCGACGCTTCTGAGCGACTGCTGGATGTTCCTGTTCTTTGTCAATCTTGCGTTGTTCTGCTTGACGATGTCCGACAGGTCGAATCCCTCGTCGAGCAGGTTGAACACGAAACGGCTGTTGCCGCCGGTCTTCCGCCACCTGAGCAGGATCTCTATGGCCTTGTCCACGAGCGGCAGGGATATCGAGCGCTTTGTCTTGTAGACGTTCTTGGTAAGTGTCCTGTTTTCGAAGTCTATATGCCGCCATTCCAGCGTCAGCAGGTCTGAATATCTCAGACCGCATACGTAGTACGAGAACAGGAACATGTCCATTATCTTTCTTGTCGCCTCGTTCCTTGTCCTGTCATAGACATCGAGCAGGTCGCGGAACTGGGTGTCCGTCAGGTAGCGCACCTTTTCCTCGTCGGTCTCGCCGCTGTACGACCGCGTCTTCTTCTCTATGTAGTTCGTGGAGATCGACGTGGCCAGCCCCCTTTCCATCAGGCCGTTGTCGGCCGCGTATCTGACTGCCTTGTACAGCGGCACCAGGGCCTTGTTGATCCCCTCGTTGCTTGTGTTCCCGAGCGTGTCCTTCCTGTACAGGATGTATTTGTTGAACATATCGACGCTGAGATCCTTGATGAACAACGTCCCGATCCTCATCCTGTCTTTCAGGAATTTCCCGAACTTCTTTATGTTCAGGTCTGCGTTGTAGTAGGTCGAATATCCCAGCCTTCCGAGGTCGTACTGCTGCCTGTTGTAGGTGGCGGCGTATTCGATGAAGTCCACCTTTCCGGTCTTCTTCGGGTCCGGCGCGTATTCCCCGTTAAGGATGTCCGAGACTATTTTGGGCGTGAGCCGTTCCTCGCACGCCAGGATCTGCGAGTCGGTTTTCGAGCGGAACACGTCGATCTGAGCCGACAGCCTTTTGTAATTCGGACTTGATCTTCTCACCTGCCTGGTGTCGGCATCCCAGTCAGCCGCCGGAAGTTTTATCCCGGTGCTGTGCTTGACATATTTGCCGCACACGAAGTATCTGATGTAGAGGATTGATTCCCGTCCCTTCGTCTTGTTCTTTATGAAGAAGGAGGATTTCGGTATCGTTGATGTCTGTCTGCCCATATTAATAATCGTTAAGAAATAACCTGCCGCCTGCTGAATTGTCGTTTAACTGAATAGATAAGGTTCGTTGTGTGTGTTCCTCAGGAAAGCCTGGATGTCCGACATTGAGTAGAAGTACTTGTCGCCGATCTTTGAATATCCGAGATACCCGCCGTCCCTGTACTTTTTCAGGGTGGCGTTGTTGACCCGGAGAAGCTCAAGCATCTCCTTGTTGGTGTAGAGTATTTTCCCGCCTTCGTCCTTGAATGTGTCGTTCATGGTGATTCACGTTGTCTTTGTATATTATATGCGGAATCACACGATTTCATTCAGTTTGGCAATCCTTAAAATTACCGGCTTGTTTTTCCGCTTGCTTAGCAGAGCGGTTACGACGCCGTCCCGTTCCTGTTTATGTAGTCAAACACCGCCTTGTTGATGTCAAAGTCCACCTTGCAGGTCTCGTCCTCGGGAAGATAGACGGCGTCGTGGATGCGGAACGGATGAAGGCCCAGCCCCCTGAGCCTGTCGCATATCGGGTTCATTATGTCGCTCTCGACCTTGTTGGCGACGCTCTTTATCGAGACGCCCGGAAACCTGCCGTGCCAGTCCAGCAGCCCCTGCAGAATGTGTGGATAGTTCCGCTTGAAGAAGTCAAGCACGATGTGCCTGCCCCTTTCCGCGTCGAACAGGAACTGCCCCTCGTCCTTTATTGAGAAGAACGGCTGCATCACGGGCTTGATGTCATCCCTGCCGAATCCGTCGGCGCATTGGGCTATCTCGGCGTACAGGTCTTTCTTCTGCGTCAGGTCTATGAACCGCAGAAGTTCCTGCTCAGGGATGTCAACGCCGTTTCTTCTGAATATCACCGGCAGCATCGTGAAATGAGCGCAATGGATGTCCGAGACCTCGACTATCCTGTGTCCCCCGTAGGTGATGTGCTTTCTGACCGGCTTCCTGAGGTTCGCGAGACGGGAATACAGTTTGCCGTCATCCTTGAAAGCCGGGACCGTGTTGACACTTGCAAGGTGCTGGAGGTCGGACATCGTTAAGCAGTCGTCAAGGGCTTCGATTTCGTATTTGAGGCCGGCGTAATACCCTAATTTTTGACGCGCTGAAATATTCTGCGTAATACGCTTGATACCAAATAATTCGGATAGTTCGCTTACTCCTATATGTTCACTATTCTCATTCTTATCCTCTTTCTCTTCCCTAATATTATCTAATAACCTTATTATTAGTTCTTCTATTCCTTTGGAGTCTTTTTCTTCCCTTGATCCGCTTCCCTTGATGTCTTTGATATGCCGCGTTATTATTCTCGCGTTCCTTGTTTTTCCGCGATGAATATCTTTGACAATATCCTTTATCTTGGACACCGTCACAAGTTCGTCACAGGACAGCGCCATTATCGATTCCCGCTTGCCTGTTTGCGTCTTGCCGCCGTAGTGTTTCCGTATATGCTCAATCTGAGATTTGATCGCGTCCGTATTCTCCTTGCTGAATTCCAAGATGACCGGATATGTCTTGCCTGACTGGAATAGGTCTTTGCCCAAAATCATCAATGTACGGTACTGCATAGGCTTCTCGGTCTTGATCTTGTTCAGCGTCACGGTCTCAGTCCCTCGTTGTATCTTCTCCTCATATTTCCCGATGACGGCGTCTTTATAGTCAATGCAGCCGCCGGCCTTCAGCGCGTCCCGGTATCTGGCGTAGTTCCTGGCGCCGGCGAGCTTCTTGAATATGTCGCTGTGTATCGGGACATAGCCTGTGGTCCCTGCCGCCAACCCGTAGAGCCTGATGGCAGCGAACGTCCTGAGCATCCCTTTGACCGCCCTGCCGTCGTTGAATCCGCCCCTGCCGACGGATTCTATCCTCTTGTACTCGGCGTCGGTGAGATAGACAGCCACCTTGTCCCGCCCGAAGTCGATGTCCGATGTGTTCTTCCGCTTTCCTTTCATATCCTGAAAATATTATAGGTATTTGTACAGTTTCCTTATCGTCCCGACAGACGTGCCCGTTATCGCGCTGATGTTCCGCAATGATATTCCCTTTTTCAGCAGGCCCAGCTCTTTTGTGTACTGGGTCCTCATCCGCTCGTCGCTTTTCCTGTAGGTACCGGGCCGCCCCATCTTTATCCCCTCGGCCCTGCACTTGGCGATGTACCTGTCACGGCCCGACGCCATCCGCTCCATGATTGTAAGGCTTTCCATCTGCGCCACCTCCAGAAGTATGGTGCATATCATGCTCGCTATCGGGTTGGGTTTCCCGTCGGCGCCGAGCGTCTCCAGGTTGTAGTTCTTGATGTACAGGCAGACCCCGTTGTCGTTCAGGAGCCGGATCACCTTCAGCGCCTCGAGCGTGTTCTTGCCGAGCCTGCTTATCTCCAGCACGCAGACCCTGTCGATCCTGTTCTCACGGATATAGTCCAGCATCTCTGTTAGCTCGCTTCTCTCCTCGATTTTCTTCGCTCCCGAGACCTTGGCGGTGAATATCCTTCTGACGTTCCACCCCATTTTTGAGCAGAAGTCGGACAGCTCGTCCACCTGCCTGGAATAGTCCTGGCCGGCGGTTGATACCCTGCATAAAAGAACGACGTCCATAATCGTTCCTTGTTTTTTCGAAGATAGTGATAATCCGTGATTTATGGAAATTTTCGCGCCGCTTTATATCTTATTTTAAGGCGGAACTTGGCGGCCGGCGACGTGTCTTATTGTCCGCTGTGTGGAATGAAACAGATTCTGACCGTGGTGATGAATATAATGGACTGAATATTATTCTGTTGTTGCATTTGATACGGCATCTGATGGATGTTTTTTCTGACACTTTTTTGAGAATATTCGGTAATCTTCTGGCTTTTCCACCGGATTTCCATGAATATGTTTTGGGATAGTTTGAGTTTATTCGTAAATTTGGCGCGTCACAGCGATGTGGCGCACATATCAGATGAAAGTGAAAAGCTTTTGTCCTTGGGCTGAAATCCGGAAAATTTCAATGAGCAAGGAAAAGAGCGGCTTTCATACTTGTATCGTATGGTCGTGCGGGTTCTCCGCACTCCATGATACGAGTGTGGAGTTGTCGATTTGCTCAAGGTTATTCCGGAACCCCAGCTCAGATTGACGGAACGCTCCACACTTTTGTCGTGTTTATAGGTTTGGCTTTGATATTTGGTGGTGGAATATGACCGCGAAAGGTCACTGAGCTTGTCGAAGTGTACCGTTCGGTCGAGAGCTTGTTGAACCGACAGGACCGTTCAGACCGCGGAACAATCGGTCACTGAGCCCGTCGAAGTGACGTAAGACAATATTGATAACACGATTCCATAACAGGAACCAATAATGATTTATAAAAACCAAAACACAATGAGAAAAGGTATTCTGCTGATTTTCACGATGCTGGCGACTCTGATAGGTTGCGGCCAGTACGACGATTCGGAACTGAAGTCCGACATCAACGACCTGAAGTCCCGGATGGCGGCTTTGGAGAAGCAATGCAAGAACATGAACGAGAACCTGACATCGCTCCAGGCGATTGTGGATGCGATCCAGAAGCAGGACGGCATCGTCAGCGTCACTGACCTGCCGGACGGTCAAGGCTATTCCGTCAAATTCGTCTCCGGCAAGGTGATCTATCTGTACAACGGCAAGAACGGCACTGACGGGGTGACCCCGAAGATCAGCGTCCGTAAGGATTCGGACGGAATCTATTACTGGACAGTGGACGGTGATTGGCTTATTGTCGATGGCAAGAAAGTCCGGTCCGTCGGCCTTGACGGGAAAGACGGCAAGGATGGAAAGGATGCCGTCACACCTCAACTGAAAATAGTTGATGGCTTCTGGTACATTTCCTACGACAACGGAAAGTACTGGACAAAATTAGGTAAAGCGACGGGTGAGAACGGCAAGGATGGACAAGATGGCAATGATGGTGACGTTTTCTTCAAGAGCGTCACCGTTGAAGACGGGTATGCGGTCTTTGTGATGAACGACTCAGAGCAGACCACCTTGAGGATCCCTATCGCCGGAGTTTCAACCGTGTCAAGCATAAAGTACGTTCCTGAGAGTCTTGACGGTGTTGTTAAGGTGAGATATTCAAAGAACGGCGACAAATATGTGCCGGAGGATATTCCCGTCAAGTTCGAGATTCTGCCGCGAAGCGCCGTGGAATATCTTGTTAAGAATTGGAAGAACACCCTTGTCGCAAAAGCCGTCTATGTGGCATCGACGAGGGCGGAGATCGGAGATTTTGTCACTATGAATATAAAGGATGTTGTTCTTGGCAAGGATAATATTCTGACCGTGACAGTGGACGCTTCGGCTCTTGACAGCCAGTTCTTTGCGTCCAACACACCGATGATGGCCAGTCTGCGCCTCACGGTAAAAGTGAATGGTGATGAGGAACTGTCTTCCGACTATTTGCCTCTGTCTCCGCTGCTATCGTATGACCAAATCATTGAATATACGACTGTGACAGGAGAACCTATGGATTACAAAAACTTTTTTAGGATACAAAGGAATGGTTCGGAGATATCATTGACAGATAGTCATATCGGCGATACTTGGCGAATATTAGTTGAGGCTCGTCCATTTGAGGATAATCTTTTCAGTTGTGATTTTAATTATTATTATTCTAATAGCTATAATGACAAATTGAAATCGTTGAGTTTTGTGGCACCTATAGAACTTGGACTCTTATCCTTTCATGGATGTCGCACTTTGGTAAAAGCCGATCTTTCGAATGTCAATACGGAGAATGTCACGAACATGAACAGCATGTTCTCAGACTGTCGCAGTCTTGTCAGTCTTGACCTATCTGGATTTGACACGAAGAATGTCACGAATATGGGTTATATGTTCTTTAGCTGCAGTGGTCTTACCAGCCTTGATTTGTCTGTATTTAATACCAATAATGCCAAGAACATGAGAGACATGTTCTACAAATGCAGCGGTCTTACGAGCCTTGATTTATCCTCGTTTGACACGAGGAATGTCACGGACAT
>FR893154.1:157275-214604 GCA_000433355.1 Alistipes sp. CAG:435 | reverse complement strand
CACCTCTATCCTATATTGAACTTTTAAGTGTTACAAAGTACTAGGCAGCCCTCCCGTGCGTAACCAAGTCTTCCTCCACCTTCATTTGGACCAAATATGGACCAAAAATCAACCAACTATTCACAAAATAAATGAATATATTTACAGCGTTATAAGAAACGACTCTTTCAAGATGCCTGATTATGGCACTGAAAAGAGCTTATTTTGTAGAGTAAAAATAATTATCGGATTTTCTAACAAGTTGATAAAGAGAATCTAACTAAAAAAAAGCAAAACAACCATGCTGAGAGGAACCACATTATTCCGTTGCCCCAACTGCGGTCACGTCTTCAAGGCCCTCGACCTCGAAGACAACGCCACCGTTTACTCCATGCCAATGCCCTGCCCCAAATGCGGCACCAAAAGCTATCAGCTCGGCCCGTTGGGCTGGATTCGGTCTTGGTTGGACAGGAAGGAAAGTAACAGTGTAAGATAATGATAATTAATTATTTTTATTATGGATAAAGTACAACATTTTGTCTCGGTGGTCGAGAAGGCTTGCGCTATTGCTAAAGATAGCCTTAACAATCAAGATTCGATAATCAAGGCTGGGCTGGATAGGGATGGTCTAGAACTAGATCTGAATAATCACGCTTATGTCAAAGTTCCATTCGTTGGAGATTTCAATGCAGGTAAGAGTTCTTTAATAAACAGCTTTCTTGGGATAGACCTCTTGCCGACTAACATCTTGCCTGAAACGGCTGTTTCTTATGAGTTATACTATTCAGAACAAGAACGTCTCGAGATTGTGGATGGCGGGAATGTAAAAGAAACCGCTCCTCTCTCCAAGGTTTCTGAACTGAATCTTACTCCAACGAACCTAGTGAAAGTCTTCGTTAATAATCAGAAGATTAAGGCACTTAATGAAAAGCATGTCGTTATAGTTGATATGCCAGGCATTGATTCCGGTGTTGAGGCTCACAACAATGCTATCCTGAATTATGTTCAGGATGGAACGTGCTTCATGCTTGTGACAGATGCCGAGTGCGGAACACTAAGGGCTACGACACTGAATTTCATTGATGAGGTCAAGAAGTACGGGTCGGATGTCTATATCGCGATTTCTAAATGTGATAAAAAGTCTTCCGAAGAAGTGGACAAAATAAAGAGAACCGTTGAGGAGGTTGCTGAAAAGTATTTGGGAAAGAAAGTTCCTGTGGCTGTGACATCGGCGGTAGATAAGAATTACTCAGAACTGGAGAAGATTCTTAACTCGATAGATTCGGAGATACTTATTGAAAACCGGTTCAAGTTGCCGGTTACAAATTACGTTAATGGTTTCATAGTTGAGTTACAACTACAGATAAAATTGCTGCTTTCCAATGAATCAGATTATTCTGGTAAACTGGAAAAATTGCGGAGAGAAAAAGATGACGCAATTGAGAATGTCAAGAAAAGGGCAAGTGCTGCGCAGTCTGTTTCCGGTTCTGCTGACGATATTTTGCAGGATATAACAGTAGCCTTGAAATCAAAATCAGGGTACCTTGCCACATTGCTATACCAGCAGGTTGACACTAATGTGTTCGCTAACGAGATAATGACAGTAATTCGTCCTGTTTTGGTAAACTCTTTAAAGAGGGAAGTGACAGAGTATGGAGATGTCATCAGTGGAGCAGTTCAAGAATTTACTCTGAATGTTGACAATATCATAAATGACAAGGACAATGATCTTTTGAATGGTGCAACCGAAATGGTTGAGAATCTGCTTGGAAAAGATGTCCTTGAGGGTATGCTGAAGAAAGGACTGGACAAAGTGGCAGAAAAGCTTGTCGCCTATAAGGGCTTATCTACTCTTCTCAAGGGATTTGCCAAAGTTCTCACACCAATCATAACAATTGTTGTTAACATTCTTCCTGATTTGATGAGAATGATTTTTGGTAAGAGCAAGGAGAACAAGATTAATGAAATCAAGCTTAAATTCTCAACCGAGGTGGTATATAAAATAGTTGAGTCTCTGCGATCTTCTATTGAGGAGATTATTTCTTCCCAACGTGCTGAGGTTGACAGTAATATTCAAACACTGATAGAGGAGGAGACCAAGAAATACAATGACAACATTCAGGCTATTCTGAAACAGCAAAACGAGGAAAAAGAAGAGAGAGAACAAAAGGCTGCATCTTTGACGGTGAAGTTAGAGAGTCTGATTGAATTACAGAAATGCATTTAAATCATGGGGTTTGGTTTTATTAAGAAGAAAGGTGAGGATATGGGCCGAAAGTCCATATCTTCATTATTGAAGATAAACAAATACGAAGATCCGCAGATGGCGTTGGATCTTGTGGCGCACATTTGTACGTCTGCGGCGGATCTGTCTGCAGAGGATACTTATGAGCCTTTCCTAAAGACGTTGGACGCTCTTTGTTTGAATGAGCGGTTTGGACATTGTTATGATAAACTCCATTCGATAAAATCAGAATTGATTGAAGGTTCGTTGGATGACAATGACCGCTTTGATTTGCTTATAGGCAAGTCTATCGATGAGATTGTGAATCTTTGTAAAAAGATTCGTGAAGACGCTATTGCGGCACAAGAAGAGTCCAATGCCCAATCCTCAATGAAGATTGCGGTGTGTGGTGGCTATAGTTCAGGCAAATCATCATTTTTGAACAGCATTACAGGCATAGGGGAGGTGCTTCCGACGGGTATCGAACCGGTTTCAATGGTTAATACCTATATTAATACTTCTGACAAGATAAATGACTTATGCGTAAGAGGAAAAAATATTAAGGGAGACTGGGTTTCTTTGGATAAAGAGGTTCTTGACTGCATACAGCATTCCTCACGGTCAAAAGTCCATGTGGCTTCAGTACTGGATAACCTGTATGTGTTTGTTCCGGTATCAAAAGAAAAAGGTTATTTGAAAAATATGACTTTTATCGATACTCCTGGCTATAACAATTCAGACAACTCCAATGCTGAGAACAAAAGTTCTGACAAGGATACTGCTTTGAAGGCCGTGAGCAATGCTGATGTTGTATTTTGGTGTATTGATATAGAAGCGGGAACAATAAGTCAGAAAGATATAGAAATCCTTAATAGCATCGAGGGTAATAAGTCTGTTCTTATTATTTTCAATAAGATGGATAAAAAGTCCACTGAGGAGGTTTCGAAGATACTTAAAAGATCAAGAACAATATGTGAGTCAAAGTTGAAAGTCCAGCCGCTGGATATAGTCGCTTATTCAAGAGATACTCCGAATGTGGTCTTCAGTGGAAGAGGAAACGAGTCATTATCTTCGTTCTTGAGTGATCTTAATGAATGTGTTGGTCTTTCGGACGATAAGGACTATTTTGTGAATCGTATAGAAAAAGTATTTCAGGAGAAAGAAACGGAGTGTGAGGCTTTGCTGAAAAAATGCTACGAAATAAGAGAGAGCCTGATAAGGGATAAGGATAAGGCGTCGAGGAATAAAAGAGAGGCACTTAGTGGTTCAAAAGATGATTTGGACAATCTCAAAGACATATTGTTGGGTGATTATGATAGGCAATTAGACTGTATACAGCATCTGTGTTCTTTTGTAAATGAAGCCCTTGAAGGATGGTCAAAGTCGCTTGATCGGGAAGAAGAATGGAGCGACAAAGTCGGTTTTTTCAAAGATGCTTCATCAATTGGCAATCGATATCAAAAAGCCTGTGAACTGTACAATCAGTTTTTAGAGCTATGGAATGATGAAGAAATCCCTGACTATTGGAAAAATGAATATAGAAAGGAGCTGTTCGAGAACATCAAGCAAAAATATGAGGCGGCAAAAGAGGATATTGCAGGAGGTGCTCTCATTCAGGATACTAAAGATGTGAATATAGCGATCAAGTCCCTGAATGAATATAAAAAGTTTCTTGTGGATGCGCAGAATAAAACCATTTCTTCATTTGAGCAATGCTATGATGAGGCATCTAAACTGATAAAGAAGCGTCTTGATTGTATGCGTGGCATACGAAATGATCAGGACACAGACATATTCTCTGCTATAGCCAATGATAATATGCCTCGTTTTCTGAATTGTTTCTCCTCTGGCGTGGATTTGACAAAATATAATTCTCAAGGGTATTCTCCATTGACTTATACCGCAAAATGTGGAAATAATGCTATGATGAAGTTTTTCATTAGCCATAGTGTAGATCTGTCTTTGAAAGACAACCGTGGTTATAATGCGCTGGAAACAGCGGCATCATGTCATTATCAAGATATATGTGAGCTTCTGATGGAGGCAGACAGGGGATTGGTCGCAAAGTCAAGGCCATTGGCCGAGGTGGCAAAGAACAATAATTTCGAAAGCTGGATCTCTAAATTTTAGTAATATGTCAATTAGTTTGGAAAATTATGAAGAAGTATTCTCAAACTTGAATGGGGAGTTGGTGTCGGCTTGTGGCATCGATAACGAGAACATAAAGAACATCTTTGTGAAGATTAAGAATAAATTCATGGAGGTGGAAAAAGGTGGAGATACTTTGAAAAAGGACAATGAAATCCTGAAGATAGGGGTCGTGGGGCAGGTGAAAGCGGGGAAGTCGTCGTTTTTGAACTCGTTGTTTTTTGAAGGAGAAAACGTCCTTCCTCGTGCTTCTACACCAATGACCGCAGGATTGACAGTGCTTGAGTATGGAGAACAAAATGAATTTGCTGTTGAGTATTATAACAAAGGGGAATGGACGACATTCCTGGACAAAGCAAAGGAATATGACAGTATGATCCAGGAGCAAAGGGAATGTTCACCTTTCCTTTCGGAAGAGGATATAGCCAAGATGGCGAATATCCCGGATGATCTTATCGCGGCAAAAGAACTCGTGGCCAAATGCGCGAGAGTGGCTCAAAATGAGATATGCGATAAGTCGAAGGTTTCAACAGAATCGTTCTCTGACATTCGTGATCTGCAGAATGTTCTTGAGGACTATGTGGGAGCGGATGGTAAATATACTTCCATAGTGAAGTTCCTTACAATCAGACTGAATGATGACAGGTTAAGGAACCTCAGGATAGTGGACACTCCTGGTGTCAACGATCCTGTCGTGTCAAGAGAGATGAGGACAAGGGAGTTCCTGCGCGAATGCCACGGGGTGTTCTTCTTAAGTTATTCTGGACGATTCTTTGATAGTACAGATGTTAATTTCCTTACGGGAAGATTAGGCTCACAGGGCATTGGGACAGTTGTCTTGGTTGCCAGCAAGTTTGATTCAGTCCTTCAGGATGTAGGAACAAAATTCCCTGACAATCTTGGAAATGCGATTGTGGATTGTGAAGTACAACTGAAGAAGCAGTTGCAAAGAAATCTGTCGACTTCTGACTATAGAGGGGACGACCCTATTTTCATCGCTAGTTCTGGAATAGGTTACTCTATCGCTAATAAGCCGAAAGATCGCTGGGACGCGACGGAGAATCATGTCGTGTCGAGAATGAAAAACTTCTACCCGAGCTATTTTTCGAATGACCAGGACATAAAGGATACTTTTTTTAACCTGTCACAGATGGACGTGCTCAGGAAAGATTATCTTGATGGTGTTTTTGTGAAGAACCGTGATAGTATAATAAAAAATAAGGTCAATTCATACTTTTCCAATTCTTCCGGTGAGCTGCATAAGATTCTTAAAGACGGCAAAGAGGAAATTGAGACCCGTATCCGTACATTGGAGAGCAGCGACATTTCCGCGCTTGAAGCGACACGCAAGGCAAATATTGAAATTGTGAGCAAGATCAGACGAGAGATCAACTCTTTGGCGAACGTTTCTGATGAAAAGGCTGAACGTTATCGTAAGGAATGTTGGAATAGTTTTGAAATCAACTGGACTGGGAATGTCCCGACTACGCTAGAGACAATCACGGTCAGGCGAGAACGAGATTTTATCGGCTCAGCGAAGATGGATGTCTCTTATCCTGTTGTTAATAAACAGAGACTTATTGATAACATAGTTTCAGAGATTGAACGCTCTGCAAAACAACTGGATACCATTTGGAAAGAAGACTCTGGTAAGCTTATGTCTGAGATCGGCGACAAAGTCGGAAATATTATCACTGAGTGCGAATTGAATGATACTGAAGCGATAATAGAGAGCGATGCGTTAAGGACAAAACTTGAAGAAGTTTTGGCTTCAATGGGTAACTCAAGTACTATTGAGACATCCGATATTAAAAATGACATCAGATCTCATATGGCTATGGAATTGCAGAACTTGCCGGATGTCCCTACAGCGACGCCGAGCATGAAAGAGGTGGACGCGAGAAATTGGATGGCCAAAAAGGCGTCAGAAGTAGAGATGGCGGCTCGTGACAAGGCTTTTCAGATAATCGATGCAGCGCGGGGACAGTATAAGGAAGCCTTGAGAAAAGCCAAGGAGGAGACTGTGTCTGTGTTCAAGGATCGTAAGGATGAATTCATATCAAGAGTGGAGGCGGCGATAGAGGACCATGTGGAAAAACTTGAGGCGGATATGAAGAATAAGACTGCGGAATTGGAAAAGTATAAAGACTCGTTAAATGTGTTGGAAAGAATAGGAGGTATGTTATGAGACTGTCAGAGAAGTACATCGCAATTTTAGAACAAAGGAAGACGGAACTTGAGAATTATTTGAAAGAGAACATCCGGGAAATTGAACTTCCTGAGCAGGTCGCACTCTCAACGCGCAGTGATGATCAGCGGTCACAATCCGTGAGGATATCGTGTATCCTTTTAGGTGCAGGTGCCTTGATGGCTATTGGTGGAATGGTGTCCGGTAAACCGCTACTTGCCATAGGTGGTTTTGCTATGGCGGGAGTGGGTGCTGTTTCACATGTGAAAAGCAACCGTGTTGACCAGCCAGAGTTACAACAAAAGGCTCAAGATTATTGCCGCATTACGAGTAAAGTGTACAGTGCTCTGTCATCCCTTCAAACACATTTGTTTGAAGGATGGGATGATTGTACGGCAACTATCAAAACCCAGATTAAGTCAGACATTAATAGATTGAATATTCAGGAGGAAGTAAAAAGCCGAGCGATTCAAAGTGTTCTCAATACATCGGTTGTTGAAATCTCTATGCTTGATGTCTCGCAAGCTTTAGGCAAGATTGAGCAAAAGGGAGATTATTCTGCATACCAGCAGTATCTTTGCACTTTCGAGCAAGGCTGTCTTAAGGCAATTCAGAAAGCATTTGATGAACAAGTGAGCATTTATAACAATCTTAATGCTATTCTGGGATAATCGTTCATGCCACGTATCGTAGTTCGTGGTCGTGATTTATTTTCGAGCAAGTTGGAGAATAACGGCATCGTTTGTCCCAAAATGGATGGCGAGATGATATTACGTATAGCGCTCCATGCCACAATCATAACCAGTGGGCGTGTTGTGAGCATTTCAGAATCAATCCTGAGAAAAACCTCATTGAATAAATATCGGACGATGAGCGGATCATACTGAACTGGTACGTCAGGGGAAACTTATTGAGATTGTGTAAAAGTACGATGATATTGTATGGTTTATGGATAACATTTGCAAGTATAGTGATTCTGAAATAGTCGTGTCTTCGGGGCAACTGTCGGAGGATCCTGCTTCGGTGAAAGATGTGCTGAAGGATCTGGACGTGTTCGAGGAAGAGATGGGTGTCTTGTTGGATGACTTGTCTAAAGTTGATGTCTCCATCTCAAGTTTCAAGGATAGATGCGGTGAGGTTGCGGATGAAATCAATAACCTTGGCGACACGCTCGCGCTCTTCTCCGGCGAGCACTCAAACAAGACAAAGGGGGTGTTGGGAGCCGTGTCAAGTGCGACAAGGTTATTTGGTTGGGGCTATTCTAAATATAAGAGAAGCCAGGCGCGAAAAGAGTTCCAGATTAAGCAGGATGCGGTTCTTCAGAAGAAAAAGCAAGTCGCGGAAGAGAAGCTACCTGTCCAGATCCGCCAATATGAGAAGCTCAAGAATCAAGTAGGATCAAAAGTAGAGTCCTTATATTCAAAAGATTGGGAAAGGAGGATAGATTTGTCTGATCCCCTGCTTCTTCCTAATGTCAGGATCTTCCGTTTGAATATGTCCATAGTGATAAGGTACAGATTCTTGTCTTCTGTGGTGAGTTATTGCATAGAGGAGATGAAGGCATGGATTAATGGGAAGCAGGATTCCGGATTGCCGTACCCTTCGGTATGCGGTCTTCTGGCAAGCGAGTTCGGGACATGGCCGGAGCGTTTGGGATGTCCGGACAAGAGTTGGGACGGACTGATGTCAGAAGCGATAGACCAGGGTCAAGGCGAGATTCCGTTGCCTGTCTTGACAGTGCTTGCGGATCCTTGCCTGACGCGCAATTTTGTCGGTGTGAACATTGGAGAGTCGGACAACTGCCCTGATGCACTGATAAGAATTGATGGCAAGAACCGTCATTGTGCCAACCCGATAGCCGACGGCAACCTTTATCTGGAACATTGCAGGCATGTGTTTGAGAATGATTATCACTCTCCCGAGTCTGCTCCGGGATTCGGATTGCTGGATTTGGTTGTTCTGCTTGCTCTTCCTGCCGTCTTTTTCGGAGTGCTTTGTCTGATTTTCCATTTAGAGTCCTCCGCTTTCTGGAGAATAGTGTTCATCGTCCCTTCCCTTTGTTGGCTTGGCCTTGGCATTGAGTACTATGAACAGAATTATGACAGGGTTTTCCCCTATGTGAGAAGAATAGATGCATACAATACGAAAATAAGGGGGTTCCGCAAGATGATTGCCTCAAAAGAGGATTGCAAAGAATTTCATGTCATAGGATAACCGATAAATCTACATATTTATGTCATACGAAATGAATGAAAAGAACGGTGAGATTCCGGCACTGGAAGATGTCGAAGTACGGAAAGGGCAGGCCGGTGAGATGACAGAATCCCCGGTCGATGAGTTGCAGGCATTGGATAAGAACATTAATTCGATGAAGGCTTGCATAGACTCCTGTGGGTCTGTTGTCGATCGCATCTGTGCCGGAGTGACGGCATGGAAGGAAATAGACAAGGAAATGTTGGCGATGGATCTTCATTTCAAGGCGTTCGCTAAGGAGTTGGACAACAATCTTGACAAGTACAAGTCTCGAATCCCTGTTATAGAGAAACAGTTGGATGCCGTCAACTCCGGCTTAGGCAAGATCTTGGATTATGTTATCGCAATGGATGCCAAGACCGAGGCGGAGATGGAAATGAAAATGAGGATGATGGATCGTATAGACCTGTTCCTGAACACTATCTCGACGACAATGATGAATCTGCTGTAGGATGAAGGAAAAGGAAATCAAGAGGTTTGATGTCTCGACGGTGTTGTGGATTCTGTCCGCTGCGGCATTGGTCGGGGCGGTAATAGTAGCGTGGTAGTGTCATGGGGCAATTGTCGAACAGAACAAAGAGGTTGGGATCTGGGGCGGATTTCAAAATGCTCAAGGTCATTTACAAGGTTATGGACAAATGGAGGCTTGACCCGATAATTGGCTTTTTCATACCTGGTTTGGGTGATTTCATTACCACAGTCGTTACAATCCCGTTTATATTCACATCGATATTCAAGTTGCGCTCTGTCCCCCTGACATTGGCAATCATTTCCAACTGCCTTCTGGATCTGCTTATCGGCATGGTCCCTGTCGTCGGGGACATCGGGGATTTTATGTACAAGTCATATAAGAAGAACTATTACATGATTGTCGGATATGTGGAAGGAGACCAGACAACAATCAAAGATGTCAATTCAAAGGCACTGTGGACTTGCGTTCTGATCACCATCATTACAATAGGGCTTCGTCTGATTGCCGGGGCAATCGGCTCTTTGTTCACTGCGGTCACACCTAAGTCCTGCTCCTCGGATGTTGACTATCCAAAAGAGAAAGCGGCTATGGTAGCGACACAGACCAAACCTTCGGAACCTCCGAAGGCTCCGGCGCCATCGGCCACCGCTGTTTCATCAGAGGCCACATTCTACTGTGACAACACCAAGGAGACGGTCGCGTTCGATTATGGGTATGAACCATATTCCTACGGAGACTATATTCTTCTCTCGGGAGACAGTGGTGCGTTGGGAGGCTACTCCGGTTACAATGTAGTGTCGTATCAGAAGTCCACCGGCGCCTATAACTACGTCTGCTTTGGGGCGGAGGTGATAGTGTATCCCCCGTTGGTCATCAGTGTAGGCCGCAGACTGGTGAAGGAAGGAGATTGCGAGGCCGATAATGAGTATGACTATGTTTATGAATATTACAGCGGAACCACCAACAAGCAATTGACTTCTGAAGTGTATTCCGGCACTCTCGGTAAATACAGGATAACGGTGGAGCTTGCCTTTGATTCAGTTGCTCCGAGGGTGGTCGGCACTCTGTTCTACAACCGGAACGGATCGGACAACAGAATGTATGTGTACGGAGATTCGTCCGATGACGGATCTCTGGTTCTCCTTGCTTATGATCCCAAATTCCATGACAAACCCAACGAGACTTTTTTCTTGAATATGAATGGTTCCGTTTTGTCTGGGTATTGGGAGAAACCTCGGCGGGACAGACTCGATGTAAATCTTTCTTTAAATAGATAAATCATTATGCCACAACTAGTAACCTGCGGAAGCGAGTTTCTGCGGATCAATGCGCAGAAGAATAGTATTGAATATTCATCTAACGGGGGGAGGACTTGGCACAACAGGTTCTGCATGAGTTCGGTGGGGACGTTCCGGGATCTGCTGGTGATGGGGGCGGACTTGTTCGCGGCGACTTCCAAGGGACTGTATTGGTCGCGGAACGGCGGGGCGACTTGGGTGACGCGGTACAATAATTCGGCGGTAGGGGAGTTCCAGACCCTGGCGACGGACGGGGCGGTGCTGCTGGCAGGTACGTCCAAGGGGCTTTTCGCCTCGCGGAACCAGGGGATGACCTGGGAGCGGCGGAGGTAGGAATATTCACGATTCACTGGAGACGGTTTGAATATGTTGTCTTTTTCGGATAAGTTGGCCATTCGGCTGAGGACCGGGTGGTCGGATAGGGTTTTGTCCAGCATTGGCTCTCGGGAGGAGGCTGGGATCTACATCCGGGCGGGGCTTAGGGAGGCGGTGGTCGGAGGGCGGCCGGCGCTCATCCGGTCGGACATCGACTGGTCGGCGTTCAATTGTAGGAAGGATTGGCTGAAAAGCAGATTGGCGGACTGGGACAGGTGGAAGGACTACAATAATGCCGATCTGATCGGGGAAGGTTATCCTCCGCGTGATTCGAATGGTGATCCGTACGAGCTGCATCACATCGGGCAGCGGCAGGATTCGCCGTTCGCGGAACTCACTTGGGCTGAGCACATGGGGGACGGCAATAATACAATTCTGCACCGGGCCGGCAAGGAGTCGGAGATCGACCGCGGTGAGTTCGAAGAAGAGAAATCCGCCTACTGGCAGGCGAGGTTTAGGCGCTTTTCGCAATTGGAGCTTGACAGAATATATTCAAAGAAATAAGTGCCGAGTGGCTCGCTCTGCACCCACTGGCGACAAATTCCTTCATATTCGTTGCCTCAGAGTGCGGCCCTGCGCCCTTTGGCGACATTCTCGCCCCTGTTCGTCGCCTAAGAGTGGAGTCCTGCGTCCTTGGACGACGTTCTCGCCCCTATTTGTCGCCTAAGAGTTCAGCCCTGCGCCCTTTGGCGACGTTTTCGCTCCTTTTCGTTGCCTGTGAGTGCCGGGCGACACCCTTGGGCGACGTTTATGCCCCTTTCTGTTGCCTGTGAGTGCCGGGCGACACCCTTGGGCAGCGTTTCAGGCTCTTTCTGTCGCCTGTGAGTGCCGGGCGGCACCCTTGGGCGACGTTTATGCCCCCTTTTCGTTGCCTAAGAGTGAAGCCCTACTCCCTTGGGCAACGTTCTCGCCCCTGTTCGTTGCTTAAGAGTGCCGCCCCTGCGTCCTTGGGCGACATTTTGCCCCTATTTGTCGCCTAAGAGTGGAGCCCTGCGCCCTTGGGCGACATTCTCGCCCCTATTCGTTGCCTGTGAGTGTCGGGCGGCACCCTTGGGCAGCGTTTTTGCCCCTTTTCGTTGCCTGTGAGTGCCGGGCGGCACCCTTGGGCGACATTTTGCCCGATTTCGGCCCGATTGCACTCACTGATAAATATTTTTGCGGATTAATGGATTTTGCGTAAATTTGCAGTCTGTTTGATGGCCGTGGAGCTCCAGAAGTCCCGTGAGGTTACGGGCGCTTGCGGCTGAAACTTAATAAAGTTTTGTTTTTTTATGTACGCAATTGTTGACATTGCAGGACAGCAGTTCAAGGTTGAGGCTGGAAAAGAGATCTTTGTTAACCGTCTCGCGGCGGCCAAGGATTCTTCAGTCGAGTTCGACAAGGTGCTGCTCGTTGACTCCGAAGGGCAGATCAAGCTCGGTAATCCTTATGTAAAGGGCGCAGTCGTAAAGGCCACCGTTCTCGATGACGAGGCAAAGGCTGACAAGGTGCTCGTGTTCAAGAAGATCCGTCGTAAGGGATTCCAGAAGCTCAATGGCCACCGCCAGAAGCTTTCCAAGATTCGTATCGATGAAATCGCTTAATTTCTAAAGAGTAACAGATTATGGCACACAAGAAAGGACAATCAAGTTCAAAGAACGGTCGTGAGTCTCATTCCAAAAGGCTTGGACTCAAGAAATTCGGCGGTGAGGTCGTAAAGGCCGGCAACATCATCGTAAGGCAGAGAGGTACTGTCCACAATCCTGACAAGAACGTCGGAATGGGCAAGGATCACACTCTCTACGCACTCGTTGACGGAACTGTTAAGTTCACAAGGAAGAGAGAGGACAAATCCTACGTCTCGGTTATCCCTTTTGAGAACTAAGACTCGGAGGATTGATAATGAAAGAGGGCTGGCTTCGAGTTATCGTGCCTGTCCTCTTTTTTGTTTTGAAGGAACCCGTTTCAGGCTTGCTAGCCTGGAAATGTGTCGGGGAACATTCCCGGCGGCAAGCGGGGACTTCCATTTTAATTGTAATTAAACTATTCGCAATATTATGCTTACACTCAAAACGCTTCGTGACGATCCGCAGCACGTGATCGAGAAGCTGGCAGTAAAGAATTTCGATGCGAGGGCCATCGTGGAAAAAGTCCTCGAACTGGACACCAACAGAAGGGCTCTTCAGACAGAGAGTGACGCTATTGTGGCCAAGCAGAATCAGCTCACCAAGCAGATCGGTGGACTTATGAAAGATGGCAAGAAGGCCGAGGCCGAAGAGGTCAAGAAGGAAGTGGCCGAACTCAAGGCCAAGTCTTCCGAACTTCTCGCCAAGGCCGATGAGAACAACAAGGAACTTGAGGCTCAGTTGGTTCTTCTTCCGAATATGCCTTGCGACCTCGTTATCCCTGGAAAGGGAGCCGAGGACAATCAGGTTGTGAAGATGGGCGGCCCTGAGGTCAACCTTCCTGAGCACGCTCTCCCTCACTGGGAACTTGCCAAGAAATATGACATCATAGATTTCGACCTTGGAGTGAAGCTCACCGGAGCCGGTTTTCCTGTCTATAAGGGCAAGGGCGCGAAACTCCAGAGGGCTCTCATCAACTTCTTCCTTGACATCAACACCGCCGCCGGCTACAAGGAGGTCGAGCCGCCTATTATGGTCAACGCCGCTTCCGGTTTCGGTACCGGCCAGCTGCCTGACAAGGAGGCCCAGATGTACTATGTAGGACTTGATGACTTCTATCTCATCCCTACAGCCGAGGTTCCTGTCACCAACATATTCAGAGATGTCATCCTTGGTAACAACGACTTCCCGCAGAAGATGACCGCCTACACTCCGTGCTTCCGCCGCGAGGCCGGTTCTTACGGCAAGGACGTGAGAGGTCTGAACCGTCTGCATCAGTTCGACAAGGTCGAGATCGTGCGCATCGAGAAGCCGGAGAACTCTTACGCCGCTCTGGATGAGATGGTTGCCCATGTTGAGGGCATCGTCAACAAGCTCGGTCTGAAGTACAGGATCCTCCGTCTGTGCGGTGGTGATCTGAGTTTCACATCAGCTATCACCTACGATTTCGAACTTTGGTCAGCCGCCCAGGGACGCTGGCTTGAGATCTCGTCAGTCTCCAACTTCGAGACCTACCAGGCGAACCGTCTGCACCTGCGTTACCGTGACGCGGAAGGCAGGATGCAGCTTTGCCACACCCTGAACGGAAGCTCGCTCGCTCTCCCTCGCGTGGTCGCCGCCCTGCTCGAAGACAACCAGAAGGAAGACAAGATCGTCATCCCTGAGGTTCTCCGTCCTTACACCGGATTCGACTGCATCGACTAACCGCATTGGACGGTAAGTCCTTGCTCGTAAATTCTTTATGGACAAGAAAACGATAATCGGAATAGACCCCGGAACCAATCTCCTTGGTTTCGGGGTTATTGATGTCGTCGGGGGCAAGCCCGTTTTCGTGGATATGGGCGTGCTGGATCTGCGGAAGGAGACAGACGCATATTCAAAACTCCGTCAGATCTATGACACCGTCACCGAAGTCTGCAAGACCTACCACGGCACCGAAATGGCGCTGGAGTCGCCGTTCTACGGCAAGAACGCGCAGGTCATCCTGAAGCTTGGGCGCGCGCAGGGGGCCGCGATGCTCGCCGCTCTTGAATATGGCATCACCGATATTCATGAATATGCTCCCCGGGAGGCCAAGCAGGCGATCACCGGCAACGGAGCCGCGTCCAAGGAGCAGGTGAGCGTGATGCTCCGCAAGACGTTGAACGTGGATTTCCAACCGGAGCATCTGGATGCCACGGACGCGCTCGCCATCGCCCTTTGCCATTACTACTCGATTTCCAGTCCGCTGGCGAAGGTGAAAGGCTCCGGAGGCTGGGAGAAGTTCATTAAGGACCATCCGGACCGGGTGAAGTGAAGTTTTTTCTTTGTAAGGATTAAGCCATCGCCGCGCTTCTCTGTCAAAGGAAGCGTTAGGTTGATTAGTTGAGTATTCCTTATGAACTTAAAGAAATTCATCACTTTTGTCGCCGGCGTTATGTCGGCTTTTTCTTTGGCTTTCGCCCAGGGAGGCGGCACGGTCACATTGTCGCTTACGGATTCCTCCACCGGAGAGGCGGTCGGGTTCGCGACCGTTTCCATCACAAAACCAGGCAATACAAAACCCTACAAGTATGCCTTGAGTGACGACAAGGGAAAGACGGTTTTTGACAAGGTCGCCGCCGGGAAATATGTCCTGAAGGCGGAACTTCTTGGTTACAAGCCTCTGACCAAGGATATTGAGGTCAAGGGAAAGCTGGATCTGGGAGCTTTGAAGATGGATCCGGACAAGCAGGTGCTGGACGCCGCAAGCGTCTCCGCCGCCGGCAACCCGATCGTGATCAAGAAGGATACCATTGAATATAACGCCTCGTCTTTCAAGACGACCGAGAACGATGTCCTGGAGGACTTGTTGAAGAAGCTTCCGGGCGTTGAGGTCTCCGAGGATGGGACCGTCACTGCGAACGGTCAGACAATCAGCAAGATAACAATTGACGGCAAGACATTCTTCCTTGACGACCCACAGCTTGCGTCCAAGAATATTCCCGCGAAGATCATCGACAAGGTGAAGGTCGTGGAGAAGAAGTCCGAGCAGGCTGAGTTCACCGGCATCGATGACGGCAACGATGAGACGATAATCGACCTCTCCATTCAGAAGGGAATGATGAACGGCCTCTTCGGTAATGTTATGGCCGGAGCGGGGCACGATGTCCGCAAGCAGGTCTCTGGCTCGGAACTCTCATCCGGAAACGGTGACTGGCGTTACCAAGGAGCCGGTTTCCTGGGACGTTTCACGGATAAGAACCAACTCAGCGTGGTGATCAACGGCAACAACACCAACAACCGTGGATTCAATGATCTGGCCGGAAGTATGATGCAGGGAATGCGCGGAGGTGGCGGTGGAATGGGCCGCGGCAGCCGTGGCTGGGGACCAGGCAACGGAATCACGACTTCCTGGATGGGAGGTCTGAACGGCAACACTTCCCTGTTCGACGGCAAGATGGATCTGGGCGGCAATTACCTCTACAATAACAACGAGACTTATGTGGAGGAAGAAAGCCGGAAGATCACCTATCTTGATGACCACAATCTTATCTACAACAACAAGGGATCCAACACGACCAACTCCGACGGTCATCGTTTCGGAGTCCGTCTTGAGCATAAGTTCTCGGAGAACACCTCGATTCTTTTCCAGCCGCAGGTCAGCTTCGGCAACGGAGATTTCAATGAAATCTCGGAGTTTTCCACTTTGACCGAGAGAAACGGTGTGGCATCGCGGACCAACGAAGGCTTCACGAGCAACACGGGCTCGAACCAGAACTGGAGGACCAACGGCTTCTTCCTCTTCCGGCAGAAACTCGGCAAGGCTGGCAGAACCCTCTCTTTCAACGCGCGTTACAACTTCAGCGGGAATGACATGGATGGATTCAACCAGTCTCTTACAAGGACTTTCGATGAGTTCGAGACCGCTTCGGATTCCATCATCAACCAGCGTTACAACCAAGAGCAGAACTCTCAGTCATTGAGTGGACGATTGACCTATACCGAACCTCTCGGCAAGGGATTCTTCGTAGAGGCCAACTATGAGGCATCGTGGAACCGGAGCACTTCCACAAAGAACACTTACGACAGCGGGGTGGTTTCGGACTTCGGGGCCTCAAATCTCGTCTATAATCCTAATGGGGAAGTACTTAATGATGTGTATTCCAGTGAGATTGTCAACCGCTATGTCAATCAGAGAATCGGTGCCAACTTCGTCTATCAGAAAGACAAACTTCGCGCGCAGGCGGGTGTGAGCGCCAATCCTACCGACACCCACAACGAGACCAGCGGCTATGACACTTACGACAGCCACGTCCTGAACTGGGCTCCTCAGGCCATGCTGTGGTACGACATAGATGACAACACCAATGTGCGTGGGTTCTATTTCGGCCGCTCGCAGCAACCGTCGGTAAGCCAACTCATGAGGGTTCCTGACAACACAAATCCGTTGAGTGTCTCTTTCGGTAACATGTACCTTGAACCGTATTTCAACCATAGTTTCAGGAGTGATTTCCGTCATACCAACAAGAAAAATTTCCTTTCTGTTAACGCTGGTCTCGACGGTGGAATAGTTAAGAATCCGATTGTGAACGCGCAGTGGTACGGGACAAACGGAGCGCAATATTCCATTCCTGTCAATGGAAAGGACTCCTACAACGGCAGCTTCCGAATCATGTTGAACTCGCCTATAGCGAAGTCCAACTTCAGTGTGTTCCTGATGTCCAGGGCAAGTTATTCCAAGTCATCGTCTTATGTGGGTTCTTCCTCATTCGACATGGGCAAATACTACGAAGGTGATAATTTTGATGCGGAGAATTTCCTCGCCGACAAGTTCCTTGAGGATTTCCACTCGCTTGACTTCACTTTGAACAAGCTTCAGACAGTCGGTCTCATGGAGAGACTTCGTCTTACTTACCGCAATGACATCGTGGAACTTACCGCCGGTGGCCGCACCAGGATGTCAAAGTCCTGGTACACGATCGCCAACCAGTCCACGAATATGACGTGGAGCAATCAGGTTTCCGCCTCGATGAACTGGACAGTCCCTGGCGGCCTCGGAATCGTGGCTGATGGCAACTACAACTGGTACAACGGCTACACCACCGATCAGGGCACCCAGCTGATCCTGAACGCCAAGATCACGAAGATGCTCTTCAAGGATAAATTCACGTTGGCCCTGAACGCCTATGACATTCTTGATCAGGCCAAGAATCTCTCGGTGTCAGATTCTTCGAACTACCACACCGAGACCCTGAACAACACCCTCGGCCGCTACATCGTGGTCTCCCTGACCTACCGCTTCGGCAACTTCGGTGGCAAAGGCGGCCGTCGTATGGGCCCAGGAATGGGCCGCGGCCCGATGGGTCCACCTCCAAGAATGTAGCCCTATGAATATAATTGAATGTTCAAAATTTTCAATCATAACTGAAATTTTTTCATAGTTATAGTCTTTTTTCAACTATAAGTGAAGAATACGTTGAATCAAGGGTTCTGACAGAGTCCTGACTTTGACAGCCTAAAAATTCCGTTTTTTCTTACGTTTTGATAATCAATATATTGTAAAGAGCGCGGATTTTTCAGGGTGAATCGCATCACCTTTTCGTGCCTTTGGAAGATGCTTCGTACATAGGTGTAAACAAGTAGGGTGAATCATTGCCAAAGTCAGGAAATACGTTGAATCAAGGGTTCTGACAGAGTAAGATGCTGTAGATTCCCTATGGCCGGAATAAAAATTAAATTCAGAATTTTGGTAACGTGCAAAATTCTGAATTTTCTTTTTTTATTCTGGCCGTCCGGTCAGAAACCTTATTCAAAATTATTCGTTGTCCTCCTCCGTTCCGACAAAATTGACGTAGTTCCTCCACTTGTCGATCATCGCGGTCATATCCTCCGGAATCTGGGAATCAAACTGGATCCATTTTCCCGTGCCCGGATGTACGAAACCGAGAGTCTTGGCGTGAAGGGCCTGACGGGGACAAAGCTCAAAACAGTTCTGGATGAACTGACGGTACTTTGCGTAGATCGTCCCCTTGCGGATCTCTGAGCCCCCGTACCTTTCGTCATTGAATAGAGGATGACCGATATGGCTCATATGCACCCTTATCTGGTGGGTGCGCCCGGTCTCCAGCTTGCACTCGACAACGGTGACATAGCCGAAACGTTCCAGCACCTTGTAATGCGTCACAGCGTGCTTGCCCCTGCCGTCCTCGTCAGCATAGACCTTGAACCGAAGCCTGTCGTTGGGATCACGCCCGATGTTGCCGGTGATCGTGCCTTCGTCCTCCTTGATGTTGCCCCAGACAACAGCCACGTACCGCCTCTCGATCGAATGCTCGAAGAACTGGCGGGCCAAGTCAAGCTGTGTCTCATCGTTTTTCGCCACGACAAGAAGGCCGGAAGTGTCCTTGTCTATTCTGTGCACCAGAATCCCCATCCTCTCATCGGCCGCTTCCGGCCCCTGGGATATGCCCAAATGAAAGGAAAGAGCATTGATGAGAGTTCCCTCGAAGTGGCCGTGCCCCGGATGAACAACCATTCCGGCCGGTTTGTTGACAACAAGAAAGTCGTTGTCCTCATAGACTATGTTCAGAGGGATGTCCTGCGGCAGGATCTCGAGGCCGCGGCGGCGGTAAGGCATCACGAAGCGGATCACATCGCCGGGACGTATAATGAGGTTCGCTTTCGCAATCTTGTCATTCACACGTACATAGCCTTCCTTGATGGCACACTGGACCCTGTGCCGTGAGGTATCCTCAAGATGTGTGGCCATATACTTATCCACACGCATCGGGGTCTGTCCGACATCCACGTTGAGCCTGAAATGCTCGAACATCCCCTGCTCCTCGTCCTCGACGCTATCCTCTTGGTCGTTGTAAAGTCTCTCCTCGTCCACGTTACTCGTCTTTCTTGTCCAATGATAGATAGAGGGTCACGTCAGAGCCCATAAGAATAGGATTTCCGGAGGCTTCCGGAGTCTGTCTGGTCACCGAGGCGTTCAGAGAGTCTGTGTAGTTCCTCACGCTCTTGTCGAACACGATGCGACCGATATTCAATGAGTTGTCGTGCACGGCATCGACCGCCCTGAGATATTTCAATCCCTTGACGTTAGGAATATAAGTCAGATTGTCCTCCGGATTGAGCCCGACCTCAAGATTGATTTCGGAGCCGGTCTCGATCTGCCTTCCCGGCCTGATTTCGCGGTTGCGGTAGATTTGCCTGAGTACATTGTTTGTCGCTATGTCGTTGACATAGATCAACTTTCCCAATGCCAGACCGCGTGAGTTCAGTTCTGCCTTGGCTTGACGCATTGAATAGCCGACAAGATTCGGCATGCTGACCTTCTTGGCATTCTTGGCGTTGATGGTGAGGAGGATCCTTCTGCCTTGCTTCACTTGAGAACCTGGTTTCGGATTCTGGCTGTAGATGGCTCCCCGCTCCATTTTTCTGACAAAAATGGAGTCGATGACTTCCACTCTGAGTTTGGACCGTGAGGCCTCGTGTTTCGCCTCGTTCACGGTCATGCTTGTGAAATCAGGTACTTCTATTGTCTTGCCGTGGTTTGTCAAAACACTCAACAGCATTGAGCTCACGAATATCAGAACCGCAAAAAACAGGACCGCAAGCAAAACGTTCCTGACTATCCAGTTGCTGAAGAAACCACCTTTCTTATCTTCTTTCTCTTCCATATTCATAAATTACTTTCCACCCGTGAAGAGCAGGTCAAACGCTCCTTCTCCTATCAGAGCCAACCCTATTATTATGATTATTATTCCCGCTATCCTGTTCAGCCACATTATTTTCTTCATGTCAAAGGCTTTTCTCCAGTTGCTGAAGAACCAGGAGAAGAAAAACCAGTAGGCTATCGAGCCGGCGGCCACCGCCAGAATTATCGGATATATCCTGAAACTTCTGTCCGACACATCGACCTGAAAGAATGCGAACAGTGCGAACATTACGAGAATTGCCCCTGGGTTTGAGATTGTAGTGGCGACAGCCTGCAGGAAATCTTTCGGCGACGCGCCGCGTGTCTTGACATCCCCCGGCTCCATCTTCCTGAACGGGTCCTTGAAAGCCATTGAATATCCCAGATAGGCGATCACAGGACCACCGATCAGGAATATGATTGATTCGTAGGTGTTGATGAAATTCTGCGCGAAGGCCCATGCGAAAATCGAGATGATCGCATACGCTGTGTCCACCAGAGACGCTCCGAGTCCAGTCGTGAACCCGGCCTTATGTCCGTAGCAGATGGATTTCTGAAGCACAAGAATCGCCACCGGCCCGAGCGGAGCCGACGCGCAGATGCCGATTATGAACGCTTTCAGAATCTCCAACAGCATAGGCGGTCATTATTTTGCCCTCATGAAAATCTGCACAGGACATCCGTGCAGGTCGAAGTGCTCCCTCAGCTTGTTCTCAAGGAATCTCTTGTACGGCTCCTTGACGTACTGAGGAAGGTTGCAGAAGAACGCGAACGCCGGGAATCTGGTTGGCAGCTGGGTCACGTACTTGATCTTCACATACTTGCCCTTCCAGGCCGGCGGCGGGTAATTCTCGATCTCCGGCAGCATAGCCTCGTTCAGCCTTGCCGTCGAAAGCTTGCGGGAATAGTTCTCGTAAACGTGCTCCGCCTCATCCAGCACATCCATAATCCTCTGTTTCTTTGTGACAGAGGTGAATATGATCGGCACGTCATCGAACGGAGCGATGCGGCGGCGCAGCGAGGCTTCATATTCCTTCATCGTGTTGCTGTCCTTCAGGAAGAGGTCCCATTTGTTGACCACCAGCACGCAGGCCTTGCGGTTGCGGACGATGAGGTTGAATATGCTCATGTCCTGAGCCTCCATTCCGGTGTTCGCGTCGATCATCAGGATGCAGACATCGGAATGTTCGATTGCCCTGATGGAACGCATCACGGAGTAGAACTCCAGATCCTCGTTGACCTTGGCTTTCTTGCGCATTCCGGCGGTGTCCACGAGCATAAACTCGTGCCCGAACTTGTTGTAGAGGGTTGAGATCGAGTCTCTTGTGGTTCCGGCTACCGGGGTCACGATGTTCCTTTCCTCTCCGAGAAGCGCGTTCGTCAAAGAAGACTTGCCGACATTAGGCTTCCCGACAATCGCGATGTGAGGAAGGTCCGGACGGTCATTGTCCTGCTGCGGTGTCTCTTCCGGGAGAACCTTAAGCACCTCGTCCAGAAGGTCGCCGGTTCCGCTTCCGTTGGCAGCGGATGTCGCCCAGATCTCTCCCAGTCCCAATGAATAGAACTGATAGGCGTCGAACATCTTCTCTCCGGAATCCACCTTGTTGACGCACAGGACGACAGGCTTTTTGCTCCGGCGGAGAATGTCGGCGATCTCGGCGTCGTAGTCGGTGATGCCGGCGGCGGCCTCTACCATAAATATGATCGCGTCGGCCTCCTCAATGGCGATCACGACCTGCTTGCGGATGGCCTCCTCGAACACATCGTCCGAATTGGTCGTCCAGCCTCCCGTGTCAACCACGGAGAACTCCTTGCCGCACCATTCGCATTTGCCGTAGTGGCGGTCTCTTGTCACGCCGGCGGTCTCGTCAACGATGGCCTGACGCATTCCGACAAGTCTATTGAAAAGTGTGGACTTGCCGACATTCGGGCGTCCCACAATGGCTACTAAACTCATAACTCAATCTCTCGCAGGCAGACAATTGCCTGTGTTAAAACATTATCACACATTCGATGACCATTGCCGGTCGTGTCATTCACCTTGTTTCGGCTTCTTGTTCCCGAACTCATATTCATAGAAACCGCATCCGGTGCAGGCGTCGCTGTAGGAACCTGTGCAGGAAGCATTCCTTCGGGGCTTCTTTTTGGAGAAGATCTCCTCGTCCTGCTCCCTCATGCACTTGATTCCCATCTTCCGCATATTCTCGTTGCGGCTTATCTCCGTCTCCGGGAATTTCCCGTTCTTCCGGAATATGATGTTGAAGCACATTCCGATGACCCCGATTCCGAGGATGATTATCGCGGCGAGAACTGTCTTCATCTCTTAGAATATGAATTCCGTGCTGATAGGCTCGTAGTTGTAAACCTTGCGGATGATCGCCGCGAAGGTCTCAGCCATCGAGACTACCTTTATCTTGCTTGTGTCGGCTCCTTCCTTGAGAGGAATGGTGTCGGTGACGAACACTTCCTTCAGGCAGGAGTTGTTGATCCTGTCGTAAGCCGGACCTGAAAGCACAGCGTGTGTCGCACAGGCTCTTACGCTTGCGGCTCCTTTCTCCATCAATACCTCGGCGGCCTTCACAAGGGTTCCGGCGGTGTCGATGAGGTCGTCCACAATCACGATGTTCTTGCCTTCCACGTCACCGATGGCGGTTATGGAGGCGACAACATTGGCTCTTTCGCGGGACTTGTGGCAGATGATCACCGGGCAGGCGAGTTCCTTGGCGTAGGCGTTGGCCCTCTTCGCTCCACCCATATCCGGGGCGGCGATCGCAAGGTTCTCGATGTTCAGTGACCTGAGGTAAGGGATGAACACCTTGCTGGCGTAGATGTGATCCACCGGAAGGTCGAAGAAACCCTGGATCTGGTCGGCGTGGAGGTCGCAGGTCATAATCCTGTCCACTCCGGCCGCGGTCAGAAGATTGGCCACCAGCTTCGCTCCGATCGAGACGCGAGGCTTGTCCTTGCGGTCCTGTCTGGCCCATCCGAAGTACGGCATCACAGCGATCACCTTGTCTGCGGAGGCTCTTTTGGCGGCGTCAATTGTCAACAGAAGTTCCATCAGGTTCTCCGTAGGTGGAAAAGTTGACTGCAGGATGAACACGGTAGCGCCTCTGACGCTGTCCGTGAAAGAGGGAACGAACTCTCCATCGCTGAATTTGGTTACTTCGGACGCGCCAAGGTGATACTTCTCTCCAGCCGCGGCCCCGATGATGTTCAGTTCGTCAACAACCTTGCAAGCAAAGTCTTTTGAGGCTATGCAGGCAAACAATTCCATTCTGTGTTCCATGTGCATTAAACTATGCTATAAATTAATATATTGTTGAATATAGTCCAGTATATCTTCCTTTCCGGCTCCAGTCTCGGCGCTGGACGCGAACATAGGCGGCATCTCCTCCCAATCCTCCGACAGGATCTCCTTGTCCCGCTCGATCTGCGCCTTCAACGCATTCGGCCCAAGTTTGTCACCTTTTGTGAATATGATCGCGAACGGAACCCCGTTCTCTCCGAGCCCCGCCAGGAACTCCCTGTCGATCTTGGTGATGTCGTGCCTGGAGTCGATCAGCACAAAGAGCACAACCATCTCCTCCGACTTTTCAATGTAGTCATTGATCATCTTGCGGAGCTCCTCGCGTCCTTTTTGTGAGATCTTGGCGAATCCGTAGCCCGGAAGATCGACGAGATACCAGCTGTCGTTGATGATGAAGTGGTTGATCAGTTTGGTCTTTCCAGGGGTTGACGAAGTCTTGGCAAGCTTGCGGTTGCCACACAACATGTTGATCAGCGATGACTTGCCGACATTAGAGCGTCCTATGAACGCGAACTCCGGCAGTCTGCGGGAGGGCTTTTGGCTGACTCTGGTGCAGCTGCCTGCGAATTTTGCTTCAGTTATGGTCATCTTTCTTTCTACCTCTGCGATTCTTTTACAAAGATAGTTGATTTTTGTTAATTTTGTAAGAGATAGGAAACGTTATTATGGAAAAGAAGTACATAGATCTGTTTACCCTTCAGGCTCGTCTGAAATCCGTTGTGGAAGGCTTGTTCCCGCAACGGCTGTGGGTCAAGGCCGAAATCAGCAGCCTGAGCCGCAAGCAGAACGGCCATTGCTACCTGGAACTTTCCCAAAGCGAGGGTGGTGGAGTGGTCGCCAAGACCCGCGCCACGATCTGGGCGTTCCGCTGGAATATGATCGACCAGCGTTTCAGAAGCGTGACCGGTTCATCCTTGGAAGCCGGGATGGAGATCCTTGCCAGCGTGCAGGTCAGCTACCATCCGCTGTACGGATTTTCATTGAATATAGATGACATCGATCCGGAGTTCACCCTCGGCGCGAACGAGCGTCGCAGGCAGGAGACGATCGAGCGGCTCACAAGAGAAGGCCTGCTTGACCTCCAGAAGCGTCTGCGGCTTCCCGCTCTGCCATATTCATTGGCGGTTATCTCCGCTCCGGGAGCTGCCGGCTTCGGCGACTTCCGCCACCATCTGATTGACAATGAATATGGCTTCGTGTTCAACGTGAGGTTGTTCGAGGCTTTGATGCAGGGTGACGGCGCGCCGGCTTCGATAATGGCGGCGTTCGCTGAGATTCTGTCCTCGCCGGTTCATTACGACGCTGTGCTGATCATGCGTGGTGGCGGCTCTGATTTGGATCTGGGATGTTTTGATGACTACGATCTGGCCGTTACCATCGCCCGCTGTCCGGTTCCGGTATTCACGGCGATCGGGCACGACAAGGATCATCACGTGGCGGACATGGTCGCCAACACTTTCGTAAAGACTCCTACGGCTCTGGCCGACCTGTTTCTGGACTGCTACATCGCTGAGGACCAACGGTTAGGGACCCTGGAGTCCCGTCTGATGATGTCATTTAACAACCGTTTGGCGGCGATGTCTTCCCGTGTCGACTTGCTAGAGGCCCGTGTCCGCCGTCAGGCTGACGCCCGTGTGTCGGACGCGATGCACAAGGTGGAAATCCTGGGCGCGGCTCTGACGAAGGCTGTCGAGAACAGGATCATCGGTCAGGAACATCATCTGGACAGATTGTCTGACAGGGTCCTGCACGGTGCCGACAGAAGCCTCTACAAGGCCGGTTCCGCTTTGGATCGGATTGAGCAGAGGCTGAGAGGCCGTGTAGGTGTCGTGCTTTCCGGTGCCTTGTCGCATCTTATGATGGTCGAGACCAAGATCGCCGCCAACGATCCTCGTAACATTCTCCGCAAGGGCTTTGTCCTCGCCTTGGACCGGGACGGTGTAAAGATGGATTCTGCCACCAAGACCCGTGTCGGTGACCGTGTGCGTATGATGTTCGCTGACGGTACCGTCAAGTGCGGAGTCGTGGAGGTTGACCTTAAAAGTAATGTGCCCGGAAGCGAGGACGAAAACATCCCGGCTATGAGTGAAATCAGTTAAAAATCAATTAATATGTCAGAGAAGAAATTTGATTACACCAAGGCGGTCACCGAACTGGACGAGATCGCCGCCAAAGTAGAGGATCCAGCTACCAGCCTGGATGACATCGGAGCCCTTGTCAAGCGCTCCAAGGAACTAATCGAGTCCTGCCGCAAGTACCTCCGCACCGTCCGCGACTCCATCGAGGACAGCAAGGAATAACCTCCGGTCACGAAGCCTGTGGTTCGACATGGCTCACCAACCATCGAAGTGGCTGATGCTTTCAAAGCTGTTGAAAATCGGCGGGGAAAGGCTGTCAAGAAAGATTTCAGCTTATTGAGAGGCGGCGGAAAAAAGGCAAATTGAAAATTTTGCACGTTACCAAAATTTTCAATTTGATTTTTCCGCCGCTCTGGTGACGGCGCCGCAGTGTAACGTCGACCTTTGGGTAAGCTTAGGAGCCAACGTTCTCAAAGGGAAGGTAGGTATGTGCAAACAAGCGTTATTTGGATACAACGAAAAAGTGCTATGGCCCGTAGCACTTTTCCCGTAATCGCACGCTTCTGCTTGTATGTAGCATATAAAGATTCCATTTCTGCTGATAGTTATGTGCACATAAGTTAAGAAAATTGCACGACGATTAGTGCAATTTTCGCAAAATTCTGCATGGAAAAACGTGCTGCAAACTCCACGATGTGATTGCCGGATAGTTTTATGAACCCCGACAGGCGCGATAACGCCTCTTTTTGCGCTTGTCGGAGTTCAAATGTGCCTCGACAGGCGCGGAAAAGGGGGAATATGCGCTCATCGAGGATTGACGCACCTTGACGAACCGGACAGCTACCTTGCGGTTGATGACACCGAAATCGGCTCTGGCGCGCGAATCCCGCTTTGGATGTTCGGCTTTCTCTATTGATATCGTATTCGACTTGAATCAACGCTAAAGTCGGTTATGCAGTGTATTATAACTTGCCTTTTGGGGGCTTTCGTGCGTGGACGCAGTCCATTTGCGCACGTGGTGTTCAGCTTTGTCTAGCGCGTGAGTAAAAGATGTGGTTCGGCGCACGGAGAACGGTTGACAAGGTCACAGACACTGGCTTGGGTGGTGTGGTTTCTGGGATGCTATTCCACGAGAAAGTCGTAAAACGGCGTCCAAAAGTAATTGTTTGGCTGGAGGTATAGCTCTTTTGTTTTGAAGTCGATGATCATGTTGAAGCGCTTCAGAAAATTGTTACCCACTGTGCCGTCAATGTCACTCTTGCTCTGCATACCTTCTGTCAATGTGGAGAACGCACCGGCGACTTTCGGTAATATATAAGGTCCGACAGTGACCTCGTCGAAAAAGACATTTCTGAGTTCTCCGCTTCCTCCATCTGAGCTGGAAATATGTGAGATGGCGAATGGCTTTTGGGTGTTGAGCAGATTGTGGCTGTTCACGAATGGGGTGTTAAGGTCGATTACCCTGTCTGATCCGGTGTCAACTTCCAACAGCAGATAATATTCAGTGCCGCTGATTTTCACGGGCATCGTGATGAAAGGCACATCGTATTTGTACTCGAATGGAAACGGAATCAGTTCTGAACTGACTTCAAGCGGCTCTTTCTTCGAGTAGCAGTAAATCGTCATATCGTCATAGTTGATTTCGATGTTGAAGGCTCTTAACGCGTTGAGTCCCACCACACCGTCCCAGTACTCCGGAGGGTAAGGAATATGTGCGCATCCAGCCTTTTCGTATTGGACGGTGCCGATCTTCACGGAATTGTCGTGGCTATATTCCACAGTGTTCTCACCGGACGCACCAAGATTATCGATCGCCTCTCCTTTATGAATATGCCCTTGGAGTTTTGGCGAATTGGTGTTCAGAACAAGAGACGACGCACCTGTGTCCACAAGGAAATTCAATGAATCTGACCCGTTTACAAACGCCGTGACATAAATCCGGTTATCCTCTGCAAGGTGAAAAGGAATCTCTCCTTCCGGTTGCCTGTCCACAATCTTCGCATCAATGTTCAGATAGATCAATACGGAAAATGTGCACAACAAAATCCTGAAATGTCTCATAACCAGTATGATTTTAATGTAAAGTTATCTTTTTTCTGGTAAAAAGACAAGAGATGAAAAGTCTTATAATGTGTTTGACATTGTGTGCTCCGTGAGCTGGAAGTACGCTTCTGCGCACAGACAGAACGAGAAGTGGCTCAACTCGCGTCATAGATTGTGTCTTGGTGAGCCATGCGGGATGATCCCGATCCGTTTTTGAGGATTGACAGGATATTCGCTATTTGAAAGAAAATTTACTATATTTGCAGAAACAGAAAGGGTTCCGCCGGAAAAGGGCGGGACTCCGTTTTAATATTATGGTCCCGAAAGGGGAGGGCGGAGGGCAATGGCCGCTTGTTTATTTTAGTAAATTGTTCGTCTGCACGTGATTGCCCGCTTGTGGACAGGAAAGAGCATTGGAAAACCGATTGTTGCGTGGCCTGTGACGAAGAGCCGGGCCGGGCGGTCCGTTTTCTTTGATGAAGACAAAGTAAAAATAATAACTGGTTTCATTATGGCTGAAATTCATTATATGACCCAAGAAGGGTTGGATAAGCTGAAGAAGGACCTCGCCGACGCGTTGGCGCAGCGTCCGGTGATCTCCGCCGCGATCGGGGAGGCAAGGGAAAAGGGTGACCTTTCCGAGAATGCTGAATATGACGCTGCCCGTGACGCTCAGGGGCTGCTGGAGGTGAAGATTGCGAAGCTCAAGGACCTCGTGGCAAACGCGAAGGTTATCGACGAGTCCAAGATCGGCACGGACAAGGTGCAGATAATGAACAAGGTAAAAGTGGAGAACATCGCCGCCAAACAGGTGATGGAGTTCACCATCGTCGGCGAGACCGAGGCCGATTTCGCCCACGGGAAGCTCGCTTCCACAACGCCTATCGCAAAGGCTCTGATCGGGCACTCGAAGGGTGAGATTGTGGACGCCAAGGTGCCGTCCGGCATAATCAAGTTCAAAATCCTCGACATCACACTCTAAGACGATGGCTACGATATTCACGAAAATCGCAAAAGGGGAGATTCCTTCATTCAAGGTGGCCGAGAATGATGAGTTCTACGCCTTTCTGGACATAAGCCCTCTTGCGAAAGGGCATACTCTTGTCATTCCTAAGAACGTTGAGGATGACTACATCTTCCATCTGGACGAGAAGACCTACGAAGGGCTGTGGGCGTTTGCCCGCAAGGTGGCGATCGCCATCAAGGCCGCCGTGCCTTGCCAGCGTGTGGGAGTCTGCGTGCTCGGAATGGAAGTGCCTCACACTCACATTCATCTGGTTCCGCTCCAGACCGAGGCCGACATGGACATCAAGAAAAAACGCTTGGAGATCTCGCCTGAGGAAAACAAAGCGATCGCCGAAGCTATATTCAATGAATATGAAAAATTGTAGAAACCTACTTCTCGCGGCAGCCGTTCTGGTCGCCGCCTCTTCGTGCTCGGACAAGGTTCAGGTCAAGGGTACGCTTGCCGGTGCGCCTGACACCCAAGTCGTTGTGAAACAGCTGTCCGGAAGCACGCTGGTGACCTTGGATACCCTCAAGACGGACGCTTCGGGAGCATATTCCTGCAAGATTGATGTGCTTAAGGGGCAGCCGCAGTTCGTTTACCTTTTCAAAGGGGACACCAAGATCGCGTCGCTACTTCTCCAGAAGGGGGACAAGGTGAAGGTCGCTTCCGACACCCTTGGGAAATATTCCGTCGAAGGTTCGGAGGAGAGCGAGAAACTGCGTCAGGTCGAGGAGGATTTCGCCGCGTTTATGGACAGGTTCACGGCTGACGCCGCCGCAGGCGACAATGCGGCTGCCTCGAAGGATTACATCGACTACTACCGCAGCCGCACCAGGTACATCATGGAGAACTCGAAGTCCCTGACGGCGATCCCCGTCTTGTACCAGAAGATCAACGATGGTTTCCCGGTGTTCAGCCAGGCTACCGACGCCATTCTGTTCCAGAATGTTCACGACTCGCTGATGACTGTCTATCCGGAGTCCAAGTATTTGGAGGCTCTCAAGAAAGAGGCCGAGAAGAGGTTCAACATATTCAATCTCAGCCAGAGGGTTCAGAATGCGCGGGAGTCTTCATACCCTGATTTGAACCTTCCTTCGGTTGACGGTACCAAGGTGAAACTCAGCGAGGTCGCTTCGAAGGCTGTGCTAGTCTATTTCTGGCAGGCCGCCGACGCCGCGCAGAAGATGTTCAACCAGGACGTGCTGATGCCGCTTTACAAGGAATATCACCCTAAGGGGCTGGAGATATACTCAGTGTCCCTTGACACCGACAAGGGTGTCTGGGCGAGTGCCGTTAAGAGCCAGAACCTGCCTTGGATCAATGTCTGCGATGGTTTGGGTGCCGCTTCTCAGGCTGCGGTACTGTACAACATAAGTCGTGGCCTTCCTGTCGCCTATCTGATTGTTGACGGAAACCTGGCACCGGATGTCATCAAGAATGCCAATGATTTGCGCAAGGCTGTCGCATCGAAACTTTAATTATGGAACGTAAGACGAGAGTAAGATTCGCGCCGTCGCCGACCGGTCCGCTGCATATGGGCGGAGTCCGCACGGCTCTCTATAACTACCTCTATGCCAAGCAGCGCGGAGGTGATTTCATCATCAGGATCGAGGACACTGACTCCCATAGGTTCGTGCATGGAGCCGAGGAATATATCATCGAGGCCCTGAACTGGTGCGGAATCATTCCTGACGAAGGTGTGGACGAGAACGGAAAGGTTGTCGAGACCGCTTCCGAGCGTCATCCGCACGCTCCTTACCGCCAGAGTCAGAGGCGCGGATTATACCGTAAGTATGCCGAGCAGCTGATCGAGAACGGCTACGCCTACTATGCTTTCGACTCCTCCGAGGCTTTGGAAAAGGCCCGCGCTGAGGCTGAAGCCGCAGGTAAGACATTTATCTACAATCAGGTGACAAGGATGACGATGCGCAACTCGCTGACCCTCCCTGAGGATGAGGTCAAGCGGCTGCTTGAGGAGACTTCCGACTGGACCGTACGCTTCAAGATGCCGACCGACACGGTTGTCAAGATGGATGATCTGATCCGAGGTCACATCGAAGTGAACACCGACACCCTCGACGACAAGGTGCTCTGGAAGAGGGCCGATGAACTGCCTACCTATCATCTTGCCAACATCGTGGACGATCACCTGATGGAGATCACCGAGGTCATCCGTGGAGAGGAATGGCTTCCGTCCCTGCCGCTCCACTATATGCTCTACAAGGCTTTCGGCTGGGAGGACTCGATGCCTCGCTTCGCTCATCTGTCACTGCTTTTGAAGCCGGACGGGAAGGGCAAACTGAGCAAGCGTGACGGCGACAAGCTCGGTTTCCCTGTCTTCCCTCTCAAATGGGTGAACGCCCAAGGGGAGGTCTCCAGAGGCTACCGTGAGGACGGTTACTTCCCGGAGGCTTTCGTGAACCTGCTTGCGTTCCTCGGCTGGAACCCTGGCGACGACCGTGAGATGTTCACGATGGACGAGCTCATCAAGGCATTCTCCCTTGACCGCATCGTCAAGTCCGGCGCCCGCTTCAACCCTGAGAAAGCCCGCTGGTATAACAAGGAATATCTTCGCCTGAAATCTGACGATGAACTCACCGAGCTTTTCGTGCCGATTCTTGAGGAGCACGGAATGAAGGTTGTCGAATGCACTCATCGCGCCAAGGCCGCAGGTGCTGAGGTAAATGCCTTGGGTGCTGATCTGAGCAAGCATATATTCACAAAAGGTTACGTTCAGAACGTCATCTCCTTCACCAAGGAGAGAGCCACGTTCGTGAAGGATTTCTGGACGATAGCTTCGTATCTTTTCGTTTCCCCTGAGGATTTTGAGAAGTACGGGATCAAGGCCGGCGCTGCCGTGGAGCCTCAGAGCGACGATCCTCGCCGTCAGGCCGATCCTCGCGCGAAGGTCTATGACGATGCCGCCACAGCGCCGTTCCTCGCCAAGGACGTTGACAAATTCTGGAAGCCTGAGAACGCAGAATATGTCGCCAAGGTCGCTTCCTTCATTGATGAATATGCCGGAGAATGGACAGTTCCCGCCTTCGAGAAGGCTCTTGAGGATTACATCCGTGGCAATGAATGGCCGATGGGCAAGGTGATGAACGCCACCCGTCTGGCTCTCGCCGGAGCCTCCAGCGGACTGGGCATCGCCGACATCATCGTCCGCATCGGCAAGCGCGAGACCCTCGGCCGAATCGCCTACGCCACCAACCGTCTGGCGTAAGCATTGACTTTCCCCTCAATGAGGGGCGTTTTGTGATTTATTCCCTTAACTGATGATGATTTCGTTTGAGACCGTCACTCGTTGAGGGAATTTGTTTTACGCCTTTTGGTGGATTCTCCTTCCTCAAGTTTCGGGATGAGGTGGATGTCCATGCCTGGGACGTTGTCCCGCATCATGGTGATCAGCATGTTGAACGCGTCCTCGGCGGTTTCTCGGGTGTTTTGGCTCAACTGGGTGATGGTCGGAGATGCGATGCGGTAGGTCTCACCGCCATCGAATCCGATGATGGCTATGTCTTCCGGGATTCTCATGCCCAGACGCTTTATCGCTTTGCTGGTGTGTAGGGCAAGGTAACCTCTCGGTACAAAAATAGCGTCTGTACCACGCTCCGAGGCTTCCTTTACGCATTTGTCCAGGGCTTCGGTGTCTTTCTCGTCAACGAAATTGACTCTTGTTATGTCCCCGAATCCCATTTCGGCCATGATTTTCTTGTAGCTTCTTTCCCTCATGTTAAGGGTGGAAAGCTTTACGTCGTTTGAGATCATTTCAAGATGCCTGTACCCGTTCTCCAAGAGATGGTTGATGCCCATGCGTATGGCCATGTCGTTGTCCAGAAGCACTCTGCCGACATTCTCAAGATCTGGAAGATCTCGGTTCATCAGCACTACCTTCATGCCAAGGGACATCGCTTTACGCAATTCATCCTCGCATCCATCGCACGGACTCAACAGAATTCCCTTCACCCCGTCAGCGTGGAAGACGTCAATCAGTTTCCCGATTTTGTCGATCCTGTCGTCTGAACTCCCGAACAAGACCGTATAGCCATTGTCGTAGGCGATGTTCTCTATGTGTCTGGATATGTCGGAGAAATAGTGGTTCGCGAGGTCTGGTGTGATTACCCCAATGGTTTTCTTGTAGCCTATGCGAAGAGCGGAGGCCGCTTTGTTCGGCGTATAGTTCAATCGTCTGACCACTTTCATGATCTCCTCTCTGGTTTTCGGATTGACGCCGTTTCTTCCGTTGAGGGTCATGGACACGAGCCCGACTGATACACCCGCCTCGCGGGCTATGTCCTTTATGGTGATTTTCTCCATTTCTTTTAATTTATCAGCGATGCCGACATAGACAACAGCTATGCAAATTTAATAATATTTTCGTCAAAAAGTTTTGAAACGATTCAAGATTTGCCTATATTTGCACCGTGTTTGAATCGGTTCAAATGACAAATGTCACAAAAATGAACGCTGAAGCCAAAATAGAAATGACCCAGGACGTGCCCGTGGTCGGAAATTATGACGTGGTTGTCTGCGGAGGAGGTCCCGCCGGATTCATCGCGGCGACAGCTTCGGCCAGAGAAGGTGCGAGAACGGCGATCATTGAGCAATATGGATTCTTTGGAGGGATGGCCACCGCCGGCTTCGTAAACCCGATAAGTGTGTTCTCGTACAACGGCGGACAAGTCACCGGTGGCATTCCGTGGGAATTCGTCAACCGGCTCAAGGACTGTGGAGGGGCGGAGATCGAAAGCCCGCTGGCCAACGTGGCCTTTGAACCGGAACACTACAAGCTGATCGCACAGAGAATGGTCCTGGAGGCCGGTGTCGACATATTCATGCACTCATACCTGAGAGGATGCGTGAAGGACGGGAACCGTGTGACGCACGTCATCATCGACAACAAGAACGGGGCGGAGGCCCTGGGAGCCAGGATATTCATTGACTGCACCGGTGACGCGGATCTTGCCGCAATGGCCGGAGTGCCGATGCTGGAGTCGGAAGGATGTGCGCTGCAGCCGCTCACGTCATATTTCATAATGGGTGGAGTGAATCTTGACACACCTATGATGCGAGAGGCAATCCACCACAACCGCCAAGGGGTAAACTGCCACTGCATTCCGGTGAGGGAAAAGCTTCTGGCAAGAAAGGACAAACTGAATATTCCTGAATTCGGTGGCCCATGGTTCTGCTCGACCTTGCGGCCGGGCGTTGTCACGGTGAACATCACGAGGACGGCCGGCAACGCCTGTGACAACCGTGAATATTCCCATGCCGAGTGTCGGCTCAGAGAAGACGCTTTCCGCATGGCGGCAATACTCAAAGAGAATGTGGAAGAGTTCAGGGACAGCTATTTGCTTGCTGTCTCCACCCAGGCCGGGGTCAGGGAGACAAGACGTATAAAGGGTGTTCACGTCCTTACGGGCGATGAATATCTTGACGCGACACGTTTCGAGGACAGTGTCTCAAGAGGCGCGCATCCTATCGACATACATGTGGCGAACGGAGAGAAACAGAACATAACGTTCCTCAAGGAACCGGCTTACGTGCCGTATAGATCTTTGATAGCGGATGATTTCCCGAACCTTATTGTCGCCGGACGTTGCATAAGCGCCGACAAGACCGCCTTCGCTTCGATTCGTGTTCAGGCGAGCTGCATGGACATGGGACAGGCGGCAGGGGTTGCCGCCGCGCAATGTTCATCGGCAGGAAAGGATGTGCAAGAGGTGAATATCCAAGCCCTTACATCACGTCTCCGCGAGATGGGGGCATGCATATAGAAGAAAACCACAGAGAATAACACTACTAATGGCAAATGGGAACACTTGACTATCTGGTCATATTGGCATACTTCATTGGACTTATCGCTGTCAGCGTGATAATGTCCAGAAAGATAAGAAGCTCCGAGGACATGTTCCTTGCCGGAAGGAACTCGTCGTGGTGGCTTTCGGGAATATCCTCGTACATGACGATCTTCTCCGCGAGCACATTCGTGGTCTGGGGAGGTGTCGCCTATAAATCCGGTCTCGTCGCCATCGTGGTCGCCAACTGTCTGGGGCTTGCCTCTTTCATCGTAGGAAAATGGATTTCAGGGAAATGGAGAAGCCTGAGGATCAAGTCGCCCGGCGAATTTCTGACAGTACGTTTCGGACATGGAACAGTAAGTTTCTATACGATCTCCGGCATCGTTGCCAGGGCTGCGCACACCGCTGTCGCCCTCTACGCCGTCGCGGTCGTCATGTGCACCCTGATAAAGGTTCCGGACGGGAGTTTACTGGCCTCGACCGGAATGCCCGGTGACAGTGCCGCCGGCTATCTAGGCATCTGGTGGGCTTTGCTTATCCTCGGAGCCATCGCGTTGATCTACACCGTCATGGGCGGATTCCTGGCGGTACTGATGACAGATGTGATCCAGTTCGGAGTACTGCTTTCCGTTGTCGTGTTCCTTATTCCGCTTTCGTTCCATGCGGTCGGCGGAGTCGGGAATTTCATTGACAGCGCCTCACGGATTCCCGGTTTCTTCTCGGGTTCGTCAGAAACGTACACTTGGGGCTGGCTCCTGCTCTGGGTGTTCCTCAACGTGGGAATGATAGGCGGCGACTGGCCGTTCGTGCAGCGCTACATCAGTGTGCCTACAAGAAAAGACGCGCGCAAGAGCACCTACCTCATCGGCCTGCTGTATTTCCTGACCCCTGTCATCTGGTATCTCCCCACAATGATCTACCGCGTGATGGAACCTGGCATGGCGATGGATGTCGATGCCGCCACGATGACCTACAACGGAGAGCACGCCTATGTGAATATGAGCAAGCTGGTGCTGATGAGCGGAATGGTGGGCATGATGCTGGCGGCCATGCTCTCGGCCACGCTCAGCAATGTCTCCGGCATACTGAACGTCTATGCCAACGTCTTCACCTACGACATCTGGAAGCACAAGGATAAAAACAGGAATGCGGACGAACGGACGCTCATAAAGGTCGGGCGCACGTTCACAGTGGTTTTCGGACTGGTGATCATCGGACTGTCGATGCTCATACCGTTCGCCGGCGGAGCCGAAAAAGTGGTCGTCACCCTGCTGACCATGATAATGTGCCCGCTCTACATCCCGTCAATCTGGGGACTTTTCTCCAGAAGGCTCACCGGCAACCAACTCATATCCGCCATGCTGGTGACATGGGCCATCGGCATCACGGCAAAACTTGCCGTACCAGCTTCGGTGATGAGCCAAAGCATGATAGAATCCATCTCCGGCTGTGTCCTGCCAGTGGTGATTCTGGCTGGAATGGAACTTTGGTCCAAGGCGAAAGGCATAACGGACAAAGGGTATGAGGCGACCTGCGAATTTACAGACCCTCACGCTGACAGGGAACCTGACGAGCGCGCGAGGAAAAGCGTCAAGGCATATTCCTGCATGGCGGCCAACTGCTTTTGCCTGACACTGCTCGCCATTGCGGCCCTGCTTTTGGGGCTGCTGCTCACCGGCGATGCGAAAACAATGGAAGTCAAGAATATAGTAATATGTTTCATCGCTGCGATCTGCATTATTGACGGCGGTTACGCGGCATACAGAATTATCGGACATAAAAAAGATGAGAAGTAAGTTATTCACAATAGCGGCACTCCTTTGCTGCACGGCGGCTTTCGCCCAGAACATTGACTGCGGCCTGTTCATGAGCAAAAGAGGGCGTGTAAGGCCTCAGCAGGGAATGGAAATCTACGGCAATCGGATCTTCTCCTGCGAAGACGGCGGACACGTCAACGTGTATGAATTCAAGGAAGCCCCAGACGGCGCTGATCCAGTGGCCGGTTTCGAGCTGGCTTCCTCAAGGGCGGACAACCATGTCAACAATGTGGAATTCGGGCCACGCCGGGCCAAGGGATCTCGTTTTCCATTATTGTACATCAGCAACGGCAAGGTCGGCAGCGAAATCGAGTGGTTGTGTTATGTCGAGCGGATCAAGTACCGGAGAGGAGTTTACTCTTCCGAGATAGTCCAGACGATAGAACTTGATGGAACAAGCTGGGACTCAAAGGGCTACATGCCCATATTCGGAGCCCCGAGCTGGCTCGTTGACCGGGAAAGAGGATTCCTCTGGGTGTTCTCCGCGGTCAAACGCACAACCTTCAAGGTGACTCCGGATCCGGCCGAAAACAGCTACATCGCCACCAAGTTCCGCATCCCTTCGCTCAAGGAGGGGACGAATGTTAAACTCGGTGTCGATGACATCCTCGGCCAGGTGATATTCCCATTCAATGCTTGGTTTACCCAAGCCGGCTGCATGAACGACGGAAAGATTTACTACGGCTTCGGAATAGGCGACTACGACCCGCACAGGCCATCCGTCATCAGCATCTATGACACCGACAGCGGCAAAATCGACGCGACATGGAATATGAACGCGCGGATTCCGTGCGAGATTGAAGACCTCGTCCTTAGGGACGGCCGCCTCTATGTAAACTGCAACAACAATCCCAAGCGGACGGAAAAGGATCCGCCGATATATGTAATAAAACTTTAGGCATAAAACACATAAGGTAATCTAAACGTTTGAATTAATGAACAGAAGAGATTTTCTGAAAAACAGCGGCATCATCGCCGCAGCGGCCACGCTTTCGCCGGTGATGACCGCATGCGGGAACGAAGCCTCTGATCTTGCCGGAATGAAGAATATTCCCGACGCTTACGAAACGGATTTGCTCGTGGTAGGAGGAGGTCCCGCAGGCTCCTGCGCGGCCGTCGCCGCCGCCAGAATGGGAGTCAAGACCATCATCATTGACAACGGAAACTGCTTGGGAGGCATGGCCACAAAAGGCCTCGTGGGGCCTTTCATGACCTGCTACGACCGTTACGGTGAACAAATGATCATCAAGGGTATTTTCGGCGAGATTGTCGACAGACTGGTCGAGAAGAACTGGGCGATACATCCGGAACATGTCAGATGGGAAAGCCCTTACACCGCCTGGATAAAGGCCGGACACGACCACGTCACTCCTTTCGACCCAGAGGGGCTGAAAGTCATCCTTGAGACCATGTGCGGAGAGGCCGGAGTGAAGATACTCTACCACACAAATTTCGTGGAGACAATAATGAATGGCAACGCTGCGGCCGGAGCTGTCGTGCTTCAGAAGCAGGGTCTGAGAAAGATACACGCCCGCATGGTCATCGATGCGACCGGTGACGGGGATGTCGCTGTCAGCGCCGGATCTCCGTTCTCGATGGGGTGCAAGGAGAGAGACGGCAAGATCCAGCCGGCCAGTCTCTTCCTCAGGATAAACAATGTGGATTCCAAGAAGCTTGAGGCCGATGTTTACAAGCATCTGCCAGAGTTCAAGAGAGTCAACAATGTCAGTTACCGTGCCTTACACTGGAATGTGGCGCAGGCTGAGGCCAACGGAGAATGGGATATTGACCGCAAGAGCGTGAACCTGTTCAAGAGTGTCGGCCGGGACGAGTGGGTGATCAACAGCACCCGCATCAAGAACATCGATTCGACAGATTCCGAAAGCCTTACAGGAGGTGAGATCGAAGGGCGGCGTCAGGTCCAGGAGCTGATGAACTTCTTCCGCAAGTATGTGGCCGGTTGCGAGGACGCCACGCTCATGTGCTCCGCTTCGACATTGGGAATCAGGGAGTCACGCCATATTGAAGGAGAATATATTCTTAAGGCAGAGGATCTGGTCAATGGTGTCGTTCCGGAGGACAGCATCCTTCTTGCATCTAATTCAGTTGATGTGCATGGAGGTGGGGCGACCTCCAACTCTTCTGTTTACACCACGATCAACGCTCCTTGGTACGGAGTGCCATACCGTTGTCTCCTTCCGTTGGGTGCCGAGAATCTGCTTCTTGCCGGAAGATGCCTCTCGGCCAATTCAGACGCGGCCGGCGCAGTCCGTGTCATGCCTCCTGTGATGGCCATGGGCCATGCTGCAGGTGTCGCCGCCGCCCTTGCCCTGAAAGGAGGAATCTCCCCGCGCGGACTGGGCGCTGAAGACCTCAGGACTGAACTCAAGAAACAAAACGCATTCTTATAATAATCCGATAGTTATGAATCTAAAACGACTCACTGCAGGTATTTTGGCCATGCTGGCCATAGCGGCCTGCAAGGAAGAGACTCCTTACATGGAGCTTTCCCAAAAGAAGTTCACGATCGGTGAAGAGGGAGGCCGTATCAACGTGGAGTTGAAAGCCAACGTCTATTACCGTGTCGTGAACGAGAACGACTTCGTGACAATATCCGCCGAAGGAAACGACGCGGAGACAGCCAACTACATCATCGATGTGAAAGCCAACGAGAACATCGACGCGCGCAAAGCCCGCATCAAATTCATTGGTGACCGTGTCACCCCGCTTGCCCTCGATATCACACAAAAAGGGAAAGTGCCTGTTGGTGTTGATGTCAGCGAACTGAACGTAAGTTTCTCGGCCACCTCCGCTGAGTTCAGAGTCCTGGGCGACAAGGGATGGACCGCCACCTGCGACAATCCTGATTTTGTTCTGAGCAAGACCTCGGGCGTGGGTGAGTCCAAAGTGGAGGTCACTTTCCCGGCCAACACAAAGGAAGCCCCTGTGACAGCAGTGGTCACAGTCACCATTGGCGGCCAGGACTACACTCTCACAATCACACAAGAGGCGGCTCCAGCAAAGGAAAGAACCGACCTTGGCGCGGACGGAACCTCCAATTGCTACATAGTCAGCAAGCCTGGCTACTACAAGTTCAAGGCTACTGTCCGTGGCAACGGAACGCTTCCGGAGAGCTGCGATGGTGAGATCACCGTCTCTATTACTCCGGACCACGCCGATGTTCTTTGGTGCACCTACAACACCATGACGGCTCCGACGGCAGCGGCGGAGATTATCCCGGCTGTGGCATTGAACGGAGACTACATCGAGTTCGAGACTCCAATGAACGACATCACTCCGGCCAATGCGATCATCGCGGCATACGCTGCTGACAACACTATCCTCTGGACATGGCATATTTGGTTCACCGACGAGCCTGCTGTGTCTGACTTGGGAGGGACAGTCTGGATGGACCGCAACCTCGGCGCGACCTGTCCTAACATCGCCGGTGACACTCGCAGCGGTGGTTTCCTCTATCAGTGGGGAAGAAAAGACCCTATGCGCGGTGCCGGCAACACATCAGCCGATTTCATCGCCACCACCCCTGAACTCACGGAAGAACAGGCCGAAGTCAAGGTGGACGAGGCAACCGGTACCATCGCGGCCAGCATTAAGAACCCAAGGCCGTTCATCAACACATTCCCTGACGGTGCGGGTCCTAAGGACTGGATATTCACGGCCGACCACAACGACAGATGGCAGGATGCACGGAAAACCATGTTTGACCCGTGTCCGGCAGGCTACAAGGTTCCAAGCAACGCACAGTGGTGCGCGTTCGCGGAGGCCGGAGGACTTCCGGCAGGGTCAACGAAATACAGCAAGAATCCTGACGCCAAGGCGGCATATCAGGCTGAGACCCTTCAGTTCGCGACAGCGGCGTGGAGCCTTCCTATCGCTGGTATGCTCAGCCACAACAACGGCTGCGCTCTCACTGACTTCGGTGTGGCCGCAAGGTACGAAAGCAGCACTGCGGAGGCCTCTCCATCCGCGCTTTACCTTAATGCCAACGCTTCAGCCAGCAACTTCAGCAACAAGGCCACACGCGGTCACGCCGGTGCGGTACGTTGTGTAAAAGAATAAAAACAGACAAGATATGAAGAATAAGATTATCAGTATATTATGTGCGATGGCGATCAGCCTTACGGCTTTTGCCCAGACCAATGTCAAAGGTGTCGTAACAGACAAGAACGGGGAGGCTGTCACAGGTGCCATGGTTCTTAACAAGGACAATGGCAAATGGGCTGTGACCGACGCGGCCGGAGCGTTTGAGCTCGAAGGTGCGGAGAAAGGCCAGAATCTTGAAATCACCTGTATGGGCTACGTGGACTTTACTGTCAGCTACAAGGGAGAGGCCACTCTGAACATCATTCTTCAGGACGATGCGCTCCAGCTTGAGGAAACCGTGGTCATCGGCTATGGATCGGTCAGGAAGAAGGATCTCACAGGTTCTGTAGGTGTGCTGAACAGCCAGCTCATCGAGCAACAGAGCACGGCTCAGCTCTCGCAGAGTCTTCAGGGTACCATCCCCGGTCTTCAGGTGACAAGGTCCAGTTCGATGCCGGGAGCCAGCGCGTCTCTCCAGATTCGTGGAGTGACAAGCATCAACGGCTCGTCTCCGCTCATACTCGTGGATGGAATGGCTGTGAGCAGCATTGACAACGTTGCCAGCGATGATGTCGAGCAGATCACAGTCCTCAAGGATGCTGCTTCTGCCTCCATCTACGGAGCGCGCGCGGCTGCGGGAGTGATTCTCATCACCACAAAGTCTGCGAAAGAAGGACAGCTCTCCATCGACTACAAAGGGGAATATTCAATGGTCACGGCGACCGAATGGGCGGACTACCTCAACGATCCGTACAACTACATGACCATGTTCAACGAGTACAAATGGAACGATGCAGGTTGCCCGGAGGGTGCGGACTATCAAGTCTATACCAAGGATCTGATCGAGAACTACGCCCGGAAGAACGCCAACGACCCGATCGAGTACCCTGACTTCGATTGGAAATCAGCCATCATCAAGAACTCCGCCAGCGCCCACAGCCACAATGTGACCCTTTCCTACGGCAACAAGGTCGTAAAGACACGGGCATCTGTGGGTTACCAAAGCACCGATGCCCTCTACGAAGGATCCAACTACGAGAGGTTCAACGCTCGTGTAAGAAACAGCGTCAACATCACCAAGAGCCTCAGCGCCGACATTGACTTCGCTTTCAGGCACAGCGTGAAGACCGACCCTACAATCACTCCGCTCCAAGCGGCCAACATGTATCCGAATGTCTATCTCGGACTCTACCCTGACGGACGGGTCGGACCGGGCAAGACCGGCTCAAACACTCTCGGCATTCTTAAGGAAGGCGGGAGCAAGACCAACCGCGGCGACTACATCAACGCAAGGTTCGCCCTCACCTGGAAGCCTCTGGAAGACCTCAACATCACGGGAAGCTACAAGCCGACATGGCAGATGACCAAGACCAAGACCTTCAGCAAGGCGGTGCCATACTATGACGCCTACGACACAGACATCATTCTCGGCTACCTGAGCGGCCACGCTACCAACGACCTGACCGAGGTACGCAACGACGCGAACTCTTACGAACTTTCGTTCATCGCCAACTACGACAAGAGCTTCGCTGACTCGCATAACTTCAACGCTATGCTTGGTTACGAGGAATATTACTCCTACCATGAGGCATTGGAGGCGTCAAGCACCAGTATGGCTCTCGGAGACTTCCCTTACCTTGACCTTGCCAACAAGGATAACCTTGGAGTGAAAGGCAACGCCTACGAGAACGGCTACCGTTCAGTGTTCGGACGTGTGATGTACAACTACAAGAACCGTTACTACGTTCAGGCCAACCTGCGCGCTGACGGATCAAGCCGTTTCGCCAAAGGCCATCGATGGGGTTGGTTCCCTTCCGCATCCATCGGTTGGGTAATGTCAAACGAGAGCTGGATGCAGGATATCGATCCTGTCACTTATCTGAAGCTCCGCGCGTCCATCGGTACCCTTGGCAACGAAAGGATCGGAAACTACCCTTGGCAGACCAGCGTTTCCTTCAACAACGCCCTTTTCGTGGACAGCACCGGGAAGACCATCACTTCACAGATGACTGCCGCCCAAGTGGACCTCGCGGTGAAGGACATAACCTGGGAGACAACCTGGACCTACGACTTAGGATTCGACATGAACTTCCTGCGCGACAGGCTCAGTCTCAGCGCTGACTACTATTACAAAGAAACCAAGGACATGCTTCTGAGCGTCGAGATCCCTGGCTTTACAGGCTATGGCAACCCGACCAAGAATGTCGGGACCATGCACACCAACGGATGGGAGGTAAAGATTGACTGGCGTGACAAGGTGGGTGATTTCACCTATGGGGTCGGATTCAACATCTCTGACGCGAAATCCATCATGGGAGACCTCGGCGGAAAGGTCGTTCTCGGAGACACCATCATAAAGGAAGGTGAGGAATATCATGCATGGTACGGCTACAAATCCAACGGCATCATTCGCAGCCAGGAACAGTTAGCCAACGCGGCAAACCAGCTCATCGCGACCGTCGGTCAAGGTGACATTGAATATATCGACCTCGGAGGCAACAAGTACACGGACGCCGACGGAGTTGAGCACAACGACCCGGACGGCAAGATCTCCGCTGACTACGACAAGACAATCCTCGGTAGTTCGCTGCCTCATTTCATTTTCGGCGGTTACCTGAACCTCGGCTGGAAAGGACTGAATCTCGGAGTTATGTTCAACGGTGTGGGCAAGCAGAATGTCAGGGTGGCCGAGTATATGGTTCGTCCTTTCGCCTCCCAGTGGCTTTCAGCTCCTTCAATACTGAAAAACAAGGACGGTTCACGCAACTACTGGAGCGTCTATAATACAGAAGAGGAAAACGCAAGGGCGAAGTACCCTCGCCTGAGCTACACCAGCGCGGAAAAGAACAACTACCAGATGTCTGATTTCTGGCTGATGAACGGTGCCTATTTCCGTGTCAAGAACATCAACCTCAGCTACACAGTCCCTTCCGAGCCTCTCAAGAAGGCAAACATCAAGGGACTTAGATTCTACCTCAATGTCGACGACCCGTTCTGCTTCGACAGCTACCTCAAGGGATGGGATCCTGAGCAGACGACCAATTCCTACATCGCAAGAACTTTCACACTCGGTGTTGACATCAAATTCTAATGAATATGAAAAAGTACATAAATACAATATCGGCCGCTTTGCTGATCCTGTGCTTCGCTTCTTCCTGCGTCGATCTCAACATGAACCCGCCATCTGAAGCGTCAAGCGAAAACTGGTATAAGAACGCCGATCAGATCACAATGTCTCTTAACGATCTCTACCGCAAGGCTTTCTACGGAATGGAATCAGAGTACTGGACCGACAGGAGGACCGATGACTGGGCGCAGAGAGACTACACCTACGAACTCGTCAACGGTAGCGCCACATCCGCGACACCCACTTTCGAGACCTACTGGGATAACACCTACAAGGCCATCAGCCGTGCGGTCCGCGTGATCGAATCAATCGAGAGGCTTGGTGACGGCGATGCCTACGCGGCCCTCAAGGCAGAGGCATATTTCTTCAGAGCCTATATGTACGCTCGTCTGGTCATCTGCTGGGGAGATGCTCCGTTCTACACAAGTTCAATCACTGTCGAAGAAGCCTACGACATGGGCCGAACCGACAAGGAAATCATAAAGAAGCAGGTAATGGAGGACTTCGACGCCGCCATCGCCGGTCTTCCTGAACAAAACGCCAACGGCGGAGTGATCCGCGTTGACAAGGGCACGGCTATGGCCTGCAAGGCAAGGGTGGCTCTTGCATGGGGCGACTACGAGACCTGCGCCGAGCTCTGCAAGGAGATCATGGACATGAAGACCTATAGCCTCTATGAGGATTACGGCCAGCTTTTCAGAGAGAAGGCCTACACCTGCGAGACAATCTGGGCTCTGCCTAACTCATACGCATACGAACAGACACAGGCCATAAAATCTTTCGTCAGCCGTACAGCCGGTGGAAACATAACTGCTCAGCCTTCATGGGACCTGCTCGCGGCATACGAGTGCACTGACGGAAAAGTCATCGACGAATCCCCTCTGTTCGATCCGCACGACCCATTCAAGAACAGGGACCCACGCTGCGCCGAGACATTCGTCGTTCCTGGAACAACCATCTACGGGGTCGTCTTTGACCCTCATCCCGACACAAAGACCGTCCTCAAGGATGGTGTGGAAGTCGAGAACAAGGACAACAAGACCTCGAAGAATCCCTATGCCGCCTTCAATGGCTGCTGCCTACGCAAAGGTGCCCAAGAAGAGTGGAAGGTCGGCCAGTACAATGAGAATCCTCTGATCATCATCCGCTATGCCGATGTGCTGCTGATGTACGCCGAGTCGCTCATCGAACTGGACAGGATTGACGACAGCGTCCTCAACGCCATCAACGATGTACGCGCAAGAGCCTATGGCGTGAAACGTGACGACACCGGTTCCTATCCTGCTGTCACCACCAAGGACCAGACCGAACTCCGTCGTGTTCTCCGCAGGGAACGCCGTGTGGAATTCGCATGGGAGGGCAGACGCTTCTTCGACCTCAAGAGATGGGGCTGGCTTGAAAAGGCTTACAGCCACCACTACTATGGTCTGCTCAACGCCCAGAACATCAAAAAATACATCGCGGACGGCAACTGGTTCTGGCCATACACTCCTGACATCGACGAGGACGGATTCGCTGACTTCACAAAAATGGAAGATGAGAAACTCATTGTCAGATACGGTCTGCACCAGTACGACCCTAAATGCGAGCTCTTCCCTATTCCGAACTCAGAGATGCTGATCAACAAGAAACTTGTACAGAATCCAGGCTATTAGCAGGTTATGTCTGTTGACGAAATACTCTTAAGAAGCCGTTTCACCCCCCTGCGTAACATTCTCTGCTACGATGTCTTTGACAGGGGGTTCAACGGCTGGATGACATTGATGCCCAACTTCACGGAACATCCTGACTTTGATGTGCCTCCGACTCTGGTTGACAAGACCCAATGGCCACCGGTGATGCTCAGCAGCGCCCCCTTCCGCTATCCTGGCACTCATGGATCCATGTCAGGCACATACAGTCTGAAACTCTCCACTCGTCCGGTCGCGGCTCCCTACACCGAGAAGCCGGCTCCGGGAAGCCTCGGACACGCCATCAAGAGGTTGTCTTTATGGCGTCCGGGCTCCCGTTATCTCCAGATTGAGTGTTGGTTCAGCTACACGGCTGAGCAGGACAAGGTTGATGATGACGGCAGACCACAACCAGGGCTCCACGAAAGTTCCATACGGGATTTCGGCATGGGGTTCGATATTCAGGAAGGCGGCAGACGCTACCATGTAGGGATGCGTTATCTCAACGCCGTTGACGGCAAGATGATTCAGAAATGGCAGATCGAGAACGCCTCCGAAGGCACCGACAAGGACTGGGCTTTCGGTCTGGACGGTGACTGGTGCGTGAGAGGTGTGGATCCATGGTGGTTCGGACGGCGTTATCCTGACGGCAGCCACGATGGCTTCCAATGGGTACCTGACGGCCATCAGAAACTCGTTTATAATGAGACGGACTGCAAACTGAACTGGCAGTATATGCGTCTTCTGGTGGACACCCAAAAACGGGAATATGCCGAGATGCAGTGTCAGGACCGGATCTGGGATCTGCGTGGCACAGCCTGCCACTGTGTTGATGGTTATGACAGGATAGACAACATCATCAACCCGCTGTTCTGGGTCGGAACCGACACGGCACGCCGGGTGTTCCTCTATGTGGACTCCGTAGTAATATCACAAGAATGAAGACTTTCAACGACTCACATCTCGAAGTGAAGAAACGGTTCGACGGGAAATTCGAGACTCATCCCTACGAAGCCGGCTGGGCTGACGAAGCCATATTCTACATCATGGTGGAAGACATCGAACAGCGCGGCGACAATGTGTCCGAAAGCGAACCGTGTCTGAAAGCGCATGTCCAACTGTCGCAGGATGGCGTCCACTGGGCCGATGACAACACGCCGGAAGCGGTCATCCGTGGCAAAGGCCTGCATATTGTCAAAGTCGCTCCCGACTTCGGGAACTACATCAGACTTCGCGCGGAGGTCAGCGGAGGCAGCATGCGGCTCAATCTTCACATCGCCTGCAAAGGCTGATACCGAAAAACAATCAATCTGGCAAATTAACATCAGTGAATATATGAACAGAAAATCACTTATAATCTCTGTCGCCGCCATGATGGCGGCAGTTTCGGCCTGTGGGGAAAAAGAACCACAGAAACCGACAATAGTCCAGCCGGGCGGGGGTGAAGACACGTCCATTAAAGTCGGGGAGATTCTTCCGGCCTGGCAGGAAGGCGAGATGGACATTCATTTCATAAACACGACTACCGGAGAGTCCGCTTTCGTCATTATGCCTGACGGCACCCAGCTTCTGATCGACGCCGCAAGTTCTCTTGTCAAGACCAATTCCGACGGGAACACGACAAACACAGGGATCCGCAGCCGATGGGATCCGACAGCCACCGGTACACGAGGTTCCCAGATCATTTCGCAATACCTGAAGAAATGCATGGTCTGGACCGGCAACAGCACCATTGACTACGTTGTCATGTCGCATCTGCACAATGACCACATGGGAGACTGCAGCTCATCCCTTCCGATGTCCGCCAACGACTCCTACAGACTCAACGGGCTGACTGAAATCCTTGATGATTTCAAGGTAAGCCGAATTATTGACAGAGGATGGCCTGATTACGACTATCCGTTTGACATGTTGAACCTTGCCAGCAACAAGGGCACGATCCAGAATTATGTGAAGGCCGTCAAGTGGCACATCGCCCACAGTGGTTTGAAGGCGGAGATCTTCAAGGCTGGTTCGGCGAGCCAGATCGTCCCTAAATCTTCCAAGTACGACGTCAGGGTCCAGAACATCGCGGTCAACGGCGAGATCTGGACAGGGAATGGCACGGAGACCAAGATGACATTCCCGGAGAAGAAGGACATCGTGGTGGCCAATCCGGCCAAGGTGACGGGCACCGACAAGTGCCCGGCTGAGAACATCTGCAGCGCGGTCATGAGGATCTCGTACGGTAAGTTCGATTATTTCGCCGGAGCGGATCTCCAGTACAACAATCGCTCGAATTTCGCATGGAAAGACGCCGAGCTTCCTTGCGCCAAAGCCGCCGGAATGGTCGAGGTGATGAAGGCCGACCATCATGGCTCTGCCGCAACCAATCAGGCCGCTGCCTTGAAAGTGCTCAACCCTCAGGCTATCATCGTGAATTCATGGGTGGACTGTCATCCACGTACAAGCATCATCTCCGAGATGGAGAGCGCGCTGCCAAAGGTTGACATATTCATCACTAATTTCTGGCAGGGCGACCGCCCTTCCGGAGTGGATGATAAAGTCACTCCAAAAGAGGCCGCCAGTGTGAAAGGTTATGACGGAAATATCGTCGTCCGTGTTGTGGATGGCGGAAATAAATACTATATTGTCACAACGTCCGATTCGGATGGAAAGATGACGGTAAAGAAAGTATCCGGGCCTTACACGAGCAGGTAATGAAAAAGTAATCGGAATAGATGGGACTTCCTTGTATTCCCATCATGAAAACGTCTCTGTGACGATACTATAGAAACTCGGTTTTTAAGAAATCGCTTTGTCCGGTGAAAGACCCTTTCGCCGGACATTTTGCTAATATTCAACACTTTCTCCGGTGAGAAGCCGTTTGGCCGGAGAAATTGTGCATTTTTATCTCCATTACAAGTGATTTATTGGATTTGGTTGGTGTGGAAACCCATTGATTGCTATCTTTGTAATAACAAACATTAAGGTTATGGCAAAGGGTTTCGGGAACACGTGGTGGGGGAGCAGGTGGCTGCTTTCGCTGACGCACATCGACTATGAGAACCGGATTCCGCGCGGGGCGACGTACGCACGGGCGGGGGCGGTGCGGGAGATCAAGGTCAAGGGGAATGTCATCAGCGCGAAGGGGGAAGGGAGACGCCCCCGGCCATATTCAGTGACCATTATTGTCCCGCCGTTCTTCCCGGAGGATGTCGAGAGGCTTATCCAGGGGATTATGGAGAGGCCGGACATCGTCTCGAAACTGCTTAAGCATGAGCTGGATCCGGCGGTTATGGACATCGCTTCGGAGTGCGGGCTCAAGATATTCCCTGAAAAATGGACTGACTTCAAGATGCAATGCAGCTGTCCAGACTGGGCGGTGCCGTGCAAGCATCTGGCGGCGGTTATCTATATGATGAGCCGGGAGATCGACAACAATCCTTTTCTGGTGTTTACGATTCACAATGTGGATCTGCTGGAGGAACTGAAGAAACGTGGGGTGACGGTGGACGAGGCGGCCAAGACGGCGGCTGTGCCGTCAGTCAAAGATGTTGTCGAGTTCCGGAAACCGGCCAAGGAGGTGGGCAAGGAAGCTCCTGAGTTCCATAGGGTTAACTTCTCTCGGTTGTCGGACAGGCTGGATGTCCTTCTGATGCTGCTTCCACCGAATCCTGCATTCGATCTGAACGGTGACTTCAAGGAGCGATATTCCTCGCAGATGCGGAAAATCAGCGGCAATGCGGTCAAATTCTTTGAAGGCAAACTCCCGGCCGAGAGGCTTTTCCCGCCTCAGACGCTTTCCAATGAATATAATGAATATGCCCTTTCCGGAGATTCGGCCGTGTCGCTGGAAGCGGATCTGCTGTTGGATTGGAATATGTTATATTCACCTGACGGCAAGGAGTTTACCAAGGCGGATGAGAACGCTGTCCTGCGAGAGATAACCGGAATCAATCCGGATTTCATTCCGGACTATTCCCCGAGCGTGACCGCTGTACATCAAGGATTTCTGGCGTCGATGCACTTGATGGCGAACGGAGACATCGCCCCGCAGATTGTCCGGCTGGCGGACGGGAACTGTGCCGTCAGATGGATTCCCTGCACTGTGGATCCGGAGGTGACATCGCTGCTGGAGTCTTTGGAGGCCATCACCCCGGACACGATGATCCGGTTCAAGGTCGGGAAGTCAGGAAAGTACGTGAAGAACAAGGCCGAGACACTGCTCTCTTACCTTTTGGGTAAACTTGTGCCGGAACTCAGTCTGGCATCGCATAGGCCGCTTACCGGGATATTCTTTGACAATGAACGTTATGCCTTTGACCAGCCTGGCGAACGGGAGATTCCCGGCAGCATCGCAGCCTGGCTGTCGTCATATTCAATACGCCAGTCCCGTTTCGTGCCGGTGCTGACGGTTGATGAGAATGTGGACGGGATGTTCTATGTCAACCTCGGGGTCGAGGATGTCGAGGCTCCGGAGAAGTGGATCACCGCTTTGTCGGATGTCCTTGCCAAGGATGAGTTCGCGTCGTCCCGGCTTCCGATTCTGAAAGCCTTCACGGATCTTTCGGTGATTATCCCGGAGGTGGAACGCTATATCGCACGGAAGGCGGCGAGGGAGCTAAGATATTCATTGGACGAGTTCGTACCGCTTCTGATGAGGATTATTCCCGCTATCAAACTATTGGGAGTCAAAGTATTCCTTCCAAAATCGCTTGAGAATCTGATAAGGCCGAAACCGACTCTGAAGCTGAAGAAGAAAACCGGCAGTTCACCGTCCTGCTTCAGGCTTTCGGATCTGTTCGAGTTCGAGTGGGAAGTGGCTCTGGGTGACGAGGTGGTCTCGGCGGAGGATTTTCACAGGCTTCTTGGGCAGGCGGGCAAACTGTTGAAATTCAAAGGACAGTACATCTACACCTCTCCGGAGGATCTGGAGAAAGTCAACAAGGCTATCGCCGGAGTCGGCAATGTCAGCCCGGGCGAGATGCTTCAGGCCGCGATTCTCGGTGAATATGATTCCGCTCCGATTGTCCTTTCCGATGAGGCTAAGGAACTGATTGAGAGGTTTACCAACGAAGAGGAAATTCCTATCCCTAATGGGGTTAAGGCTGAGCTGCGCCCTTACCAGAAGAGGGGATATTCCTGGCTCTACAGGAATATGCGGGTCGGCTTCGGATCCATTCTGGCGGATGATATGGGGCTAGGCAAGACGCTCCAGACCATCACTCTGCTGCAGAAGATGAAGGATGAGGGTGTATTGAGGGAGAAGCCGGCGCTTGTGGTCGTGCCGACAGGACTCCTTTCCAACTGGCAGGCGGAGATCTCCCGGTTCGCTCCAGGCTTGACCTCGTTCATCTATCACGGCACTGGTCGGCAAGGGCCTGAAAGCCGTGTGGACATCCTGCTCACGACCTACGGCGTGCTCCGTTCGGACCAGAAGATATTCGCGAAAGTCAAGTGGAGCGTGATGGTGATCGATGAGGCGCAGAACATCAAGAACCCGACCGCCATCCAGAGCAAGGCTGTCCGCTCCATCACCGCCGACACGAAGATCGCGCTCAGCGGCACCCCGGTCGAGAACCGCCTGACCGAGTTCTGGAGCATAATGGACTATGCCAACAGCGGTTACCTCGGCAACCTCAAATCTTTCAAGAGTGAATATGCCAACCCGATCCAGCTGTACAACGACGAGGACTGCGCCGCGAGGTTCCGAAAGGTGACGGCTCCGTTTATGATGCGGAGGATGAAGACCGACAAGACTGTCATCAGCGACCTTCCGGACAAGGTCGAGATCAATGAATATTCAGCCCTCTCTCCGGAGCAGGCGGCCTTGTACCACAAGACGTTGGATGCGGCGATGGCTGAGATCGAAGGCAAGGACACTTCCGACAGCGCCGCGCTTTTCGAAAGGCAAGGCCTTATCCTTCAGATGATTCTGGCGTTGAAGCAGATATGCAACCATCCGGCGCAGTACCTGAAGAACGGGAATATGTCTCCGTCGCTTTCCGGCAAGGTGGAGATGCTTCTTGACCGGCTGGACGGGATCGTGGACGCCGGCGAGAAGGTGCTGGTGTTCACGCAGTTCAAGGAGATGGGCGAGATGCTCGTGAGGTTTGTCGGTGACAGGACGGGCAAGGCTCCGATGTTCTATCACGGAGGCTGCTCGGTCAAGCAGCGCAACGAGATGGTGTCCCGTTTCCAGAACGGCAGGGAGGACAAGATATTCATTCTTTCCTTGAAGGCCGCCGGAACCGGTCTTAACCTGACGGCGGCCTCGCACGTGATCCATTTTGATCTTTGGTGGAACCCTGCCGTCGAGGCTCAAGCCACCGACCGTGCCTACCGTATCGGCCAGAACAAAAACGTGATGGTTCACCGTTTCATTACCAAGGACACATTCGAGGAGAAGATCGACGCGATGATCCAGCGCAAGAAACACCTTGCCGAGATGACCGTCTCCACCGGCGAAAGCTGGATCGGCAAGCTCAGCAACAAGGAACTCCACGACATCTTCGGGTAGGACCTTATAGCTTGATGATCATTCCGGAGGTGGCGTCCAGCTTGAGGGTGGTGCCTTTGGCGGTTCGTTTGCAGGTGGCCTTGCCGGTGGTCAGGAGAGGGGAGACGAGGCCTTTCACGGATTTGAGGGCGGAAAGGTACGGGTCGATCTCGCCGTCAAGGACGAGGGTCTTGCGCTCCGAGGTCGGGTTGAGGACTATCAGGAAGGTCTCCGTGCCGTTGCTGCGGAGATATACCATCGGGTAAGGCTGTTCCTCGTTGAAAATCGGGATGAAACGGCTGTCGGCCCATAGGGCCTCGCTGTTTTTCCTGAGCGAGATCAGGGCTCTGGTCCAGTTCAGGATGGATTCAGGATCATTCTCCTGAGACTCCACGGTCGGGTTTCCTTTGGCGATCGGCTTGGCTTTCCCGGAGGCCAGTTCCTTTTTCCACTCGGTGTACTGAGGAAGTGAGGTTGCCGGAGTCCAGTCCGTGCAGACAGGAAGGTAAAGTTTGTCCGGAGTGCAGTCGCTGAATCCTGCGGTCTCGTCCGCTGTCCACTGCATCGGGGTGCGGGCGCCGGCGCGCTCCTTGCCGTTGTGGTTCGCCCCTTCCACATTCGGCATATCCACAAGCGAGCGCATTCCGATCTCGTCACCGTAATAAAGGATCGGAAGCGGCATCGTCATAACCCACGTCATCATTACCTTGAGCTGCTCGGGAGTATTGCGGGCACCTGTGTTGATCCTGAGGTGGTCGTGGTTGCCGGTGATGCTGGCGAAATAGCCCATCGTGCGTGTGCTCTCGACGCAATCGGTGAAGTAGTCGTAATATTCCTTGAGCATCTGCGCCGGCGTGGTCTTGGAGTCAACCTTGTTCTCCGGCCATGCGTTGCCGTAGAGGTCCTTGACGGACGGCTGGCCGCCATTCAAAGAGAAGTAGCTTCCGCCATCAGCCTGATGCTTTCTGTCGAAGTACATCCTGCGGTTGTGCGCCCTCGTGTTGTTGAGGTCCATATCCACGTTGTAGCCGGCCGCGAGGCAATATTTCGGAGAACCCCATTCCGCCATAAGGACGTGGTCAGGGAAGTTCTTGTCGGACCACTCACGGATCTCTCTCCAGAGATTGAGGATCTCCTTCTTGTCCTTGTCGTTCTTCACGAGGCTGCTGGCCATATCCACGCGGAATCCGTCCACGCCCTTGCCGTACCAGAAGGCGAGTATGTCCTTGAGTTCCTGGCGCACGGCCTTCGGTCCCGGCTCGTTCACGCCCTGCTCCCACGGATGGTTTGGATCCGGGTTGGCGTAACCGTAGTTGAGGGACGGCTGGCAGGCGTAGAAATTCTTCATATAGTATTTATCACGGGGATATTCACTCTTCATCCATTTGCCGATGGTGCTCTGCATGTAGTCAGGACTTTTCAGCATCGCCTCAAGGTCTTTCTCGGCCTTCGCGTCCGGAAGACGGTCGGACCAGATGTAGTAGTCGGAGTACTGGAGGTTGCTGTCCTGCGCGCTCTGGAGGAACCACGGATGCTTGTCGGAAGTGTGTCCGGCCACAAGGTCGAGCATCACCTTTATTCCTTTGTCGTGGGCTTTCCGGATGAGCTCGACGAGGTCGTTATTGGTCCCGAAGCGTGGGTCAACACGGTAGAAATCAATCACATCGTAGCCTCCGTCAATCCAACCGGAGACGAAAAGCGGATTGAACCAGATGGCCGAGACACCAAGGCTCTCGATGTAATCCAGTTTGGAAATCACACCCTGGATGTCACCGATTCCGTTCCCGTCGGAGTCTTTGTAGGAGGACGGGTACACTTGGTAGATAACTCCGTTGCGGAGCCAGTCCGGCCCTACTTTCCAAGTCTGTTTGAAACTGCCCGGCGCCGGCTGAGCTGACACGAACGCGCTGACCAGCAGAGCGATGGACAAAAGAAAATTCTTTTTCATGTCTAAATTTGAATATGTCGGTTCTAATATTTCATGAATGTTTTGAGTCGCTCGGGGACGGGATTGACCGCTCCGCTTTGGGTGCAGACAAAGGCGGCCACACCGACGGCGAGGTGATGAGCCTCCCTGATGGTCGCCCCGTTCAGCCTTGCCATCACGTAAGTCGCTGTGAAAGAGTCTCCGGCGCCGACCGTGTCAGCAACCTTGACTTTAGGGGTAGGCAGATGTGAGAGCAGACCTTCCGCTCCGTACACCTCGCTGCACTCCGAGCCTTGAGTGAATATGACCGTGTTCAGGGAAAACCTGTGAATCAGCTTGGCGACACGTTCCTCGGCACCGCCTTCAATCGAGAACATTCCTGCCACAATAGGCAGTTCGTCCTCATTGAGTTTCAGGAGGTCGGCGGACTTCAGGGATTCCTCGACCAGTTCCCGGGTGAAATAATTCTGCCTGAGGTTTATGTCATACACCTTCAGGCAGGAGGCCGGGGCGGAAGCAACCATATTCATTATGCTCTTCCGCGAACAAGGGGTTCTTTGGGCCAAAGTGCCCCAGCAGACGACATCGGCGTCACGGAACAGGTCCAGTGTTCTGTCATCGCAGGTCATCGCATCCCAAGCAACGCCCTCAACAATCTCGTACTGAGGAATTCCGGCATCATCCATGGTGACCAGCACCCTGCTTGTGGGCTTGTCGTTTCTCTGAATATAACCGAGATTCAGCCCGGTGGCTTTCAATGCCTCCAAAGTCTCGTCACCGAGGGCATCGTTTCCTATGGCTGTCACGGGATATGCCTCCGCGCCGAATTCCTTGGCGAAGAACGAGAAATTCACTGGAGCCCCTCCGAGGCGTTTCCCTAACGGAAAAACGTCCCAAACGGTTTCACCTATTCCGATTACTTTTTTCATTTGCATCTCGGTTCCATAAAGCCTATTTTTGAACTTTTTTCTGACGGCGGGCGGCCGGTATATTCAGAAGTGAGCTGATGTCCTTGCCATCCTCAACCACGAGGACTGGCTTGTTGTCTTCGTCGAAATGGAATTTTCTTCTGTTGTCGGACTGGCGCTCGTCGATGCTGATGTCAACCACACCATCGTTCCGGTAGGTGTCATCCTCTTGCTGTAGGGTGCTTTGCTTTTCGTACTTGAAATCTTTGTCGATGAGTATGATGTTTCCCAAATCCTCTTTGGCTATCTTGGCCAGATCGTCAACCACGAAGCCGGTCGCGATCGCGGTGATCTGAATCTCGTCTCCGATTTCGGGGTCATCAACCCAGACCATTCCGGTCTTGAATTTCTTCACGTTGCCGGTGTATTCCTCGATCTTTTTGTCGATTTCTTTCATCTCATCCATCGTCAGACCGTCCTTGTTCCTGCCCGCTGTGATGTTTATGAGCAGATTCTTGGCGGTGGTGAGGTTGAAGTCGTTTAGGAGAGGGGATTTCAGAGCTCCTTTGACGGCATCCTCGATCCTGTTCTTGCCTTTGCCGACACCGCAGCCCATCAAGGCCATGCCACTGTCCTTCATCATTGTCATGATGTCCTTGAAGTCGATGTTGATGTACCCTGGCCGGCTGATGATCTCCGTGATTCCGCGGACGGCTGTGGCCAGCACCTCGTCAGCTTTCGGGAAGGCCTCATGGGTAAGCATGCTTCCGAACAGCTCGTACAGTTTCTCGTTGTTGATGACAAGCAGACTGTCAACGTTGTTCTTGAGTTCGTGTATGCCATCGATGGCCTTTGCCAAAGGTGTTATTCCTTCGATCTCGTACGGGATAGTCACAACGGCCACGGTAAGGATTCCCCTGTCCTTGGCCGCCTTGGCGATCACAGGGGCCGCTCCGGTACCTGTTCCTCCACCCATGCCGGCTGTGATGAAAAGCATCTTCGTCTCAGGGGTCAGAACGGTTTTCTCAATCTCGTCAAGAGATTCTATGGCAGCCTTGCGGCCCTCAGCCGGAACTGTTCCCGCACCCAGGGCATTGGATCCTATGTGTATTTTGGCATGAACCGGACTACAGTCAAGCGCTTGTCTGTCAGTGTTGCAGACATAGAAACTACAGCCTTGGATATTCTCCCGGAACATGTAATTCACGGCATTGCATCCACCGCCGCCCACTCCGATGACCTTGATCATTGACTCGATCGTAGGCCAATCGCTTGGGGTAAGTTCCTCGATATTCAGGTTCGTGTTTATGCTATTGCTTTCCATATTCGGTAGTTTTATTAAAGTCCTTCATCAACATCATCACACACACTTTCGTACAGTTTCCAGAAAAACTTCTTGATAGGGTTCGGGCTCTTTGGAGGGATATCAGGGGTCGGGTCACTGTCGCCATCGGATCCGTTTCCATCAGGGGTGGTTCCCGGAGGTATTACGTCTGGTTCTGACCCGGTTTCGTGTCCCGTTTCTGTCACGGTCTCGTGACTTCCCGTACCTGTCGTGTACCTTTCGCTTCCAACCCCCGGTTCGTCAGCCGGGGTGGCCACTGGGGTGTCGCTGACATCTGGGACAACCTGGGAAACAGGCTCAGGCTCCTCATGATAGGATTCGCTTGGCTTGGCCGGAGCTGATTCAGGCCTTCTTTCTTCCTTAGGGAACTGTGTCTGTGTCGTGTCAGGTTTTACCAGAGGCCTGTAAACATCATTGATGCTGTTCACGGACCTGTCTGTCCTGACGGCCAGAATCATTCCGACCGCGGTCGCCGCGTTTGCCGTGCTTGCCTCCGGACATCCGTCACAGGAGACATATTTATTAGGCAGGCCAAGCTTGACGGAATATCCTGAGATTTCCTTGAACAGGTTGATGCAGTTCAGAAGCTCGGCGCCGCCGCCTGTGATGACAAGTCCTTTTTTGAGGTCATCCTCGGAGGAAAACCCGCTTTCCTGGATTTTGTAGAGAAGCGCGTTTATTATCTCCTCCATCCTGGCGTGGATGATCTCCGAAAGCACCTTGATTGACAGCCTTTTGGTCGTGACTCCGTCGTCGTTGACAATGTGCAGCACCTTGTCGCCAAGAGTCGAAAGCTTGTCCGGCATGCAGGCTCCGTATGCTTTCTTGATGTTTTCCGACATATTGAAGGTAAATCCGCAGATTGATGCGATATCCCTCGTGATGCAGTCTCCGCCAAAAGGAATGGCGGCGTAGTACCTCATAAGGTTGTTCTTGAATATCGTCACGGAACTTACTCCGGCTCCGAGATCAATCAGCGCCACACCGTTTTCCATCTCATCCGGCTTGAGGACTGCCTTGGCCGTTATTCCCGGGACGAAGAATTTCTTGGCGATGCCGATTCTCATCCCGGAAAATAATTTGTCAATGTTCGTGGAATATGTCTTGCTGCCGATGAACACCTTGAAATGACCTTCAAGCCTTTCCGCGCTCATCCCGACAATCTCGCTTTCAGGTTCGCTGAAATTATCGTCGGCGGAGAATGACTGCGCCACGGCCCCATAGATGACTTCCTTTTTCTCGTCTTTCAAAGGATAGGATTTCAGGGCCTCTGATTTCAGCAGGCGTATCTCTCCTTCGGTGATGAAATCACTGTCGGCTTCCCTTACAGCGATAGCCGAGGCTGTCTCCTGACGTACCTGCCAGCGTGGCAGACCGACCACTACCTGTTGGATTCTTATCTTCAAGGCCTGCTGCGCCTCCTCGATGGCGACCTTTACTTTCTCCCACACTTTACCGGGCACCGCCACACAGCTGTTGCGGATTCCTGCTGAAGGAGACCC
>FR893154.1:0-157250 GCA_000433355.1 Alistipes sp. CAG:435 | reverse complement strand
CTGCTGAAGGAGACTCCTTGTAGTAGATGATCTGGACATTCTGGTCCTGGATGCAAGCCCCGCAGACAGCCAGCTTGGAGGTGCCCAAATCAACGGATGCGATGTATCTTTCTTCCATATTCACTGATCTTATTTTCTGCAGACGATCTGCCCATTGTACTTAACGTTCACTGTCGAATAGTATCCCGCTCCTTTCTCCGGCAGGATGGTGGTGTAGTAGCGGCCCATCCGGTCGAACTTGCTTTCAAAGCCGGACGGAAGCCCGAAGATGAACCTTTCTTTCCCCTGGCGTGGGATCATGAGCAGATCCCCGTTGTCCTTGACCGTGATCTGGCAGATGTTTTCCGCCCAGATCCGGGAGTCCTGCATGAAATTCACCAGTTGTATCACTTCCGAAAGCCATTGTTTCTCCATGTCGGTCTTTGGCTCCCCCTTGTAGCCTCTTTCCACATTCAGGGGCAACGCTCCGTCAATTATCGGAACCATGGATGTGTAGTTGCGCTGTAGAGGGAACAGGAACCCTTTCTCATCGGCGTAGTACCCGTTGTTGTCTTTCTGGAACCTGACCACAGGCTCCCTCTGGCGTATCCTGACGTTCAGATAACCATCCGGAGTGGTGTAGGCCTCAGCCTTGAGAATCGCGCTCTTGTTGTCCAGGACACTCTCGACTTTCCGCAGGTCCACACTGTCGAGCCTCTGCCCGATGTAGGAACCGTAGCCTTTGTTCAGGTAGCCTTCCACATCCTTCGCGGTCACGAAGTTGAAATCGTCCGTGAACTCCACCTTGACTCCCGCGCAGGTGAGCTGTCCGACTCGTCTCTCGTTCATCCTATGGATTACAATGCAGACGAGACCGAGCAGGCAGAACGCCGCGGCGATGAGGGTTATCCTGAGTCCTTTCTTCATTTTTTCAGTCTCTCTTCAAGAAGGTTGGTGATAGGTGCGATGAATCTGTCGATGTTGCCGGCGCCGAATGTCGCCAGCACGTCAACCGGTTCATTCTCAAGATATGCCATAAGTTCCTCCTTTTTCAGGAGTACCTTCTCCGGCGCTGTCACCTTGTCAAGGATGATCTCGGAGGTGACTCCCGGGATAGGCTCCTCCCTGGCTGGATAGATGTCCAACAGGATCAGCTTGTCCACCTTGCTCAAGGCGGCGGCGAAATCATCTGCGAAATCCCTTGTCCTGGTGAAAAGGTGTGGTTGGAATATGGCCGTGATCTTCCTGCCCGGGAATATTCCCCTCATCGAGGAAATGGCGGATTCCAACTCTTTCGGGTGATGCGCGTAGTCATCGATGTAGGACAGGCGCGGGGTGTTCAGATGCACTTCGAGTCTGCGTTTCACTCCTGAATATGTTCCGATCGCTTCCTTGACGGCTTCCGGTGAGACTCCATGGCAGAGGCAGACCGCGGCGGCGGCCACGCTGTTCTCCACATTCACCCATCCCGGAATTCCTACCCTGATGTTCTCGATCACGCCTCCAGGGTAAACCAGGTCGAAAATGTAATGTCCGACCTCGTCAGGCTTGGCGTTGGCCGCATGGTAATCAGCCGAAGGGTTGTCGTAGCTGTAGCTAAGGATCCTGGCCTTGGTGTCGTCCGCGGTGATGTCCAGACCATATTTCACAATCAATGTGCGGCTCACCTGCGACGCGAACTCTTTGAAGGCTTTCTGATATTCCTCAAGGGTGCCGTAGATGTCCAGATGGTCAGCGTCCATGGCTGTGATCGCGGCGATCGCCGGGTGCAGCTGGAGGAAGGAGCGGTCAAACTCGTCAGCCTCCGCCACGATGGTCGGCGTGTGGCTTGTCAGAAGGTTGGTGTCGTAATTCTTGGAGATTCCTCCAAGAAAAGCCGAGCAGCCTTTGCCGCTTTCCGTGAGGATGTGCGCCACGAGGGTGCTTGTTGTGGTCTTCCCGTGCGTTCCCGCCACAGCCAGGCAAGTCTGACCCTCGGCCAGCTCACCGAGCATCCGGGATCTCTTGACCAAAGTGTAGCCGTGCTCCCTCACATAGACAAGTTCCTGAAGGTCAGCCGGAATGGCCGGGGTATAGACGACAAGTGTCGATGCCACGTCCTTTGGAATATAATCGGGGTCATCCTTATAGTGGATGTCAATCCCTTCCTTCTCAAGCGCGTGGGTCAAGTCCGATGGTGTCCTGTCGTAGCCCGCTACCGGATACCCTTTGAATTTGTAGTACCTTGCGATGGCGCTCATGCCGATGCCACCGATTCCTATGAAATAAATCTTTGAATATTTAGACATTTCTAACCTTTGATCAATTTATAAACCTCTTCCGCGATTTTCCCCGCCGCGTCCGGCAGCGCCATCTTTCCGGCGTTCTCCTCAAGCGTGGCGATCCTTTCCGGATTCCTGAGCAGTTCCAGAGCCGTTGGGATCATCTTCTCCATAGCGTCCGAATCCTTGACTATCACCGCCGCGTCATTCCTTACCAGAGCCATGGCGTTATGGGTCTGGTGATCCTCAGCCACATTTGGTGAAGGAATGAATATCACCGCCTTGTGTGCCGCGCAGAGCTCGGACACTGAACTGGCTCCCGAGCGGGAGACCACGACATCCGCCGCGGCGTATGCGAGTTCCATCCTTCCTATGAAGTCTGAATGATGAATATGCCTGAGCGCGTCCGGGTTCTTCGCCCTCTGCTCCTCCATGAATTCATCCACTCCGGGCTTGTAGTATTTCCCGCATTGCCACAGCACGTCCACTCCGTCCAGTCCGGGGCATCCGTCAGAAATCCATTTCCTCATGCACTGGTTGAACCGGCTGCTCCCGAGACTTCCTCCCACAATGAATATGTGCTTCCTTGCGGGGTCGAGACCATATTCCTTTACACCTTCCGCCTTCATTTCCGGAGTGACGGGGACGATGATGCTTCTGATCGGGTTGCCGGTCATCACGATCCTGTCGGCGGGGAAGAATTTCTCCATGCCCTCGTAGGCCACGCAGATTTTCTGCACCCTGCTCCCTAACTTCTTGTTGGTCAGACCGGCGAAACCGTTCTGCTCCTGGATAAGCGAAGGAATGCCCATGCCTGTGGCCGCCCAGAGGAGGGGAGCGCTTGCATATCCACCTACCCCGATCGCGATCTGTGGCTTGAATTCCTTTATGATCCTTTTGGCTTTGAGCAAGCTGGCGACAACCTTGAACGGCACGCAAAGATCATTGAGAACATTCTTGAAACTCAATTGTCTCTGCAATCCGACAATCGGCAGCCCCACGATCCTGTAACCCGCCGCCGGAACCTTCTCCATCTCCATCTTTCCCTCCGCGCCCACGAAAAGAATCTCCGTCTCAGGATTCAGTTCCTTCAGTTTGTTCGCGATTGAGACAGCCGGAAAGATATGCCCTCCCGTGCCGCCACCGCTGATTATGACTCTCAATGCTTTATGTTCCATGGCTCTATTCGTTGTTATGGTCGTCTATCCCGTAGTCCGGGATGTCATTCTCATGTGCCGGGACATCCTCTTCGGTTTCCTGCATGTCAAACTCTTCTGAAAGTCCGCTGTCCATCCGGTCGAGGTCATCCATCCTGTCACTGATGTCATCCTTTATGGACCTGTCGACAAGCGGCCCGGCCAAGGCGGTCTCCCTCTCGATCTTGCGTTTGGCCATCTTGCTGATGGACAGGATGATTCCGAACGCGAGGCTGAACATCAGGAACGATGAGTTTCCGTGACTGATCATCGGAAGGGTCTGCCCTGTGAGCGGCCCCATGTCGCAGTTGATCATGATGTGCATCAGGGCCTGTCCAGTGATGAGCAGCACGAGCCCCGCCACCGCCGTCTTCGCGAACGGATTGTCGCAATTTCTCACTATGATGGCACCTCTGGCAAGGAGGCTTACATAGAGGATAAGGACGATCAATCCGCCAATCAGACCGTATTCCTCCACGATGAAACTGTACATATAGTCTTCGAACATGACAGGAACCACGTATTTCTGTGTGCTTTTTCCAGGACCTTTGCCGAGGAAACCTCCTTCCTTTATGGCGATCTTAGCGCTTATCGGTTGCTTTACCTTGTCAAGCGCCTCCTGGAACTCGACGCTGTTTCTGGGACTTTCCCTTATTATGTCGAGTTGTGCCTCTATGCCTCCGAACCGTACTCTGTTCATCGCCGACTCGGCATGGCTGAATACTTTCTTGCCGAAGGGTGTCAATGAGGCCAGCGCCAGACTTAAAGCCAAAAGCGCGGCGGCGACTCCGCAGGCCGCCAGAACTTCCTTGAAATCAATGCCGCCGATGAGGATTGTCGCCAGCATTATACCGCCTATGAATATGGTGCTGGACAGACTGCCTGGCATTATGCAGAGGCAGACGCTGAATATCGGGATGTAGATGTAGAATATTTTCTTGACGATGGGCTTCTCCCATTTCGGATGCTTTTTTGCCCAAAGGTTGGCGAATAAGAAGTTATCGTTGCGTAAGGTGTTGACAGCCCATGCAAGGTACATTATCATGGCCACCTTTACGAATTCAAAGACGTGGAATTGAAGCCCGAAGATTGTGATTGTTCTCCACGCTTCATTGATTTTGCCCACTGTAAGCAATCCCAGATCCCACCTGGTCTCGCCGTTTTTTACAATGATCGCCGCGATGGTGAGCAGCAAGAGCGGGATCATGGACGCGAAGTAGCCAAGCTGTGAGATGACCCGGAAGAATCCTATCTTGGGAATGTTGTAGCAGACGATGATCACGACCACCCCTGTCAAGGCCACCAGCAACTGCTCGCCGCCTATCGCGATTCTCGAAGAACCTTGTTTAAGCGCCAGGAGAGACGTGGACGAGAATATTGTCACGATGGAGAACAGGATGAGCAGGATGACAACCATCCACACAACCTTGTCACCTTCGAGATTGTCCACGAAGTTCCACAGAGTATTTTTCTTTTTGTCCGCTGCCATGTCCGTCGGAATGTTAAAGTCTTCTCACGGCTTCCTTGAACTTCTCGCCGCGGTCCTCGTAGCAGGTGAAGAGGTCGAAGCTGGCGCAGCACGGGCTGAGCAGCACGACATCGCCGGCCTTCGCGAATCCGCTCGCTGCCTTCACGGCCTCGTCGGCCGAGAGGGTGTCAACGATCTTGTCCTTGCCCACAATCTCCTCGAACGCCTCGTGGAACTTGTGGTTGTCGACTCCCATGCAGACAATGGCTTTCACCTTCTCTTTCACGAGAGGCTTAAGCACCTCGTAATCATTACCCTTGTCAGTTCCGCCAACAATCCAGACTATCGGTTTCCTCTGACATTCGAGGGCGTACCAGGCAGCGTCCACGTTGGTCGCCTTGGAGTCGTTGATGTAAAGCACGTCCTTGATGCTGAGGACCGGCTCCAGCCTGTGCTCGATAGGCTGGAACGTGGCCAAAGCCTCACGGATGGTCTTGTTGTCGATTCCGGAAGCCTTCGCGGCGAGTGCGGCGGCCATCGAGTTGTAGATGTTGTGCTTACCGCCCAGTGCGAGCTCTTTCAGGAATATGTCGCATTCATCCTCGCCGTACTTCACGACAATCTTGTCGTCCTTGAGGAATGCGCCCTGCTTCACCTCGTCTTTCTGGGTGAACGGCAGACGTTTGGCGGAAAGGATGATTTTGTTGAGGTGCTCGATTGTGATCTCATCGTCGGAGTCGAAGATGAAGCAGTCCTCAGGACGGAGGTTCTGCGTGAGGCGGAACTTGGCTTTCACGTAGTTCTCCATCTGGTAGTCGTAACGGTCCAGATGATCCGGGGTGATGTTCGTGATGATGGCGATGTCCGGACGGAAATCATAACAGTTGTCGAGCTGGAAACTGCTGATCTCCAGCACGTAGTAGTCAAAGTGCTCGGTGGCCACCTGGAGAGCGTAGCTCTTCCCGATGTTTCCGCCCAGCCCGACATTGAGGCCTGCGTTCTGGAGCAGATAGTAGATCAGGGAAGTCGTCGTGGTCTTGCCGTTGCTTCCGGTGACGCAGATTTTCTTCGCCGTGTCGTAGCGGCCGGCGAACTCGATCTCGGAGATGATGTGCGTGCCCTGCGCCTCAAGTTTCCTCACGATAGGCACTGAGCTTGGAATGCCCGGGCTCTTTATGACCTCGTCTGCGTTGAGGATAAGCTCTTCTGTGTGATGGCCTTCCTCAAAGCTGATGTCCCATTTGCGCAGATCCTCGGCGAAATGCTCCGGAATCTTTCCGTTGTCTGAAAGGAACACGTCGAATCCTTTCACCTTGGCGAGAACGGCGGCTCCGACACCGCTTTCTCCGCCTCCCAAAACAACAATTCTGCTCATATCCTCAATTTTTTTATCTTATCTTCAATAAAGCCAGGGTAGAGACCGCCAGGATAACCCCGATCAGCCAGAACCTTGTCACTATCTTCGCCTCCGGAATGGCGTGGACCGGTCTGGAGATCAGCGCCGGAATGCCTTCCTTCTGGTAATGGTGGTGCAGGGGAGTCATCTTGAATATTCTTCTGCCCTCACCGTATTTTTTCTTTGTGTACTTGAAATAGACTCTCTGCATTATCACCGAAAGTGATTCAACCAGGAATATCCCGCAAAGGATCGGCAGCAGCAGTTCCTTTCTCATCAGGACCGCGCTCACTCCGATGATGCCTCCGATCGTGAGACTTCCGGTGTCACCCATGAACACCTGTGCTGGATAGGAATTGTACCAGAGGAATCCCATCAGCGCGCCCACGAAGGCTGACATGAATATTGCGATCTCTCCGCTTCCAGGAATATACATGATGTTCAGATAGTCTGAGTTCACCAGATTGCCTCCCAGCCAGGCCAGTATTCCAAGCACGACACCCACTGTGGCGCTTGTCCCGGCGGCGAGCCCGTCCATTCCGTCCGTAAGGTTCGTTCCGTTGGAGCAGGCCATGATGACAAACACGATCATCAGCACATAGACCGCCCATTTGCAGTACCATCCCCATTTGCCTTTGAACGGGGAGAAGCATTTGTAGTCAAACTCGTGGTCCTTCACGAACGGGATCGTGGTCTTTGTGCTCTTGATGACATTCTCCATCTTCCAACCGGAATCCTCCGCCACGAGGGTTTCGGTGTCCACGTTCAAGGCTCCTGGGTTGCCTTGCTCGACCACATTGGCCTTGCCAGCGGCAACGGGAACCTTTTCCCTGATCACGATGTCATCGCTGAAGCAGACGGCGAGTCCGATGACAAGTCCTAGGGCGAGCTGGCAGACCAGCTTGGCTTTCGGATGGAGTCCTTCCTTGTTGTGTTTGAAGACCTTGATGTAGTCATCGGCGAATCCAAGCGCTCCGCACCATACCGTGGTCAGGAGCAGGAGCTGGATGTAGATGTTCCTCAGGTTGCAGAACAGCAGGACAGGAACCACAATCGCAAGGATGATGATGACACCACCCATTGTCGGAGTGCCTTTCTTCTGCATCTGGCCTTCCAGCCCGAGATCCCTGATTGTCTCTCCGATCTGCTTGCGCTGTAGCCATTTGATGATCTTGCGGCCCGCGAAAAACGAAAGGAACATCGCCGTGATGCTGGTAAGCATCGCCCTGAAAGACAGGTAGGTGAAAAGTCCCTGTCCCGGGATGTCGTATTGCCTGAGATATTCAAAAAGATGGTAGATCATCGCTTGTCCTCCTTTTTAGTGGCCGTCAGGCTGTTGAAGATTTCGGAGACCACCTCGCGCTCGTCGAAATGCCGGTGCTCGGTGCCGATAATCTGGTAGGTCTCGTGACCTTTGCCGGCGAGCAGGATGACCCCACCGTCCTTGGCGAACATGATGGATGCTCTGATCGCCTCTTTCCTGTCGGAGATGAATATGGCCTTGGCCAGTCCGTTGACGCTGAATCCCTTGCGGATGTCGTCCATGATGTCCTCCGTCCTTTCAGTGCGGCTGTTGTCGGAGGTCACGACAATCCTGTCGGCGTACTTTTCGGCTATCGCGGCCATCTCCGGCCTTTTTGTCTTGTCACGGTCTCCGCCGCATCCGAACAGGCAGATGAGCTCCTTGCCGTTGTCTATGTCCCTCAAAGTCTTGAGCACATTCTCCAGAGCGTCAGGAGTGTGGGCGTAGTCGATGACGACAGAGAGATTCCTCGGCCCGCTGATGACCTCCAGACGACCCGGGGCGGACTCCAGCTTGCTGATGGCCACCAGAGTCTCCTCCGGATCGGCCCCTACGGCGATAGCCGCGCTGTAGATGGCGAGAATGTTATAGGCGTTGTGTTGCCCGATAAGCCTTGTCCAGGTCTCCCGCCCGTCGATCTTGAGCAGCATCCCCTCGAAGGTCTCCTCCATAATGCGGCAGGTGTGGTCCGCGATGCTTCTGCAGGAATATCTCACCACCTTTGCCTTGGTGTTCTGCACCATCACCTCTCCGTTCTTGTCATCGATGTTGGTGATCGCGGTGGCCGTGGCCGGAAGGTTGTCGAAGAACAGTTTCTTGCAGCGGAGATATTCAGCGAATGTCTTGTGATAGTCGAGATGGTCGTGGGTCAGGTTCGAGAATATTCCGACCTTGAACTCGAGTCCAGCCACTCGTTCCTGCTCCACGCCGATCGAACTGACTTCCATGAAGCAGAACTCGCAGCCGGTGTCCACCATCTCGCTCATAAGACGGTTGATGGTGATAGGGTCGGCTGTTGTGTTGGCCGTCTCCAAACGCCTGGTTCCAACATAGTTGGCTATTGTGGAAAGCAATCCGCAGTTGTACCCCTGCGCCATGAAAAGGTGATAGAGAAGGGTCACCGTGGTGGTCTTCCCGTTGGTCCCCGTGATTCCGACAAGCGTGAGTTTCCGGGACGGATTGTCGAAGAAATCCGCCGCCATCATCGCCACGGCGTGACGGGAGTCCTTGACTTTGACGAATGTAAGCCCTCTGGTGGCCTCTCCGGGATATTCGGAAACAGCCTTGTCCAGCGCTTCCTCATCCTCATAGACAATCGCCGCCGCACCTGAGGCTATGGCTTTGCCGATGTAGTCATGCCCGTCGCTGTCATGTCCTTTGACGGCGATGAACATGGCGCCGGAAGTCACCTTCCTTGAGTCGTTGCAGATGTCGGTTATCCCGAGGCCCAGGTTCCCCCGCACCTCGATGACACCTGCGTTCCTTATGATATTCTCCAGTCTCATTTCAAATTAAATGTTATAGTCGAACCGTCCGCGACCTTCGTCCCTGCCTTTGGATTCTGGGAGGATACATGTCCTGTCCCTGAATATGAACACTTGAGCCCGCTGTTCTCTATGATGAATATCGCATCCTTGAGTCCAAGCCCAATTATGTCAGGAACGATCGGATTTTTCATGTCGGATCGGACTGTCATTTCCTTATCTTCGCCCATCACCGGGACTTTAGCCATGGCGGTCACCTCCGCACCCCATTCAGGGTCAAGTGTGTAGATGGCGTCCACAATCTCGCGCATCGCCGACGCCGGACCTACACCACCGTAAAGACTGCCTCTGATCAGGCTTGAGTTCATGCAGATGATGGCGCTGTACTTAGGATTGTCCGCAGGGAAGAAGCCGACGAATGTGGCCAGGTTGTGATAACTGCCATCCGCCGTCTGGGTGTTGTCCTTAGGGTCTCTTCCGTATTTCTCGATCTCTTCTTTTGAGAGGGACTGCCTTGCGGTTCCGGTCTTTCCGGCCACTGTCAGCTTCGCTCCCTTTAACCTGTAGGCGGTTCCCTCGGAGGTCACGGCCTTCAGAGCCCTGAGCAGGGTGTCCGCTGTGGCTCTGGAGCAGATGGACGCGTTCAGGACGCTCGGCCCTTTCTTTGTCTTCACGACACCGTCTTTCTCTATGCTTTCAACCAGATACGGCTTCATCATCCTCCCCTTGTTGGCGATGGCGTTGTAGAACGTCAGGGTGTGGAGCGGAGTCTCTCTGACCGAATAGCCTATGGCTACGGATCCCAGGTCAGTGGAGCTCCAGCTCTTTGAGTCAGGAGACGGAAGCACAGGCTCCCGCAGCCCTTCGAGGTCAAAGTCGAACGCCTGTCCGAGTTTGTACATGTACAGCTTGTCCATGAACCTCTTAGGGTCGTCGGAGTAGTTGTTTGTCGCAAGGTACCGGAACACATAGTTGGATGAGATCTCGAAACCATGCAGGATGGAAATCTTGACAAGGTTCTTGACATGATCGTCTTGGGGGTATCCAGGCAGTTTGCCTTCGTTTGTGGGGATCTCATCGTCAAGAGATTTGATGTAGCCATCCTCAAGGGCTGTCATCAACGTTGTGGTCTTGAACACGGATCCCGGGTTGGCTCCGTAGCCGATCGCCATGTTGTAAACCTCGTTCAGACTGCTGTCTTTAGGACTTTTGGTCAGGTTCACCATCGCGCGGATGGCGCCGGTCCTGACATCCATGAACACGGCGCAGCCATCCTCGATCTTAGGGTTGGCGGACATCTGCTTCCTCATCGCCTTGTCAACGATGTCCTGAAGGGTTATGTCAAGGGTTGTCCTGACATCCAAGCCGTCCACCGGCTTGACGTATGTGCTGTCGTAGTTCTGGATCTTCTCCTTGTTGTCGGTAGGCTTGAGCCAGATCTCGCCTTCCTTGCCGTGCAGGACATAGTCATATTTGCCTTCTATGCCGATGTGGCTGCGGCCCTTCTCGTCCTCCTTCTGGCTGCTGTTGTCCTTGACGTAACCGATTGTGCGTCTGGCCAGTGTGCCGTAAGGGTATTTTCTGCTGTCATGCTTCTCGACGATGATCCCGCTCTTGTACCTGCCCTCCTCCATAAGCGGAAGGCTCTCCAGCTTCAGAAGAGTCCCTCTGTCGATGTCCGTTCCGAGCCTAAGATACTTGTTCCCTTTCCTCCGTCCGTCCATGATGGATTTGAATATGACCGACGCGTCCATATTCATCTCCTTGGCGAATCCTTCCGAGAACGCCTTGGCCTTGTCCTGCCACTGCTGCTCAAGATTATCCCCGGTAGGATTTTTCCTCATCTTTTTTTGGAAATATTCCTTGCGAACCGTGCAGTCCATCCTAAGCTCGTACATAGGAGTTGACATGGCGAGAATCTCACCGCCGCATCCGATGATTGCTCCACGGTCAGGGGCGATCGTGTATTTTTCCGCGGGCGGAAGGAAGTATTTCGCTATGCTCTTGTCCGGTTCCCAAGATTTCTGGATATAGATAAGCTTGCCGATAATCAAGGCGCTTATGAACAGGACAACAATGTAGATTAAGAGCAGAATCATGCTGATTCTGTCCATTCCCCTTTTCTTGCCTGTGCTCTGTCCCGTCTTAGCCATGGTTCGTTTTATTTCTTGATTCTGTCGGCCGGCTTTGTAGGTACGTCCAGATTCGAGCCTGCGTCCTTGAGCATATCCTGTACGGTGCGGAGTCTGGAGTAACCTGCGAGTTCGACTGTTTTCTGCGCGCGATATATCTCGATGTCGGAGAGAATCCTACGGTTGTCCTCAACCTTGGTGAGAGTCTTCTCGATCTTAAGGCTCAGCCAGATGCTGATCCAGAAGATGAAGAACGTGTATAGGATGTGTATGAAATAACGTGTCGCGTTAAGCTTCAGCAGCAATTTGCCCTGAAGAATGGCCAAAAAGGCGTTGACCAACCCTTTCCCGATGTCGGAAAGCTTCCATTTCCTCAACTTTGTCATACTCGTTTTCCTCCATCCTCAACTTTTTCCGCCACTCTCAGCTTCGCGCTCCTTGCCCTCGTGTTTGAGGCTATCTCTTCCTCTTGAGGCAGGATCGGCTTGCGGTTCACCGCCTTCAGCGGGGCATGAATATTCCCGAACATGTCCTTTTCCTCCTTGCCGTCGGCGCTGCCGGTCTTTATGAAGTTCTTCATCATCCGGTCCTCAAGGGAGTGGTAGGTGATCACTACCAGCCTTCCGCCAGGTCTGAGGGTGTCGGCCGCGCCTTCGAGGAATTTCTCCAGAGATCGCATCTCGTGGTTCACCTCGATCCTGAGAGCCTGATAGACCTTCGCAAGGTACTTGTGCTCAGCGAATTTCGGAAGGGCGGCCTTGATGGCCTCATCGAGCTCGCCGGTGGTTCCGATCGGATTTCTGTCCCTTGCTGAAGTGATCAGCTGGGCGACCTTGCGGGCGTTGTCCACCTCTCCGTATATGCGGAGAATCCTTTCGAGATCCTCTCCTGAATATTCATTGACCACGTCCGCGGCCGTCTTTCCGCCCTCGCGGTTCATCCTCATGTCCAATGGCGCGTCGTAGCGGAAGGAGAATCCTCTCTCCGCCGTGTCGAACTGGTGGGATGACACTCCGAGGTCGGCGAGGATGCCGTCCAGGCCGCCTGTGAGTTTTTCTTTAAGGGTCTGGTCTTCGGTCTCGTGCGCCTCGTTCAGCACGAAATTGTGTATGAACCGGAAATCGGCCCGCACCATAGTCAAGCGAGGGTCGTCTATCCTGTTATTGATCGCGTCGCTGTCACGATCGAAGGCGATGACGTGACCGTCTTCATTTAAGCGTGAAAGTAGTTCGGCGGTGTGACCACCGCCCCCGAATGTGACATCGGCGTATGTTCCTGACGGATTGGTGACAAGGGCGGAAATGCTCTCGTCAAGCATCACTGGTGTATGGTATTCTGACATCGCGTGACCCTCCTATCTCTCCTGAGACAGCTGTCCGGCAATATTCAAGAATTCTTCGTTTGAGATTCCGCTGGCCTCGAATCTCTCCTTGGCCCAGATCTCGATCTTGTAATCGTTGCCCGAGAAGACTACCTCTTTCGTTACACCAATTGACTCCAAAAGCTTCTTGGGGATGGAAATGCGTCCGAGCTTGGCGTCCGGTTCGACGATCGCGCGGTCGCGCATGTACTCCCTCCAGAAAGCGGCGTGAGCACGATTAAAGAAATTGAGCTTTGACTTGACCTCCTCGGACTGGCGCTCCCACTCCTCAAAGGTGTACATCTCAAGGCAATCCTCGAAGATGTCTTTCTTTATGACAAACCTCTGATCGCCCTCGGATGGCATCAACGACTTGAACGGCGAAGGGAAAACCACTCTCCCTTTGTCGTCGATCTTGCCTGAATATTCTCCGATGAATGTGATCATAAGTTTTCGTCTTTCACGCTTGGTTACAAAGTTAGGAATATTTTTCCATTTTATTCCACCTATTTCCAAAATTTTCCACAATGATTTCAACAACCGTTGTACGGACGCTTTCAGGGCCGTTTTTTCATTTCGGCGACAAATGACAAAGTTTATAATGAGTCTGAAGGAAAGATCTTCGCGGAGAAGTGGTCGGGGACAGAAAAGGGACCGGTCGATCGGCCGGTCCCTTCGTTGGTATATTCGTGAATATCTTAGAAATTCCCCTTGTCGGCGTTGTCCCACCATACGCGGGTTCCGCCCTGGTCGCCGGAGTGGCCGGTCTTGCTGGAGTTCTCCTTGTTGAGGAGCTCGATACCGGTCTTGAGACCCTCGGCGTTGGTGTCACCGGCATTGCTGCTGTAGATCTGGCGCCGTACGCCTTCCTCTGTGGTGACGGCTCCGTTGCTCTCGTTGACGTAGGCAGGGAAGAGAACCGGATAGCCGGTACGCCTCTGCTCGGCCCAGGCTTCGGTTGAGAGAGGGAAGAGCGCGATGTACTTCTGGGTCATGATGCGGGCGAGCTTGTCCTCGTTGGAGGCATTGTTGTCCCACTTCACGCCCAGCTTGTTGAGGGCTTTGGTGTTGAGTTTCGGATCGAAAGGATCGACGAAATCAACCTGCGTGTCGGTTCCGCTGATGTACTTCTCGACAGCGCCTTTCGCATATTCCGCGATCTCGGCGTACTTGCCCTTGTAGGCAAGCTCATTGGCCATAGAGGTTCTGATGCCTTCCTCGTAGAGGGACTTCACGTCGCCGGATGTCCAGCCCCTGAGGGCGGCCTCGGCGAGGAGGAAGTAGGACTCGGCCTGCTTGAAGATCGGAAGCGGAGCGCTGTAGATGCCCTTGCTGTTGCTGCCGTCTACCCAACCGGAGAGCTTGCCCCAGTCGTTCGGCTTGCCTGGCAGACCGCTGGCGAACCTGATGCCGTAGTAGCCGGTTCCCTTCGCTACTTCCTTTCCGTCGGAGGTGGTGAACTTGTCCTGGTTCTTCGCCATGTACAGAGGCTGGCGAGGATCCTTGAGACCTGACATCAATGTCACGAGGTTGGCGTTGAATCCGCAGTCTCCCCAAGCGAACATAAGCCAAAGCTCGTTCTCGAGACTCTTGTCGATCATGATGTCCTTGCCGCCGTTGGCGAGGGTGTTGCCCGCTGCCGCCTTGGCGATCGCAGGAAGGTCGTAGCCCGCGGCCTTCATCTCGTCCGCTCTCTTGGAAAGACGCAGGGCAATACGGAGTCTCATCGTGTTGGCCACCTTCTTCCACATCTCGAAGTCGCCGCCGCACCAGATGTCGAATGTGCCGAGTCCGGCCTTTTCGTCATCTGTAGGCTTGTTGAAGGCGTCCAATGCCTTCTGAGTGTCGTCAAGCATTGTCTGGTAGAGCTGCTGCTGGCTGTCAAACGGGAAGTATGACTCATATTCACCGGACAGGATGGAGCTGTGGGCGAGAGGGCCGTACACGTCGGTGGTCATCATAAGGCTGTAGGCCTGTACGATTCTCATCACGCCGGCGAGGGCTGGCTGGTTCTTGCCGTCAAGGGTGGCGATCAGTCGCCTTGTGTTGTTGAACACGTGGAGGTAGTGGTTCTCGTACATACCGCCCGAGTGTCCTCTGTTCTCGCCCATGTCACCGTTGGTGAAGTTTCCGTTAGGGGTCATGAAGTAACCGCTGTAGAAATCCACGGTGAGGTTTGTCCAGAACTGGAACATGTTCTGCTGAGGAGGGTAACAGTACTGCATCGGCTCAGCGCACTGGGATGAGAGGGGAAGATCGCCCGGGTTCACCTGGACATCGCTTGTGTTCATCTTCTCGAAGTCGCCTGTGCAGGCTACGATTCCGAGTCCGAACAAGGCCGCTACTGAATATTTTAAAATATTTTTCATTGTCTTGGAAATTTTTAGAAGTTGAGTTTAAGGTTCAGACCGAAGCTGCGTGAGGTAGGGAGGGCGAACATGTCGATGCCCTGCCAGCCGTTGCCTGTACCTGCTGAGACATCAGGGTCGCAAGGTGCGTCCTTGTAGAAGAAGAACAGGTTGCGGCCGATGATGGATGCTGTCACGTTCTTGCCGTTGCCGAGGAGGTTACGGAATGTGTAGCCGAAGCTGAGCTCGCGCAGACGGACGTTGGTGGCGCTGTAGACGTAGTTCTCGTTGGCGTAAGGAGAGTTGAAGTTGCTGGCTCCCGTGGTCTCGTACCAAGCCCTTGGATCGAAGGAGACTCCGTCAACGGTGATGGAGCCGGCGTCGCGGGCCTCGCCTGACCTCTGTGACACTCCCCAGCCGTCCAGCGTGGCCTCGGTCATGGAGATGACCTTGCCGCCGAATCTCGCGTCGATGAGCATCGAGAGATTGAAGTTCTTGTAGCGGAATGAGTTGCTCCAGCCGGCGTAAACCTTGGAGTTCATGTTGCCGACATGCTTGAGCTGGTCGTTGTTGTCGTCGCCGAGGATCGGCTGTCCGGCATCGTTCTTCTTGATCTTGCCGCTCTCGTCCCTGAGGATCTGGCGTACATAGAGGTCACCGTAGGAACCACCTTCCTTGAGGATGATCTTGGCGCCTCCGAAGTTGGAGAGTGTAAGGCCGTTAGGAAGCTCGTCCACGAGTTCCACGATCTTGTTGTTGTTGTAGGAGAAGTTCACTCCTGTCTCCCAGCTGAAGTCGTTGCTGAACTGCTCGTACCAACTGGCGGTCATCTCGATACCCTGGTTCTCCACATTACCGGCGTTCACATAGCGGTTGCGCAGACCGGACTCGTAAGGAGAGGCTACGGAGAAGAACTGGTTCTTGGTGTTGGTCTTGTACCAGGTGGCGGAGACGTTGAGCCTGTTGTTGAAGAAGGCTCCGTCGAAACCGGCCTCGATGGAGTGGGTCATCTCAGGCTTGAGGGTTCTGAAAGGAGCGCTGTCCGGAGCGGAGATCGATCCCTGTGAGCCAAGGCTGTAGAGCAGGTTGGTCATGTAGACAGGGACATCGTTACCCACGATGGAGTAGCTTGCGCGGAACTTCACGAGGTCCACGGCAGGGCCGAGGTCGGCGAACTTGTTCAGAAGGAAGCTGGCTCCCACTGAAGGATAGAAGAATGACACATTGTCGGTGAAGGCAAGAGCCGATGACCAGTCGTTACGGGCGGTGACATCGATGAAGAGGCCTTCCTTGTAGCCGAACTGCGCGGTAGCGAACACGGCGTTAAGACGCTTCTCGGTGTTCCAGTGGCCACCCTTTCCGACAGACGACATATTCCCATAATAGTTGTTAGGGGTGAATATGTTAGGGTAGTAGACGTTACCGTTGCCAGGGGCTGTGAACTGTGTTCCCTCGGCCCAGAGATCCACGTTTCCGGTCTTGCTGTGGGTGAAGCTGGAGCCGGCGGTCACGGAGAGTGAGAAGGTGTCGTTCCAGTTGTGGTTGTAGCCGACGAGCACATCGCCGTACATCTGGTCGCTGAAGTAGCGGTTGTCCTTCATTCTGCCCATAGGGTAGAGGTCACCGGTGCTGGAGGCGTAGGCGTTGTGCACAAAGTGCTCCTCGCCCCTCTCGTAGCGGAGACGGCCCTGTACGTAGAGATCCTTGATGATGTCCCATCTGACGCTGCCGCCGAACTCGTAGCGGTTGCGGTCAACGACCGGCTTCTGGCGGTTGAGCACCCAGTAAGGGTTGCTGTACTGCTGTTGCTTCGTGTTGGTCCAGTTCTGGACGTAGCAGCTGCGTGAGGCGTCATAGACCTCGTAGTTGTTCTTGTAGTGATCCCAGTCCTCGCCTCTCGGGAAGAGGTAGGCGCCGGTCAGAGGGTTCCAGAGGAATCCCGATGCGGACTGGTTCTCGATGTGCTGGTTGGTGAGCTTCGCGCTGGCCTCTATCTTGATGTTGTCGAGGACGGTGAAGTTGACCTTGGTGTTGAAGTTGTGGCTTCTGTACTCATTCTCAGGAGTCATGCCCTCTGAGTAGACATTGCCGTAGGAGAAGTAGGCTCCGAAAGAGTCGTTTCCGCCGGACACGGCGAATGTGTTGTTGGTCGTGAAACCTGTGCGGAAGAACTTCTTGAGATAGTTCGGCGCCTTTGAGGAGAGCTTGCTGCCCCAGCTGTAGGTGCCGTTGTCCGACATCCCGTAGTTGTTCTGGAACTTAGGAAGCACCATAGGGCTTTCTGCTGTCGTGTTGCTGGACACGGTGACGTTCACCTTGCCTGCTGCCGCTGACTTTGTCGTGATCATGATCGCGCCGTTGGCGGCCACGGCACCGTAAAGCGCTGCGGCTGACGCACCTTTAAGGAGGGTGATGGACTTGATGTCGTCAGGGTTGATCGTGGACATCACATCGCCGCCGTCCCTCTCGCCACCATAGTTGGAGGCCACCTGGGATGAGGTGATGTTCTGCATCACAGGCACACCGTCCACAACAATGAGAGGCTGGTTGCTTCCGTTGATGGACTTGTTGCCTCGGAAGAGGATCTTGGATGATCCGCCGGCTCCTGTCGAGTTAGGAGTGATGACCAGACCGGCGCTCTTTCCCTGGAGGGAGTTGATCATGTTGATGCTCTTGATGTCGTTGACATCCTTGCCGCCGACTGTCTCGGCAGCGTAGGTAAGGCTTTCCGACTGGCGGACCATACCCATGGCCGTCACCACGACTCCCTTGAGAGCTGTGGCTTCCTCGAGGATGACGATGTCGAGTGTGGCCTGGCCGTTCCAGACGATCTCCTTGGTCTCGTATCCGATGATGGAGACGGTGATCACATCGTTGGTTTTCAGGTTGCTAAGTTTGAACTTTCCGTCAATGTCAGTGGTCTCACCCGTTGATCCACCCTTGACAAAAACGGCCGCGCCGATGACAGGACCATTGGCGTCCTTGACTGTACCGCTGACGGAACCGCCCCTGTTCTGGGCACCCGCCGCGGCAGAGAACGATACGAACAGAGCGACAGCAGCCACAACAGCCGCCATTCCTCTGAATATCGAAGACTTGATTCTGTTTAACATAATTTTAAAATATTGGTTTTGTTGTGTAGTATGTCAATGTGTGTGTACTTTCTCTTCTTTTCTCTTCCGTCTCTTCCGCTTTTTCATCTCTTCCGCCTTTTCTGTCTCCTCAGCTTCTTCCTCTTCTTTTCTTTTCTTTTGCCTTTGTCGCTCTCCACTCTCTCTCTTGCCTCTTATCCTCCTTTTCCTCTGTTTTCTCATCCACTTCTTCCGTCTCTTCTGTCTTCTCTGCTTCCTTTTTTTCTTTTGCCTTTGTCGTTTCTACCGTTTCTTCCACCTCTTTTCCCCTCTTTTTCTGCCGCTCCTTTCGTCTCTTCCGCTTCTCTCGCTTTTTGCCCCTTTTGCTCCCTTCCCATCTTCCGTCTTCTGGCTTTTTCTGCTCCTTTCACCTCTTTCTTTCTCTTCTGTTCAAAAGCCCAGTCAATTTAGCCTGCTCCTGGTATTTATCCCAGCTGATGTCTCCACTTTCTACCTCTTTTGTCCCAAAGCTCGGTCAATCTTAGGATGTTTGTCTCAACCTCCAGATTAAGCCTATGGAATATTTATTCATTATGCAAAGTAAAGTATCATTTTGTAAATATACAAGAGGTTTTCTTCGGAAATGATAAGCTGCGGTTAAATTTTGTTTAATAATATTAACGAAATCGATTGCTCAACTTTCATCTGTTGATTTCCTGTCCCCTCCCCTGGCCATTTCCTTGTCACGTTTATTTCTTCCGCATCTTTTTCATATTTTTTCCCCCTTCCCCGTAGCCCTTGTCATCCCTCTCTTCCTGGTGCGTGATTCCTCTTCGCCCCTGGAGTCCGTTCCCGCTGTCGGCCAGTCACTTGCGCTTCCAGGTGCGAGAGAAGAGTCGCACCTCGGAGCCCCACCCCGCGTACTGGCCCTCTGAGTGGCCATCCCACTCTCCCTGGTGCGCGATTCCCTTCGCACCTGGAGTCCGTTTCCACTGTCGTTCAGTCACTTGCGCTTCCGGGTGCGTGAGAAAAGTCGCACCTCGAGGCCCCGCCCCACGTCCCAGTCCTCCGTGTGGCCTTCCCTTTCTTCCAGGTGCATGATTCCCCTTCGCACCTGGAACCTGAAATGGCGGATATTCAATGATTTGCAGTTCCAGGTGTGAATTAGCCGTGGAATATTTGGATAGTTTGCTGATTTGTTTGTACCTTGCCGATGGAAAAGGGATGGAATTCCGTCCTTGAATATTAACTTAAACAAAATGTGGCGTTTATGGTTGAGGTGAAAGATTTGAACGAAAGAAAAACTGGGCAGGAGCCAGTGAGAGAGCAAGAGGAGGCTGGATGGTTCCACATTTGCTCGCAAGGACTGGAGGGTGTGGACTTGTTCCCGGATGAGAAAGCCTTCATAACTGGGGTGAACAAGTTCGCGGCGGCCTTCAAACTATTCGGAGAAGACATCGAGGTCGCGATCCTTGTGCTCGTGTCAACCCATTTACACTCATTGGCTTGGGGGCGGAGAACCGATGTGGTCAGGTGTGCGGAAAGATTCAAGAAAACAATCAGTATGTACTATTCCCACCGCTTCGGCACTTCGAAAGTGATGAGCAGGGTGTGGGTCAAGGTAGGGAGGGTGGACTCTGAGGAATACCTTAAGAATGTTGTGGGCTACATCCTTAACAATCCTCGAAAACATCACGAGACGAACAACCCATTCTCCTATCCTTGGAGTTCCATCCTTGAATATTTCGCCGCGGAAGGCTATTCCTCAGTCTTGCGGCCAAGGATTGCCGACATCCTTCCGTGGCAGAAACCGAAAGTTATCGGGACAAGCCGTCCGGTTCCGCAATCCTGGAAACTTTATGCCAACGGGATGGTGGCATTCGGCTCATTTATCACGACCAAGCGACTGGAATCGGTGATCAAGACAATCGGCTCGCTTTCCTATCTGGTGAACAAGGCGGACCTGAACGCCAATCAGGGAGAAGCGGTCCGCTACCCTGTCAATGATCGGGAGGTCAGGAGCGCGGTCGCACGAATATGCCCGATGATGTTCCCTGACACCATCGGGCGATTGGACGAATCTGTTCTTGCTCCAGTGCGGAACACTGGTTATTGTCTGAAGGAGATGCGGAAATCCATCGGCTCAGCGGCAGAGGAAATGCTGGCGAAACTCAATTCCAATCAAGTCGTTACGCTGAGGAATATCCTGTCGACCCGCTATGGCTTCCCCTTGAAGATCGTTGACCGTGTGCTTGGCTCCGGCTTCATATAAGCTAAAAAATGGTAATTCTATATCGGTTAACTAATATATTTCTTAACTTGCTAATAGATAAAGAAATATCCCAGGAGGCCGTATTCGTTTGTAGTTATCTGAGCATTAGCGTGATGGGCTGAAAAGTTAGTCAACACGAATATAGTTACCCCGAAATTGTCGTTTGGCGGTTGGGGGAGATTATTTCTCCCGTGGCAGGAAAGCGAAATGTCCCGGAATATCTCCGGTGGTCGCACTCCATTTCTGAGCGCCGGACTTGGAATAGCAATATAGAGTGCCGCTGGAGGTGTAGTTCTTTGCGTCGGTGATGTATATGTCACCGTTTGTCGGATGAACCGCGATTCCGTAAGGTGACACGATCTGGCTTTCGGTTCCGTCAGTGATGATCTTTCTGGAGACGACGCTGGCACGTGCCGCATCGACGATGGCGTAACTGATTGTGCTGCTGGAGGTGACGTAGTTGTACTCGCTGCTGTAGATGTAGAGAGAGTCATTGGCTATTGCCATATTGGACACGGGAATATTCATCGTCTCAGCGACTTTGTACTGTGCCCCGTCTTTTTCCAGACGGTACAGATTCGAGGCGACATCAACATAATTGCCGTTGGATGACACCCATAGATTGCCTTTGGAGTCAGCCTTGATGTGGCAGAGGTTGATCGCGACATCAATCTTGTAAACCTCTTTCATCGAATCCAGGTCTATGACAGAGACGGTTGAGTCATAATCCGGAGCCCTGTGGCCACCTGAATTGGCCACATAGACGTTGTTCCCGATGATGGCAATCTCTTCAGGCTGGTATCCGACCTGTGTCTCACCCTCAATCTTGTACGTGTCAAGGTTGACTTTGAAGACAGATCCTTTGCGGTCAGCTGAGAACTCAGCGTCAGAACCAACGTAGGCGGTTACGTATGCGTAGTTGTCCTTGAACGCGATGTACCTGCAGTTCGCGATGTCGATCTGGGTGATTCTCTTTGCTGTGTAGGCATCCATCACCTCCACCTTGTGCGAACCGTTGATGACGGCGAACAACCTTCCGTCATAGATTTGGAGATCGTTGCCGGTGTCTCCCAATCCTTTGACAACCGTCGGATTCTTTTCTGCGTAGATTCCGCAGGCATAGGAGGCCTCGCGGTAGTCGAGAAAGTCGATGTCAGCCTTGTTGCTGCCCATATTGCCCTCATTGAGGACGTACATTCCTATCGGATCCGCATCGGGATCTGTCTGGAATCCGAGTGGGCCGTACACTGGAGGAACGATGGTCTCTTCCTTGCGGCAGCCGCAGATGGCCACCCCGAAAAACAGGACGATGGCCAAGGCTTTGATGATTTTGTTTGTGTGTCTCATAACATATTGATTTAAAAATTAAAACTCGTGACAAACCGACAGTTCGTCTTCGGCATCGGGTAGTTCAGCACCACGTCGTAGTCCTGGCCGAAGAGGTTGTTGATCTCGGCGGTTAGTTTGAGGGTGCGGGTGCGGATGGCGAAGGACTTCTGCACTGAGAGGTCGCTGGTGTACCACGGCTGGGTGTGGTTCCTTGGGATGTTCTCCTGCTGGTTGTAGCGCTCGCCGGTGTAGATGAAACTGTAGTTCAGTCCCCAGCCCTTGTAGAAGAGCGACAGCACGGCCGAACCACTGTGCCAAGGAATATACGGGATCTGGTCCCGGTAATATGTGTCTGCGGAATCCGTGACATCTATCGCCTCCTGGTAAGTGTACTGGAGTCTGGCCGTGGCCTCCACCTCGCCGAAAGCCCAGGCCGAGTTCAGGGCGATGTCAACCCCCTTGATGTCCACCTCTCCGAGATTGAGCATCGTCCAACGGAACTGCTGACCTTTCGGGTAGGCTATGATCTTATCCGTGATGTGGTTGTAGTAGGCGTCCACGGAAGCGTCGACAGTGCGCAGAGCGGGCATATTCATAAAATTCTTGGTGTATTTCAGTCCGATGTTGAACTGCTCGGCGTATTCAGGCTTCAGGAAGGCATTGCCCATATCCGTGTAGTAGAGGTCGTTGAACGTCGGCATCCTGAACATCCGCTTGTAGAACGCGCGCACCGACAGGTCCTGTCTATGGAACGGCTTGTAGGACAGGAAGAAAGCCGGTGTGGCGATCGCCTTGTCCGGCCTGGCCTCGAAACGCTTCACCTTCTCGTGCACGAAATAACCCAGAACGCTGGCCTGGCCTTTGATCCTGCCCCATTCGAATGCTGTCGCCAGCGCGGCCATCTGCGTGTAGCGGGTAGGGTAGGGGAATGTGCCGTCGCTTTCCGTCGGCATGTAGAATTTCGCGTCCAGGGTGTTCCACTGGAAATCGTATTCGAGGGACACCTCCCAGTTCTCCATTATATTATAGAGGTTCGCGCAGGAAGCGTACAACTCCTTCTGTCGGTAGGTGTTCTTCGTCTGGATCAGTTTCGCGTCCTGATTCTCGTAATGTGTGTAGTCGGCGGCGTATTTGGCGTTGATCAGGGATCTGAACTTCGGGCTCCACTTGTTCGTGAAAGAGCCTTGGATGAACGAGTTGGTGTCCCAAAGCCTCTCGCCGTTGCGGAACACGTTGTTCACGATGGCACCCGGAATGCCCCTCTCCGAGTTGTATGAATATGCCCGGACGGTCCACCGCCCTTCGTCGAGCGTTCCGTGTAGCGCGGCTTCAAGCCTGGTGGCGTTGATGTCGCCGTTGTGCCGGACAGCGGTCGTGTCGTAGGCGATCTCTCCCAATGAGTTACGCCTGAGGTAACGGAACTTGTACTTGCCGGTGGCGTTGACCCATTCTCCGCTGAGTGAGGCGCTTACTGCATCCGAGATCTTGTACTCGCTGCGGATGGACGGATTGATGAGGCCGAATGATCCGGTCTTCATCGTGGCCTTGAAGTTCGCGTTCCGACCATTCTCGAACCGCGGCCTCCGGGTCGTGATGTAGATCGTTCCCGAGGCCCCGAAGTCCTTGGCTGACTGGAAGATGTCGCTTTTCTGCCCGTTGTACAAGGAAATCTCCTCCACATCGTCCAGCGAGAATCGTCCCAGGTCCACCTGTCCGTTCTGTGCGTTTCCGAGCTGTATTCCGTCATAGAACACGGCCATATGGTTTGTGCCCATCGAGCGGATGTTCACGGTCTTGAGGCCGCCGACCCCGCCGTAGTCTTTCAACTGCACTCCGGAGAAATAGCGGATAGCGTCAGCGACCGAGAAACTGTTCAGTCGTTGAAGCTCCTCTTCCTTCAGGGTCTGCGCCGGGATGACCTCCCGGTATTTGTAACCGGCAGGGGTGCCGATGATGATGGACTCCTTGATAACCTGGGTGCTATCCAATGAATTATCCTTCCGGTGAACAGCTGTGGAGTCGCCGGAAGTCTGTGCAAAAACCACCTGCCCGCATTCCAGAATGCAGGCCGAGGCTATGAGACGGTATATTCGTTTCATAAATTTTTAGCCCGGCCGCCGCCCGTGATCCCGCAGGCAAGGCCGTAAAGTTTTGCGAAGGCAGGTCTTCTGACTCGCTCCTGACGCGGCGCCTTCCCGGCGGTATGGAAAACTGAATATTCAGTGTCCGGCCAGTGGCATAAGAAAGCCGCGTCATATTTATAAGGAACTCACAGCAGCGGGTACTGTCCCGGATTCACACCGGATTCCCTTTTGATCCTTGGCCTCAAACCTGAGCCAAAGAACCTTCACGGGGCAAAGATAGCAATCATTAGAATCATTGTCAAATCCGGGGGGCTGTTTTGATTTGTTTGAAATGTCCTAAAAGTCAACTTTTACAAGTAATAATCTATAAAACCGAGTTAACCGGAATCAGGAAAATACATTGAAGTGAAAAACTTCACCCGGACAAATTCCGACATCCGGCAATTTTTTCGTAATTTTGGACTATGAAAAAGTTTGTTCTCTCGGCAGTCTTGACACTGCTTTGCGCCGTGATGCTTCCGGCGCAGACCAAAATTATGTCCCACAGAGGCTTCTACGCCCATCCTGGGTCTTTTGAAAACACTTTGACCAGCCTTGCCGGCGCCCAGAAACTCGGCGTGGAAAGCGTCGAGCTGGACGTGCATCTCACCACTGACGACTCGCTCGTGATCCTGCACGGCCCGATGATCCCCAGGACGAAGTACAAGGATATTCAGAAACTTGACTATGCCACCGTCAAGAGCTGCACCCTCCCGAACGGCGACCATATTCCTTCATTAAGGGAATATTTCACCCAGGCGAAGCGCACTCCGGCGCTGAAGTTGTTCCTTGAACTCAAGTCGCATCCGACTCCGGCGAGGGAAACCCAGCTGGCGGAGAAGGTCATCGCTCTCTGTGATGAAATGAATATGTACGATCAGATGTGCTTCATCTCTTTCAGCGAGCATCTCTGCGACGAGGTCCTGCGTCTGCATCCGGGTGCTGAGGTGATCCCGATCACGTCCAGGAAGACATATTCAGTGAAAGAACTCAAGGACAGGGGCTACGCCGGTGTGTCCTATAATTATAATGTGGTGATCAACTCCGCCCACTATCTGGACGAGGTGCACGCGGCCGGACTTCAGACGGTCCTCTGGCCGGTGAACAGTTATGATCTCGCCGATTTCGCGATGAGGCACGGTGTCACCTACGTCTCCACGGACCAGCCGCAGGGAATGAAACGCCTTATGGACTCAATCCGCGAGCTGAGGTGGAAACAGGAGAAGAAGTTGATCTGCTTTGACTTGGATGGAACTTTGACTCAGCACAAGACCCAGCTGACCGCAGCCAACAGGGCGGTGCTCGATACTCTTGCAAAGCGTTACGAGATCATCATGGCGGGGGCTGGCAATTGCAAGAGAATCTACAAGCAGATGGGTGAATATCCTATCACAATCCTTGGCAACTATGGCATGGCCGAAAGCCGTATTGTGGACGGCAAGTTCCAGATTGTCAGGGAGGACAAGGCGCAGGTGGACAAAAAGTTCTTCGAGAAGAGCTGCAACTATCTGCGCAAGAAATATGGCTACACCGACTTCAGCGGCGAGTCTCTTGAATATCACGAGTCCGGTATGGTGACTTTCGGACTGCTTGGCACCAAGGCCGGCAAGGAGGCCAAACTCACTTTCGATCCGGACAAGATCAAAAGACGCGCGATGTTCCCGGAGGTTAAGGAAATATTCAAGGATTATTCCGTGTTCATCGGTGGCACGACTTCGTTCGATATCACGCCTAAGAGGTATAACAAATTCGACGCTGTGCTGCGTTATGCCGCCGAGCATGGCTACTCGTTTGACCAGATCCTGTTTGTCGGGGACGATTTCGCGGACGGTGGCAACGACAGCCAGATCCGTCTCGGCGGAATGGATTATATCCAGATTGATGATTATACGAGATTGCCAGAGAAGTTGGAATTTTTGTTCTAAACCGATAAAATCAAAAAAAATCATTGAGTTTAAGGATTGATTTCATAACTTGCGCCATCAAAATTTTTCAAGGATGTTTTCGGAAGCCCACACATATCGACAGCAGCAGTTCCAGCAGGGATTTCAGAGCCAGAATGTTCAGGTCCTGAACGATTTCGTGTGTGCCGGTCTTCCAGCCTGACGGCATATTCATTACGGAAAAAGGATATTATGATTTAAATATTGATGGCTGGTCCCTCGTGGATCAGCCTTCTTCCTTTTTGAAGCGGCCTTGAGGTTTGAGGATAGTTTTGATTACACAATATATAGTTAAGGAAATACACACCTTTAACAAATAGACAAATTATGAGCATTGACAGATTTGATCTGGTGAAGGAATCCTTCGAAAAGAAGGCAGTTCCGGCTGAGCGCCCTGAGGGCAAGACCTCCGACTACTACGGAGAACTGGTCTTTGACCGTCCCAAGATGCACAAGTACTTGGACGCCAAGACCCTGAACGCACTCCTTGACTGCATCGACAACGGAAAGTCCCTTGACAGGGAGACCGCTGACGGAGTCGCAAAGGGTATGAAAGAGTGGGCTATGGAGCATCACGTGACCCACGTGACCCACTGGTTCCAGCCTCTGACAGAGGGCACCGCCGAGAAGCACGACTCTCTGATCGAGTATGACGGCAAGGGTGGAGTCATAGAGACTTTTGACGGAAAGTCCCTCGCCCAGCAGGAACCGGACGCATCCTCTTTCCCCAACGGAGGCATCCGCGCCACATTCGAGGCCAGAGGCTACACGGCCTGGGATCCGACTTCCCCGGTGTTTATCATCGATGACACCCTCTGCATCCCGACCGTCTTCATCTCCTACACCGGTGAGGCCTTGGACTACAAAACCCCTCTCAAAAAGGCCCTCAAGGCCGTTTCTGATGCGGCCACCCCTATCTGCCGCCTCTTCGACAAGTCTGTCACGAAGGTATATTCCTACCTCGGATGGGAGCAGGAATATTTCCTTGTCGATGAGTCTCTCTATGCCGCGAGACCTGACCTTATGATCACCGGCCGCACCCTGATGGGGCACAACTCATCCAAGAACCAGCAGCTGGACGACCACTATTTCGGGGCTATTCCGTCCCGTGTGGCCGAGTTTATGCGTGACCTTGAGATCGCCGGACACCGTCTTGGGATTCCGCTCAAGACCAGACACAACGAGGTGGCTCCCAACCAGTTCGAGCTCGCTCCGATCTTCGGTGAGACCAACCTTGCCAACGACCAGAACCAGCTTGTGATGAACCTTATGAACAAGATCGCGCGCAAGCATGGTTTCGTGGTACTGCTTCACGAGAAGCCTTTCGCAGGTGTGAACGGATCAGGCAAACACAACAACTGGTCGCTCGGAACCGACACAGGCACAATGCTTTTGGCTCCAGGTAAGGATGCGAAAGGTAACCTCCAGTTCGTCACATTTTTCGTGAATGTGCTCGCCGCCGTGCAGAAGCACAACGCTTTGCTGAAGGCCTCCATCGCTACCGCCACGAACGCCCATCGTCTCGGTGCCAACGAGGCACCGCCAGCAATCGTGTCAGCTTTCCTTGGCAGGACGATGACCGAGGTGCTTCACAAACTGCTTGAGGTTCCTTCCGACACTCCGATCGAGATCGCCGGGAAGAAGGGCAAGAGCGGCGGCCTTGATCAAGATCGCGGGGAAGAGGGGCAAGAGCGTCGGCCTTGTGGAGATTCCGGAGATATTCGTGGACAACACCGACCGCAACAGAACCTCTCCGTTCGCTTTCACCGGCAACCGTTTCGAGTTCCGCGCCGTGGGGTCGCTGGCCAACTGCGCAGGTGCGATGACCACACTGAACGCGGCTGTGGCTGAGCAGCTTATCTCTTTCAAGAAGAGTCTGGACAAGGAACTCGCCGCAGGCAAGGCCTTGAATGTGGCCATCCTGGACACCCTCAAACCGATCATCGCTTCCGTCATCAATGTTGTCTGCTTCGATGGCAACGGCTACACCGATGAGTGGAAGGCCGAGGCGAAGAGGCGTGGACTCGATGTCGAGACCAGCGTCCCTGAGATGATAAAGCAGTTCACTGCTCCTGCGTCTGTGAATATGTTCAAGGAGACAGGGGTATATTCAGAGAAAGAACTTCAGGCGCGCAACGAGGTGAAGTGGGAGACTTACAGCAAGATGATCCAGATCGAGTCGCGCGTGATGGCGAGGATGGCGATCAACCACATCATTCCGGCGGCACTTGACTACAAGTCTAAGTTGCTGAAGGAGGTGGCGTTGAGCAAGGATGTCTTCGGTGGCACGGACGAGTGCAAGGAGGAGATCTACCTCATCAAGAGCATCTCGAAATATGTTGACCAGATTCGTGAGAAGGCGACAGCTATGGTCGAGGCGCGCAAGAAGGCGAATGTCCTTGAGGATGAATATGCCAAGGCAGTGGCTTACCACGAGATCGCCGAGAGTTTCCCAGCCCTCCGCCGTCCGATCGACAAGCTTGAGGAGATCGTCGATAACCGCACCTGGCCTCTCCCTAAGTACCGTGAGCTCCTGTTCATCAGTTAGTTCCCGCGTCGGTCACTGAGCAGCCTTTCGGTCACTGAGCTTGTCGAAGTGGCTATGTAATCATCAAAGCACTTTTACAAAGCGGCAAAGGCGTTCAAAAATAGAAAATTCCAGAATTTTGCACGTTACCAAAATTCTGGAATTTTTATTTTCTGATCGCGGTGTTCCTTTTTGAGCGGATTCCTTAAATCTCTATTATCTATGACTTGTCTCAGCCTCTATGCCTTGTGCAAGCTGGCGGAAGATTCTTGGATGATCTCATCAACCAAAAAGGCGTCACTCATATTTTGCAGACCGTTTCTTAAATCGTTGAGATTGCTGTAGGTCTTTGAATTATAGAAAATTGCCATCGCTTTATCTTCCGGAACGGCCAATTTCTTGGCCAATAGAGAAATGACTCTGGCATATTTCATTTGGAGCAGGGTCTCATTTATTAAAGGATTTCCGTTCATTGCGCTTCCTCCTTTATTTCACGCGCCTCAACAAATGTCAAGTGATTATCGATAATATCCTGGTTAAGAATGCAGATTTGATTGTTCGGCTTTTCATAAATCAATCTTTGAAGAGCCTCGTTTTCGGAAATCAAGCCAGAGGAGTATAACTCGATTGTGTTGAATATCCTGTCGTTTGCTATTCCACCTTCCACAATGTCAAACTGTCTCCAGTCGGAGCCTCCTTTCCTGTTGGAGATCACAAAATTCAGCCATTCGGCGTTGTATTCATCGAAATGGAGGTATTGGTAGTCTCCGTTTGCAATTGCGGATGAATCCAGTTCGTAGATATTGAGATATTTCTGTTTGCCTTGATTCAAAGGTCTTGAGGCCCAGGATATTGCCTGATTCTCCAAAGTTGTCAGATAGAATCCTTTGCCGAAATCAAGATGATTACGACCTGCATTGGCAAGCGGTCTGTCAACTATTGAAATTGAGCCGTGAAATACTTTCATAGTTTTATGCTGAGGCTATGGCTGGAGATATAGGCTTGGATTTCATTCAGGATGTATTCCTTGCTTTGTGTATGCAGGGATTCGTAACTTGGATAAAGGAAGCCTGAGATCGCTCCTATGCTGTTCAATTTATTGAATATTACTGAACCAGGCACACCTAAGCGATCCGCAAGATTCTCAATGCAGAACACCACAAATTCCGTTGCCCGTTCTTTTTGGCTCATATTCTTTCAATTTCCGCAAACTTAATCATTATTATGGAAATTAACAATATGATTCATTTCACTCTTCCCCGTGTCCCTCCGGGACTGTCGAAGCTCCGAAGTGCGAATCTTCCGATTAGGCTATTTGAGGCGGTGCGCTATGAATGCTTGATAATGAGCGTCTTAAGACTCTGCCTTTAGCTTGATTTAACTGAAGACGAATGTCTATTCCATTGATTATTAGGGTTTTGAATCGCACTGGCTGATACTGAGGCGGTGGCGGATAAGTGCTTGAATATCAATAAGAAAAACTTTGTCCTGGTGTCGAATATCGCACTAGGACAATGCTTAATATGTTTATAATTAATGCTTTAAGCGCCACGGGGTTTTGGTGCCCACCAACTCTTACTTTACATTTGCCTTGATGTCCTTCTTCGCGGCTGAGACATTCTGATCCTTGCCGAACATAGGACTGTATTTTCCTCTCGGGATGTCATTGAATATGTACGCATTGGCTTTTCTCGCGGCAACGATGTGGTCTGTGGTGGCGGTGACAATGGCAGATGCCGCAAGATCTATCAAGGCTCCTAAGACTCCACCTCCGCTGCTATTTTGCGACAGATCCAGATGAAGATCACAGGTCCTGTCAAAGATGATTTCGTTTGTCTTTGCCGACTTGATAAAATACCGGATTTTGGTGTCGATCCCGAAACCACTCTTCGTCCATTTGTCTATCTGTGAGAACACTACCGCATCGGCACCGAAAAACTGTGCGAATTTGTCAAGCGGAGCGTCAATGAACATTTCGGCGTCATAGGCACTTTCGGATTTGAGAATATCCATCGCGAGGTGTGGCGAGATCACATAATAGCCGGCCTCTGCAAGCGGTTTGTTTATGGAAGTGTAAAGCAGATCTTTGGCCTCGACATTAGCTGTGTTGTTTATAGGTGGCATCACAAGAATGGTGACCGGCTTGCTTTCATACATCTTAGGGTATTGAGATAGCCTTGTCGTTGTGGAGCAGGAGGTTGCGGCGGCAATCAGCAGGATCGCGTAGAGAAACTTTTTCATTGCTTATCTTGAACTTAACTTTTTGACTAACGGTTTGATAAATGTTGCGGATTCCGGGTAGTACTTGATTTCCTTCTCGAACATTTCCTTGCCGTGTTCTCTGAAATAAAAGTTCAGATCCTTGTCTTTGAATACTCTCATTTGAGCCTTGGTCGCATGTTCTGTGAACGTTTGAAGAACTTCTGGCTGCATCAGGAGATATCCATATTCGGCGCATATCCCGGGGGCGGGGACTTTGCGGGTACCTCCAGGATTGGATGTCATATCCTCATACAAGATAATTAGTTTGCAAAGCGTCTCCGGTGATTGCTTGTCATAATTCTGATAAGTCAAATTCTCATATGGAGTGACACCTGCGCTAGAATTGCCTCCCCAATTGTACATAAGTGTCGGTGCACACGATGACAATAAGATGATCGAGGCTATGAACAACGCTATCCTTTTCATAGATTAATCACTTTGTTCTCTCCGGTTGAGACGAATATACGCTTTCTGAACAGTTCGTTATCGCCGGATTTCACAATCACGCTGTGCTGTCCTGGCTCAATCTTGATCGTGTTGAGAACTGTATTCTTGATGTTCATTCCGGGCTTATAGCCTTTTACTTTGACAGTCTGTGTGCTGTAGTCTTTTCCGTCGATTGTGACGATGATGTTGTGTATGGCATTATCTGTGAAAACCAGACTGGCGACATCCTCCTTGCCCGATGCGACAGAATGGACACCGACTCCGCAGCCAGACAAAAACAGGAGTGCAGTCAGAATCACAGCGAAAGATAGAATCATTCTTTTCATTTCTTGTCCTCCATAATATAATAGTTCTCAGAAATTTTTGTAAGATCGAGATCCTCTCCGGAGTAACTGCAGAATGAAATCTCGGTTTCCGGAGTGTCTCCTATGGAAGAAATGACTGTGACTTCTCCTACTTTGCTTCCTGGAAGCTCTATCATCATTCCGGTCTGAGGGTTTTTTACTGATTTTCCTTTCTTGTAGACGTTGAACCTGTCATTGGCAGCAAGTCCTTGGGATGCTCCGCCGGAAATGATATAAGTTCCATCTTCCACAGATAAAATGTATGAGCGCCACGGCTTATCCATACATTTATTGATAATATTCTCCACCAGTTGAGAGATCGCCGCGGAGATCGCCTTGTCGCTAAGGGTTGCGTCATATCCAGCCTTACCACCGACTCCGAGTGTCTCCTTGGTTGTTGTCTCAGCATATCCTTTAGCCTCATCAGAATAGATGATTAGACCTGTCGCCGATTCAACAAGGCGAATACTTACCCCGGCCTCGACGGTTTGAGTCTTTGTTGAGGAGAACACCTTTTGCTGTCCCTCATTTTTACGTCCAAACTCCGTTATCGAACCGAGGATGATGTAATCCGCTCCGATTTTCTTCATGTCTTCCCCTGCTTCCGCGACAAGAAGGTCAAGGTCTTCCCGCTCCAAGAGGATGAACTTTCCGCTGGATGCCAGTTTTGATGAAAGAATATCAAGGGCTTGTTTCCTCATAGGATCATTATCCTTGTCATAGAAAAGTCCTTTCGCATACTGCGTCTCATTTGAAAATCTGCCGATAGCGACTTTCCTTTTGATAGTACGTTGCTCGTCTTGAGCGCTCAGCGGAAATGTGACGCAAATTGATAAAAGAAAGATTAATAAATGCTTGATTTTCATTATTGAAAATATTTTTAAGTTAGTTATAACATCATAAGTTTGGTTCAATTTCTCTTTTTATGTGTATAGTTTCGGCAATTTTACATAAATATTCGCGGATATGCAATATCTATAAGTGAAAATATATTGGCGGCAGGAAGTAATGTTGCATATTAGCATTTGAGTGTATGTCATTTGATATCTGTCAGACTGTATTGTGCCTGTGCCTTTCAAGTGCTTATATTGTATGATGATTTGAAGTTTGTACGTTGGTTCGCCTGAAATCTCTGATTTCGTGGTGGCTGTGGCGGATATACGCCTTATAGTCAATAAATTAAGCCTCTTCGTGGGGCGATATTCTGCACCACGAAGAGGCTTAATTTGTTGGCTGTCAGTGACTTGTCTGCCACGCGGTTTGTGACGGTGGTGATTCGCGAGATGAAGAAGCCATCGCAAATCTTGAGGTAATATGCCAAGTTGAGGCCTGGCTTGCATTGGATTGGTGTTCCGCCGTTAGTTGAGCGTTATCACCTTGTATTTAGGTACAAGGGCTTTCATGATGCACCAGCCGATAAGGTAGGCGGTGGCGCAGACGCAGAAGATGATGAAGTAGCCGGCCGGTTTTCCGGTGAATCCCAAGAAGGACAGGTTGACTTGCTCGGAGTAAACGAAGAGCTCACCAGCCACTTTCTGGAGGAACATTGAGCCGAGTCCTCCCGCCATGCCGCCGATACCGGTGATGGTGGCGATGCTGGATTTCGGGAACATGTCTCCTACGGTTGAGAAGATGTTGGCGGACCAAGACTGGTGCGCGGCCGCGCCGATGCCGATCAGGATGACCGGGAACCAAGGGGATATCCTGCCAAGAGGCTGTGCGAGCAGGACGACCAGCGGCAGGAACGCGAAGATCAGCATCGCCTTCATCCTGGCCGCGTACGGATCGAACGCCTCTCCCTTCTTCATCGCCTTATTGATGAATATGGTAGGAAGCTTTCCGCCGTAGATCGAAAGCATCGTTATGGCATAGAGAGTGAATATCAATGCCATACCCATCGGGTCGCTGGTCTTGATCCCGAACTGTGTGTTCAGATAGGACGGGGTCCAGAACAGGAAGAACCACCAGACTCCGTCGGTCATAAACTTTCCGACGGCGAACGCCCAGGTCTGCTTGTACTTGAGGCAGTCCTTGAAACCGATCTTCTTCCCGGTTCCGTTGTCGGCAGCCTTCTCGTTGTCAAGTTCCTTGTCCTGCTCGATGTAGGCCAGCTCTTCCTTGCTCACGTGCTTGGAAGCCTCAGGCTTGTCGTAGAGGAACACCCAGAATCCCATCCAGACGAAGCCCAGGGCTCCGATGATGATGAACGAGACCTCCCAACCGAAGTTCTTCGCGAGAACCGGGATGGTGAGCGGGGCGAACAGCGCTCCGATAGAAGCGCCGGCATTGAATATGGACGTGGCGAAAGCCCTGTCTTTCTTAGGAAAATATTCAGCCGTGGTCTTGATGGCGGCAGGAAAGTTGCCGGCTTCTCCAAGGGCCAGGATGCTTCGGGCGACAAGGAAACAATACATGCTGATTGTGGATATGAGAACCGCTGTGTCACCTGTGGCTTGAACCAGTTCGGCCGCCGTGTGCAGTCCTACGATATTTTCTGTCACGACCCCGCATAAGGCATGGGCGCATGCACCGGCCGACCACACTCCGATTGACCACAGGTAGCCTTTCTTGGTGCCCATCCAGTCAACGACACGGCCCGCGAACAGCATGCAGATCGCATATATGATCGAGAACAGGGACGTGATCGTGCCGTAGTGCGATTCATTCCAATGGAACTCCGGTTTGATGAACTCGTCCCATGTCAGGGAAAGTACTTGTCTGTCAAGATAATTCACGGCTGTCGCGACGAAAAGCATCGCACAGATCACCCATCTGAAATTGGTCTTAGTCTTACTTGTCATTTTTTTGTTACCGAAAACGTTTTTGCAAAGATATAGGCTTTTTGCAAAAACGGTGGTGTACTTGGGAAAATATTATCAAAAAATCGAGTCCGGAATCATTTTTTCGGGGTCTGGCAGGGAAAACTGTTCTTGGGCATGTGGTCTGAAGGCAGGCTGATTCGGCAGGAGGCAACGGAAGTCCTACAGCAGCGGAGCGAACAACCTCATGAAACTTTCGATGATGCGGGAATACCACGGACGGGCGTTCCATGCCTCCAAAGTCAACTCATGGCATTGCCTGAGGTCGTACATGAATATTCCTTTGTTCATCAGGGCGGTCTCCTCATCGTAGATGTAGGAGTTGACCTCGTAGTTGATGGCGAAACTGCGGAAGTCCAGATTCGCTGAGCCGATGCTGGAGAGGTAATCGTCACAGACAAAGGTCTTTGCGTGAATGAACTCTCCCTTTCGCAGGAATATTCTTACTCCGGCTTGCAGGACCTCTTCGTAGTAGGCTCTGTTGGCGGGACGCATCAGCAGGTTGTCGGCCACTTCCGGGAGCATCAGACGGACATCGACCCCGCATAGGGCCGCGGTTTTGAGAGCGTCCATAACCGGCTCTGTGGGAACGAAGTACGGAGTCTGAAGGTAGATGTACTTCTGGGCGTGCTGGAGAGCCCATTCGTAACTCAGCTGGAGGATCGGCAGTGGAAGGTCCGGCTCGTCAGGGACGATCTGGACCAGTTTGTTCCTGAGCGTCTGGTGGGTTGCCCGGAAGTCTATTTCTTGTTCGGTTGACAGATCGTTATCTCTGGTCGCTGATCCTGTTTCCCTGGTCGCTGAGCCTGTCGAAGCGACACTGTTCAATGCTTTGTGTTCCCGCGCGGTCACATCGACAGACTCAGTGACCGTCTTCTTCGCCATCGGGTAATACTCGATCATCTCCTTGTCGATCGTCCCGCCGCCTGTCAACCAGGAGTCCAGAAAAGTGTACTGGAGAACGGCCACGGCATCGCCCGTTAAGCGCATGTGCGTGTCCCTCCACTGACGGAAATAATGATCGTTTATATTCATCCCTCCCGTGTAGCCGATCTTCCCGTCGATCACCACTATCTTCCTGTGGTTCCGGTAATTGAGTTTCGTGGCCAGATCCAGGACATGCATCCTTGGGTTGGTGAACTTCACAACCTCGACCCCGGCTTTCCTCATGTTGTTGTAGTAGGCCGAAGCTATCGGGAAATTGGCGATGTTCTCGTACAGAAAACGAACCTTGACCCCTTCCCTTGCCTTCTGCATCAGAAGACGCTTGATCGCCTTGCTGCCCTTGTCGTTGCCGAAATGGAAATATTCAATGTGGATTGAATATTTGGCCGCCAGGATGTCCTCGCGGAGCAGGTCGAATTTCCGCTGTCCGCTCGTGATGATCTCCACATCGTTGCCTGATGTGACGGATGGGTAGCTTTCCGCCCCGAGAAGTTTCGCCAGCGGCCGGAACTCCTCACGGATGGCTGATTCGTTGTCGTGACCGAAGAGGATTCTGTTCAGTTCCGGAGTGGTTCCGGCCTCGAATATGTCCCTGTACCTTTGATGCCGGCGGTTGAAGATCCAGTGATGCCGGTAGTTGATGCCGAACATCAGGTAGAGGACCAGTCCGACCACAGGAAGCACGGCGATGACGAGCAGCCACGCGAACTTCCTTCCTGAATCTCCCCGGTCAACCAATATGATTGTGAAGACGCTGAGAATCAGGAGTATGTATAACACCGTGAGAATCCACTGCAACATAGACCGCCGTTAAGCCAGTTTACCGATCAAGGTCGCCGATGTGCAGGAGAGCACCTTGACATCCACATAATCTCCGGCCTTGTGTCCCTTGCCCGGGAATACGCACATCTTGTTGCTGCCGGAGCGGCCGCAGAGTTCTTCAGGATTCTTCTTTGACGGCCCTTCCACAAGAACCCTGAAAGTCTTGCCGATGTCATTCTGGTTGCTCTTCAGGCTCAGCTCGCTCTGCAGGGCGATGATCTCGTTCAGCCTTCTGGTCTTGACATCGAGCGGAACATCGTCAGGATAATGCCTTGCGGCGAGCGTCCCCGGTCTCTCGGAGTAGTAGAACATATAGGCGTAGTCGAACCCGACCTTACGGAACAGTTCAAGTGTCTGCTGATGGTCCTCCTCTGTCTCGGAGCAGAACCCGGCGATCACGTCCGTGGTGATTCCGCAGCCCGGCAGAACCTCCCGGATCATCGCCACACGCTCAAGATACCACTCGGCGGTGTAGCGTCTCCTCATCTTCTCCAAAAGCCTGTCGCTGCCCGACTGGACCGGCAGATGAATATGATTGCAGATGTTGTCGTGCCTTGCCATCGTCTCGATCAACTCGTCACTGATGTCCTTGGGATGATTGGTGGCGAAACGCACTCTCAGCTCAGGGCTGATCCGGGCGACCATCTCCAACAGTTCCGGAAAGTCACATCCTTTCCCCTCCGCCGGTTTCCAGTTGTAGGAATCCACGTTCTGACCGAGCAGGGTGACTTCCTTGTACCCTTTGCTGAAAACGTCACGGGCTTCATCCACAATGGTTTGAGGATCTCGGCTTCTTTCCGCGCCCCTGGTGTAAGGAACCACGCAATACGAGCAGACATTGTTGCATCCCCTCATGATCGAGATGAACGCTGAGACCCCGTTCCTGTCTGTCCTGACCGGCACGATGTCGGCGTAAGTCTCTTCGTGTGAGAGCATCACGTTGATCTGCGGCTTGTCCGGCGCGATGTCCCGGAGCAGCGTCGGAAGCGTCCTGTAGGAGTCCGGACCGGCGACAAGGTCCACTTTGTGCGTGTCCAACAGCTTGTCTTTCAGCCTTTCGGCCATGCATCCGACAATCCCCACCACGACGCCGGATCTTTTTTCCTTCTGTTTGTGGAACACCTCGATGCGCCCCCATATCCTTTGCTCGGCGTTGTCCCTGACCGAGCACGTGTTCGCGAGAATCACGTCCGCGTCGTCCATTGACTCAGTCCGTTCATACCCCTCTTTCCCGAGAATCGAGAAAATCACCTCCGAATCGCCGACATTCATCTGGCAACCGTAAGTCTCTATGTAAATCTTCTTGCTCATTCGTAATGACTGTCTTGACGCAAAGATAGATAATTATCCTTGAATAATGACTTGATGACGTTCATCAAATCCATCGTGGCATGTTTTTTATGGAAGTATGGCTATTCTGGCAAATCCATTCGATAATGCTTATTATGGATTTTTCATTATCTTTGTGGAAACAGTGTTGACAAGATGAAGACATTCAAGAAAACAATATTCGGCATTCTCATCGTTTCGCTGGCCTGTGCCATCCTTTCCGGATGCTCCGGTCTGTCCAAGGTCAAAGACATAAAGGTGACCTCGTGCGGCCTGGAGTCATATTCATTGAAAGGCCTGCGTTCGATAGACGCGGTGCTCGCGGTCGGGATTGACAATCCGACATTCGCGTTCAAGGTGATGGATGTCAGCGGGACAGTGAAGTACAACGGAGAGGATTTCGCGACCTACACGGCGGACACGATCAGCGTGGACAAGAAATGCTCGAAGGTCTATGACCTGCCTTGCACGGCGACCCTGAACGATGGCGTGAGCCTTATGAAACTGATGCAGATCGTGAAGAAGGGCAGTCTGGAGGGCTTCACCACGGATGTGACCGCGACCGTTAAACTCAAGAGCGGAGCGGGCACCACCTTGAAATTCAAGAATATCGACCTTAATCAAATGACTGAATAGATTTATGAATATTCCGGTTCGTAAAATCCTGGCGATCACATTGTTCCTTCTCGCCTCCGTGTCGACGGCCCTTGCCCAAGGCACAACCGAGAAGCGTGATTCCGTCATCTATCGGCAAAGCGCGGCGATGGACTCCACATTGGTGGGAAAGAATATATTCAACCTCCTTTCCGGTTATGGCGGAGGGGATTCAAAGGTGACCGTGCATCAGTCTCAGCGCATTCTGAACGCTTTCGAGTCACATGTGGCCGCTAATTCCTCAAGGACTTCCACCGGATTCAGAGTCCGGATATTCAATGACAACAAGCAGACTTCGAGGAATGATTCCGAAGCGGCTTTGGAGCGTTTCAAGGGGATGTTCCCCGGCGTTTCGGCCTATCGGACATATTCCAATCCTTTCTTCAGGGTGACAGTCGGGGATTTCCGCACCAAGTCCGAAGCCATGCGGCTTCTTCAGCAGGTCAAAGGGGATTTCCCGACCGCTTTCATAGTAAGGGAGACAATCGGTTATCCTGTGGTTGACCGGTTCCATTCCTACACAGTCGAGACCGTTAATCAGGAATAAACTATGCTCAAGCAAGGACTAGAACTCAAACAGACTCAGAAACTTTCCCCGCTTCAGATTCAGACGATCAAGCTCATCGAGCTGCCGATTCAGGAACTGGAGCAGAAGGTCAAGTCTGAGTTGGAGGACAATCCGGTGCTTGACGATTCTCCGGCTCCGGAAAAGAACGAGGACAATGATGAGCCTAAGGACATCTCCATCGATGAGATCGACGAGAACGATCCGATTCCCGCGTACAAGCTTCATGTGAACAACTATGGTAAGGACGAGCGTCCTCAGTACAACACGTTCTCTGTCAAGGAGAGTTTCACGCAGAGCCTGATGGAACAGCTTGGCTACCGGAATCTGTCAAAGCATGCGCATGATGTCGCTGCATTCATAATAGGAAGCCTTGACAGTGACGGCTATCTTCGCAGGGACATAGACAGCATAGTGGATGATCTTGCTTTCAGGGCGAACATCGAATCCAGCCCGGAGGAGGTCTTGAATATGTTGAAGGTGATTCAGGAGTTCGAGCCGGCAGGGGTCGGAGCAAGGGATCTGCGCGAGTGCCTGCTCCTTCAGCTGAGGGCTCAGAAGCAGACGAAGACTGTGCAGACCGCCGAGAGCATTCTCACTGACTATTTCGCGGAGTTCTCAAACAGGCATTTCCAGAAGATCATCACGAAACTTGGACTGAGCGAGGAGGAGATGAAGGCCGTCATGGCTAAGATCGTCAAGCTGAACCCGGCTCCGGGAGGCCAGATTGATGATTCCTACAACGATCAGGCTCAGCAGATTGTGCCGGATTTCGTGCTGGACATTGTGGACGGAGAGTTGAAACTGTCGATGCCTCGTTTCAATATTCCTGAAATCCGTGTGAATCGCAAGTACGCTGAGCTTCTTGTCGAGGCTCAGGGGTCTTCGGACAGGCAGAAGAAGGAGGCGGCCACGTTTGTGAAGCAGAAGCTGGATTCGGCAAAGTGGTTTGTGGAGGCTCTCAAGCAGCGCTACAACACGTTGGAGAGCACGATGAAGGCCATCATCGAGTACCAGCATGACTATTTCATGGACGGGGACGAGTCTCATCTCAAGCCGATGGTCCTGAAGGATATAGCAGAGAGGACCGGCTTTGACATCTCGACGATCTCAAGGGTTGTGAACAGCAAGTACATCGAGACACATTTCGGAATCTATCCGTTGAAGTATTTCTTTTCGGAGGGGCTTGAGAACCAGGATGGCGAGGAGGTGTCCACTCGTGAGTTGAAGAAGGCTTTGCGGGAGTGTGTGGATGCTGAGGACAAGCGTAAGCCTCTGACAGATGATCAGTTGGTGGCCGAGATGAACAAGCGTGGCTATAAGGTCGCTCGCCGCACGATCGCCAAGTACCGTGACCAGCTTGACATTCCTAAGGCTCGGCTCAGAAAGGAACTGTAATTGTAACTGAATATGTCGCCGTGGTCGCTGAGCCCGTCGAAGTGACCGGCAAGGATTTAGGTCAGGCCGCGTCAGACAAAAAAGATTCCGCAACCTACGCTTCGCGCCCTATCCGGGTGAATGGTTGCGGAATCTTTTTTCGTCTGACGCTCTTCGCACAGGACCTTCTCCCCATAGTATTGAAAGAACTTTAGTGGACTACGGAGCGTAGCGACGCAAGGGGTTTGGGGAGACCGCTCCCCAATGCCCCACCGGGGCTGTCCCGAAGGGACTGGGGGTGAAAGATATAGAGCAAAGCTGCTTACAGCTTTGCTCCGTAGGCGAGATCGCCTGCGTCGCCAAGGCCTGGGACGATGTAGGAGTGGCTGGTCAGTTCCTCATCAACGGCGGCGGTCCAAAGTGTCGTGTTTTCAGGAAGATGCCTCTGAAGAAACTCGATGGCGTAGATGCTGGCGATAGGGCAGACGAAGTGCGTGTGAACCGGCTCTCCTCCCTCATCAATCAGCTTGTGGTAGGCAATTTCGATTGACGCTCCAGTCGCGAGCATCGTGTCGGCTATGATGAGCGTCTTTCCCGTCAGGTCAGGACAGGTGCAATACTCCACATTGATGTGGAACTCGTCCCCCTTGTCATATTTTCTGAACGCGGCGACGAACGCATTCTCCGCGTTGTCGAAAACGTCAAGGATACCTTTATGGAGAGGCAGACCGGCGCGAAGGATCGTGGAAACCACAATCTTTGCGTCACTGGTGCGAACCCTTGCCGTGGCGAGCGGAGTGATGACATCCTTGGGACTGTAGTCCAGCGCCTTGCTTAACTCGTAGGCGAAGATATGCCCCAACCTTTCAAGGTTGTAACGGAAACGGAGGCTGTCTTTCTGAACGGTTTTGTCACGCATCTGCGCGATGATGTTGTTGAGGACCGAGTCGGCCTCGCCAAGATTGATGACTTTCATTGGTTTTTCGAAATTGATTTCCGAAAATCAAAAGTAAGGATTTATTTTCAGAGCAGCAAATTTTTTCTTTCCGCCACTGTCACTTTGTCGTCAGCGAAACTGAAATAGCAGTCGTCACAGATGATGATGTGGTCAAGGAGGGCGATGTCGAAAGTGTTCGCCGCTTTTTTCATGCGTTCGGTTTCGGTCAGGTCGTTGTGCCCTGGCCGAGGATTCCCGGACGGGTGGTTATGCACCATGATCAGGCCGCTGGCCCGTTTGTCCAGAGCCATCCTGACCACCAACTTGGAATCAACCACGGTTGAGGATATTCCTCCAAGGCTTATCATCTCCTTGTGGATGATGTAGTTGGCCCTGTTCAGAAGAATTACCCAGAATTCCTCGTGATCCAACCCTTTGAGGCGGGGGAGCATCATCCTGTACACAATCTCGGCATCGGTCAAGGGAACCTTTTCTATTCCGGGATCCTCCAGGCAGCATCTTTTCCCGAGCTCGAAGGCGGCGGCGATGGCCGCATACCGGACACTGCCGATACCTCCTATCTCCTTCATTCGTCTGGCGTCCATGTCGGCTATCATCGACAACTTGCCTTTGCCTTCGGCCAGAAGCCTGTTGGCCACCTCAAGGACATTCTCTTTCTGCGTCCCTGATCCGATCAGAATGGCGAGCAATTCAGCGTTGCTCATCGCGTCCGCTCCTTTGGCGAGCATCTTTTCCCGTGGCCTCTCGTCCACGCAGATCTCTTTGATTTTCATAGTTTATTGTCATTTGCCGCAGGCATTTTGAATATTCAGGAAAAGGACCGTGGATATTCCTTATGGCTGCCGTGTTCATGGGCGGCAATATAGGCATAGTAAACAGAAAAAAAGTTAAGAAACGTAAATGTCTCCTAACTTTTTTCTGTTTTTTATGAATATTTCTGTTTCTTATTTCCTTTCCAGAACTTTTCTGGCGGCCTCGACGATGTGGGCGGCGTCCATTCCGTAAGCGGCGAGAAGCTCGGACGGAGTTCCGCTCTGGCCGAACTCGTCACGTCCGTTGACATATTCAATAGGCTTAGGGGATGTGGCGGCGAGCACTCCGGCGATCAGTTCGCCAAGGCCTCCGGCCATGTTGTGCTCCTCGGCGACAACCACGGCTCCGGTCTTGATGGCGGAGGCGATGACTGTCTTTGTGTCAAGTGGCTTGATGGTCGCCACATTGATAACCTCGGCGCAGATTCCCTCTGCCTCAAGAGCTTCGGCTGCCTGAAGGGCCTCCCAAACCATGTGGCCTGTCGCGAAGAGGGTGACGTCCTTGCCCTCGTTCAGCACGTATGCCTTTCCGATCTCGAACGGCTCGTCTGGTGTGAAGTCGGCAACCTTAGGACGGCCGAAACGCAGATAGACAGGACCATCGTATTTGGCCGCGGCGATCGTCGCGTTCTTTGTCTGTGTCCAGTCGCAAGGGTTGATCACAACCATTTCCGGAAGGGCACGCATCAGGGCGATGTCCTCCATTGTCTGGTGGGTGGCGCCGTCCTCGCCGAGGGTGATTCCGGCGTGTGAGGAAGCGATCTTGACGTTGGTCTTACCGTAGCATACCTCCATTCTGATCTGGTCGTAAACACGTCCTGTGACGAATTCGGCGAACGATCCCGCGAACGGAATCTTGCCTGCGAGAGCCATTCCAGAGGCCACGCCGATCATATTGGACTCGGCGATGCCGCATTCGTAATATCTCTCCGGAAACTCGGCCGCGAAAGCGTCCATCTTGAGCGAGCCCTTGAGGTCGGCGGTCAAAGCCACGACTCTTGAGTCAGCCTTTCCGGCTTCGAGAAGGCCGGCTCCGAAACCGCTGCGGGTGTCTTTCTTACCCTTATCTGTATATTTCTTCATAATATTCGTGAATTAAAAGTCTCCCAATGTTTCCTCAAGCTGGCTCAGGGCGTTCTGGCACTGCTCCTCTGAAGGTACGCTGCCGTGCCATTTGTGGGTGCCCGCCATAAAATCAACCCCGTGTCCCATCTCTGTCTTGAACAGGATCATCTTCGGCTTGCCGTTTCCGACACCAGCCTTGGCCTGCGCGAACGCCTCGAGGATCTTGTCCATGTCGTGTCCGTCGGCGATGATGACCTCCCATCCGAAAGCCTTCCATTTTGCCTCAAGGTCACCGAGTCCGGCGACATCTTCGGTCGTGCCGTCGATCTGCTGTCCGTTCCAGTCGGTCATCGCGATCAGATTGTCGGCCTTGTGGTGGGCTGCGAACATCGCCGCCTCCCAGATCTGTCCTTCCTCGGTCTCGCCGTCTCCGCAGAGAACGTAAACGCAGTGAGGGTCGTTGTCAGCCTTCTTTGCGAGAGCCGCTCCTATCGCTACTGAAAGTCCCTGTCCGAGGGAACCGGCCGCCTGAGCCACGCCAGGGAGGCCTTTCCTTACTGAAGGGTGTCCCTGAAGGCGGCTTCCGAACTTACGGAACGAGCCGAGCTCGGAGGTCGGGAAATATCCTGCCCTCGAAAGGATTGAGTAATACATTGGGGTGAGGTGTCCGGCCGACAGGATGAACATGTCCTGATCCTTTCCGCCGCGTGTCCAAGTTTCAGGGTTCTGATCCATAACATTGAAGTACAGTGCTGTCATAAAATCAGCGCTGCTCATGGATCCGCCCGGGTGTCCGGACTTGGCCTTCACGACCATCCTGATGATGTCCCTCCTTACCTGGGAGGCAATCTTCTTCAGATCTTCTGTTGACTGCATTTTCTATTTGATATTTTGAATTTGAAATATGCTAAATCGTTTATAGAGTACAAATATAATCCTTTTTTATGTCAAGAAGAAATTTTAACTTTGTGTGTATGTGGAGCCGCTTCCATTTCCCCGAAATCCAAACGGCTTCCGGCTTAGAGAATTTAATAATCATTATAGTTAATGGCACACGTAGTTATTATGCCCAAACAAGGGCAATCCGTAGAAAGTTGCATTGTCACTGAATTCAAGAAAAAGGTGGGGGACAAAGTCGCTGTCGGCGATGTCCTTTTCAGCTATGAGACCGACAAGGCATCCTTTGACGAGGACGCCAAGGTCGAAGGCACCGTCCTTGCCTGCTTCTTCAACGATAACGACGAGATCCCTTGCCTGACCAACGTGATGGTCATCGGCGAACCGGGGGAATCTTTCTCTGAATATGCTCCTTCGGGGACCGGCGCATCTGCCGCTTCGGGCGCGGAGCCAACATCACCGGCCACGGAGCCGGCAAATGCGGTCGCAGAGCCAGTGGCTCTACAAGGCTCACCAGCCATCGAAGTGACCGCGGCAGCGACACCGGGCGCTTCGGCAAGCCCGGCGACAGGAACCGTTACCGCCAACGCTCCTGTCTCTCCGAGAGCCCGCAAATTGGCTGCTGAAAAAGGCGTGGACACCGCCCAGGTGGCCGGCACAGGCCCTCACGGCCGCATAATCGAACGTGACATCATAGCCGCACAGGGCGCTCCGAAATCCGGACTCGCCAAGGCTATGATGGCCGACGGAGGTCTTCAGGCTCCTGCCGCAGGCTCCGGAATCGGCGGAATGGTCAAGGGCTCCGACCTCAAGGTCTGGAAACCTACCCACACCGAGAACCTTGCCGGAGAAGGCGAGGAGTTCAAGGTCGAGAAGATGTCCAACATGCGCAAGCTCATCGCCAAGTCGATGTACAACTCCCTCCAGAACACGGCCCAGCTCACACACATGCTCGGCGCTGACGCCCGCCGCATCCAGTCTCTCCGCAAGAAGGCCAAGAAGGCGCTGGAGGAAGGAAGGATCGATGCCAACATCACGATCAACGACTTCGTCTGCTACGCTGTGATCAAGGCCCTCAAGAAATTCCCTAAGGTCAACTCCCATTGTCTGGGCGATGCCATGAGGTTGTTCAATGTCGTCAATCTCGGCTGCGCTGTAGACACTGAAAGGGGGTTGATGGTTCCTTGCGTGAAACGCGCCGAGGATCTTAACATCGTGGGCCTGAGCAAGGCTCTCAAGAGGGTTGCTGAGGACTGCAAGAAGGGCTCGATCAATCCTGACCTGCTTTCCGCCGAGGGTGCCTCATTCACGGTCTCCAATCTCGGAGGTTTCGGAGTCGAGTGGTTCACACCTGTCATCAACGTGCCTCAGAGCGCGATCCTCGGAGTCGGCACGATCGTCCCTCGTCCGAAGGATCTGGGCGCCGGAGTCTATGCGTTCGTCCCTTATCTCGGTCTTTCCTTGACCTACGACCACAGGGCTCTTGACGGCGGCGAGGCTACCCGTTTCCTCAAGCAGGTGGCTGTTGAGATTGAGAATCTTGAAGTTGAATTCTAAAATATTTACGAATATGTACGATTTAGCGGTAATAGGCGGTGGCCCGGGTGGTTACGTGGCCGCTGAAAGAGCCGGAGCCGCCGGCCTTAAGGTTGTCCTTTTTGAAAGAAAGTCTCTCGGAGGTGTCTGCCTCAACGAGGGCTGCATCCCGACCAAGACGCTCCTTTACAGCGCAAAGGTCTATAACTACGCCCTCACAGGTGACCACTACGGGGTCTATGTGAAGGAACCTACGTTCGATTATTCAAAGATCGTCGCCCGTAAGGACAAGGTCGTGAAGAAACTCGTAGGTGGTGTCAAACTGGCGATGAAGTCCAACAATGTCGAGGTCGTGGCCGCCGAGGCTATGATCCAGGGCCGTGACGCGGAAGGCATCAAGATCACGGCCGCCGACCAGACCTACGCCGCAAGGAACATCCTCATCTGCACCGGTTCAGAGGCCGCCGTGCCTCCGTTCCCGGGTCTGAAGGAGGCCGGAGACGTTATCGTCACCAACCGTGAGATCCTTTCTCTGAAAGAGCGTCCGTCCGAGCTCGTTGTCATCGGTGGAGGTGTCATCGGAATGGAGTTCGCGGCTTTCTATAGCACTCTCGGTACGAAAGTGACTGTGGTTGAGATGCTTCCTAAGATTCTCGGACCTCTTGACGATGAGATCAGCGCTATGCTTCAGAAGATCTACACCAAACGTGGCGTGAACTTCTGCCTCAAGTGCAAGGTCACCGGAATCGAGGGCAACACCGTTGTCTATGAGGATCCGGAGGGCAACACCCAGAGGGTCGGCGGGGACAAGATTCTCGTCTCTGTGGGCCGCCGTGCCAACATCACGGGATTCGGCCTTGAGAACCTTGGAGTCGAGATGCTCCTGAACCGTGGCGGAAAACCTTGCGGAATCAAGGTGGACAGCAGGATGCGCACGAATATTCCGGGAGTCTATGCCGCCGGCGACGTGACCGGCTTCTCTATGCTGGCCCACACGGCGAGCCGCGAGGGCGAGGTCGCGGTCAACAATATTCTTGGAAAGGAAGATCATATGCGCTACGACGCCATCCCTGGAATCGTCTATACCAACCCTGAGGTCGCCGGAGTCGGACTCACCGAGGAGCAGGCCGCGGCTTCCGGGAAGGAATATTCGGTCGTCAAGCTTCCAATGGCCTACGCCGGCCGCTTTGTCGCAGAGAATGAGGGCGGTGAAGGAATATGCAAGATCATCGTCGGCAAGAAGTACCACGAGGTCCTCGGAGTCCACATGCTCGGCAACCCTTGCTCGGAGATCATCCACAGCGCCTGCATCGCCATCGAGTCGGAGATGACCCTTGAGCAGCTCAAGGAGGTTGTGTTCCCGCACCCGACTGTTTCCGAGATCATCAAGGAGACAGCGTTCGCGTTGAAATAAAATGATTTGCTGGTAAACGTAATGACCACAAATTGTCGCTAAAAAGAATGACGAAAAACAATTAAGAATATACTGATATGCCAAAAGCGCTTTACATCGATCCTAACGAGACCCTGCGTCCTCAGGATCACGAACTTGAGCTTCCGAAGATTCCGGTGATGACGTACAACAAGACCGTCAAGGAAGAACTTAAGGAAGGCAATTTCACAAAGGAGGATCTTCTCCGCATCTACCGCGACATGTCCTACATCCGCGAGTTCGAGACTATGCTGAATCAGGTCAAGACCACGGGTGGCTACAACGGAGTCGCTTACAATAACCCTGGCCCTGCCCACCTTTCCGCAGGTCAGGAGGCCGCCGCTGTCGGTATGGCCTACTGCCTTGACACCGATGACTTTATCTTCGGTTCACACCGTTCACACGGTGAGATTCTCGCCAAGGGACTCCGCTCCATTCAGATCCTTCCTGAGGATGAGCTGAAGAAGGTTATGGAGGAGTTCTGGGGTGGCGCCACCCTCAACGTGGCAAAGAAGGCTTACGACGGCGATGACACCAAGGAGCTCGGAATCCGCTTCCTGCTCTACGGTGCGATGGCCGAGATCTTCGCCCGCACGACCGGTTTCAACAAGGGCCTGGGCGGATCAATGCACACATTCTTCACACCTTTCGGAATCTATCCTAACAACGCCATCGTCGGCGGTTCCGGATCGATCGCCGTGGGAGCGGCCCTTTACAAGAAGGTCAACCGCAAGAAGGGCATCGTCGTCGCCAACCTCGGTGACGGCGCGATGGCCAGAGGACCAGTCCTCGAAGGCATGACATTCGCCTCGATGGATCAGTTCAACACACTCTGGGAAGGCGACATGAAGGGCGGGCTGCCAGTCCTGTTCAACGTGATGGACAACCAGTACGCCATGGGTGGACAGACCAGGGGCGAGACCATGGGCTATGTGTTCCCTGCACGCCTGGGAGCCGGCTTCAAGGCCGACGCCATGGATGCCGAAAGAGTTGACGGTTACAATCCTCTCGCGGTCATCGACGCTTTCAACCGCAAGAAAGCCTACCTTCTTGAGAAGAAGGGCCCTGCTCTTCTGGACGTTGTCACCTACCGTTACAGCGGACACTCTCCGAGCGACCAGTCGTCTTACCGTACAAAGGAGGAGATCGAGGCCTGGGAGAAGGAAGATTGCATCTTGGCGTTCGGTGAGAGACTGAAAGAGGCCGGGGTGGCTGATCAGGCCGCTCTCGACGCTATCCGCAAGGAGGTTGACGCCAACATATTCGAATGCTACAAGCTTGCCATCGACACCGAACTTTCCCCTCGCATGGATCTCGTGAAGGAAAGTGAGCTCCTTGGTGATATGATGTTCTCCAACCAGAGCATCGACTCCCTCAGCGACGCGAAACCGGATGTGAATATGCCGCTGGAGGAAAATCCTCGCGCCAAGCAGATTGCCGGCAAGTCCAGGTTCTATCTTGACAAGGACGGCAAGCCTGCCAGCAAGATGAAGACCTACAACATCAGGGACGGAATATTCGAGGCCGTCGCCGACCGCTTCTACAAGGATGCTTCTCTGGTCGCTTACGGTGAGGAGAACCGTGAGTGGGGTGGCGCTTTCGCTGTCTATAGAGGACTGACCGAGGCTCTGCCTTACCATCGCCTGTTCAATTCTCCGATCGCCGAGGCCGCGATCATCGGGACAGCCATCGGTTACGCTATGTGTGGCGGCCGTGTGATCCCTGAGATCATGTACTGCGACTTCCTCGGCTGCTGCGGAGACGAGATATTCAATCAGCTTCCTAAGTGGCAGGCGATGTCCGGCAACATCCTGAAGATGCCGGTTGTGGTCCGTGTGTCCGTCGGCTCGAAGTACGGTGCCCAGCACTCTCAGGACTGGACTTCGTTGTGCTGCCATATTCCTGGACTCAAGGTCTGCTTCCCTGTCACTCCGTATGACGCGAAGGGCTTGATGAACGCCGCGCTTCAGGGTACCGACCCAGTCATATTCTTTGAGAGTCAGAGGATTTACGACAAGGGCGAGATGTTCCACGAAGGCGGTGTGCCTGAGGAATATTATGAGATTCCGATCGGTGAGCCGGATGTCAAGAGGGCCGGTAAGGACATCACCATCCTTACTATCGGCGCCACTTTGTACCGCGCTCTTGAGGCCGCTGATATTCTTAAGGAAAAGTATGGTATGGAGGCTGAGGTCATCGATGCCCGCTCTCTCGTGCCGTTCAACTACGAGAAGGTGCTTGCGTCCGTGAAGAAGACCGGCCGCATCGTCATCGCCGGCGACGCCTGCGCCCGTGGCTCCTACCTCAATGACATCGCCGCCAACATCACCGAGATGGCCTTTGACGACCTCGACGCCGCTCCTGTGGTGCTTGGTTCCCGCAACTGGATCACCCCTTGCCACGAGCTTGAGGAGGCGTTCTTCCCTCAGCCGTCCTGGTTCCTGGATGCCATCAACGAGAAGATCGTCCCTCTGAAGGACTATGTTCCGGTAAGCAACCAGACCACCGCTGAGCAGGTCATCCGCGCGAAGAAGGGTGTGTAAAAGGTACGGCCATGCTTACAAAAGCTGTTAGATTATATGGTAAGGAAGACCTTCGTCTCGAGGAGTTTGAACTCCCCGGGATGAAGGATGACGAGATCCTCGCGAAGGTTGTCAGCGACAGCCTTTGCATGTCTTCCTACAAGTCTTCACACCAAGGTTCCGACCACAAGAGAGTCCCGGACGACATCGCCGAAAATCCTACGATCATCGGCCACGAGTTCGCCGGCGAGATCATAGAGGTCGGCTCCAAGTGGAAGGATCAATTCAAGCCTGGGGACAAGTTCTCAATCCAGCCGGCCCTTAACTACGAGGGCGGCCCAGCCGGTCTGCTGTCCGCGCCTGGATATTCCTATCGCTACGCCGGAGGTGACGCCACCTACATCATCATCCCTTCCGATGTGATGGAGATGGGCTGCCTCCTTCATTACAATGGCCCGGGATTCTATCCGGCATCATTGAGCGAGCCTCTGGCTTGCGTGATCGGCGCGATGCACGCCTGCTATCACACCCATCCGGGCTCGTATGTTCACCAGATGGAGATCAAGGACGGTGGCAAGATGGCACTTCTGGCTGGTGTCGGCCCGATGGGACTCGCGATGATCAACTATGTGCTCCGCCGTGAGGACAGAAAACCGTCCCTTTTCGTGGTGACGGACATCGATCAGGCCCGTCTTGACCGTGCCGCGACGCTCTATACCAAGGAGTTCGCCGCTTCCCGTGGCATCGATCTCCGTTATGTGAACACCGGCACTGTCGAGAATCCTGTAGAGACGCTGCGCGAGATTTCCGGCGGAACCGGCTATGATGAGGTCATCGTGATGGCACCCGTTCCCGCTGTTGTCGAGCAGGGAGACGACATCCTCGGACAGGATGGCTGCCTGAATTTCTTCTCCGGTCCTGGTCGTTCCGATTTCAAGGCTCCGTTCAACTTCTACAATGTCCACTATGCCTCCACCCATGTGGTCGGCACCAGCGGCGGCAACACCGAGGACATGAAGGAAGCCCTCAAGATGATGGGCGAAGGTCTTGACCCAGCCGGTCTCGTGACCCACATCGGAGGCCTCAATGTGGTCCCTGAAACCACCCTGAACCTCCCGTCGATCAAAGGTGGCAAGAAGTTGATCTACACCCACGTGGAGATGCCGCTGACCGCCATCGCCGATTTCGAGGAGAAAGGCGTGACCAACCCTGTCTATGCCGAGCTCGACCGCCTCTGCAAGGCTCATAACGGACTATGGAACATCGAGGCTGAGGAATATCTCCTCTCCCACGCCTCCGAACTGAGCAAGTAGTACTCACCTTAGTGTGAGACCCGAAAAGGATTTTCCCTATCCGGATTTTTGTAACGTGAAAAATCCGGATAGGGAAAATCCTTTTCGGGCTGCAGCTAAGATCTGCCCTCATCTTTTCGGGTTTCATTGTCGAAACATTCTCTATACCATGCTGCCAAGCCCGAAATAATTCTTATATTTGTAGCATCCGCTCCATTTTGCCCGCCCACAGGCAGAATCGGAAGGGAAGTGGCTGACTTATCATAATTTTGACATTAAATACAAACAGTTTTATGAAGCACATCAAACTACTTGCGGTCATCGCCGCGATGACCATCTGCGGGACAATTTCCGCACAGCAGACTTTCTTCAAGGTGTCCTATTCAAATGCCGCGATCGAGATGAAATCGGGCAGATCGCTTGTCACGGAAAACATGAACGGCCTCTCCGTAGGTGTCTCGCAGGCGAGACCGCTCCCCGGCGAGTTGCCTTTCTTCTATGAATATGGTGCGGATGCGATGGCGGTGTTCGGCGACCATAATTCCACACTCGTCTCCGCGATTGTTCCGGTCAGTTTGATGTACCAGCTCGACCTCGGGCAGATCCAGCTTCTCCCGTTCGCCGGCCTCAACCTGACAGCGCACATCCTGGGTCAAAGCAAGTACGAGGGCGTCACCAGCGACTGGTTCAAGTCAGACAACGGCGACTCCGCCGCCAACCGCTTCCAGCTCTGCGCCCAGTTAGGCGTCAAGGCCGTCTACAACAGGTACTTCCTGGAATTTGCCTACCACCCGTCCCTGACCAACCTCGCCGACCGCACCAGCCTAAATCTCATCAACGTCTCGTTCGGTTTCATGTTCTAAGTAAGCCTAAAATCAGCTTGGTACTATTTAGGATTGCTTAGTGGCCTTGGAAAATAGATCTATCCTCGATAATTTTATCTGAGGCAACTTATTTTTTCATGTTACTAAGCAGTACCGACAATCCGCTTACGGTACGCAAAAAAGGGTGGCTATCAGTCTTTCGACTTTAGTCACCCTCTCTTTGTCATGTCCTGTGTCCGGCGGCGCTGGTGTTGCCGCTGTTCACTTCGTCGACGAGGTCGTTGATGGCGTCGGTCACGCCGGCTATCTTCGAGGCGATGCCGGCCTGGTCGGTGCCGAGAGCCTCGGCCTGCCCCTTGATCGCGTCGAGGGACGCCACGATGAGATCGAACTTGCTGCCGTAGTCAGGCATTCCCTTGACGGCGGCCCCGATGGCCGCCAGCCTGGTCTCGAGGGTGGTGTTCTGGTCGTCGAGGACGCTCTTGATCTGGTCCAGCTTCCCCTCAAGAATGAATCGTACCCCGATGGCTGGGCCATCAGTCAATGCTGAACGCCTCGATCTCTTTGTTGAGGGTGTCGAGGATCTCGAGTTTGGTGTTCAGGAGGTCGTCTGAGATGTCAACCTTGTAGTAGTGCGGGTTGATGAGGCGTCTCTCGGACGGACTGAAATGTGACAAGGTGTTGTTGTAGAAGGCCTTTTTCTCTTGCAGGGTGTGGCTTTCGGCGCATCTCTCACCGTCCTTGATCACCTGATGCTGAAGTGGCCTCCAGGAATATTCACCGGACTGGAATATCTTGTACTTGTAGCGGTCCTGCTCGTCGTAGATGGTGAAGGTCTCGCCGGCCTCGATCCTTTGGGAGAGGGTGTCTCCGCGCAGACAGGTCGCGTCGGCTTTGTAGATGTCACCGAGATCAGGGTCTTTCTTCGTGATTCTGTAGGTGATCTGGAATCCCGGGTTGATCAGTTTGATTCTGTCCTCGGAACGTTTCAGGACCGGACGGCCGTCTATCTGGACGAGTTTGTACACGTTGCCGAAGCATGGGGCGGCCTTGCTGGTGGCGATGGCGTCACCGACTCCGTAGGAGTCTATGCAGGCTCCCTGGCGCTCAAGATCCGAGATGAGATATTCGTCAAGAGAGTTGGTGGCGAAAATCTTGCAGCCCGTAAGCCCGTGGTTGTCAAGGATTCGGCGCACTTTGACTGAGAGGTAGGCGAGGTCGCCGCTGTCAAGGCGCACGCCGTAGCCGTTGGGATATTCATTGTCGATGCCGCATTCCTTGAAAGAGCGTATCGCGTTCAGAATGCCGCATTTAAGGGTGTCGTAGGTGTCTATGAGCAGGATGAGGTTCTCGCCTCGGTGGGTGTTGATGTAGTCCACGAAGGCTTTGTGCTCGCCTTCGACTGTGCTGCCGTAGGAGGTGACGAAGCTGTGGGCCATCGTGCCGGTGGAAGGCACTCCGTTGAGGACTCCGGTCAGGATATTTGAGGTGCTGGCGCATCCGGCTATGATCGCGGCCTTCGCTCCGTAAGTGGCAGCCCACGGGCCGTGAGCGCGCCGTGATCCGAACTCGCTGACAGGACGGTTGGTGGCGCGGCAGACCCTTGAGGCCTTTGTGGCCACGGCCATCTGGTGGTTCATTATGCAGAGGAGGGGAGTCTCAAGGATCTGGGCTTCGATCAGCGGAGCCTCCACTGTGATGATCGGTTGGTTCGGGAACGCTATCTCGCCCTCGCGCATCGCATAGACATTGCCTGTGAACCTCAACGTTGACAGGTACTTGCGGAATTCGGCATATTCATCACCCGGAAGGAACTTCTCGTAAAATTCCGGTTCGGCCTTGCCGATGTTCCGGATGCATTCTATGGCTTCCTCGATGCCGCTCACGACCGCCCAGTTGTTGTTCTCCGGGGCTTTTCTGTAGAACATATTGAAGACGGCGATGACATCCTTTCTGCCTGTCTCGTAGAAGGATTTGCCCATCGTGTACTGGTACTTGTCTGAACAGTAGGCGAAGTCTTTGACCTCGATTCTGTTGTTTGATTCCATATCTTTAGATGTTTTGGCCGGAGCCATTTTTTCTGTTGTCTGATTGCCGGAGGGTTATTGTTTGCCTTGGCGGACCTTGTTCTCTTCAAGAACCATGCTGAGAATCCGTTTGGCTGAGGTGTTGTCACCGGAAGTGACGAGTTCGATGTCTGGATGGGGCACCGAGCCTGTCGAAGCCACATCGTCCGAGGAGAGCAGCCCTTCCTCTTTCATCACCTCAATCAGATGCTTGGCCACCGCCGGTGCCGGATCGATGATCTGCACATCAGGCCCCGCGATCCTCTGGATGACATTCCTCAGGAACGGATAGTGCGTACACCCCAGCACAATCCTGTCCGCACCCGCATCCAGCAGCGGTCGGAGGCTCTTCCGCACCGTCTCCTCCGCCTGTGGTCCGTCCAGAATCCCATTCTCCACCAACTCCACAAACCCTTGCCCCACGTGCTCGACAATCTCTACGTCATCCTCGTAGATCCCCTTGGTGGTCAGGTATTTGGACCCTTTCAGCGTTCCTGCCGTCGCCAGCACACCGATCACTCCTGTCTTAGAACTGAGCGCGGCCGGCTTCACCGCCGGCTCCATTCCGATGAATTTGACGGGATATTCATTTCTTAAAGTGGTGATCGCCGCCGCTGTGGCAGTGTTGCACGCCACCACGATGATTCGCGCTCCCCGCGAGAGGAGATATTCAGTGATCGCTCTGCATCGGCTTTGGATGAACTCAGGAGTCTTTTCTCCGTACGGGCAGTTGGCGTTGTCCGCGTAATAGACAAACTTTTCCCCCGGAAGAAGCTTCAGCACCTCCCGCAGCACGGACAGCCCGCCCGACCCCGAATCAAAAATCCCGATCATCACCGAAAAGTCAAATTATTGAATCAAAGATACAACAAAGAAACGAAAGAGAAATAAAATTGAATATCTTTGTACTGTAGTGTCCAATGTAGTGGCATGATCTGAAACGTTAGATTATTCTGAATGACAATGAATATGAAGACATGGAATATGTGCGGGACCGCAGTGGTGCTTGCCGCGGCGATGCTGTGGCTTTCGGGCTGCGTGGAGACTGATGCGGATAAGAGAGAAAATGCTCCCACGCATGAAATCGCGAAGGCGGATCAGTACGCGATCGATGTGCTGGAAACGTATTACCTTTGGAATGAGGAGATTGAAAAGGATTTGGCGAGGCTGGATCCGGACACTTGCAGAATGCCGATGGAAGTGGTGAAAGGCATTCGCTATCATGAGGGAGGCAAGGAAGTGGACCGTTGGACTGTCCTGACGGATGACCTCAAGTCATTCCAGAATTCTGTGCAAGGGCTTGGGATCACTTACGGGTATGATCTTCAGGCAGGGAGGATTACCAACAAGCCTGGGGAATATTTCCTTGTGGTGAGCTGTGTCAGCAACGGTGGACCTGCCCATAAGGCGGGACTTAGGCGAGGTGACATAATCATCACTCTTGACGGCAAGGCTATAACGAAGGAAAATATTTATGATGCTTTCAATTCATATTCAATAAATTTGGGAGTTGCTGGCCTGGATGGGAACGGCAACATCAGTGGTGATGTCAGGACTGTGAGCCTGAAGGCGGTGGATATGTACGAGGATCCTGTTCTGGTGGACAAGACGTTCGATGTCGCGGGAAAGAAAATCGGCTATCTGGCCTATTCCGCGTTTGACCTCAATTCCTCTCGGACGCTGCCGGATGTGTTCAGACGCTTCAAGTCCGAGAATATTGATGAACTTATCCTTGATTTGAGGTATAACGGCGGTGGCTACGCTTTCACCGAGAATGTGTTGGCATCGATGATAGCACCGATGGCAAATGTCCTGGCCGGGGATATATTCCAGACAGAGGTGTATAATTCCATTCTCGCCGAGGCCTGGAAGAAGCAAGGGGAGGACACTAACACTTATTTCTCAACAGTTCATGAAATCAGTTCGCAGAAGTTGAAAATAGATGTGTCGGACGCCAATCCGGGAATATCCAAGGTTTATGTCATCGTGACCGGTGGCACGGCCTCGGCTTCGGAAGGGGTGATTGTAGGTCTGAAGCCTTATATGGATGTTGAGCTTGTCGGTCAACGGACCTATGGGAAGTATTGCGCCGGAATCTTGTTGGCTCCGGATCAATTCTACAGCAGCAGGTATGATTATTCACTGATCCAGGATTGGGGGATGTACGTGATGATCAGCAAGTTCGCTGACTGCAACGGCCGCAATGCCTCCATCCCGGACGGCATTCCGGTGGATTTGGAGGCGAAGGACAATCCGTTGGACGGCTACCAGTTGGGAGACGAGAACGAGACGATGCTCCGCGCCGCCCTTCAGGCCGCCGGCAAGACCTATCCTAAGTCCGCGTCTGTGACTCGTTCATATTCAAAGGCCATCGACCTCACCCCTCTTGACCACGGCGCTCCGAGAGGCATCCTCATCAGGACGGATCTTCCGCCATTGCCCCTTAAAATCCCCGTTATACCCACTTCCCTCCAATAAAAATCGTAAGGGCGGACGAAGATTAACCCTCTTCATTGGCCCTTACCCAAAAGAAAAGCCCTGGAAGAAACTCCCAGGGCCGCACCATACTAAGTAATGCTACCAAACAATTACGCGAATATGGCGTTCAGGTCTTTGTCCAACGCCCGGAATCCGGATTCGATTCTTTCCTCCTGAGCTTTCCGTGGCTTGGTTCCGTTGATGTATCCCCAAAGCTGCTTTTGGTTGATGCCTGTTAGTTTTTCGAGGCCGGCCAATGAGAGGATACCCGAATTGACATAGTACTGCATCAACGAGACCACGTCAATCTTGTAGGAGAAGGAATATTCCCCGTCAAGAAAGGCGGGGTACTTGAATCCCTCCGCGATCGCAGTCTCCTTGTAGAACTTGATCTGCTGCATCATATCGGCCTTGGCTTCCTCGATGGTGTCGCCGGCTCCAGAGAATATTTCCTTGCTGCAATAGACGTTGAAAGTTCCGTCCGTAGCTCTTTCGATAACCGCTTCTATAACCATAACTCAATTCTTTTATCGTTGTGATATGGGGCTTATTTCAGCCCCATATCCTTTTTCATCTTGTTTTCAAGCCCCTTGCCTAACTCTTTCCCTTTGTGGTAGGGAACTGGGTAAGTCCGGCTTCCCTTTCTGTAGATCACGTGGCTTCCAGACTGCCTTAGCCTTTCCCAGCCATTCCCCTTAACAAGGTCGTGAAATTCATCATACTTCGTATCGCATATTGTTTGGTATTGCGAAGGTAGTAATATTTCTAATAATTACAAGATTTATCAATAGAAATTTTACGTTTGTTTATAGAGTTGAAAAAGCCCAGCAGCTGAAATGGGCGAAAAATTGACATAGTGATTGATCCTGTTGTGAATTGCTTTCAGATTTTGTATATTCGTTCTTTGAACACAATTCTATAGGCCAAGGATCCAGGATCAAGTCCAAAACCTTGTATTAAGTAATCCTTAAAAAACAACTTGGTTATCTTTGATTGTCTTTTCGGTCTGGCTATCTTTCCTCATCAGTCATGTGCCACCGGCACACTCCTTCTTCCAAAAGACATCTATCCTCGAAAACACAAAGAAGTTGTTTTGATTTGTTTGAAATGTTCTTAGAGGTGAAATAATGGTCGCGAAGGCATCGCTTTATGGCGAAAACGTCTCCGAAAATGGACGCGTAGAGACTTTCGGTGGCGTTTAGAGACCAAAATGTCTTTGGAGATGGCAATCAGGGGTGTCAATGGCGTTCTCCAGTACCTCGCGAAAAGATATATATGAATCCATGCTTTACCCTTGATCCAAGAAAACACATTATGGATAAGATGCGAATCAGAGATAAATTCACTAAATTTGTAGGAACAATTTAAAAATGGAGGGCATTATGATACTAAAGGATCAGATTGAGGCTCTGCATCAGCGGTTGGAGACGTTGGGGAGGTGTCTTTGACATCCCTGGGAAACGTGGGCAGGTAGCCGCATTGCAGAAGAAGACGGAGTCGCCGGACTTTTGGAACGACCCTAAGGCAGCCGAGGTGTTCATGAAGAACCTGAACGGTGTAAAGTCTTGGGTCACAGGATTCGACAAGGCTTCCACCGAGGTGGATGATCTGGATGTTCTGTACGATTTTGCCAAGGAAAGTCTGGGCGGAAGCACCGACGAGACAGTCACCACAGCGGAGACGCAGGAACTCGACGAGTCATATTCAAAGGCGGTTGAGGATGTCGAGGCGTTGGAGCTTAGGAATATGTTGGGCGCGGAAGGGGACAACCTTGGAGCCGTGCTGACGATAAATTCCGGAGCGGGCGGCACCGAGGCGAACGACTGGAGTTCGATGCTGATGAGGATGTATATGCGCTGGGGCGAGAGGAACGGTTACAAAGTGACTGTCACTGACCTTCTTGAAGGTGACGAGGCGGGAATAAAGTCGGCCACGATCCAGGTCGAGGGCGACTATGCCTACGGCTATCTCAAGGCTGAGAATGGTGTGCACAGACTCGTGCGCCTTTCTCCGTTCAACGCCCAGGGCAAGCGCCAGACCACATTCTCGTCCGTTTTCGTCTATCCTTTGGTCGATGACACGATCAACATCGAGATAAACCCTTCGGACTTGGAATGGGACACGTTCCGTTCCGGTGGCCACGGCGGCCAGAACGTCAACAAGGTCGAGACCGGAGTCCGCGTGCGGCATATCCCTTCAGGGATAGTAGTGGAGAACACGGAGTCCCGCTTCCAGCAGGACAACAGGCAGAACGCCCTCCGCATCCTCCGGTCAAGGCTCTATGACCTTGAGCTGAAGAAGCGTCAGGAGAAGCAGGCCGAGATCGAAGGCACGAAAAAGAAGATCGAGTGGGGCTCGCAGATCCGCTCCTACGTCCTTCATCCGTACAAGATGGTCAAGGACCTGAGGACCGGCTATTCCACCGCCGACACCCAAGGCGTGCTTGACGGCGACCTGAACGAGTTTATGAAGCGCTACCTGATGCAGGAAGGCTCCGGCGGCACCACTGCTCCGATTGAAGACATTGACTGATAATCACTAAAAATATTTCATTAATATGGCAGAATTCAAATACGCTCCGATGTTCCAGCTGGGACCGGACACAACTGAGTACTACAAGCTGACGAGCGAGGGCGTGTCCCTTGGCGAGTTCGAGGGGCATCCTATCCTTAAGGTGGCTCCTGAGGCTTTGACTATGCTTGCGAACGCCGCTTTCAGGGATGTGAACTTCCTTCTGAGGCCGGCACACAACCAGCAGGTCGCCAAGATCCTGAGCGATCCGGAGGCTTCCGACAATGACAAATACGTGGCTCTGCGCTTCCTGCGCAACGCCGAGGTGTCCGCCAAAGGCAAATTGCCTTTCTGCCAGGACACAGGTACAGCGATTATCCACGGAGAAAAGGGACAGCAGGTCTGGACCGGCTTCGATGACGCCGAGGCTCTCTCGAAGGGCGTTTACAAGACTTACACCGAGGAGAATCTTCGCTACAGCCAGAACGCTCCTCTGGATATGTACAAGGAAATCAACACGAAGTGCAACCTCCCGGCCCAAATCGACATCGAGGCTGAGGAGGGTATGGAATATAAGTTCCTCTGCGTCGTGAAGGGTGGCGGCTCGGCCAACAAGACCTACCTCTATCAGATGACCAAGGCTGTCCTCAATCCTGGCACTCTCGTGCCTTTCCTTGTGGAGAAGATGAAGACTCTCGGAACGGCGGCCTGCCCTCCTTACCACATCGCGTTCGTGATCGGCGGCACATCGGCAGAGAAGAACCTTCTGACTGTAAAGCTGGCGTCAACCCATTACTATGACTCCCTGCCTACGACCGGTGACGAGACCGGACGCGCTTTCCGTGACATCGAGCTGGAGAAACAGGTGCTTGAGGAGGCTTACAAGATCGGTCTCGGAGCACAGTTCGGAGGCAAGTATTTCGCACATGACGTCAGAATCGTCCGTCTGCCTCGCCACGGCGCGAGCTGCCCGATCGGCCTTGGAGTGAGCTGCTCGGCTGACCGTAACATCAAGGCCAAGATCAACAAGGACGGCGTCTGGATCGAGAAACTTGACGATAACCCTACACAGTGGATTCCTGAGTCCCTGCGCCAGGCCGGTGAGGGCGAAGGCGTGGTCGTTGACCTCGACAAGCCTATGAGCGAGATCTGCAAGCTTCTCAGCCAGTACCCTGTCTCCACCCGTCTGAGCCTTAACGGAACCATCATCGTGGCCCGTGACATCGCTCACGCCCGCCTTAAGGAAAGACTTGACAGAGGCGAGGATCTACCGCAGTACTTCAAGGATCATCCAGTCTTCTACGCCGGCCCGGCCAAGACTCCGGAAGGAATGGCCTGCGGCTCGATGGGACCTACCACGGCCAACCGTATGGACCCTTACGTTGATCTCTTCCAGGATCACGGCGGCAGTATGATCATGATCGCCAAGGGCAACCGTACCCAGGTCGTCACCGATGCCTGCAAGAAGCACGGTGGATTCTACCTCGGCTCGATCGGCGGCCCTGCGGCTGTCCTCTCCTACGAGAGCATCAAGAGCATCGAGTGCGTTGAATATCCAGACCTCGGAATGGAGGCCATCTGGAAGATCCGTGTGGAGAACTTCCCTGCGTTCATCCTCGTCGATGACAAGGGCAACGACTTCTTCAAGCAGTTAGGACTTTAATCAAACACAAATACACAGGATGAAGAATATTGTCACCCTGATGATCGCGGTTGCGCTGCCTGTTCTTATGGCCGCGCAGCCGCAATCTTCTTTTAAGCTTGAATGGGCCTCGACCGGCTCGCATTGTGTCATCGGCGGCGGCCCGTCTCTGGAGTTTCAGAAAAAGGCCTTCAACCATGTCGCATGGCGTGGGGAGAAGGTGTTCGCGCAGGCCGTAGTGTCGTCGGAGGAGGAGTTGAAGGATGTACGGCTGTCAGTCTCTGACCTGCGTAACGGCAAGTCTCTGATCGGGGCGGAGAACATCCGTCTACAATTCGTCAGCTACGTTGTCTCCGACTTGCTCGACACGACCAAGTACGGCCAGTGCGGCTCCCGCGAGGACAAGTCCAAGTGGGGGGAAGTGCTTGTGGCCGACGTGCTTGACATCAATGATTCCATGACGGTTCCGGCTGGACGAAAGCAGCCGGTCTGGATGACCGTGAGCGTTCCTTCGGATGCGAGGCCGGGAAAATATTCAGGAAAACTGACAGTCACTTCCTCCAATGCCAAGGCCCGCAGCCTCAATGTGGAACTGACCGTGGCTGGTCATGTCCTGCCGCCGGCCCGTGACTGGGCTTTCCATCTGGATCTGTGGCAGAATCCATATTCAGTGGCGCGCTACGAAAACGTTCCCCTTTGGAGCGACGCTCATTTTGAGGCGATGCGTCCGGTTATGAAGATGCTTGCCGAAGCCGGCCAGAAATCCGTCACCGCTACCATCATGAACCGTCCGTGGAATGGCCAGACAGAGGATGCCTTCGGCTCGATGGTGACCAAGATCCGCCGCATCGACGGAACTTGGCTCTACGACTACACAATCTTCGACCGTTGGGTGGAGTTCATGTTCTCCCTCGGAATTGATAAGCAGATCAACTGCTACTCAATGATCCCGTGGGCGTTGGAGTTTGACTATTACGATCAGGCTACTTCCTCGAACACGACAATCCAGGCCACTCCAGGCAGTCAGGAGTACAATGAATATTGGGGCTCTTTCATCGCTGACTTCGCACGTCATCTGAAATCGAAAGGTTGGTTCGAGAAGACTATGATAGCGATGGATGAGCGTCCTATGGAATCTATGCAGGAGGTGCTTTCTCTTATCCGTAATATTGAGCCGGGCTTCAAGATTTCATTGGCCGGGAACTATCATGAGCCGATCAACCATGAGATTGCAGATTTCAGCGAGGGATTCGCTCCTAAGAAGGAGTTCCCGGAATCAGCCAAGGCCAGGAGAAAGGAACTTGGATTGACAACGACAATCTACACCTGCTGCGCGGAGGCTCATCCGAACATGTTCGTGATCTCCGATCCTGACGAGGCCGCATGGCTTGGATGGTTCGCCCAAGCCGAGAACTATGACGGTTACCTCCGCTGGGCCTACAACAGCTGGACCTTGGATCCGCTCACTGACACTCGTTTCCGCACCTGGCCTGCCGGTGACTGCTTCGTGGTCTATCCCGGTGGCCGTGGCAGCGTCCGTTTCTCCAAACTCACCGAAGGCATCCAGGACTTCGAGAAAGTCCGCATCCTCCGCGCCCAGTGGCAGAAAGAAGGCAACGAGGCCAAACTCGCTCAACTGACCGAAGTCCTCAAGCCTTTCACCTCTGATAAGATCCTCGAAGAAGGCCCGGCCAAAGCCCTCGCCGCCGCCAAGTCCTTCCTCGACAAACAATAAGGCGAACATCATTTTTATGTAAAAATGATCTTGTCGGGCTTGCTGATTCTCTTGGGCGACGATTATGGGGTAAAATGTTGCCCGAGGGTGTCTGCTTGCACTCTCGGGCAACAAAAATGAGGGAAAATGCTACTTGACCTTGATGGAGTTGAGGAGGTCGAGCTTGCCGGTGTCGGTGAGGTGGATTATGAGCTCACCGAAGAGGGTGTTCTGCCAGGCGAACCAGGCGCGGGTGAACTTGCTCGCATCATCCTTATAAAAGGACTCGTGCATGAAGCCGGTGCCGGCGTCGGTCTTCATCAGTGTCTCGACGCACCATTTGATCTCCTTGTCGTCCTGGGACGTGAAGGCCTTCATCATTATGCTCATTGGCCAGATGTAGTCGTAGCCGATGTGCGGACCGCCGATTCCCTCGCCGGCCTTGCCTTTGAAGAAATACGGATTGTCCTCGCTCCAGACGAACCTGCGGGTGTTCTGGTAGATTGGATCGTTAATGTCAATATCTCCGAGATAGGCCATCGCCAGAAGGCTCGGCACGTTGGCATCGTCCATCATCAGCTGGTTGCCGAAACCGTCCACCTCAAAGGCGAAGATCTTGCCGTACTTCGGGTGGTTCACGACGGCATATTCATAGAGAGCTTTCTCCACTTCGGCGGCGAGGTCGAGGCATTCCTTCGCGAGTTTCTTGTTGTGGTTGACCTCGGCGAGGATCTCGGCGGCCTTGCGCAAAGAGGTGACAGCGAAGAAGTTGGAAGGAACCAGGAACTCGAACATCGTGGCGTCGTCGGACGGACGGAAAGCTGAGGCGATAAGGCCTACAGGCTTGACAGGGTTGCCGCGGCCGTCGTTGGACTTGGTGTCGAACTGGCGGTCTGTCTTTCTGGCGAACCTGTAAGGACCCGGGCCATCCTTGCGCTGCTGCTCCTTGAAGGTCTTTAGGGTGGCCTGGATGGAATTCAGCCAAGTCTCTCCGAAAACGGAATCGTCACCGGTCACATTCCAGTACTGGTAGGCGAGACGGATCGGGTAGCAGTGTGAGTCGATCTCCCATTTGCGCTCGTGGTCGTAAGGATTCATATCCGTGAGGTCGGACTCCCACTCGCTGCCGGTAGGGCCTTCGTTGAAGGCGTTGGCATACGGATCCAAGCAGATCAGCGAGAACTGGCAGTTGATCACGCCGGCGAGCATATTCTTAAGATGTTCATCCTGATTGGCCAGCTGGATGTATGGCCATACCTGCGCTCCGGAGTCACGTAGCCACATCGCGTGGATGTCACCGGTGTAAACGAAGGTCCTGAAGTTGCCGTCGTCGTCCTTGCCGAAGTGTACGGTGGTGTCAAGGGTGTTCGGGTAGCAGTTGGCGAACATCCAGGCGAGGCGCTGGTTCTTCAGGATGCCTTGCATCTGGGTGATCTTGTTCTCGACGGCCTCGGAGCGGAAAAGACGCCTTTCTGGAGCCGGACGCTGCGACTCGTAGGTTTTGGTGTTGCTCGTGGCAGTCGCTTTGACAGGCTCGGCGGCCAGACTAGTTGGCTCGGCGGCCAGACTAGTTGGCTCGGCGACCAGACTAGTTGGATCGGCTGCCAGACTGGTTGGCTCGGCGGCCGGTTGGTGATCCTGCCGAACCACATCGTCCGGTGCCTGGGCTTGTGTCAAAGTACCTGAGAGCAGAAAAATGGCCGAAGCCAGAAGAAGTGTGCGTTTCATTACTTTATTTTTCATTAGTGTATGAATATGGTCTGTCCTCCTTTGCGGTTCCTCTCACCGTGTCAGGCTCGGACCCTACAAGATAAGTAATTTTCGTTCCTCCGGCAAGGTCTTCATGGCGGAAATAGTTCCGGCTCCACTCTTTCCCGTTGATTCTTACGCCTTTGACGTAGAAGTTGTCTTTGGAATTCTCCGGGGCTTCAAGCGAGATGACGCTTCCGTCAGGCTGGGTGATGACCGCTTTCCTGAACAGAGGTGTGCCGATGGCATATTCATTGGACCCCGGGCAGACAGGGTAGAATCCGAGGGCGGAGAAGACGTACCAGGCGGATGTCTGGCCGTTGTCCTCGTCGCCGCAATAGCCGTCGGAGTTGGAGTTGTAGAACTTGTCCATCACCTCGCGGATCCGCTGCTGCGCCTTCCAAGGCTGGCCGCACCAGTCGTAAAGGTAGAGCATATGCTGGATCGGCTGGTTGCCGTGGGCGTAATTCCCCATATTCATAACCTGCATTTCCCTGATTTCGTGGATAGGGAAGCCGTAGTAGCTGTCATCGAAGATCGGTGGGATTGTGAATATGCTGTCGAGCATGCTTGCGAACACTTCGTCTCCGCCTATAAGGTCAATCAGGCCCTGAGGGTCGTGGAAGACTGACCAGGTGTAGTGCAGGCTGTTGCCTTCGGTGAAGTTGCCTCCCCATTTCAGAGGGCTGAACGGCCTATCGAACGAGCCGTCGAGGTTCTTTCCGACCATCAGCCTGTACTCCTGATCGTAGAGATTCCTGTAATTGAATGCGGCCTTGGCGTAAGGCGCAAGCTCTTCCTCGCTGCGGCCCAGAGCCTTGCCGAACTGGTAGATGCACCAATCATCGTAGGAATATTCAAGAGTCCTGGCGGCATTCTCGTTGATGCCTACATTACAAGGGACATAGCCGAGGCTGTCGTAATATTCCCAACCGAGTCGGCCTGTCGAACTGACCTCCGGATGGACGGCGTGGGCTCCGTGGGTGACGGCCTTCCAAAGCTCGTCGGCGTCATAGCCGCGCAGCCCCTTGATCCAGGCGTCGGCGACCACTGATGCTGAGTTGTTTCCGACCATACATCCCCTGTGCCCTGGACTTGACCACTCCGGTAGGAATCCGCTTTCCTTCCAAGTGTTGACCAGCCCTTCCTGCATCTTCACATTCTCGTCAGGATAGACAAGGTTCAGCAGCGGGAACAGGCATCTGAATGTGTCCCAGAAACCGGTGTCACCGAACAGATAGCCCTTGTGGACGGCTCCGTCGTAAGGGCTGTAATGTACCCTTTCGCCGTCCGCGTTGATCTCGGACAGATCACGTGGGAACAGGACCGACCTGTAAAGGCAGGAATAGAATGTGCGCAGATTGTCGAGATTGTCATCCTCCACTGCGATGCGGCCCAGAACCTCGTTCCATCTTGCTCGCCCGGCCTCGGCGATCTCATCGAATGACCTGCCGGACAGTTCGTTGAGGTTCAGTTCCGCCTGCTCCTGGCTGATGAATGAGGACGCGACCTTGAGGTTGACCTTCTGACCTTTCACCGTCTTGAATCCGACCATAGCGATGTGTCCGTCAACGGTTTGTGTCTCGAATGGAGTGTCGGAAACCACCACGAACCAGTTTCGGAAATTCTCGGTCACGCCGCCGTGGTTTGCGGTCGAGTAGCCTACGATCATATTCCTGTCACCTATGACTTCGGCATTGCCGCCGCTGTAGGCATCGACCACGAGGTAGGACATCTCCTTTTCAGGGTAGGTGAGTCTGAACGCCGCCGCCCTTTCGGTAGGGGCGAGTTCGGCAACCACATCGTGTTCAGCGAGATAGACCTGATAGTAGTAAGGCTTCACGGTCTCCGCCTTGTGCGAGAACCAGCTCTGCCGCCCCTCCTCATCATAAACCGGACCTGTGGTCACAGGCATAATCGAGAATGAGCCGTAGTCGTTGATCCACGGACTCGGCTGGTGAGTCTGCTTCAAACCTCTGATCTTGGTCGCTGAATATGTGTATGTCCATCCGTCCCCGTTGGCACCTGTCTGAGGTGTCCAGAAGTTCATTCCCCACGGCAAGGCGATCGCCGGGTAGGTGTTGCCTGTCGAAAGTTCGTAAGTGGACGCCGTGCCCATCAGCGGGTTCACATAGTCCACAGGATCCTCCATCCTCATTTTCTCCGGAGATCCGCACGCCGCGGCTATCAAGGCCACAGCCAAAAATATTGATCTTTTTCTCATCAGTTCTGAATATTTCCGCTAAGATACATCAATTTCCATTGGTTCGGAATAGTTCCACCGTCTTGTTCCACTTTATGACTTCCAGGTGTGAAAATACGCGCACACCTAAAACATCATCCACTTGATGACAAGCGAGTTGCGCTTCCAGGTGCGAGCATATTCGCACACCTGAGAGTCGTTGGCTTCGGTGCAGGTCGTTCTATTCGTGTTTATGACTTCCAGGTGTGAAAATACGCGCACACCTAAAACATCATCCACTTGATGACAAGCGAGTTGTGCTTCCAGATGCGAGCATATTCGCACACCTGAGAGTTACTGGCGTAATATGGAATGATATATATATCAAGGCAGCAGCCAAAAGAATAGACTATGCTCGCATATTCATTTTAGTAATCCTTAGAAAAGCAGCTTGTTTTTTCAATATCACTTAGGTTTGTTTGAACAGTCTATAGAAAATTTTTAGTACTTTGTCTTGCAAGGTATTTGAAATTATTTATATCTTTGCATTGTAAAAATGATTGCAAAACAAGGTCTGGGGCGGACGAAGAAGTTTAAGCCCAGAACAAGATAATGAAAATTAAATAGTTAAGATGAAAAAAGTTGTGAATGTCAGTGTTGGAGGCCGGAGTTTTTCTCTGGATGAGGATGCCTACGCAAGGCTTCTTACTTATTTTGATCACTTCAAAGCCCGTCTTGACCGTGACACACAGTCGGCGAAAGAGGAAGTGATGGCCGATCTGGAGAACCGGATAGCGGAGCTGTTCGATCAGGGAACCGGCGGGGCTTCCTACAGGGTTGTCAATCTGGCTCTTGTCACGAAAGTGGTCGAGCAGCTCGGGATGCCGGACGGCTCCAAGGAACATGAGACGGGAGCGAGCAGCCAAGGACAGAACCAAGAAAGCGGGACGGATGATGAATATCCAAGGTCCGGATCAGGCGTGGATTTCACCTATAACGGTGCCCAGGGAACATCCCGCCGGAGGCTTTTCCGTGACTTGGACAACAAGACCATCGGGGGAGTGTGCGCCGGACTGGCAGCGTTTCTCAATGTGGACCTTACGATTGTCAGGATCGTGTCCCTTCTGACATTGTTGCTTTGGGGAACCGGTTTACTGGTTTACCTTGTCCTGTGGATAGTGGTTCCTGTCGCCAAGACCCCGGCGGACAAATGTATGATGCGTGGCCTTGAGCCGACGGCCGAGAATATGGCGAGATTCAGCCAGGGGAGGAGCGGTTATGGAAAATAGCGCCGACAATGTACGCTCCCAGATGCGCAAGGGAGTCCTTGAATATTGCATACTCAGCATTCTGGCGCGCAAGGAGGCCTACGCTTCCTCGATTCTGGATGATTTGAAATCAGCGAATATGATCGTGGTCGAGGGGACGCTTTACCCGCTTCTGATCCGTCAGAAGAACCAGGGCCTGCTTTCCTACCGATGGGAGGAATCCACGCAGGGGCCTCCTCGGAAATATTACTGCATCACCGAGAAAGGTCGTCAGCAGCTCCGGGAGATGGACCAGGCCTGGCAGGAGATCGTGGAAACCATCGAGACAATAAAACAATGAATATGAAGCGTCTGCTTCCTAATGTATTGAAAGACAATGAAACAAGTTGAATATATCAGCATAGGCGGCTATGTGTTCTCTTTGGAGGACAGCGCCAGTCGCGCCGCCAAGGAATATCTTGACCAGCTCGAAGCGTTCTATTCCAGGAAAGAGAGCGGAGCGGAGGTCATGGAAGGGATTGAGGAACGCATGGCTGAGCTCCTTCTGGAGAAAAGCGGCAAGGGCGGTGTCGTCACCCTCGCTATGGTAAATGACGTGATCTCTGTCCTTGGCCGCCCGGAGACCATCGAGGAGGAAACTTCGGACGCACCGGACGCTGAGCCTGCCGAAGCGTCCGACCGTACATCAAAGAACACGAACAAGACCTCTGCCAGACCCCGCCGCAGACTCTACCGCGACCCCGCCAACGGAAAACTGGCCGGAGTCTGCAGCGGCCTCGCCACCTACTTCAATGTGGATCCGGCAATATTCAGAATATTATTCGTTGTCCTGACTCTACTGGGTGGTATAAACTTCCATTTCTGGCTGCTTGAGCCTTGGATTCACATCTCCGTTCCACTTGTGTACATCGTCCTCTGGATCTGCATGCCGGCCGTGAAGACAGTCCGCCAGCGCGATGAACTCCATGGTGAAAGAGGCACCGTGGATGACATCAGCGCCAGAATCCGCAACACTCCCCGTGAGGAGCCAAAGGCTAAGGACACGGAGACCTGGAAAAACATCAGCAGGATATTCTCCGTCATATTCGGAGTGCTCCTCCTCCTCGCCGGAGTCGCCGGCATAGCGTTCCTGTGCTCATTCTGGTGGGGCGGAGAGATCCTCGGCAACAGTTTCTTCTACAACAAATTCATAGAGCACATCGCCATTGAGGCCCCTGAGGTTCTGTCCTTCATTTCCGTCCCTCTAGTGATGGTCTCAGCCATCCTTGTGGTCGCGATTCCACTCTTCATCATGCTCTACGGCGGCGTGATGCTGATTTTCGGCCTCAAATCCCCGAAATGGCACCCAGGCCTCATCCTGTTCGTCATCTGGCTGATAATCCTTGTCGCCCTCTCCGTCTCATCCCTCATGACCTTCGCCGTAATCGACTGAAACCCATAAGTTTAATATTGATAATGTACACCAGACCGGGCAACCTGTGAAGGCTGCCCGGCCTGGAATTTTCTTATTCAATATCCAAATCCTTTTCTTCCTGTTGTTCCAGAAACAGCTCCTCCTCCGTCTTTTACAATGTCTCAACAAAGCTATGTCTCTGATGCTCTATCTCTTGGCACAGCTCCTCCTCCGTAGGAAGATAGGTTAGATATTTCGCCTGAAATAACTGTTTGTTTTCTCCATATCTTTCCCTCCAAAATCAAAACTGTTATCTCGGATGTTATTAGTTGGTTGTCTGATTACTGATTCAAGTCATGAAGATACGCAATTCCACCATATTTAGTGAAATGTAAAAAATAACCTGAATCACTTTAAATTTGCAATATATTGATGTCCAGGGTGATTCTATGTGTTCAATTTTATCGATTGACGCAACTTGTTTTTCAACACTTACTTAACAAACAATCCACAGGGACGATTATCATCAACTCAAGTTTCGCATTTGCGAAACACCACTCTTCTTCACTGCTTGCAGTCAAAGCAAGTCCCTACCCCGAGGGGAGGGATTTAGGGAGGGGGTAACGTGAAAGGCCCTATGGGTGCGCGAAGCGCATCCCCTCCCCCGAGGGGAGGGATTTAGGGAGGGGGTAACGTGAAATGATGTGGGTGAGCAATCTCCTCCGAACGTGAGATAATGTGTTTGACAACAGGCTATTGCCTACTTGCGAAAGTTGAGTTAGAGAATATTTAGATTAAACGAATATGTCAGAGAAGGTTACGGCCGCATGTCCGGCCTGCGGAGAAAAGCACGGAATAGAAGTCTGGAACCGCATTAATGTCGGAGAGAATCCGGAATTGAAGGCTAAAGTCAAGGACGGCTCGCTGTTCGTGTGGGAATGCCCCCACTGTGGCAAGGCCAATCTCGTTCAAGGTCAGACGCTTTACCACGACCCGAACGAACGGCTTATGATCTGGCTTATGCCCGACGGGATCCTTCCGGAAGCGCAGGAAAAGGCTCTTGAGGCACAGTTCGAGAAGATTTCGCAGACGCTGGAAGGCTACACGCTCCGCCGGGTTAGCGACATAGGCTCGCTGATCGAGAAAGTAAACATCTTCGACACCGGACTGGACGACTGTGTGGTTGAGATGTGCAAGTACATCACCAAGATGGAGATGATGGAGAAAGGCGGTTCCAAGGACTTGCTTGACACACCGTTCAAATTCTACCATGTTGACGGCCCGGACAACGACATCGAGTTCTCATACCCGAAAGACGGCCAGATGCACGGTCTCCGCATCGGCTTCAACGTCTACGAAGACTGCGCCGGCATCATCCGCCGCAACCCCTCCGTCAAGCCCTCCCCCGGCTTCTCCCGCATCGACCCCGCCTGGGTCGCCCGCTTCTTCAGGTAAATTCCATTGCTTCAGGCAAATTGACGACCCTCACCGTACACAGAAAATTCTTTGGGTAAACGATAAGCATGTACAATAGTGTACGGGGAGGATCAACATATCATTAGTCAGACATTGACGGAGGAAGTTCACCTGACGTCGCCCACGAAGACGGCCTGGCCCCCATCACAAACTCCAAAGTGCCTCCGAAGACCAGCTCTTCGTGCCTGAGCCAGCATCTGTCCAAAGGTTTGCCGTTCAGCGCGCAGGACTGGACGTAGATGTTCTTGGCGGAAGCGTTTTTGGCTGTCACAACCAATTTCTTACCATCCTCAAAATTCAGGGTGACCTTGTCGAACATCGGGCTGGAAATCAAATAGACATTCTGCCCGGCGTTCGGGTAGAATCCCAAAGCGTGGAAAGCGTACCATGCTCCCATGGAGCCGGAGTCATCGTTGCCAGGCACACCATCCCGTGCAGAAGTGTACTGGGACGCCAGGATTCCCCTGACAACCTTGGCTGTCTTGTAAGGTTGTCCTACATAAGCGTACAAAGACGGAACAAGGAAGCATGGCTCGTTGGAAATCTGGCACAGTCCGACCATCTTGGTGTAGAACAGCAGCTCATCCCTTTTGCCAGGAAAGCTTTCCCTGAAATACGTGTCAAGACGCTTTGTGAAAACATCCCTGCCCCCTGTCTTCTCAATGAGGCGTTTCATGTCATGAGGCACATAGAAGGAGAGTTCCCAAGAGAATGTCTCGTAGAACTGATGGCCGAACGAACCTGAAGAGAAGACGGTGAATTCAGGATCAGAAAGCCAGGTTCCGTCGCTGTTCTTCGGCCATGCGAAGCCTTTGAACCCAAAACTTTCGACATCGGAATTCCAAAGATTCTCCCAACTTGAAGCCTTCCTGGAATATTCCTCATAAACATCCATTCTTCCGAGTCCCTTGGCCACCGTGGCTATGGCGTGGTCATTTGTTGAATATTCAAACGTCCTGGTGCAGCCTCGTTCGAAGTCGGTGGAAACGTAGCCTATGCGGTTGTAGTCCCATAGACCTCCACGGCCGTACTGCCTCTCATCATCGCCTGGCGGCACAGTGGCATCCTTAAGCATTGCATCGAGGGCCTTGTTCCAGTCGATGCCTTTCAGGCCTTTCACGAAGGCGTCCGCGACCAGCATTTCGCTATTGGAGCCTCCCTGCGTCCTTCCGGACCAGTGGCTGCTTCTGGCATCAGGCATGTATTTGTCGTGTTCGTAGATGTTCACAAGCGACTGGACCATCTCTGCACCCTTTGACGGACAGAACAGATTGATGAACGGATGAGTGGCCCTGAATGTGTCCCAGATTGCATGGTAGTCACCGTAGTAAGGTTCGTCTGAGATCCACATCGGGTTCTCTCCGGCATAATCGGACGGCTGAAGGAATATCCTGTAAACGGATGAATAGAAAATCTTTCTGGCATCCGTGTCAGGAGTATCGACATCTATCTTGGACAGGATTCCGTTCCATGTGTCAACAGCTTTCTTTCTGGCGTCTTCTATGTCCCAAGAGCCAAGTTCCCTGATGTTTTCCTTAGCCTTGCCGTAGCCCATGTAGGAAATCCCGACCTTAACCTTCACGGTCTTGTGTCCATTGGTGTTGAAAGTAAACCAGGCTCCACACTTGGAGTTGTTATCAGCCTGTTCAGTCACTCCGGGAGCTTTCCGGTCGTCCTTCCACGTGCCGAAAGATTCAGCAGGGGTGTCGAATCTGGCGTGGAAGTACACCGTGTAGGCCGTAGAGAAATTCCACCCGTTACGGATTCTGGTATAACCCTCTATCTCGGTGTCGGACAAGATCCTTACCTCTGATCCGACAAATTCCTGAGCCTCGTAGGATGCCAGGAACTTGCCCAGATCCACGAATATATTGGCCTTGTCCGTCTCCGGAAATGAATATTCATGGAATCCCGCATGCTCACTGGCAGAAAGCCGGACTCCAATGTCATACCTTTTCAGATGGATGGAAAACAAACCTACCTGAGCGTTTTCACCGTCGTAGGGAGACGAGTAGCCGACAGGGGTGAACTCTCCGGTGGAGGCCATGAAAAGCACGTTTCCGTACTTGCATCCTCCGCCGGAACCATTAAGGTGGGTATGGCTGAAACCGACCACATCCGTGCCGGCTTGCCATCCGGCATTCTCAGTAAGCCTGTTGCAGTCAGGCCCGAGTTTGACCATGCCGTATGGCATGCACGCTCCAGGGAAGACATAGCCTCCGCCATCGGCTCCGATGAACGGGTCAACGTACTGTGTGTAGTCTTTGCTCTCCGCCGGAAGAGCGACGAAGCAGATGGCGGCGATGGCGCAGGTAAATATTCTTTTGAGCATATTCATGTAATCTATTGAATTTCTTTCAGAGCCTCGACGGCCGCATCATTGACAACAAGGTTGCCGTCTTGGTCTTTGCTGAATATCGTTCCGTAATTGAACAGGGAGATGAACCGGCATCCCGGTATGGAATAGCAGTTTCTCAAAGCTTCGGTCCAATCTTCCTTTGGCTTGTCTCCGATGTTCCATTCGGAGCATCCCCAATAAGGTGCATCGGACATTTTGAGGTATTTGCTGACTTGGGGTGTAAGTGACGGGTCAGCGGCCTCAGCCCAGTAAAATGACCATGTGGGGCATGAGTTTGGCTGCACCGCGGCGGCGAGATCGTCACCTGCGCCTCCAGAATGAGAGAACAGCATCCCACGCGGGAAACCGTAGCCTTGAGCTATGTCCGCCACGAATCTGGCATATTCCTTTTCCAATGAATATATGTCGGCTGGCGTTATCTCGCCTTCGCTTCTGATTCCTGAATATTTAAGTGCGGCATAGCCGATCTGGCCTACCCCACGGCTCGGCATTTCGTCCACTCTGATACCACCCTTCGGATCTTCTTCCTCAGGTTTGTCGTAGTATGAGTTTCCGCCCGGATAATACCAATTGTTGACTCCGAAGCCCAGTTCCCCGGTGATCTTGACTCCTCCGAGAAGATACTTCTTGCTCTTTGGAAGAGATTTGTACCAGTCCGCCGTCCATGTCATGAACTGATCCATTCTGTCTTTGACCGCAGCCTGGTAGGCCGGTGAGAACAGATTTGGCATAGGAAGCAGCCTTATCTGCCTCCCCCAATTCAGCCAGCCGACCTTGACGGCATCCTCACTGGACCATGACGTCCACTCAACGTTTTCCTTGTTCTTGGGGTCATAACCAGGCTTTGTCGGATCCCACCAATTCCACAACTCAGGCACGTCTTGCCAAAACGTTATCGGGTCCAGCTCTACAAGGATAGGGATGTCATATTCCTCAGCCATCGAGAAGTGCCTGTCCAGCAATTCTTTGAACTGCTCCATCGGTCGGCTGAACATGTAGATCAGGATGGCGTTGCCTACCGCCACTTTTTTTCCGGACTGCGGACCGAAAGCAGTGCTGATCTGCGGATAGTCAAACTTGTCGCATTCGTCATTCAAGAAGAAATAATGATCAGGAGCCTTTGGAGCTTTCACCAGAAAAGCGCAAAAGACAGACACGCCAAGAGCCAGTAAGAGCGCCAATGGCAAAACACGTGATTTCATCTTTCAAGAAAGATTAGTAAGTGTCATTCTGAACCTCCTTGATTCCGGCCACCGCAGCGTCATTGACAATCTTGCCGTTGTTGTTGCCAATGACGTTAGTGTAGATCGACAGGAAACGGCACTTGTTGATCTTGAACGCGTTTCTGATGCCGCTGGACCAATCGGCAGAATCGCCGCTGCCTATCGCCCACTCTGCAACCCCCCAGTAAGGAGCGTTGGATTCATTCAGCAATGACATGCAGTAAGTGGCGTTGGACGCGTCAGTGGCATCCTGACCATAGAAACTCCAGGCCGGACAGACCTTGTCGTTTATGCATGCTGCCAAATCATTGTCCACACCGCCTGCATGGGCGAAAAGTTTTTCACGAGGAATCGAATAGTCATCGGCTATGTCGCTGACAAACAAAGTAAAACGTCTTTCAAGCTCCGCTATGTCGTCTCCCGTGAGAGTTCCTGATGACTTTATCCCGGCACTCTTGACTCCGGCATAACCAATCGCCGACACCTCACCGTTGCTGCGGCTTGGCTTGTTGTACATGTTGATTCCGGACTTAGGATCCTTGCTCTTGTCCATTGAGTAAAGATCGTTGCCACCGGTATAGTACCAGTTGTTGACACCCACGCCAAGTTCTCCGGTGATCTTGACACCGACAAGAAGGTATTTCTTGCTCTCCGGAAGGCTGTCATACCAATTGGACACGATCGAGAGCATCGCCTGCATCCTTTCTTTGACGGCAGCCTGATAAGCCTTGCTGAACAGATTGGCCATCGGCTTAAGGCGAATCTGGGATCCCCAGTTAAGCCAACCGATCTTGACGGCGTCGTCACTGGACCATGATGTCCACTCGACGTTTTCCTTGTTAGCCTCGTTGTAGCCAGCGATCGTCGGGTCAAACCAGTTCCACAGCTCCGGGACTCCGTCCCAGAACGTGATAGGGTCAAGTTGGATCAGCAGAGGGATGTCATACTGCTCAGACAGAGCCAGCTGTTTTTTCAAAGTGACCTTATGGGTCTCCAGCGGCCTCTCAAAGAGGTAAAACAGGACACCTTGGCCCACAGCCACATCCTTGCCACGTGAATCTCCGAAGTATGTATGGACTTTCTGTTGCAGATAAGACCAGTCATAGTCGTTGATGATCACATATTTCTTAGGACCTTTCCAATAGTGAGCCTTGATTGTGATGTCCTTCGTCACAGGAGTGGATTTGAAATTGAATTTGATGCCGGTCTGGGTGTACCATCCGGAAAAAGATTCCTCTCCTCTTGAGGGTTGCTCGGCCGGTTCTTGGACAAAGTCGTACCTGGCCACCTGCTGCGGCTCTGGCACAGGAGTTCCTCCATCTGTGTCAAAAGTGACCGTGAACACATCTTTGGAGATGTCTTCATTGCCGCCACATGAAATCATCGCAAGTGAGCAGGCAACCATCAACGCTATGATCTTGGTCTTCATAAATAACTGTTAAAATGTTCGTTTATGATAATTAGACTTTAATTGTCCTGATAAGACAAGGTGAAGTTTCTGAATGAAGCCTCTGTCGCATCCTTCGAGAACACTCCGAAGTAGCCGTACTGAGTGCCAAGCTGAGGATTGTCGTTCCACCACCACATCGAACCATGGAACAGAAGCTCCTTCTTCTGAAGCACGCCGTTCTCATCCTCCTCAAGCGACCAGATGGCCTTAAGGCCCCAGTTGCCGCCCTGCACTTCTCCAAAGCCTCGGTCAACATTGCTGACCTCAAGACGAAGCCATGTCGTGATGGCTGTGTTTTCAGGCTTTGTCCAGTTGTCCATCGCATTCGGAGAGTTCGCGTTCATGCAGTAGTAGCCGCCACCGTCAGCTCCTTCTGTGGCGGAAATGTAGACGATGTAGTTCTGCTTGCTCGTGAAGTCGCAGGTTCCGTCATCCTTGTAGCCGAACGCATTGAATGCCATGATGCCTCCGCAACTTCCGTCAGCCTTGATGTCCACAGTGCAGACGAACTGGTTGAACAGCGGTTCCGCCTCGCTGTACCTTTGACGAACCTTGTCGTTCATCCAGAACATAGGATAGGTGTTTCCAGGGTTGTTGTACTCCCCTGTTCCGGTCAGCTTCAAGCATCCTTCACCGTACTTCAACGACGAACGGGTGGCATTACCCTTCCAGCCATCGTTCATCTCCTTTCCGGAGAAGCTGTCGTAAACAAGCTTTGAACCCTTGGCGGCCTGGGCGATGTAGATGTCAATGCCCGCCGGTCCTTCAGCTGTTATGCCTTCGATGTGGATCTTGCCATAACGCACGTCATCTCCAGCAGGATTGGCACCCACTTCGGCGTTTACCTCCGAACCGTTGACAGTGACCTTGGCCCAGGACGGAGCGTTGATCACGCTTGTGCTTGTGAAAGCCTTTGAGATGGTTGTCTTCACTGTCTCACCGTCACCTTTGACGGCAAGATCGACCGGAGATGCTGTAAGAGTAGGGTTGGCGAACTCTACTCCTTCGTCAATCTGACCAAGATCAAGAGCCATTCCTGCCTTTACCGTAATGAACTCGTCCGTGTTCACCTCTGAAACACGGCCATATTCATCGGTGATGGTGATCAAAATGCCATCCACGTAGGTCGCCGGTATGACAGACACATAATAGGATCCTTTGGCGATCATCTCTCCACCAGTGAAAGACACTTCAGGTTTGCCGCTCTTGACAGTCACTTTCCCGTCAGAGGCATTGACCGAGACCTCTCCTGAAAGGCTTTCGTTTGATTTGGATGAGAATCTGACAGCCTTGATGTTGTTGGATGATCCAAGAGTGAACTTGAGAAGTCCCGTGGCGGCTTTGAATGCAAGAGACTCTGTCGTGGAAGAAGCCACTGCCACACAAGCGTCCGAGGCGATCCCGTCCTTCACGGCTGTCTGTTCAGAAGGAACGACAGTGTTGACGACACCTTCAGCGATGGACACTGACGCGGTCCATGGACTCACGGCCACATAGCGCGAAGCCTTGATTATCTCACCGCTGAAAGTGACCTTGGAACCACCGGAAGCCGCTGTCAATGAATATAATTTGTCGGAAAACAGCCCAATCTTGTCACCGCTGTTCCAGCTTACCTGCGGACCTGATGAATATGTGGCCGCGGTGGCCGCAAACTCAACATTCTTAGGAGAGTTGTCCTCCTCCGAACCATTACATGACGCCATCACAGTCATGGTCGTCAGCATAAGCATCAAAATAGAATTCTTTTTCATTTTAAATTGATTATTAACGTTAATGTGCTATTCTTGATATGAAAGGACGAAATTGCGGAACTGGCTTTCCCCGTTCCTTGCCCACAGGGCCACATTGCCAAGATCCGGTTTCCTGACAGTGAATTTTCGTGAGTAATGTGCCAGAAGTTCAGAAGTCTCTCCGTTGAATGTCTTGAGAGACTTGATCGTCACGACCGGAGTCTCCGGGGATGTGTCGGTCGTGCTGACTGTCAGTCTCCACCAATCATCCCTCTCGGCCGCATCAGGAATCGGACTCACCTCCTCAACCTTGTTGGGATTGTCACCGGAGCCAACCACACCGTCATCCATCGCAAGCCATGATTCGCCGTTCTTCACCCAGATGCCCCCACGGTTTGTCGAACCGTTGTAGCTCATGTAGATCTCAAGCACTTGATTCTTGTCTTCATTAAGATAAAGTTTCGCGCCTCCTTCTCCTCCGTTCATCTTGAGGTCCACAGAGAGATAAAACTTTCTGCCGGAAGGGTTGTACTTCTGGTTACAGGTGTAGAGATGGCCCGGATTGCCTTCAGCCTTGAATGAAAGATAACCGTTCCCGACCGAAACCAGGTTTCGGTCATCGATGAACCACCCTGTCGGGAGAGATTTCCCCGAAAAAGACGCGAACGACATCTTTGAATCCTTTCCAGCCTGATACAGCTTCATGTATTGTGTCACAGTGTTGTCTCCTGAAGAGCTGACCAGCTTCAAGGTTCCTCTTTTCACAGCGTATGAATCTTCGTTCGGCTTGACCGTCACAGTGACAGATGTGTTGTCCTCATTGACAGACGCTGATTCCACCCAATCAGGAAGTTCTCCGATGGTGACGCTTTCTGCGTTTGTGGATATCTTTGACGTCAAAGAACCACCTGTCCCGTCATATGCCAGCTCAAGAGGCGAGACTATCAGCACCGGTGAAGGTTTGTTCGGGCCTATCGGGTCATATTCCTCATTGCATGAAGCCATGGCCAGAACGGCGGCCATCAGAGTAATATTCAATATTCTCATATTCATTCACTTTTGTTTGTTCTACATCTCGATCTTGACCACTTCGGAAAGGTTGTAGCGTCCCGCCACATTTGAGGAAAGCACGGCAACTCTGGCATAATAGGTTACACCTGCCTCAAGACAGTCACGGATGGAGTCTGTGTAAGTTGTCGAGGTGACTGTCGCGTCGTCGGTCTTGCTCAAATCCCTTACGGCCTCATAATCTGTCCGGTTCATCCCCACATTGGGATTCCACTTGGAAAGCAGAAGCCTTGCCGTCGTGATGTTGCCAGCTCCGGGAGCCTTGGTTATGCGGTACTTGGCGATGAGATCCGGACCGCTGGCGGTTATGCTTGCGGCAATTGTCACAAACGGAGTGACCTCGAAAGTAAGCTCCATCGTCCCATCGATGTCAACTTCAACCGGATCCACGGCAAAGAAAGCTCCCTCTATGGGCTGGACCACATAGGTTCCTTTGAATATCTTCGTGTTCGTGAAAGTGCCGTCAGCCCTGCCCCAGAAATCTTGAGGAAGATTGGTGACATTTCCGCCTACCACTTCGTTGAGCCTGATCTTGAATCCGTTGGGTTGTTCCGTGATCAACGGAGAACCGTCCGGACAGACCAGTTTCCCGGTAAGCGTCTCAGAAGGTGTGTCATAAGTGTCCACCGTGCAGGAACAAAGCAGCGGAATCAAAGCACTGATCAAAATTGCTATCTTTTTCATTCTCTTTTCAGGTTTTCTGTTAATATCCAGGATTCTGCACTATGGCTCCGTTGCTCTTGGCGATGACGTCGGACGAGATCGGAGCATAATATGACTTGCTGTCATAAGTGTAACGAAGCTCTGTACGTTCATGAAGATTGAAAATGTACTTGCCTTCATCCACAACGTAGTAAGGGTAAAGAGCGTTGAACGTCTTGTTCTGGATTGTACTTTCGAACATCCTCCAACGTTTGAGATCCCAGAACGTCCGGTTCTCAAAAGCCAGCTCGCAACGCCTCTCGTTGATGACCTTCGCCTCGTCAACAGTGGTAAGTTCCTTCGTTCCGGCTCTTTTCCTGATCTGGTTGATCGGCCCAAGGGCATCTTCCATGGTCACGACACGGTCGTTGACTTCCTGCCCGATCAGATTGACCGCAGCCTCAGCCTTGCTGAGCAGAATCTCCGCGTAGCGCATCTCGATCCAGTCAACCGAACCGGCCCAGAAGTTTGCCGTGGCCGATGGATCCACCCACTTCCACACCAGGCAACCATTGCCGTTGGTCATCTGACTGCCCACTCCGCACCATCCCTGGATGGTCATGCCGGAAGGATGTTTTTCAGAGAAAGACGCTGATTCATAAAGTTTTCCTCCAGGATAACTGTCATAGATTCCTTTCCTTACCTCGAAAATCGCTCCATTGCGCCCCGGAATCTCGGCTCCAGGAACAAGGACGGATGCCTTGAGTCTCGGCTGGGCGTCCGCAAAGAGATCCTGAGTGTTGTCGTAACGAACAGGATCAGAATCAGTTCCTATGTTGAGTCTGAAAGGGTTTCCATTCTTGTCATCAAAGAGAAGAAGCCACTCTACAGTAGGAGAAATCTCTCCGGAATCAGTCACCATGGAATAGTGGTAAGGGAGCTGCTGGCATGTCCAGTTCTCCGGACGAGGCGTGGAAGCACCGGCATTATATTCTTTGATGAACATTCTTTCCTTATTGGCGGAAGACTCATCAATGAATATGTTCCAGTAGTTTTTGATCATGCCTGCTTCTGTCCCGTCGTTGTAGACGTTGTACAGCTCATACTTTCCGCCGTTGTCCATGGCCTTGCAAGCCGCGTCGTAGGCCAGCTTATAGTACCGCGACATTTCCGATGAGGAAATTCCGCAAAGGCCGTCAAGCTGTATGGAGGAATGCTTCGCCTCACATGCGGCGGTCAGCATCGCGCGGGCCTTGAGTCCGGCGGCTATGTACTTGTTGGCGCGTCCTGCGGCAAGTTCATTCTCTTCCATCAGTTCATAGGCCTTGTCAAGATCCTCGGCGATGAAATCGTAGCACTCACGCTCAGTGTTTCTCGGCTTGACAAGCTCATCATCTGTCATGTTGACGTAGCTTTCCGCAGATGTGACGATCGGAACGCCGCCATAACTTCTGACCATGGCGAAATACATGAACGCCCTGCAGAAATAAGCCTCACCGAGCCAATGGTTATATTTCTTCTCCTGTCCGGTGAATTTGTCCTTGTTGGCGGTTATTCCCTTGATGGCAAGATTAGCGTAACGTATGGCGCTGTAGTCCCACCATGCAAGCATGTCGCCATTGCAAGACTTAGGAGCCATGGCCACACGAAGAGGAATCACCTCGGCTTCTCCAGTCACCACGCTCGGATTGTTCCAGATGGAGAAAGGCATGCCGTTGTCACCGTTGATGCCACCGACCACACTGGCGTTATGCGCGGCGATAGGCAGATAGGCATACAATGTCGCCAAGGCCGCGGTTATTCCGACCTCATTGCCATAGACCTGGTCTTCCCTGAGATTTTTTGTCGGCTCGATGTCAAGACTGACACAAGAGCCGCTCACCAGAGCCATAAAGGAGGCGCTTGCCGTAAGGAATATGTTTCTTAATCTCATAGTGCCTTAAAATTTAATGTTAACTCCGAAATTGACAGTGCAGATCAAAGGATATGTAGTGCCGTAACCGGAAGACGGATGCTCCGGATCAAGGTATTTAAGTCCTGTGCATGTCAGCAGGTTGTAGGCGTTAGTGAACACTCTCACTGAAGATGCGTTGACTTTCTGCACCCATTTCTTCGGAAGGGTGTAGCCGAGTTCCAGAGACTTAAGACGAATGTAGGACGCCTCGTGAAGGGAAGCCGCGGATGTGCTTGTGTTCAGGCTCATGGCGTTGCTGCCTTGACTTGTGGTCGGAAGGTAGCCGCGAACCCACTTCGTTCGAGGATCGAGAGGATCAGCCGAAGCGTCCTCCATGTGCCAGCGATCAAAGAAGAAATCCGGTCCGTTCTTGTCGTAGATGAACGGAGTGGACAGATACCAGTCGTATTTCACATTGTTGAACGCCCCGCCTTGGAACACAGCCGTCAAGTCGATGCCTTTCCATGAAAGGTCAAGCGTAAGGCCATAATAAAGCACAGGGGAGGTCTGGGCGCCATATTTGATCGGATGAAGGTCATTCTCATCAATCACACCGTCTCCGTTCCAATCCTCATAGCAGTAGTCTCCAGGCTTGAGCTGCGAGTTGCCAAGGTTGTCCATGATCGGAGCATCCCAGATCTCGTAAAGATCATTGAACTGGCCAGCATAGTCATAGCCCCACCAGATGTCGTTGTACCGGTTTGTCGAGTTGTTTCTCCAGTTAAGGTACTGGGTGCCGTAGTCCGTGTGTTCAACATAACGGTTCATCATCCTGGAGAACGCCATGTTTCCTGTAATGCCATACAGGAAATCTCCAAAGTGGTTATGGTGACGGACGGTAAGGTCAAATCCCCTCGTGCGGTCACTGTTGAGATTTTCCTGCGCGAGGCTCTGTCCGAGCCAGTCAGGAATCGTCACGTTTCTTGTGGCAGGCTTGCCGGTTCGGTAGCGCTGGAAGAAATCGATCTCGAATCCCAAAAGGCCGTTCCAGAAATTTCCGTCAAGACCGATGTTCGCTGTCTGAGTCCTGATCCATGTCAGATTCTCGTTAGGCGTAGCAAGCAACTTGACCAGATTCTGATCCTTGCCGTTCCAGAGTATCGGCCACCAGTCAATGGAGCCGGGGCCATATTCATAACCTTCGATGTACTGGAAATTGGCTGTGCTGTCGTCTCCTGACTCTCCGAACGAGGCGCGCAGCTTGAGATTGTCGAGAAAATTGAGACTGAGGTTTTTGACAAATGGTTCCTCAGAGATGCGCCATCCGGCAGACACTGACGGGAAGAAACCCCACTGGTGTCCTTTGTAGAACTTGGACGAACCGTCATAGCGGAACGCCGCCTCAATGTAGTATCTTTCCGACCAATCGTAATTTATCCTGCCGACCAAGGACTTGCTGGCGATCTTCCAAAGTCCGCTCTGGTCGGATGTCCTGACCCCGCTCGTGTAATAAGCAGAATCCATAGAACCGACCTGACCGTCGCTGACACCGTTTGAAAGTTCACCAAGAGAATTCATCTGGATGTAGCGCATGGCGTAGAAGTTGTCCATGTCGGTTGTCTGCTGCTCATAAAGGGCAAGCGCGGCGACATGATGCTTCCCGAAATCATGATTGTAGCTCAATGAGGCCTGAAGCAGGTTGTTCTGGCTGAAGCGTGTGCCGCGTTTGATCGAATTGAGATCCGGATCGTCATCCTTTCCACCGTAGACAGAAGGGATGAACTCGTTGGCGTCAATGTTATAGGTGTAGAGCGTATAGGATTTCTTCAGCTCCTTGAACTCCCAGTTCGTGTAGTCATAGGAGTATGAAGCCTTGGCCTGAAGCCCTTCTACCCAAGGGAAGTCATAAGTCAATGTTCCCGTCACCTGAATGAGCCTCTGCTTGTTTCTCTTGTAACCGACGATGTCGGAATCAGTGATGGCCAGAGGGTTGTAGCCCTGGGAGATGTTCTGCATGTACGGCTTGGTGTAGTTGGCGTATGCAGCGTCCACAGGTTTCTCAACCCATGCAGTACGGTAGAAGATCTCTGTGTCGTAATAAGGGCTGTTCTTGGTGTCCATCATGCCGTTGATGAGGACCTCTGCCTTCAGGTTTTTGGTGACATCAGCCGAGATGTTGCTGCGCAGGTTGAACCTTTCGTAGTTCAGGTCACCAGTGCTGAAAACACCCTGCTGGCTGAGATAGGCGAAGTTTGAGAAATATTGGATCTTATCGTTTCCTCCCGACATTGACACCGTGTGAGATGTCTGAGGAGAATAATTGTTGTTGTTGATCCTCCACCATTCCGTACCGACCTTCTGTCCGCTTTTGTATTTTTCAATCTCATCCAGAGAATAGACAAAGGATCCTGGTGCCATGGAACCACGCATGATGTTGTTTTCGTTGGTGATTTCCATGAACTGCCACGCGTTCAATCCGTCAGGGGTGTTGATCGGAGTGGAGAACCCAGCGTAGCCTTCATATTCAATGTGCGAGTCACCGGATTTGCCTTTCTTCGTTGTGATAAGGATAACTCCATTCGATGCCCTCATACCATAAATGGCCGCCGAGGCGTCCTTCAATGTGGATATACTTTCGATCTCGTTGGCGTCAAGTCTCTCCATGTTGTCACGCGGGACACCGTCAATGATGACAAGAGGTTGACCCAGACCTCGTATGTTGATCGAGGAAGAAAACGAGCCTGGTTCTCCGGAAGTCTGCACCACACGGACTCCAGCCATTTTTCCCGCAAGCATATTCACGACATTCTCGCTCCTGGTCTCTTTCAGCGCCTGTGAGTTGACGGAAGAGATAGCGCCCGTCAACGAAGCTCTTTTCTGTGTTCCGTAAGCAACGACGACCACATCATTCAATGTTGTCATGTCTTCTTCCAGAACGACATTCAAGACTGATTGAGATTGAGGAATCTGTACGTTCCTCTCACGGTAGCCCAAACTTGAGAATGTTAACGTGACGGTTCCGGTTCCTTGGACAGGAAGCGTGTAGTTTCCGTCCAGATCCGTGGTAGTCCCCCGATCGGTTCCCTTTACAAGGACTCCCGCACCGATGACAGGATTGCCTCCCACATCCTTCACGGAGCCGGATACCGACCGACCCTGAGCCCAGGCGGAACCATGATTCAGACCTATGGCCAGGAACAGCATGACCAGCGCTCCCGCCATATTCCTTAGTTGATTGGAAAATGCCATCATTTTAGTGTTTTTTCTTTGCGGTGCGAATTTGGCTTTATTTAACGAAAAAACGATTTCGATTCATTCCAATTAAGGATTTGAATAGCCCAAAACGTTTAAGAAATCCGATTTTGGAACAATACTGTCGTTATTGGAACAATTCTTTCCTTATGTTTGACTAACTTCGGCATCAAATAAACAATGGTCATGAATTTCCTGCATCGCTCGTGCATTATTTTATCCTTTTTCTGGACAGCTCTGTCGTTCTCTCAGAGTCCCTCTGTTTATTTCAACAGGCTCACGATGGAGAATGGTCTTTCGCACAATTGTGTCAACAAGGCGATAGAGGACAAGAATGGATTCATCTGGTTTGCCACAAGCGAGGGCCTCAACCGCTACGACGGGAAGAACTTCAAGTCATTCACATTCTCCGACAGTGGGCAAGACACCACACCAGTAAGTTCTTTCGTGTCTTTGATGGAGGACGATTCCGGACTGTTCTGGGTCGGGACAATCTCAGGATTGTACATATTCAATCCCCAAAAGGAAACTTTCATTCCGATGGAAAAGGCAACCGCTGACGGAAAGAGGATCACGGACAAGATCACCGACATCGCGAAAGGAAAGGACGGAGACATCTGGATAGCCGACTACTCTCACGGAATATTCAGGTATAACACCAAAAGAGACGAACTCAAGTGCTATTGCTCCGGCAAAGGAACATTGGCCGTGGATGAGGTGCTGACCATCTGTTGCGACAACGACAGCACCATCTGGGCCGGCACGATCGGCTACAACTCGGCAGGATTGAACCGGTTCGACGAGAAGACTGACTCATTCGTGCTGTACAACACGCTGTACAAAAGCGGTGTCAATAAGATAGTGGAAAGCAGCACAAATGACTTGCTGATCGGAACGCCAAAGGATGGTGTGTTCACATTCAACAGGGTGACCGGAGAATCCGATCTGGTCTTTACGGTTCCTGACAAGGACATGTTCGTCAACGACATACTGGTAGCGAAGGATAAAATCTGGATTGGGACAGGTGACGGACTTTACGTCTATGACAGGAAAACCGCCGACATCCGAGTGTTCAAATCGGATCTGACAAAGAAGAACACCTTATCAAGCAATGAGATAACAAGCATCCTGAAGGACCATAACGGCGGGTTATGGTTCTGTACCTTGTCAAGAGGAGTAAACTATCTTCCAGACAATTACAACGACTTTGAACTCTATCCGTGTTCCTACGGAAACGGGTTCAATGACGGACAGATCAAATCATTCGCCCAGGACAACGACGGAAATGTCTGGTTCGCCACCGACAAGGGGCTTGTGAAGTTTTCTCCAAAGACAAGGAGTTTCAACCAAGACCCGCTCAAAGGAGTCCAGCTTTCCGGAAAGAACATCAATCTTATACTCATCAACGACAACACGCTTTGGGTCGGCTACATGGGTAAAGGTCTGGACGAGATCGACCTGAAGACGCACAATCTGAAAAAATACCCTACAGAGCGGTCTGACACAGAGAACGCACTCAACGACAACAGCATCATGTCATTGTTCCTAAGCTCTGAAGGGAACATGCTTGTCGGAACCACAAGAGGAGCTAATGAGATCCACACGAAAAGCGGCGTGGTTGATGTGTTGATCACCCGTGACAACAATGAACTGATCAGCGACATCATCGAGGATGACGAACAGAATTTCTGGATGTCCTGCTACAACAACGGAATCTACTGGTACAATCCAAGGACGAAAAAATGGAGCATGTTCCGCCACACGGCGGGAGACCCGGACAGTCTGTGCGGCAATCAAATCACCGGGCTGTTCAAAGACAGCAAAGGAAATGTCTGGATACACACAGAAGGCAAAGGAATATGCCGTTACGACCATGCGACCCAAAGGTTCACATCGTACACAACCGAAGACGGACTACCTAACGATGTCATAGAGAAAGTCTTGGAAGATAATTCCGGGAAAATATGGATATCCACCAACAACGGCTTATCATGCTTTGACCCGGCGAATGAATGCTTCACGAACTATTCATTCGCTGGAGGCCCACTATCAAACCAATTCCTGCACCAATCCGGCATGAAAGATCACGATGGATTCATGTACTTCGGCACATCGGAGGGATTCCTGAGATTCCGGCCGGAAAGCCTTAACGCACAGCAGCATGACGCCCCTATCTTCTTCACGGATCTGTTCATCGACAACCAATGTGTAAAAGTTGGTGGCAAAGGGGCTTCATTGGATAAATCCATTGTCTGCGCTGACAAGATCGTCATCAACCACAGACAGAATTCCATCAGGCTGTCATTCGCCGAGCTGGACTGGTGTCCTTCCCGCACAAGTCAATTCTGCTACAAACTGGAGAACTATGACAGCGATTGGATTCCGGCACACGACAACCAAATCTACTATTCCAATCTACCGAGCGGAAAGTATCGTCTGACCATCATCAATGCCAAGAACATCAAGCGGGCGGACAAATCAAACTCTCGCAACGTCACAATCATAGTCAAACCTAGTCCTTGGCTTGGCAGACCGGCATGCCTTACCTATCTTTTGTTAGGACTCGCCGTGATCTTCTTGATCATCAAATCCTTGTACAAAAGACAGACAGAGAAGAAAAAACGAATGATGGAAGAACTCAAGGCTGATGAGGAAAAGGCAGTCTATGACACCAAGCTTGCGTTCTTCACAGGAATAGCCCATGAGATAAGAACACCGCTGTCTCTCATAGTGGCTCCTTTTGAGATCATTTCATCACCGAAAAGCACAGAAGAGGAGAAAGCGTCATGCATCGATGTCATGAAAGAGAACCTCAACAGGCTGACCGAACTGACAAGGCAGATGCTCGATCTCTCTATCATAGAGCAGGAAGGATTCATCCTCAACAAAGTGCCTACCGACATCAACGACTTGGTGGAAACCGTCCTCAAATCGTTCAGAATTTCCCTCCAACGCAATGAGGTCCACATCGAGAAGCAACTTTGCGAACCACATGTCATAGCGAGCGTGGACAAAGAGGAGTTCATCAAGATTGTCAGCAACCTTCTCAGCAACGCCGCAAAGTACTGCAAAGGAAACATCAAGATAACACTTGAGAAAGAAGACAACATTTTCAGACTGAAAGTATGGAACAACGGTTCTTCGATCGAGCCGGAGTTCCGGGAGAAGATCTTCGAGACTTTCTACCAGGTACCTGGCAGTCAAAAACTTGGCGGAGTCGGTGTTGGTTTGTCCTTGGTCAAGAAATTTGTAGGAATGCACAATGGCAGTGTCTATGTGAACCCTGAAACAGAATCAGGTACAGAGATGGTGGTTGAGATCCCTTTGGGCAACAATGACATCGAATATCCGGAAGAACGTACTGAAAAGGACATCCAGGATGAGGACAGTGTCAGCACGACCTCGAAAAAGGCTTCCGTGATGGTGGTTGACGACAACAAAAGCATGGTCCGATTCCTTAAGAAGCTTCTTGGCAGACAGTTCAGAGTCATCACGGCAGAGGATGGGACATCGGCCATCTCGATGCTCAGGCAACATCCTATAGACCTCATGATTTCAGACGTGATGATGTCAGACCTCGATGGAATCTCATTGTGCCGTTTGGTCAAAAACCATGATGAGTTCAAGCACATCCCTGTAATTCTTCTGACAGCGAAAACCGACCTTGAGTCAAAAGTTGCCGGAATAGACGCCGGAGCGGAAGCGTACATTGAGAAGCCCTTCTCCGCGAAACTGTTGATAGCGCAGATCAACAACATACTAACAAACAAAAGAGTGCGTAAAAAGATCGCCGAGGACACTTCCCTCAAGATAGCAAACGAGGACAATTTCACGGCGAAGGACGAGATGTTCGTCAAAAAACTGTACGAAACCATCAACAACAACCTTTCCGATCAGAATCTTGATGTGAACTTTCTGTCGGAAAAACTGCACATAAGCCGTTCGAACCTCTACAGGAAAATCAAGGAAACGACCGGAATGAGTCCAGGTGAGCTGATAAAGGACATCCGGCTTGAGAAAGCCGCAACGATGCTGAGCGAAGGCAAAATGAGGATCAATGAGATCAAAGACATGGTTGGATACTCCTCTTCATCCTACTTTGCCAAGAATTTTCTCAAAAAATACGGTGTGCTTCCAAAAGACTACATTAAAAAGCAATGAATATGAGAAAGCAATCAAACGGACTAGCGTTCAGTATGGTTCTGGCAGCATTATTTGGAATCTTTTTCAATGATGATCTTTCCGCGCAGGAAAGACTGATCACAGGCATGCAATGCGAGCATCTTGAAAATCCTATCGGACTAGACACTGATAAGCCTCGTTTTTCCTGGGTGCTTCCTGAAGGCACAGTCTCACAGACCGGTTACGAGATAATTGTCGGCACGGACTCGTCTTCCGTGATGAACGGAGCAGGGAACGTCTGGAACTCAGGATTGGTAAAATCAAACAAAGTGCTTGCTGAATATGCCGGGACCGCACTCATGCCTTACACAAGGTACTGGTGGAAGGTTTCGGCCCAAAACGAGAACGGAGAGACCATAACCAGTCCCGCAGCCTTTTTCGAGACAGGTCTGATGAGCATGTCTGAATGGAAAGGCTGGTGGATAACAGACACCAAGGACTTGGAATCAAGGCCTGCCGGCGCTTTCCGTAAAGACTTCGGCACCCACGGCAGGATCGCCTCCGCTAAAGCCTACATCGCGGCGGCTGGATTCTTTGAACTCTATGTGAATGGAAAGAAAGTCGGAGACGAGCGGCTGGAGCCTGATTTCACCAGATATGACAGAAGGACACTCTACATCACCAAAGATGTGACAGATCTTGTAAGAAATGGTGGAAACACGATAGGAGTCCTGATGGGAAACGGATGGTACAACCATCAATCGGTAGCCGTATGGGACTACGAGACAGCCCCTTGGAGACACCGTCCGTCTTTCTGCCTTGATCTTCGCATAACCTACGAAGACGGCACGGTACAAACAGTGATCTCAGACAAGACTTGGAAGACACATCTGTCAGAAATCGTGTTCAATAACATCTACACGGCAGAACACACAGACGGAAGACTTGCCATGGGAAAATGGTCGGAACCAGGCTATGACGACTCCGGGTGGAGCAATGTGAAACTTACAGTGTCTCCATCGGAGACGATTGTAGCGCGTCAAATGAGGCCCGTAAGGGATGTAGACACCCTCAAGGCTGTCTCTGTGACAAAACTCTCCGACAAAGACTATATTTTTGATTTCGGACAGAACATCTCCGGAGTCACAGAACTGAGGATCAAAGGGGAAAGAGGCATGACAGTGTCTCTCAAACATGGAGAATTCCTTAAAGATAACGGACACGTCTCAACTGAAAACATCGACTACTTCTACCATTCTGACACACTCAAGGAACCGTTTGCCACCGACATATTCACTCTTGGAGGAAATGGCGATGAGTCGTTCAGGCAACGTTTCGGCTACAAAGGGTTCAGGTATGTGGAAGCGTCAATTGACAGGCCTGCTGTACTTGACGAAAACAATCTCACGGCATATTTCGTCCACAGTGACATTCCCACAAAAGGTCACATACACACGTCCAGCGAGATCATAAACAAGCTTTGGAAGGCATCTTGCTATTCCTACCTCAGCAACCTTGTAGGCTATCCTACAGATTGCCCGCAAAGGGAGAAGAATGGCTGGACTGGAGACACAAACGCCGCCATGGACCTAGGCTTCTACAATTATGACCCCATCACAGTCTACGAGAAATGGATGGATGACCATAAGGACGCACAGCTGCCGAACGGAGTGTACCCGAACATCATTCCGTCTCCGGGATGGGGCTACGATTGGGCCAACGGCACTGACTGGACAAGCACGAACATCGCCGTTCCATGGAAAACATGGCTGTTCTATGGCGACGACCACCTTCTCAGGTCCATGTACGGCAACATGAAAGCCTACATGGACTACATAGAACGGACTTATCCTGAAGGCCTTACTGATTGGGGATTAGGCGATTGGATTCCTGTCAAATCCACATCGTCGGTCGAATTGACCTCATCTATATACTACTATGACGACGCTAGGATGATGGCGAGGATCGCAGCCATCACAGGACATGACGAAGATGTACTACACTACAAAGAGTTGGCTGAAAGAATCAAATATCTCATCAACAAAAAATATTTGAATCCCGACACCTCCATTTATGCTTCCGGAACAGAGACCGAACTGGCCATGCCGTTGTACTGGAACATCGTTCCAGAAGAGTACAGGCAAAAAGTCGCTGACAATCTTGCCGCCGTCGTTCGTGAAAAAGGTCTGGATGTTGGCCTTCTCGGCTCCAAGGCCATTCTTGGAGCGCTAAGTGACAACGGCCATCTTGATCTAGCTTTCAGCCTTGCATCAAGCCAGGAATATCCTTCATGGGGCTATTGGCTAAAGAACGAAGGCACCACGTTCTATGAGAACTGGGATCTTACCAGAATCAAGGACCTCTCTCTCAACCACATGATGTTCGGAGAGATAAACGCCTGGTTCTACAAGTCTCTGGCAGGCATAACTCCTGACGAAAACCATCCAGGATTCTACAGGTTCAATGTCAAGCCAGGCTTCGCCAAGGGTCTCGATCATTTCGAGGCTTCCTTCCGGTCTCCCAACGGAGAGATCCGTTCAGAATGGATCAGAAAAAGGCGTACAATCACGTATTCAGTGACCGTTCCGTCAAATTCCATCGCTTATTTGACACTTCCTGATGGGGAAAGAGAACTCACATGCGGACGCTACACATTCAAGATCAAGCAATAGCACCGTACTTGCATAAAATTTGAAAGGGCCGCAGAGGAACAATCCCGTGCGACCCTTTGTCGTATTAAGTAAAATTAGATATTATTCAACTTTTCTTGCACCGTCGCTGATCACTACGTCGTAGAACTTAGGATCGTGACCGAACTTGGCAGGGAACTGCTCCTTGACCGCAGCGATGAACGCGTCGTAGAGCTCATCCTTCACGAGGTTGATCGTACAGCCTCCGAAGCCGCCACCCATCACGCGTGAACCGGTCACCTCGCACTTGCGGGCAAGCTTGTTGAGAAAATCAAGTTCCTCGCAGCTGACCTCGTAGAGCTTGCTCAGTCCGAAATGAGTCTGGTACATCATCTCGCCGACGATCTCGTAGTCACCTCTTTCAAGGGCGTCGCACACGTCAAGGACTCTCTGAACCTCTCCGATGACATATTCAGCCCTGAGAAAATCCTCCGCAGGAATCTCCTCACGAACCTCCTCAAGCCAAACTCTCTTGGCGTCGCTGAGGAACTCCACTTCCGGATGATTCTTCCTGATGGCCCTTGCGGCGTTCTCGCAGGACTCCCTCCTCTTGTTATACGCCGAAGAGGCCAGCTCATGTTTCACGCAAGAGTCAACAAGAACCAGTTTGTAGCCCTTCGGATCGAACGGAAAGTACTTGTACTCCAATGTCTTGCAATTAAGACGGATAAGGCTGCCCTTTTTTCCGAAAATAGATGCGAACTGATCCATGATTCCGCATTTCACGCCACAGTAGTTATGCTCGGTTGACTGACCGATCTTGGCAAGGTCAAACTTGTCGATCTTGTTGTCGAACAGGTAGTTGATGGCATAAGCGAATGTACTCTCAAGAGCGGCGGATGAGGAAAGTCCGGCTCCCAGAGGAACGTCACCGGCGAAGACTGTGTCAAAGCCCTCTACCTTTCCGCCACGCTTCACGGTTTCCCTGCACACTCCGAAGATGTATCTGGCCCACTGCTGCTTAGGCTTGTCCTCCTCATTGAGTCCAAACTCAACATATTCATCATAGTCAAGCGAGAAAGCTCTGACTTTCTGGGTACCGTTCAGTTTCACCTCAGCCATGATTCCGCGATCAATGGCTCCAGGGAAAACGTAACCACCGTTGTAGTCAGTGTGCTCACCGATAAGATTGATGCGGCCAGCCGAAGCGAACACTTCGCCTTCAGCGCCGAAGAGAGTCTTGAATTTCTCTCTGATTCTGGTTTTCATTTCCATATTATGTGATTTTTTAAGTTTTGTTCGTTTAATGAAATCCTTTCGACCACAACGACCGAGACGGCTTCCAATGAGACAAATTTAACACTTTTTATTGATTATCTACCGAATCCTCACAACAATCGGACAATGATCACTCACTCCCCCTATGTAGCGTGGTCCAGAGTACGTCCGGAGCGGTTTTTCCCCAGAATGAGCATTGTCCCGCGTCATCAGAAACGGCAACCTCAAAACTTTCATTCCATGAATATGCCCGTTCAGCATAAGGTTCTCCGAAGCGAAGAACATGTCAATCATCTCCCATTTACCTGAATATCTTATCGTTCCCTCACCTCTTTCCGCCAACGGAGCCGCAATGTTCAACAAAGGATAAGGCTGTCCGTCAGTCAATATTCCGAAAGCCGGATTCTCGGGAGTGTCGTTGAAGTCACCCATCGCGACTATATTCCTTAAGCCGGCATTTTGAAGCGAGTCAGTGGCGTTCCTCAATCTCAGGAGAGCCATCTTGCGCCTGTCATTGGTCTTGCCGCCGTATTTGGACGGATGGTGATTCACCAGAAACGCCACACTGTCCCCGTCCTGCCTCCGGAATTTTGTCAAAAGAATATCCCTGGTCCTCAACGGAGGGTCAGCCCCACCCCCGACTCTCAAAGGCACAGCCTGAAGCAGTTCAAGTCTGGATAATCTGTAAAGAAGGGCAACATCAATCCCACGCGGGTCAGGAGAGTCAAAATGCACGATCTCGTAGTCTGTCTTGTAGAGAGGCGTGTCCTCCAAAAGCCTTTTGAGAACAAAACGGTTTTCCACCTCGGCGATTCCTATAACGTCTGGAAGCGCGCCCTCGCGGTCCTTTATCCAGAATATCGACTTCGCTATCGCATTGCATTTCGCCGTGAACCTGCGTTTTGTCCAATGCTTTTTACCGAATGAGGTAAATTCAGCCTCGGACTCGCTTCCGTTAAGGCTGTCCCTGCGCCAATCAAAGAGATTCTCCAGATTCCAGAACATGACAAGTGTCTGACCTTCTCTTCCTGCCACCCTGGATCCAAAACTAAAACTATGAAAGACAGAAACATCGTAGGCTGGCCGGAAGAGAAGAAGCGCAGACAGTATGATGAGCATCCTTTTCATTCCGCCAGCAAATATGCAGAGCAAAAACGTAAATAACGAAAAGAAACAGAAAAACTTTTTTTATGACATGTTCTTTTTGAGATTTGAATGTTTTTTATCCATACCAACCTTGGCAATCATTTGGAAATTAGTTGGCAATCTTTTGCAAAGTGCAGCTTAATTAACTGTAAAATAACATATTGCCAAAGATTTGGTAAAAATTTATCTTCTTAAAAAGGATTACTAAAACAAATCAAAACAGATTCATTATTCGTATCTTTGTCATAAAATAAATTTTATTGATTTAAGAACTTAATAGGATATGTCTTTGAAATGCGGAATAGTCGGACTTCCGAACGTAGGCAAGTCAACTTTGTTCAACTGTGTAAGCTCAGGCAAGGCCCAGAGCGCGAACTTTCCTTTCTGTACAATCGAGCCTAATCTTGGCTCGACGAACGTTCCGGACAAGAGGCTGGAGGTGCTTGCGGACATGTGCAAGCCTAAGACCGTCGTGCCGGCCACTGTTGACATCGTGGACATCGCCGGTCTCGTGAAGGGAGCCAGCAAGGGAGAAGGACTTGGAAACCAGTTTCTTGCCAACATCCGAGAGACTGATGCAATCCTTCACGTGCTCAGATGCTTCGATGACGGCAACGTTGTTCACGTGGATGGCAGCGTTGACCCTGTCAGGGACAAGGAGGTAGTTGACACGGAACTCCAGATCAAGGATCTTGAGACGGTTGAGTCACGTCTTGCAAAAAGCCAGAAACAGGCAACGACCGGAGGAGACAAGGACGCCAAGAAGCTTGTCGCCCTTCTGCTCCGCTACAAGGAAGCCCTTGAGCAGGGCAAATCGTGCAGGACCGTAGAGTTCATCAACGAGGAGGAGGCCGCTATGGCCAAGGATCTTTTCCTTCTGACCAACAAGCCGGTGATGTACGTATGCAACGTGGACGACGCCTCGGCTGTCAACGGCAACAAGTATGTGGACGCCGTCCGTGAGGCTGTCAAGGAAGAGAACGCGGAGATTCTCGTGATCTCAGCCAAGACCGAATCCGAAATCGCCGAGATGGACTCCTATGAGGACCGTCAGATGTTCCTTGAGGAGATGGGGCTGAAAGAATCCGGTGTCGTGAGACTGATCCAGGGAGCCTACCATCTGCTCGGGCTCCAGACATTCTTCACGGCAGGATCCGATGAGTGCCGCGCATGGACAATCCACAAGGGTGACAAGGCACCTAAAGCCGCCGGAGTCATCCACACGGACTTCGAGAAGGGATTCATCAGGGCGGAAGTCATCAAGTACGATGATTTCGTCACACTCGGCAGCGAAAGTGCCGTCAGAGCCGCCGGAAAGCTCGCCACCGAAGGCAAGGAATATGTCGTCCAGGACGGCGACATCATGCACTTCCTCTTTAACGTCTAAAAAAAACGTGGCAGACAAGTCCATAAATATCAACAACATAAGCAAGTACCTTGTGCGGATTTACACACAAGGTACTTGCTTTATTAATTGACAGACAATCAGTTGTCCGCCACAAAATTCATAGTGATTGTAGCGGTGTAGATTTTACCCTCATCCGTACAGACTTCCACTGTTATCTGATGCTCACCTGAAACAACAGGTTTACTCTCAAAATGTAACCTGAACAACGGATACGGATTGTCATAACCGAGCAGAATCAAATCCTTCGCTGTCACATCTGACAGCATTTTGTCTATAGGATGACAAGTAAGTTTTTGACCTTCAGATATTCCCAAATAACCTGCAAGTTTTGCGAGAGTCTTTGAAACATTATCCTTTGAGTAGTTGTAGTAGTCTTTATAGCCGCTGGATATGAACTTATAAGGAGAAAACGCCACGAACCTACATAAGTCATTAAGGCTTTCACCTGCTGGATGCTTTTCGTCATAATCCTTGTCAGATGTGACTTTTATAGAGTCAAAATCCTCCGATAGAAATGTCTGAGCCGTAAAATCATAACCATTAATTACACTTATTTTCTGATTATATGAAAGATCGTTGTGCTTACGACACAAACTTTCATATTTATAGGCAAATTTAGAATCTTCTGCCAAGAAATCATATTCGTTGCTAAAACCTTGTGAAGGATTTACCTCAACACTCATCTTGTCAGAAGTTGTCTCTAATTTCAATCCTTGAATATCAATATACGTTGCTACATAAGAAGGACACTTCTTCATTTTCGCAAAATCACACCCTACCACACATAGTAAAGATAGAACACCTGCAACTATCTTAATTAGTCTCGATTGGCTTATCATAAGTAATTGTGTTAAATGCATACCAATATTTTTCTTTTACAGGATTTACAAATATACAAAACGTTTTTATCTTACAAATAAAAGCGAATCATATCAATTATTATCATCATATTCGCAACAGTGACCTTCCCTAAGAATGGTGGTTGACACTTTAGAGGTTGTTTACCTGATATACTTTACAGCATCTCTGAACTGGTTTACATCCGTCCTTCGATTCAACTGTTTCTCTTTACAGATTCACTGATTCAGTTTACAGTGCCACCTTTTGCGAGGACTTTCCTCTCAGGAAACTTACGTTGTAATCATTCAAATGTCTAACATTAAGAATATCACAATGCTTAATAAAGGCTTATTTCGTTAGTTTATAATTGAGGCACAGAGCGGTTAGTGAACTTGTCCAACTAACATCGCTTCGACAGGCTCTCTGCCTGCAATCGCAATCAGAAAGCGTGGCACGCAAATATATGAATATCAACAACCTAAGCAAGTTCGTGGTGCTGAATCCCACACCACGAACTTGCTTTATTCATTGGTTTTCAATTAGTTATCCGCCAAGGGCCCGTTGCGACGACAACAACGACAGGCAGGTGTAAAAAAACGGCAGGTTCAACAACTGGCAATTCTACTACAGATAGACTTTGTTACAGACAATCTCTGCGACAGGTAGAACAGCTGCAACCGATACACTGCGACAGATGGAGCCGATTGCGGACTTCTACTCGACAGTGTTAAGGATGGAATCCCAGTCGGAGATGCCGAGGGTGGTCTTGTACTGATCAAAGACGGAATCCTCTTCGGCCGTGCCGGCGGCCTTCCAGACGTACCAGACAGGCTTAGGGGTAAGATTTGAGACACTACCTTCAGCGAAAGTGCGAAGACCTATCCTGAGGCCTCCTTCGGCTTTGTTGTCCGCCCAGTTGTGCCACTGGATCGCGTCGATGCCGTCAAGTTTGGAGACCTTTTTCCAAGCCCAGGCACCTCCGGCGGCCTGAAGCGTAAGATCTGACTCAGAATAGGACGGTGAGTTCGTACCCTGCTCGGAAAGGAACAGGACGCGCTTCGTCTTGCCCTTGTAAAGATTCTCCTTCTGCTTGATCCATGCATCGATTACCTCCAGATTCTTGAAGGTGATGTACCTCGTGGTCATTGAATATGTCGCCTGCGTGTCGTTCACCCAGAAAGAAGGCTTTGTGAGATCCTGCGGATAAGGGTGATAGGCCACACCCCAGCGGAAATCGCCCTCGGCGGAAGAATATTCAACCGTCTTCTCCAGCATCATCTTCGGAGCGAAGCTGCCGTCCGCCTTGGCCCAGCAATGGGTGTAGGAGCCAAGCACCGATGCGTTCTGGTCGTACTGGCGGACAATGTTGTAGCAGATTCTCATCGACTTGATGTAGCGGTCCAGATAGCGCATCATCGGCTGATCACCCATGTTTGTCCACTCGTTGGCAAAATCCACCTCGTTGTGCATGATCCAATGCGAGATCCTGTTGCCCTGTGTGCAGTGAGTCGAGGCCATGTGCTCAAGGGCGGCGGCGTAGAGATTGAACGCCTTTGCAGTCGTCAGGTTCGGCATGGTGTAGTTGCCGCCCTTATTCTCAGGATCCTTGAATATGGAGTTCGTCTGGCAGAGGATGATGGCGGACACCACGAGATCCATTTCTCCGGCCCGGCGGGTAACGCGGTCAACATAGTCCTTGAAGGCACCCAAAGAATAGTTCTGGCCGCCATAGGAGTAACCGGAGCCTTCTCCCTTGATGTAGTCATTGAGGACAACATTCATCGTGATGCTGCCCACGTTCATCTCCTTGCAGTCACTGAAATAAAGGTCTATGTCTCCAGCCCCGAAACCTTTCTTGTTCCTTAGCGGAAGAGCCGCGGGACTGGCTTTCGGAGCCACCTCGTCGGCATAGCGGGCGTGGGAGTCAAGAACCTGCTTGTCCCCGTCCACCTTTACTACGGCCCATTTGGAGAACACCCGGTCGTACCTGATGCCCTCCCTTGCCGGAACGATTCTCTTCATGGTCACAGTGAAGGACTTGCCGGAAATGCTTTCCGTGTAAGGAAAAATCTCCATCTCGGTCACGTCCTGCCAAGGGGTGATCTCGGCAAGAACGTAGTTTCCGGATCCGGAGCAAGTACCTTTCACGATGACCTGGTCGGAGGTCACCTCGACATAGGAAACATTTGAGGGATAGTCCTTTGAAAGATATTCCCCAAGATTGGCGGCCATAACCGCCTTCGGATCCTTCGGTCTCACGATGACATTAGGCTCCGGCTTGTCATCACCGCACGAGCAGAGGATGACAAGTGACATCGCGGCACAGAAAAGCCTGGACAAAGAAGTTGTTTTCATGTTCAAAATCAGTTAGACTGTGTTGTATATACATAGTTGAACCTGCCTCCGGGAGCGGTGTCGCCATTGACGTAGAAGTCCATGATGTTACCCTCTTCCTGCATATTGTCGTTCCACTTGAACTCAAGGTCAAGTGATCCGGAAGACAATCCCAGGGCCTTGCGAGGAATCTTTATTACAAGTTTGTTGCCGAAAGTCCTGAACTCGCACTCGGACGACTTCTCCCACATCCATATTCCTTGAATATTCCTCTCCATAACAGCCTTACGCCCCTTTGGACTGACGCGGTTGATGATGAAATCATAGCCGTTCCAGCCAGTGGACTTGTCCCTGTCAACGTCGATGAGCAGCTGCATCCAGTGCGGGTCGGACTGCGGAGAAAGCTCCCCGGCGGTCTCGACATAGAACCAGATGTTCTCCTGGTCGCGGGCGACCTTGGCTCCCACGATGTCATTGCGTCCGGAATTGTTGGTGTAGTACATGTCATAGCGTCCGCGCGCGTCACGGTGCATGGTGTTGCCTTTGTAGCTTTGATAGTAAGGCAGCACATCATCCCAGTCCCTGACATTCCTGAGGCTGATTGTCTTCTCTTCGCTTGCCGACGCGGCAGGAGTCATTCCCTTGAATTTCCTTACCCTGTCAACCAGCTGGAGATAGTAGACATCCCCCTTGTCTCCCCAGCCTTTGTTCGGCTCGATGTCACGGCTGTGATCCCAGTCAAACTGATCCACGAACGAGAACGGATCCCCTTGCCAGCCATGCTGCGGAAGCCATATTCCGGCAATGTACTCGTTCCATCCGGTCACAAACACCAGTTCAGGATCAAGCTCGTAGGCACGGTCCCACTGCTCGGAGAAGTTCCAGCCATAGAGATAGCCGTCGGGACGAGGGTCGAATCCGTTCCTTACAGAGAAACTGCGTCCTTGGGAATCCTTGACGTTGAATGCCCCGCAATGACCCTTGCGGTCAGGACTCGTGTTCTGGGAGACTCCCACCGTCACCTGCTCGTAGGAAACTTTGCCGTCAACCCCTTTGGAGGCCACATAGCCATGCTGAGGATAGTTCTCCAACCACCCCCACTGGTCATTTCTGGTAGGGCCGTCAACGTAGTCCGGCTGACCTGGACGGAAGGTGAAGAACCCGGCGATCTCCCTGTCAAGCGGCGAATCATCAAGCGCCTCTGGATAAGCCATGATGCAAGGCTTGCCTTTCCAGACAAACCACAGGTTAGAGTATCTGCCCGGCTTGTAAAGATCATTGTAGAGTTCGTGTAGGGAAGTGCGAGTCCAGGAGAACGGGCCGAAATTAAGCATGAAAGCAATCTTCGGGACACTCACGCCGTCCCTCTGAGCCTCGTCCCACGTCTGGAGAAGAGCCTCGTAGGATTCCTTCCAGGTCAGCGAGCCGTTGGTGCAATCGAAGAACACAGCGTCCACGCCGGCGTCTGCCAGAAGCTCCGCCTGTTTGCGGAGAACCCACTTGTCCGTGGTCTTGTAGTAGCCGAACAGCGGTTCCTCCCAGAAAAAGAATCCTGGTTTCTTGCTTCCCCAGGCTGGATGATTGTAATCCTTCATGGCCTCGGGATACCTGCGGACGATCTCGGTGATGTTCTTCACCCGGTAGGTGGTGTCATCGTTGCCCTGATGCCAGGTCCAGAAAAACATCGCGACAAACTTTCCGTCTCGCTTCGACGGAGCGTCATTGTAGGATCTGACCTTTCGGCCAAGAGCGTCGGTAGCGGCCCATGAGTCACTGCTCACCCCTTGGGAGAACAACGGCGACATAGCCAGGGACAAAAGCGCAAAAGCAAGAAAGACTCTTTTCACAATCAAATAAGCGGTTTTAAATGAATATTCTGAATTATTCCACCACAATGTGGTAGGATCCTGACGGGAAGACCTGGAAGTCCTCGCCGTTCAGTGACTTTATGCCAAAGGACACGGCCTCGCCGTCCACGGTTGCCTTTTTCCCTTCAGGAATATGCACGAGGCCGTCGGCGCCGGCAGGAATGACAATGTCCCAGACAAGTTTTCCGGCCTCCTTCCTCCAGGATGTGGATGTGACTCCGTAGCGGGTGTCCACGGTAGCCTTCGCCCACTCAAGGTCGGCGGTGTGCCGAGGGTAGAACATGACGGTCTTGAAACCAGGATTATCCTCAACGGGCCTTAATCCGGCGACATCCTCAAGAATCCAGGACTCGTAACCACCCTGCATAGGATGGTTGTGTGATCCGTGGGACTTCGCATAGATGTCACTCTGGACAGGCAGGATCTCCCACAGTGTGGTCACCTTGAGGGAGTCCACCATCACGCCGAATGAGTTCTCGCCCTTCTTTGTGAAGAGGCCGAAAGCCTGGGCAGAGGCTCCGTTCCTTGAGAGTTCGCTTCCTATCCTTGACAGGCCGAAGACCCCTACATCCAAGAACTTATGGCCGGTGTTGATGTCGTACATAATGGCCTGGGTGGCCTCCTGACGACGATCCTCAGGGAAAAGTCCGAGCTCAAGCGCCATAGCGTCGGCCGTCTGGCCGCCGAAAGAACATTTGAGAGGGTTGAAGAACTTGGAGACGATGGCCTTGCGGACATATTCCTCCTGCTTTTCGAACCATTCCAAGTCTTCCTCCTTGCCGAGCAGCCTTGCCGTCTTGACCATGATCCCGAGATCAAGAAGATGGAAGGCCGAAGAAGAGAACTCGACCACCGTGCCGTTGTGCTCGTGGCTGCTGAATGTCGGACACCAGTCGCCCAGACCCTCATAGACTATTCCGTCAACAGCCGTGGACGCTATGTGGCGTACCCAGTGGCTCATCATGTCGTAATAGTCCCGGAGAATCCGCTTGTTGCCGTAGTACACATAAAGATGCCAAGGAAGCTGCACCACCGCCGTTCCCCAATCAGGGGAAGCGACGCCGCAAAGACGCTTTCCGGGGGCGATCATGAAAGGCAGGCCGGCTTCCTTGTCGGCGAAGTAGAACTGATTGTTGTAGTACTTGTGGAACAGGGTGTTGGTGAGGCTGACATCGGATGTCGTCCGGATGTCATCAAGGTACTTGACCCAGAAGTTGTTCATCTGGAAGAGCATGTCGGCAGCGCGGTCGTAGGCATGGGTGTCTCCGAGCCAGCCGCACTTCTCCCGCTGGTTGCAATCGACAGGAAGCCCGACGAAAGCATTGATGAAGGTACGCTCGGCGATGTCATGCAGATAGTTGATCTGATGGTCAGAACACTCGAAAGATCCGATCGTGGCCAGATCCGTGTGCACCGGAGCGCGGGTGATCCAGTCCAAGGCCGGCTCCTCGTCCGAGCCTTCCACGGTCAGTTCCACATACCTCATTCCATGGTAGGTGAAGACAGGCATCCAGGTCTCCTTTCCCCTGCCGGCGAAAGTGTAGGAATCCTTCTGGAGTCCGACATGTTCGACGCCGGTTGAAGCCACGTCAATCTCGCGGGTCCTCGGGTCGATCTCCTCGGAGCCTATGGTCTGGAGCCTCACTCCGCGAGGAAGAGACGCGCTGAACACTACTTCCGACGTAAGGTTGGTTCCGAAATCATAGATCCAGACATTTCCTTCCTTTGAAGACCGCCACATGGCGGAGGCCTTCTGAGGAGCGAAAGCCCTCATCGGAGGTATCTCCTGCGCGGCCATCCTCACGGGAATGACACCTCCTGCCTTCACGGCATCGTTCCAGGAACTGTCATCGAAAGAAGCCTCGCACCAGCCGTCAATCTCGCGGGTGGCGTCATATTCATCACCCTGATATACATTGGAGCTGACAAGCGGCCCGTCCGCCCATTTCCAGGATGTGTCCGTGCCGATGGTCTCGACCTTGCCGGAAGCATATTCAACGCGCATCTGACAGCGGAGGATAGGTCTGCCGTAGGTCATTCCCCCTCCCCAGACCTTGTCCTGGTTGTACCATCCCGCGCCCAGCATGACACCGATGCAGTTCTTGCAGCCCACGAGAAGAGAGGTCACGTCAAACGCGCTGTAAAGGGCTTTCTTGTCGTAGTCGGTCTGCGCCGGATCGAGAATCCTGTCAGGCTCGACCGCCCTGCCGTTGAGGTAGAGCTGCGAACAGCCCAGACCGCAGAGATAGACAACCGCCCTGCGGACCTTACCCTTGCCGATCAAGCAGGTTTTGCGGAAATATGGGAACGGCCCGTCCTCAGTCTTCCCTGTCGCGATCCAGTCAGCCTCCCAGGAGTTGTCTATCGACTTTGTGAAGCTGGCCGCCTTTGTCCACGGAGAGACCTTGCCGGAGCCGTCCCAAATTCTTACCTTCCAGAAGTACCGCTTCCCTTCCTCAAGGGTCACTGTCGGAGGGATGGTAATGTCAAGCTGGTCATCGGAGACGACCTTCCCGGACTTCCACACGTCACCGCCGCAATTCGGAGTCGAACCGACCCAGAGCTCATAGGCAGTCTGACGGGCCGCCCTCACATCCGAACGGAGCTTCCAGCTGAAGCTGACATCGCTCACGGCGACAGGATCCACCATGTCGTTACAGCTCAGCGAAACAGGGAAGACAGTAGGCTTGGCCTGGGCGCAAAGACCCGCAAGCAGCAGCAAAGAGGCAAGAACTTTTTTCATGAATATTACTTATTCCAGATGAATCGGTAGTTGAAACGACGGTTCGGTGCGGTGTCGCCCTTCAGGCAAAGGGAGATAGGATCCACCAGTTCTCCGGTGTTGTCCGCCCACTTGAAGTCAAAGGTCATCGATTTTCCGGAGACACCAAGCAGGGCCTTCGGCACGGCCAGTTCCAGTTTGTTGCCTTCCACAGCGAAGCGGTACTCCCCCGCCTTGACCCATTTCCCGTCAACAAACCTAAGGACACTCCCCTTGCCGTCAGATGCTATATCCTTGTTAATCAATATGTCATAACCATACCAACCAGTCGAGGAATCACCATCTGAATCAATCAGCAGCAGCATCCAATCCGGATCGGAATATGGAGTCAAGGCATCTGCGGTCTCGGCATAAAAGAATATGTCCGACTTGCCGACAGCCACCTTGGAGGCCACAATGTCGTTTCTTCCCGAAGAGTCCTTGTAGTGAAGCCCGCCGTAACCCTTCGCGTCACGATGGAACACGTCGCCTTTGGTGTCGCGGTACACGACATCGATCCTGTCCCAATCAGCGAACGACCCGTCAACCGACATTTTATGAATATGCCTGTTCACCGGAATCGGGCGCGCTCCCTTGTAGCGGCGGATGTTCTGGGCCATCTGCATATAGTAATTGTCGGTGTAGCCTCCTTTCATCGGCTGGATCGTCCTGTTGAACTCGGCGTTGTACTGGTCCACGAACATAAACGGATTCTTGCGGCCAAGCCACATCACGTCTCCGTTGTACTTCCCGGCGGTCCACTCATTCCAGTCATTCAGGTAAAGGAACTGCGGATTCGCGGCCAGAGCGTCATCCCAGCGCTCCTGGAAATATATTCCATAGCCTTCCGGATCGGAAACCTTGCGGCCGAGCCACGGAACGTAGGCAGAATCCGGGAGATCATATTCATTGAGCTTCGGCTCGCCGTCACGCCTTGACCAGGATTTTCCTACTCCCATCGGGACATCTGTCATGGTGACAGGATGCTGGGCAGGGGTGACGGCTACTTCCTCGATCTTACCGTCATGCTTTGAAGCCAGCTGCTCCGGAGTCATCGACTTGATCCGTGAGTCGGCCATGCTGTAGCCGAAACTCCAGTTGTCCTCCGTGCCGATGAAACGCTTGCCGGCCCACTCGTAGTAGCCCCACCACATGTTCCTCAGCGTGAAGAAGTTCTTGACATCATCGGAATAGTCATGCTTGCCGTCCTTGTAGGCGGAGTGGCCTCCGTTGGCGTCATGGACAGGATCCGCGTTGTAGAGAAGCAAAGGTTTTCCGTCCCAGAAGAACCACAAGTCAGGGTACTTGTTCTCCTTGTAGATCCGCTCGTAAAGTTGCTGGACGACCGTGATGACCTCTCCGTTGAACGCCCAGAAACAGAACTGAGGGGTGTTGTTGCCCTCCTCCCGCATCTTCTCCATCGTGGAGAAAAGCACCTCCCACTCGTCCCAGTAACGCACGGCGTTAGTGACATCCAACACAAGCACATCAACCCCCGCGTCGGAGAGCATCGACATATCCTTCCGGATAACCCATTCGTCCTGGCTCAGGAAGTAGCCCATCTCGGGCTCTCCCCAGTGATAGGAGCCGTACTTCCAATTCGGATTGTCGGCCTGGAGACGGGCGTTCGGATCGGCGTTAAGAACCTTCGTGACATCAGCCCCGTAAGGTCCCGGTAACGTGGCAAGGTTCTGTGTGTGCCACGTTATGTAGAATATTCCCACAACACGGCGCTGGTCGGTCTTCACAGGGCCTACGGCATCGATTCCGGGCATTGTCCTGCCCAGAGCGTCAGTCGCGACCCAAGTGTCCTGATACAGGTCCAAGGTCTGGCTTTGGACAGTTATGTCCTGTGCCGAAACAGCGCAGGACATAACCACGAAAGCTATTATAGATGAAATTGTCTTTTTTGTCATCTGTAAATATTAAAGTGTCAATGAACTTGGTTTATTCGCCTTCCTCGGCGGCACGCCAGTGCATAAGACGGATCACCACTGTCTCTCCGGCTCCGTCACCGATGTCAAAACGGACTACGGCTCCAGGGTCTCCACCCCACCAACCTTTGTTCCAGGCATCGACCATATTCATCTTGAATGTCTTCCATTCATCGGTCTTCTTGAGCGTGAAGAATGTCTCCACGCCGCCGGCAGGGCCTCCGACACCCCAACCGCCTTTGCACCAGAAGAACTCGCAGGCAAGGTCAGCAGTGGACTTGTAGTGGAACACAAGAACTGTTCCAGGAGCCTGTTTCTTGAGAGGCTGCATAGCCACCCAAGAGTCTCCTCCGGTCGTCGCGAACGTGAACTCTGACGGGTTCTCCGGATTGCTTGCCGTAATCTTAAGATTGTTGATGATTCCAGTGTTAGGAGTCATGTACTCAATCTCTGGATAGTAGGTGGCGTCATCATCCGGATCCGGCTGGAGCTCAAGCTCGGACTCCTTGGCGTAATGGGTGGCCGCGTCGGCATAGTAGGCGCAGAACTCGGTGATGCTCACGCGCTGCACGCCTGGGAAGGCGATAAGAATATATCTGGTATCTATCGGATTCTCCAATTTGTAAGCATGGTTATAGATGCGCTCAGGATTATATTCAAAAGTGCCAAGATTTTTAGCTTGTGACAAGTCTGCCACAGGCTCTTTTGAGTGGAAAACCATAAGAGCCGTAGGCTGGCTTTCACGATCCTTTGAATTACCTACCAGCTCAAACCAGTTGATCCGATGAACCCCACCAAGGTCAATGGCAACCCACACAATGTCATTATTCGATCCTGACCAAGCGGTTGAGACATTGTTATCCAAAAGATTTGCGGGAACATTGTCACCTTCCACCCCAGAGGCTCCGATCGCCGTCATTCTGGACTGAGGGATCTCTCCCCTTTCCGGGGTCACCTCGACAACCTTTGGCTCCGAAGTGTTCTTGCCGCTCTCGTCAGTGGCCGTGATCGTCACATTTGTCTTGTCCACAAACGGGAAGATCTCCACGCTGCCGTCCTCACTGCCCTTACGGGTCTCCGTAATGGTCTCACCCGCAAGGTTCTTGTAGGTGATGGTGACGGTCACCGGAACGTCATAGTCATTCTTCCAGCTGACCACGCCACCCTCTACGGTCGGCTTGGCCTCCACCGTACCGGTGATGTACTTGAAGGCCTTTGAGGCGTCCTCCGGAGTGCAGGAAACGGTCTTGGACTCACCGTAACGTCCGTCTGATGTGTATGGTGTGACTGTGAACTCGTAGGTGTCAGTGTCTGAAAATCCACCGATCCTGACCATGGACGCTGGTGTGTTCACGTCCGGATAAACACTATAGACACTCACTTTCTGGCTCACGGTCTCCCCCTCCGAATTAGTGTAGGTGACCATCGAATAATAATAGTCCGCGTCAGATGGATTGCCCCACATCAGGACCACCGCACCGATTCTTGGCTCTGCTTCCAAGAAAGACAACGAAAGATCGCCATCCTTTGTCATTCCTGAATCCTCCTTGCAGGAAAGGAAGATGGCCGAGCAGGCGATCAATATCAAGTAGATGATTTTTTTCATATTCATCAATTTTTTTCAATTCAAGATTAAACACCCCATTACCAACCAGGGTTCTGCCAATCGGTTTTGGTAAGTTCAAGAACCTTTGAGACTTCGGTGAGGTCGATCGGGTAGAGAAGGAATTTGTCCGTCGTGGTCGAACGCCGGCCCAGGACGAAGCGTTCGTAAGTCTTGCCGGCTCCGGTGCCGGACACTTTCATTCCAGTCACGGTAGATGTGGCCGAAAGGGTTTTCCAGCGACGCAGGCTGAAGTAATAGTCCGCCTCAAGGGCAAACTCTACCCTGCGGTCGTTACGGTACCTCTTCTCGAAATCAGCGACTGTAAGTCCGCTTGGAATCTCAGGCATTCCGACCCTCGCGCGGACAGCGTTGACGGCTCCGCGGGCGGACATGTTCAGACCTGAGACGCTGACAACCTGGTCCGGTCCGGCAGCCTGGTAGGCCACCTCGGCGAAGTTGTAGTAAAGCTCAGCGAGGCGCACAACGCGCATATAACCATCCGAATTGGAGTTTCTGTTGGATGCGTCGTGGGCATATTTGCGCATATAGTAGCCTGTGTGGGTGTACCTGATGCTGGTTGCGTTCAGTCCGCAGTTGGCTCCGGCGATTGTGGAGATCTCATCTGCCCCCCTTATGCTGCCGTTGTAGAACACGGTCGCATAGAAACGAGGATCCCTGCCCTCATAAGGCTTGGTCTCATCATAGCCGGATCCTGCGTTGATGATCGGCTTAAGGTGCTGATCGTCAGCATAGCCTGTGATCGCAGGCTTTCCATTTGCCATCTCGTAGGCATCGACAAGTTCCTGGGTCGGGCAAGTGCCGGCCGTGGCGCTTCCGCTCACGATCGGAACTCCGCAGCTTGACCAGACAGCTGTTCGTGTGCCACCATAGATGGTTTCCTTGTCCTGTGCCCTCATATCCTCAGGATTATAGAGGAAATATGAAGCGTAAGCGTTGTACCCTGCGCTCGCCGTGGTCCAAAGGCTGTAGTCATTGGACAGAACCTTGGCGAGGGCGTCAGCAGCGATTTCAAGAGCCTGATCAGCAGTGTAACCGCCGTCACCCATCAAAGGACTGATGACGTAGGTAGCAGTCTCGCTCCTGATAGCCTGTGCAAGTGCTTTTGTCGCCATTCCCCACTGCTGTGTACGATAGACGTATGAATATGCCTCCGAATCCTCCGTGGCTATCGCGGCGTCGCAGTCAGCCAGAATCTGTCCGGCGATCTCTGAGACAGTCGCTTTCTTGTCTGAAGAATAGTCGTGATTGGTGCCAAGATCCGAAGTGATCAAAGGTAGCTGACCATATCTCTTCATCAGCTGGAGATAGTACCAAGCCCTGAGAGTCAGAGCCTGGGCCTTCCACCCTGCCCTTTCCCAGTCCAGCATCTCAGCCGTGGCTCCATCTATGTTGGCGATGAACACATTGCACTTGCGTACGCCCTCGAAGTAGTTGCCCCAAGGATTGCCGTCCCAGTTATGGTCTGCGAAATTGCTGGAGGTGATGTCAGAATTATACCAGATGTCGTACGAACTTCCGGCCGTGATGTCCTGACTGTTCTGAGCGTCGTCCGTAAAGGAACCGACATTGACAGACGGATTCTTGATATAATTGTAGCAGGCGTTGAGATAGCCTTTGGTTCTGTTTCTGTCCTTGAAAACCTCTGACATATCAATGGTTCCGTTGGAACGGAGATCCAAAGCATCCTGACAAGCGGAAAAAGCCGCTGTGGCCGCCAATGCAAGAATAAGTATGCGGAATTTTTTCATGATATTCATCTTTTAGAATGTGAGGTTGATTCCAAGTCTGTACATCCTATAGACAGGGAACGCGGAGCAAGTACCTTCAACCGGAGTGTCGTCCGTCTTCATGCCATCGATGGTGAAGAGGTTCTGACCACTAAGATAGACCTTGAAAGCGCTGGCGTTAAGGAAGTCGCAGACCTTCTTAGGCATCTTATAGGAGATTTCTGCCGTCTTCAGGCGCAGGAATGAAGCATCCTTGAGAAGATAGTCGTTCGTCTGAAGATTGGTCGTGGCTGTCGTGGAAAGGGCAGGGAAACCTATTTCCTCATCGTTGAGCCACTTCTCGGCGGTCCAGGCTGACTTATGACTTTCGGTGAACACTCCGTCGTAGGCAGACTGGAAAGTAAACAGTTCACTGTAGTTTCTCTTATAGCCTCCAAGTCCCTGGAACAGAAGGTTCACCTCGAAGTTCTTGAGGTTGAAGCCGACATTGAACGCGAAGTTGTACTTAGGAAGAGAACCGTTGCCAAGAGGAGCCATGTCCTTCTCATCGATGACACCGTCACCGTTCAGATCCTTGTACTTGATGTCACCAAGCCGAGGAGTGCCGAATGAATATTTCGGACCGGCCTCAATCTCATCCTGGAAGTTGTACAGACCGTTGCCGTTGCTGTAGTCTGTCAGATAGCCCCAGGACTGTCCGACAGGATAGCCTTCGGTACGGTAACGGTAAGCGTAAGTGTCGTTGTAGGCGGTCTCTCCGATGTAGATCACCTTGTTCTTGCTATAGTCCAGATGACCGGCAAGGAACAATCCGAAATCAGAGTTGAAACGCTTTCTGTAGCTAACAGAGAGTTCCCATCCCTTGTTCTCGAACTCACCCATATTCGTGATAGGATATGCCCCGAGAGGAATTCCTTGATAGAGAGGCACCTTGGATGTCGATTTGATGACACCATTGTTCAGTTTCTCCTTGAACACATCGAAGGAGACCTGGAACTGGTTGGCGATTCCGAGATCGATACCAACATTTGTCTTGTAAATCTTCTCCGGCTCAAGGTTAGGGTTGCCATAGACAGACTCATTGGTATAATATTCAAGATAAGGAATCTTTCCTCCGGCGGTACTGTTCACCTGATCCTTGTACGCATATCTGTCGAATCCGGTGGCATCGTTGCCTGTGACGGCATAAGAGCCGCGAACCTTGAGCAAAGACAGCCAAGGAACATTCTCCTTCACAAAACCCTCGTTGGAGGCGATCCATGCGGCGGAGACACCTGGTGTCCAGACAAAGCGGGTCTTTCTCGGGAAATAGTCGGATCCTGAATATCCTGTCGAAAGTTTGACGGCGTACCTCTTGTCAAAGTCATACGCCAGTTCGGCTCCTGAATATACCCGCCTGAAATCGTAGGTCGCACCGCCAGCGAGATTGTCGAACACCTGATAGGTCATGTAGGCATTGGCGTTCAGGTGATGTCTGCCGAAATCCCTCTGCCAGCCGGCTTCTCCCTTATAAGAGAAATAGCCGTACAATGCGGTTCCTTTGGAGTAAGTCAGATTCGTGTTGATCGTGGTTCCGTAATGAGTGAACCGGAGGTCGCTCCAATCATCCTCGCGGATGTATCTGGCGTAGTCCTGAGTGTTGGAAGTGATTGAGTTGATGTAGGAAAGGTATCCTACGCTACCACCAGCCCAAAGCCCTGGAGTCAGGAACGAAAGGTCAAACTTGAGTCCGGCCTGACCGTAGATGTTGGTGTTCATCTCGTTGTTGTAGCCGGTGCGGTTCAGGAAGCCGTAAGGAGAGAAATTGATGTTCGGAGTCGTCACTACCTCTCCACCCGCCTCAATCACATTGCCGTCATTATCATAGACCGCGGGAGTCACAGGACCATAGATGAATGAAGGCATTCCGGTGATGATGGAGTAAAGGGTTCCGTTGCAGTCAACAGCGCCACCCGGTGTGTGAGCCCTTACGATGGAACCGGCCAGATTCGCCCAAAGACTGATGTAGTTGTTGATCTTCACATCCACATTGGAGCGGAAGTTGATCCTGTACTTCTCATTGTCAGCCTTGTAAGCCGTCTGATCAGCGTTCCAGAAACTTCCTTGGCGCAGCACGTTGAAATTGGAATAGAACCTCACGTTCTCGTTGCCTCCTGTGGCGTCCAAAGCTATTCTCTGCTGATTGGAGAAATCACGGACAAGCATGTCGTACCAGTTCGTGTTCGGATAAAGGTCGCTGCCACCATCCTTGAAGCCTTCGACAGCCTCTTTTGAGAATATGTGATACTCTCCGAGCCCGTCATTCACCGCGGCCTGATTGCGAAGGTTGGCGAATGTGTAGGAGTCGAAGCTATGGATTCTGGTTGTAGGGACCTGTACTGTCTCAGAGATGTTCACTCCAACTTTCAACTTGCCCGGAGTGCCACGCTTTGTATTGATGACAATCAAGCCGTCGGCACCCTTCACACCGTAGATGGCCTGTGAGGCTCCGTCTTTCAGGATGGACACAGACTCAATCTCCTCAGGGGAAATCCTGTAGAGAATGTCGTGTGCGAACGAGTCGTAGAGAATTCCGTCAATGACCACACTGGCGATTCCACCATGGAAAGTGGAGTAGCCGCGCACGTACATATTCAGAGACTCATAAGCCGGCTCAAATGTGGTCTCCATCGTGGTGAGCCCGGAGAACATTCCGGAGAACGTTCCCTGAAGACGCGTCATCAGCGACCTTCCAAGTTTCTCGCCATGGGCTGTCGAGACAGCGTCGGAAAGGACTTCCCTACTCTGTTTGGAAAGACCTATGTTGACATTCTCGGCAAGATTATGGGCGTCATCCTCAAGGGTTACCTCCATCTGTGAGGAAGCCTTTACGGATGTCGGTTTGAAGCCAAGAAGCGAAAACTCCAGTTCTCCCGATTTGTTGACCTTGGCCGTGTACTGTCCGTTCTTATCGGTGATGTACAAGTCCTTGTGGTTGGACGAGACAATCACCCCGGGCAACGGGTTACCGTAGATGTCCCTTACGGTACCGGCGACAGAGATGTCCTGCGCCTTGACCTGCTGGATGGATGCCCCAAGCAGGAGAAGCGCCGCTGCCGCAAATATATTCTTATTCATCATATTCGATGCAAATTAAGTATTCTGTGATATTCAACCATTACCAACCTGGATTCTGCCAGTCCTCACCCGTGATGGCTCTCATGTTGTTGACCTCGGTAAGAGGAATTGGCATCTTGAGCCATTTGTTGGTGTAGCACTGACGCTCCTTTAGGATTGTACGCTCGTAAATGTATCCGTGAGAGCCATCTGCCTTAAAATAATGGGTTATGTGTGCTCCTGTTATCCAACGGTCTGTAGCCGAGAGATCCTCATCCGGCTTATGCCATCTGCGGACATCGAAATAACGGTTGCCTTCGAGTGCTAATTCAACACGTCGCTCGTTATGGATGCGCTGACGAAGAACATCCCCTGAAAGACCTGATGAAAGTCCAGGCATTCCGGCACGGGTACGCACTTTGTTCACATAAGTGATGGCTTCCGCCTCGTGTCCTGATTCCATGGCGGCCTCGGCGAAATTCAGGTAAATCTCTGCCAGACGGTAATCCTTATGACGTGGACCTGGAAGTCCTATCATATTTGTTCCGCTGTTAGGATGCAGGAATTTTCTTTGGAAATAACCGGTTCTTGTTGGTGTACGACCGAGAAGAGAACGTCCCATCAAAGGCTCCGGAGTGTTAATGACTGTGCCGTCAGAGTTCTTATATGCATCCCAAGTTGTAATGGTCCTTGTCATCAAACCTTGGCCTTGTCCCAAATTCTCAAAAGAAATAGACCCTGCATCCGTTCCCCAACCACAATATCTTTTAGATCCATTGTAGTAAATTGTCGCATAGAATCTTGGATCCCTGTTCGCATAAGGATCCTCTTTGCTGTAAAGAGTGTTGGAAGCATTGTAATTAGGCTTGAGATGCTGCTCGTCAAGGTAAGGTTTTGACAAATCCAAAACCGGTTCTCCATTGATTGTCTCAAACGCATCCACAAGTTCCTGAGAAGGACAAGTTCCTGTCTTATAGTTAAGGATAGCCCCAGGAGCATCAACGTTGCACAAATTAGAATTAGCTCCTTCCCTCAATTGATAGATTGTCTCCTTGTCTGCAGGATCAGCGGCATAAGCCCCGGAATTGCAGAAATATTCATTCAAATACTGTGACTCTTTGTTCGGAAGATATGCCTTCTCGTCTCCCCAGACAGCAGTTTGGTTGAGTTTATCATAAAGGGCATAACCATTACTCTCAAGAGCCTGTACCGCCGCTTTGTTCACTGAATATGCTTCCTCCCAATAGTTGTTGCCCTCATTGTACAAAGGACTGGCCGCAAAAAGCGTCATCCTTGACTTTATGGCCCAAGCCACAGCCTTCGTCATACGCATAGCCTCGCTGTCAGTGGTGATTCTCCAAGGAAGATCATCACAAGCAAGGGCGGCGTCACAATCTTCGATGACGAACTCGACAACATCGTGGAAGGATGATCTTTCAACCTTTGCGAAATCAGCATCAAGGGTATAAGGCTCCCTGATGATAGGAAGTGAGCATCCGAACCACATCAGAAGTTCTGAATAGTAATATGCCCTTAATACGTGCGCCTCAGCCGTCCAACGGGCACGGTCACTTTCAGACGTGACATTAGCTGTAGGAATATGTTGAAGGAACACTGCGCAGTTGCGGATCCTCTGGAAAGATCTTGTCCATGAAACACTTTCATTGCCGGAGTCTCCAGCATTATAATTCGCCGGGAAATCAGACGCACTGGCATTGCCGTCATAGTATCTGCGTGAAGCTGCCCAGTTCACATCCAGATCATCAGCATCCCATGCGTCATCGCACCAGTTGACAGGTCCTCGGCTCCAGAAGAAGTAAAGGCACCCCTTTGCGTTGATGCTTGAGTAGCAGGTGTTCAAATAGTTCATTGTCATGTCGTTGTCACGAAAAACTTCCTCAATGGAAATCTTTCCGGACGGTGCTTCATCCAACACACTTGAACAGGATGAAAGAACAGTCAAAAGACAAACCGCTGAAATGTATATTATTCTTTTCATATTCTTCCGTCATTCTTTTAGAAGTTAATGTTAAGTCCAAGAGTGACATTCTTGGTGATAGGATAGCCATAAGAATTGTTCTGTTCAGGATCAATATGAGTTATCCTCAGATTATCCCAAACAAACAGGTTCTGTCCGCTGACATATACCCTTAATGCCTTCACTCCTACTTTTGAAAGAAATCTTTCAGGAAGAGTGTAGCCAAGTTCTATGTTCTTAAGCCTCAAGAACGAACGATTCTGAATAAAGAAATCATTTTCCGTATGGCTGACAGTCTGGGATGTTGAAATGGCCGGATAAGTGATTTTTTCACCATTCTTGTAACGTTCCTCCGTCCATCCGTTTCTTGTCCAATCAAAGTAAGTACCCTGCTTGGTCCATTCAACTACTCCCTGTCCACTGTAGTATTTTGAATACCTTCCCAATCCGGAAAAAAGTACATTGAAATCAATTCCCTTGAAGTTGAGTCCGAGTGAAATACCATAGTTGAGTCCAGGAACAGTGGTGGAATATCCAATCGGTGAAAGATCCTTTTGATCTATTACACCATCACCGTTAACATCTTTATAAACAAAATCACCTACCCTTGGTTTTCCACCAAATTCATACGGATAATAATTGTCTATCTCATCCTGAGATGTGAAATACCCGTTGCCAGGGGAATTCCAATCAATAAGATAACCAAATTCCTGTCCTAAACGGAATCCCTCTTCGTGATATTGATAGGCATATTCCTCGGAACGCATAGGCTCATCTAGTTCTATAACTGTGTTGTCATTAAATCCAAAGTTGACTCTTGATGAGATGGAAAAGTCTCTGTTAAAGGTGTGGGAATAGCTGACTTCAACATCAACACCATGATTATCAACCTTTCCCATATTAACCCTTGGAATATAATCCGAGCTTACACCTTGAAATGAAGGAACTGTCCTACGCCTGAGAAGAATCTGGTCACGTTTTTCAGTAAAATAATCGACATTGATTCTAAAGTCTTTGAAAAGACCTATCTCGACACCAAGATTCATTTTTTTCGACAATTCCCAAGTGATGTTTTTGTTCCCGATAAGCCCTTCCTTGACAATCTTACCCCCCAGACCTTGAACAAAACCATTTCCTGATTGAATCTGATTGTCATCCTGATACAGGAAGCGCAAACCACCCATAGAATCATTTCCGACAAGACCGTATGATGCACGGAACTTCAGCCATGTAAGATACTTGTTTCCTTTGAGGAAAGATTCATTGCTGGCGATCCAACCTATGGAACCTGACGGGAACAAGCCGAACCTCTTGGATGGAGCGAACTGCTCTGAACCATTGTAACCAAGATTGCCTTCCACAAGATACCTGTCATCAAATGAATATGTAGCTCTGGCGGCGGTACCAAGCACATTGTAAGGAATATTGGCTGAAGTGCCTTCCCAAAACCTTCTATACGCAGTAGCCATTGCGGTTACATTATGCTTTCCGAAAGTTCTGGCATAATTGATTGAACCTTGCACATAAATCTGGTAGTTGGACAATCTGGAAGAAGTCATAGTCAATGGTTCAATCTTATCACCATTGGATGAATAACTCAAAGTCTCACTATCGTAGTCAACTCTGACATTATACACCTGCTCTTTCTTTCGACCCTCAAGAACTCCGATGTTGTAAGTGTCGTAAGCAGCCATGCCGTTAATGCTTAATCCCTTGGTGACTAGTTCACTGAGATCCCAATTTACAGAGAACTGGGTGTTCAGGTTCTTTCTTTTGTTTGTATGGAAGCCTCTGCGGTTTATTATCTCAAAAGCGGAACGATCCAAATAGTTGTAACCTACAATTCCGCCACTCTCAACTCCGAACCTGGAATCTGTTGTAGGACCGGGAGATATAGGAAGTATCGTTTGGCATTGATAGATAAGATCGGTTATCATCCAGGACTGATCTCCTCTATACAAGTCTCCCACCGCAGGCATATTCACATTTTCCGCGTACGAGGCGATGTTCAACGAAGCCGTCAGGTTCTTTGTGATGTGGAAATCAAGGTTTGAACGAAGGCTGAGTCTGTTCATATAACACTGAGGATCATAGCCGAGATAATCCGGACTCTCGGTGTTCAGGTTACCACCCTGATGAATGTAACCGACATTCACGAAGTAATTGACAAAGTCTGTTCCTCCGGAGATGTTGGCGTTGGCACGCGTCTGCGGAGTGTTGCTTTTAAGATACATCCGATAGTAATCGTTGTCGCAATATACCGCTTTTCTGATTGCCACTTGATTATCATAGTCTGGTGAGGACGGATCAAGACCAAGAAGCGGATTTCTGAATTTAGCTATAGTCTCGTCTGAAAAAGCCGCTTTCTCTCCACTGTTCATCAACGCCTCGTTCCTGAGCTCGCAATATTCCCAGGAATGAAGCCTTGAAGGTTCTTTTGTGAATGATGTCCAGCCCTGGTCAACCGAAATGTTCAACTGTGCCTTTCCCTTCTGTCCCTTGCGGGTCTGGATAAGAATCACACCATTCGCTCCCTGCACTCCGTAAAGGGCAGTCGCCGACGCGTCCTTGAGGACGGATATGCTCTCCACCTCGTTCATGTCGATAGTGCGGATGTTGTCACGCTCCACACCGTCCACAAGGATCAGAGGACTCTTTCCATTGGTTGTCGCAGCTCCTCGAAGGTACATTGTGGCGCCATCGACACCCGGCTGGCCGCCTCCACTCTGCATGGATGTAAGACCTGTGACACGTCCTGCAAGAGCGTTGTCCAGACGTGTGGACGTGGTCTTGCGGAGATCAGCTGAAGCGACCGTAGAGATCGCACCGGTCACGGAAAGTTTCTTCTGCTGACCGAACGCCACCACAACCGTCTCTTCAAGCATCTCGGAGTCAGGGACAAGACTCACGACATAATTTGATTTACCCTCAGGAAGAACCTGATTGGTGTAACCTATACAAGACACAATGACAGTGGCTCCGGACGGCACTCCCCCAAGGGTGAATGTACCGTCAGACCCGGTCATCGTACCATTGGTCGTGCCATCTACGATGATGGTCACGCCAGGCATCGGCTGATTGTTCTCGTCCAACACCTTGCCGGTGATTGTTCTGCCGGAAGTCTGGGCCAAGGCGGTGCCTGTCCCGACAACCATAAGCAAGAGAACAGCCACTATCGCTTCCTTTACCCTTGAAAGGCAGGACGCAACTTTTTGGTTTCTATCGTGCATATTAATTAATGTTGTTAAACTACAAGTTTATATTTTAAGTACGTTACAGTGTTATCGTTATCAAAAATCTGACAATACTTTCCCTTTAACGTTTTTAAAGATAGTAACAACTATGGCAAACTTGTATTTTCCTTGACAATTTTTGCAGTAAAAACGACAATTATAAAAGTCGTCATGCAAAAAAAACGGGGAATAACCCAATCGGATTATTCCCCGCCATGAAAATTTTATACTATCTACTAATAGAAACGTGCCCTGTGATCCTTGACATCAGATTCCAACATCATCACTGGAAGAATCATCTGAGTGCTGTAGTTGTTGATCTGAGCGGCGGCGTTCTTTGCGTCATCCTCAGTGTAGAAGGCTCCGGTGTCGCGGGAATTAACCTTGAATATATACGTACCGATGGTACCAGCGACAGGTCCGCAGATTGTGCCTTCAGGAGCCACGGAAGCGGCACCTACGAACTTAGGGTCAAGTCCTTGACCAGCCATCGTGGCGAACCTTACATCTACACCTGTGCTGACGGATGAGTGAAGTGTGTCAGCGATAGCCTGAAGGTCATTGATTCCCTGAATCTTCTGGGCGAGGTCAGTGGCGGCCTTCTCGGCGGCCTTCTCGGCATAGAGACGCTGGCGAACCACTTCCTTGACCTCATCGAGTTTGGCGATGCCTTCCTTATGGATTCCGGTCACGGTGGCTATGAACAGATAGTTGTTGTTGACTGTGATGATCTCGGAAACCTTTCCGACCTTGTTGTCAAACACCCATCTTGTGACCTCCTTGGCCTGTGAAATCGAACCGTAAGTGGAGGTTGCCTCGTTGACCATCAAAGGATGTGAGTATAGTCCCATTGAATCAACAGCAGCCTTGTAGTTGTTGTACTTGCCAGCAGCGATCTTTGAGAAATTGCTGGCCTGGGCGTAGTAGCTGTTGAATGTCTCACCACTGGCGAGAGCGGCCTTCTCAAGGATAGCCACCTGCTTCTTGGCGATCGGAGCGGTCTTTTTGGTAACCTCTACGATATGAGTGCCATACTGGGTCTTCACAATATAAGGCTTGCCTGTCTGGGCTGTGAGGACAGATTCAAAACCAGGAATCATGTAAGTCTGGGTCATCCAGCCGATATTGCCCTGCTCACCGTCAGCGGCGCTTCTGCCGTCTGCTGAGAACGCGGCGGCAAGATTGGAGAAGCTCTCTCCCTTTGAAAGCAGGTTAAGAAGGCTGTCAGCCTTGTTCTCCATACCATTCTGAAGGAGGATATGCCTTACATAGGCTGAATCAGGAATCTGGGCTGTAGCCATAATCCTCGCGGCATAGAACACATTATTGTCGGAGACAACAGGAGAAGTACCGGCGGCATTGTTGTCAACAAACTCGCAGATGTCCTTGTTGACGGTTGAAAGCTCACCAGCCTTGAACCAGTACTCACTGTAGTTTCTCTCCGAGTTTCTGGCCAGGAACGACTTCATGTTTTCAGTGGTGGCGAACTCGTCATACACCTTACCCATAGCGTCATTTGTGGCGTTGATGTCAGTCTCTGAAGGCTTCACCTCAAAGACAACATATTCCATATCCCTTGAGGCGTTCTGTATGAACATCTTTTTGTGGGACTCGTAGTATTTTCTGACCTCCTCATCGCTTACCTTGACTGTTGAGTCAACGCCGTAGTTAGGAACCATCACGAAATCCACATTGGTAGTGTTGTTGTTCTCGGCGATGGCTCTTTTGAGCATCAAAGGATTCTGGAAGTTGCTCTGGGTGAACAAAGAACCATACTTGGCATAGAATTGCTGGGTATAGACTGTGTTCTGAAGGTAGTTCCAATACTCACTGATCCTTCCTGTCTGATCCTGTGAGACACTATTGATGAGATTCTGCAAAGCATCTTTCGAGAAGTTGCCGTCCTCATCCATGAAAGCCGGATTCTGGGAAATGACCGGAGAGATCATGTCTCCTGCAAGAAGTTCCTTCATTTCTTCCTCACCTACCCTGATGCCCGCGGCCTTTGCGTTCTTTATGAAAAGATACTTGTCCAAAAGGCTCTGCCATGCGGCGTTGCGCACCTGCTCCTGCTGCTGTTCGTTCTGGGCTGAGGAGCCGGTCACCATCTCATTGATGGCGGTGAATTTTTCAACATCCTGCTGAAAATCAAGATAAGAAACAGTCTTACCATTAATCACACCCACGTCATTCCTTGAGGACATAGCATTGAACGCGGTCTCAAGTGTCTGCGGGTCAATAATGAATGACAAAAGGGCCAAGGCAATGATGATAGACACTGCCATGCCGGCCTTTTCGCGAGTTTTTTGAAGAATCGCCATTGTGTATTACGTTTTTATAATTTCCAAAAATAGGTATTGGGGTGCGAAGATAGTGATTTTAATTCAATTAACCATTATTTTTTAAGCAAAGGACCAATAAAGTTTACAGAATCAATGATAACCTTTGTCGAATCCTGCACGACAACCAGGTCACTGTTGAACGCCTTGAATATTCTCGCGTTCCTCGCCATTTCGTCTGATCTCATGCCGAATCCCTGCAGAAATCCGTCATTTGAGAACATCCTGACATAACAGTCTGTATATATTTCCTTGTTGGCCTGGTCCCAATAAAGCGTGTCGGTCTCCAAAGTCTGCTGATTGATCACATTCTGAACAACCACATTGCCGAACGCGGACCAATATTCCTCAGTGGACTTTTTGCTTTTGAAATGCTTGGCGTTGTTGGAATGGAGCACTGTCTCAAGCATGTCACCATCCGTATAGGCGAAGGCATGAAGCCCTTTCGGAAAGAGTTCGTAGGAGCAGGTGTCGTTCTCGTACCTTTCCATGACATCGGCCTCCACCCTCATCTGGATACCTCCGTTTCTGGTCTGGACCACAAACATACTATCGACAGTCTGGACCGGGGTCTCGGCAAGATTCAGACGCTCGGCCTCTGACAGTTTTCCCTTGCAGGAAAATACGATGAAAGCAACCGCCGAAGCGGTTGCAATCATCATAAGCCTATGTATGTTTGGTTTCAATTCAAAACTACTTCTGAGTCCTTACGGTTGTCGTCGCGCGCATTCCACCGCAGTTCACGGTATAGGACTGTCCGTCAACAACATCATACATGAATGCCTCGGCCTTCTGAGGATAATAGACACTGTACGCCGAGATGAGTTTGTTACAGTCTTCAGTCAGGGAAGCGTCCGCGGCCTTTGCCTTCTGCAGATAGTCAACGGCAACCCAATACTTAGCCCTGCTTTCGATCTCATTTCCTCCGCAACGGGCGGCGCCCCAGATTGTCGCGATAAGGTAGTAAGCCTTGCCCTGATGGTCTGGTTTAAGGCTGGCGGCCTTATTGGCATAATCCAAAGCCTTGCCTGTGATGTTGTTCTTGAGGCAATATGTCGCAAGCTCAATCATATAGTCAGCCTTTACAGGATCATCATCAGTGCAAAGCGAGACAGCCTCCTCGAAATATTCGATGGCCTCGGAAGACTCATCCTTTGCCGCATGAAGCTTGTAAAGATAGTAAGCAGATGAGGCTGAAGGCTCATTCTTATGCATCTTTGTCACAGCGCCAAGGAACAGATCATTGTTCTGGCATCCATCTGTAGAACCAAGCATCTTCACGATGTTGGTGATGAGATCCATATTGTCAGGATCAGCCTCGAAACGAGGAGTGAACAGAGCGATGAGGTTGTCGCAGCTGGCCACCTGGCTCGTGATGAAGAGCCCTTCGATGTCAGACCTGATCTTGGCGTTCTCCTCAGCGTTTCCCGCCTTGTCAAGAAGAGCGATGGCTTTCTGGTAAGTGTTGATCACATCCTCGGCGCCGATGGCTGATTTCTTGTAAAGTTCTATGGCTGAGTTAAGATCGAGAAGAAGAAGGCTTGGCTTCACATTCTCCTGATTGATCTCGATGATCTTGTTCAACTGATCATAAACTACCTGAGGGTCCTTATAATACTGTGTGATATACTGTCCCTTTGAGTTATAGGCAGCCACAGCGTATTTAGGATAGTACTGCGCCCTGAGGTCATTGAGGGTAAGGACGGTGTCAATCATCGCGGCGCGTGTCTGCGCGTCCTTGGTCTTGACGATTTCCTTACCAAGGAGGGTCATACCGTTAAGCAGCATGTTCTGGCTTGCGGTAGGAGGACAGAGTTTGAAGGCCTTTCTCCAGTTAGGGAGAGCCTCGGTGTAGTTCTTCTGCTTGTAATACTCCTGATAATAAGACAGATACTTAATGCATTCAGCGCTGTCCGCGCCATACTTTCCCTGAGCGGAAACCTTCGTGCCGAAAGTGGCCGCAACAAGAGTCAACAGTACTAGTGTAATCCTTTTCATGGTTGTGTGTTAATATTTTCCTAATTAGTTATACATCGGTTTCAGGAACCAAATGTCGAAGATATTGATTCCTATGTTAAAGTTAACATACCTTTCCCTGACCATATTCCCGGTCAACGCTCCCCTCTGGCCGAAATCAACGCCCAACGTCAGTCCGTTGCTCCATCTGAATACTGGAAGAGTGGCTCCCAATGTGATACCGACAGCGTTTATAGCCTTGCCGTCCAATTTGCATGAAGCCTGATCCCAATAGGCACCCGCCCTGTAAGTCACTCTCTTACTGTAGTAACGAATATCATTCCGGTTCGGAACTATCGAGAAACCTGCCCTTACGGACTGTGCGGTGGACGCGCTGAACACTGCGTTGCCGACACTTGCGAAACCAGGAATCTTGTTCATTCCGGAGGAACTCCAGTCGGAACGAATGTAATTGATCTCAGCGGTCCATTTGCCACCTCCCTTCAAGGCTATACCGACACCTAACTCGCTGGCCAGCTTGACCTGTCCCCTGCCCAATGTGTCCGTATAACTCCTTGGAGAAGGAGTCGAATCGTTTATCGAGGAAATGGACTGAATCTCATATCTTTCCACTTTTCCTTTCAGGCTTGTGCCCAAACGATAAGTGGCACCGATGACAGCGGACAAACCTTGTGTCAGCCTTGTCTCGTACTGCACTCCGAATCTGGCCGTAACGGCGTCAAGATTCATGTTGAAACCGCTGGATATACTCCTATAAGTGGAGTTTGTCATCACGAAATTATTGGTCTTGTGCAGGTTACCAAAATAGTACTGTCCTTCGACACCTACGGAAAGACCTTTTATGACTTCATAACCGGCTCCTAAAAAAATGTTGGTCATGCCTCCATACCCCTGAACAGTGTTTGTTATCACTCCAGTTGAAGATATGATGGCCGGGTCGGTTATCTTGGAAGTCATCTCGTAGCCTACATCACTGTATGGAGTCACCCCGGCATACATCGCAAGAGATTTATACACAGGGAACGAAATCACAAAATCATAGAAGTTGAACGTGTTGTTGGACGATTTCATGTCGTGCTGGGCATAATACCTGTTACCCTGCGCCACGCCGAAATCGGCCATGAACGATTTTTCCTCCCTGGCCGTGACCGCGGCCGGATTGAGTATATTGATGTGCCCTTTGTCCCTGGTGGCTATGCCGACACCTCCCATACTTTTGTTGTAGGCCGTACCCTGCTTGGAGATGTCCCCGATTCCGAACATGGAATATGGGGTATAGGCATTATACGCGTCATCCTGGGCGCTCAGAGGGAGAACACAGAACGACATCACCACAAACAGGAGTATCTTATTAACCGTTCCTTTCAACATAATACTTGTCAGCTATTAAGGCCAACCCCATCAATACAAGATTGCAGACTGCAAAGATGGAGTTTTTCATTCTTTTTGCAAAATATAAAGCGTCTCCCCCCGTAAAAACCACCATTTTTTCGGGAAATAAAGACAGGTAACCCTTTATTTCAAACATTATGCCTGACACAACGCCGGACTCAATCGACGACTGGAGCGAATCACCTGTCTGTCTGACGGAAAGGGGAGTGTCCACAAGAGGGAGTGTCCTTGAATATCTCGACAGAGACTTGAATCTTGTCCTGAATCCGGGGGAGATGTTTCCTCCCACATATTCCCCGTCTGGCTCGATGACATCAATTGTCAAAGTGGTTCCGAAATCAAACACAATGCTGCCCTTGTCCTTGAAAAGATACCTCGCGGCTATCACCGAGGCTACCCTGTCCGGACTCAGGTAAGCCGGCAGGTCATATTCACAGGCAATGTCCGTGTGCAGCCCGTCCAGAATCACAAGGATTCCGCATTTAGAGCGGAGGTTCTCCTCTTCCTTGATCCCGATTTCTATCGTGGATGAAATGACCATCACCGCCGGCTTTTCCTTCTCCACCAGCGAATCCACATATTCAAACATCTTCTCGCCCTGGTAACGGAAAGTCTTCCCGAGGGTGATTCCTTCGGACCAGGCCGCCTTGAGGGCAGTGTTTCCTATTTCAACCAAAAGATTCGGCATTGTCAAAAACGGGCAAACCTTCAAAGGTAGCAATTTTATTTCAATATATTCAGAGTCTGAAGAGCTTTCGGCAAAGAATCTATTCCCCGGCTCACAATCTTGAGTTTTCCTTCTGACTGCTTGATGTTGAAAAGCCGGTCGTTGGCGTTGATGTTCTGTAATATTCCAGTAAAGACCTTCGACTTGTAGTAAGGCGACATCTGGTTGGCTATGAAGAACATGATCATCATTCCATTCTTTATTATGATCTTCTCGAACCCAAGTTTTCCGCCAAGATTCCTGATTTTGACCACATCAAAGAGGTTGTCCAGCTCCAAAGGCATCTCGCCGAAACGATCCACAAGCTGAGACTTGATCCTGTCTATCTCCTTGTCGCTGGTCATGCCGTCAAGCTGCTTGTAAATTCTTATTTTCTCGGCTGTTATGTCAATGTACGAATCCGGGATCATGGCAGGCTGATCCGTCTCTATGGTGCAGTCCTCGACAAACGACTCGTCGGTGTGAACCGTGGATATTCCGGTCTCGACCCCGAGTTCCTCCATAGCCTCCGCAAGGATTTTCTGGTAGGTCTCGTACCCCATGTCCGTGATGAATCCGCTCTGTTCGGCTCCAAGAAGGTTCCCGGCGCCGCGGATGTCAAGATCCTGCATCGCTATGTTGAACCCGCTTCCAAGGTCGGAGAATTCCTCGATGGCCTTGAGCCTTCTGCGGGCATCGTCGGTGATGGTGACGAGCGGAGGGACTATCAGGTAACAGAATGCCTTTCTGCCAGACCTTCCGACACGCCCCCTAAGCTGGTGCAGGTCGCTCAGGCCGATGTTCTGCGCCTGGTTGATGATGATCGTGTTGGCGTTCGGGATGTCAAGACCGTTCTCGATTATCGTGGTGCAAAGAAGCATATCGTAATCCCCACGGATGAAATCCAACATCCTGTTCTCCAACTCCTTGGATTCCATCTGACCATGAGCCACACAAATCTTCATGTCCGGCACAAGCCTGTGCAGAATCTCGTGAATCGAAGGAAGTTCCTCCACTTTATTATGTATGAAGAAGAGCTGTCCGCCACGGTTGAGTTCATAATTGATTATGCTCCTGATCTCATCCTTGTCGAACAGGATGATCTCGGTCTGCGTAGGAATCCTGTTCGGCGGGGGAGTGTTGATGATGGACAGATCCCTGGCCCCGAGCAACGAGAACTGCAAGGTACGAGGAATAGGGGTGGCCGTCAGAGTCAGAGTGTCCACAGAGGCCTTCACCTGACGTAGTTTCTCTTTGGTAGAGACACCGAACTTCTGCTCCTCGTCGATGATAAGAAGTCCCAGGTCCTTGAAATCGAAACCTTTGCCGAGCAGCTTGTGCGTACCTATCACTATGTCCAGCTGACCGTTCTTCAACCTATCCTTTATGTCATTGATTTCCTTTGTTGTACGCAATCTGCTCACGTAATCGATGGTACAAGGGAAGTCCTTCAACCGAGACGAGAAAGTCGTGTAGTGCTGAAGCGAAAGTATCGTGGTAGGCACCAGCACGGCGACCTGTTTACCGTCAGTCACAGCCTTGAAGGCCGCCCTGATCGCAATCTCGGTCTTTCCGAATCCGACATCCCCGCAGACAAGCCTGTCCATAGGGCTGTTGTCCTCCATATCCTTTTTCACCGCCTTGTTGGCCGACTCCTGATCCGGAGTGTCCTCGTACATGAATGACGACTCCAGCTCTTCCTGAAGATAGCTGTCAGGGGAGTAGGCGAATCCTTTCGTGGTCTTCCGCTTGGCGTAAAGCTGGATCAGATCCTTGGCGATGTCCTTTATCTTGGACTTGGCGCTGAGCTTGAGATTCTGCCAAGTCTTTGAGCCAAGCTTGTTTACCTTAGGAGGAACGCCATCCTTTGAACGGAAACGGGAAATCTTGTTCAGCGAATGAACGGACACGAACACAACATCCCCGTCCTTGTACATCAGCTTCACTACCTCATGCATCCTGCCTTTGTCATCCCGCATCCTGACAAGACCGCCGAACACCCCGACACCGTGATCGATGTGCACCACATAGTCACCTATGTTGAATGCAGTCAAGTCGTTGAGTGTCAACTGTTCGCTCTTCTCCACTGTCCTTCTTACACTCACCCTGTGGAAACGGTCGAAAATCTCATGGTCTGAGTAGCAGCAGATTCTGTCCTCCTGATCGACGAACCCTGAATGAATGTTCTTTCCAGCCACAAACTCAGGCACAAGCCCGCTGTTCTCGATAAGAATCGACTTCAAACGCTCTATCTGGGAATTCTTATCACTGAATATGAACACCTTGTACCCTCGTTCCATGTTCTGCCGGATGTCCGCCGTAAGAAGCTCGAAGTTCTTGTTGAACACCGGCTGGGGAGTTATGTTGAACGCCACGGCATCCCCAGGATCCGCATCAAGAGGAATCTCAAGAAACACCCTCCTGAACCTGTTCAGATCATGAAAGAAACTTCTGTCCTTGTACATGTCCGAAGAGTCAAGCCAAGCAACCGTACCTTCCGGAAACAGGCTCGCAAGACTCACCCCTTCAGCCTCGGAAGTCTCAGCGGCAAGGTCCGGGAATATCTCGACCTCCTTCCTCTCCTCGACCGAAAGCTGTGTGTTGCAGTCGAACACATGGATTTTCTCAACCTCATCCCCGAAAAATGACACCCTGAACGGATAGTTGAATGAATATGAGAATATATCGATGATCGCACCTCTTATTGAATATTGCCCCGGAGCAGAGACGAAATCCACCCTCTCGAACCCCTGGCCGGCAAGTATGTCGCGGATGGTGTCATGCGAAATCTCCTGACCTTCAGAGATTTTAAGGATAGAGGAGTTGATTTTGTCCGGAGCCGGAACCAGTTCTTCCAGCGCCTCGGGATAGGTCACGATGAACAGTCTTGAGGAATTGTCCGCGTTGGACATAATCCTCCCCACGGCGGAAGTCCTCTGGACCCCGAGCGAAGACTTGTAGTTACTCCTCTCAACACCCTTACCGCTGTCTGGCAGGTAAAAGACAATGTCCCCGTCAGTAAGAGCGTAAAGGTCCGAACTGCAATATTCAGCGCTCTCACGATCAGGAAGCACTATCACGTTGGTGCCACCTGAAGCTACCTGCGAGAACACGAACCATCTGGCGGACAGGAAGAGTCCTTTACAATATATATCCTTCCCCGAGACGAGCTTCCCGGAGAGTTTTTCGGAGGATGCCGAACTTATCAACATAGGCGTCTGAATCATGTTAAAAAGCTGTTGAAAACCCGGTGGAAAACGCCTTGGGAAAAGTTCATAGCAAGGAGCGACCCACTTTTCAACAATCCTTCAAAAGCTTTTCAATAGCGTAACCAACAATCTATCCTATTTGTAACAGTCTAATATTCAATAACGAAAATTAGTTATCAACATATTAACATTCTAATAAGAATCAAAAAGTCTAAATATTTACATTCATTTATATTCATTGACTTTTGGTTTTGCGCCACGTCGCTGCAAGATGTTGCTTTCTTCCGGCGGTTTTCACTATCTTTGTACTGATTAAAACACTTTCTGATGACAGAATTTGATCCGCACAGCACAAACGCCGGCAAAGATAAGGATTTAGACGGAATTATCCGCCCGCAAGGGTTGGAAGATTTCACCGGACAGAAGGAGATAGTGTCCAATCTGAACATCTATGTGAAGGCGGCCAAGATGAGGGGCGAAGCCCTTGACCACGTGCTCTTTCACGGGCCTCCGGGCCTTGGAAAGACCACCCTCGCGCACATCATAGCCAACGAGATGGGAGTGAACATGAAGGTGACGTCCGGCCCTGTGCTTGACAAGCCTGGTGACCTTGCCGGCCTTCTGACATCACTGGAGACCGGTGACGTGCTTTTCATAGACGAGATCCACCGCCTCTCTCCTGAGGTCGAGGAATATCTCTACTCGGCGATGGAGGACTATGTCATAGATATTATGATAGACAAGGGCCCTGGAGCGAGATCGGTCAGGATCTCACTCAATCCGTTCACTCTTGTCGGTGCCACGACTCGAAGCGGACTGCTCACCGCGCCGCTGCGCGAAAGATTCGGAATCAACTGTGCCCTTGAATATTACGACACTTCAGATTTGATAAGAATCGTGCGCCGTAGCGCCAGGATCCTGAACGTGACGATCGACGACGAGGCTGCCAAGGAGATCGCTCTGAGAAGCCGTGGAACGCCACGAATCGCCAACGCTCTCCTCAAGCGTGTCCGTGACTTCGCCCAGGTGATGGGGGACGGGCATATAGATCTTGACATATCCCGTTACGCCCTTGACAAGCTGAAGATCGACAAGAGGGGACTTGACTCGATTGATAACAAGATCCTCCGCACGATAATCACCACTTTCAAGGGCGGCCCGGTCGGAGCCAATACAATAGCCACCGCTATCAGTGAGGACCAAGGCACGTTCGAGGAGGTCTATGAGCCGTTCCTTATAAAGGAAGGCTTCATCGTGCGCACCCAAAGAGGAAGAATCGCCACCGAGATGGCCTACCATCATCTTGGACTGGATGCTGAGCTTGAGGCTAAAAAAGATGAGGATGGGACACTTTTCTAAGATATTCATTGCCGCCGCGGCGTTCATATTCATTTCATTCAGAGCTTTTTGCTGCACTTCCGTGATCATTTCCGGGGGAGTGCGGGCTGACGGGCGGCCGGTGATGCTCAAGCATCGCGACACCGGTGAGCTGAACAACAGGATGGAATGGTTCCAAGGGAGCATATATTCATTCATCGGTCTCGTGAACTCGCCGTCGCAGGGTGGGGAAGTGTGGTCAGGAGTCAATTCCGCCGGCTTCTGCATAATGAACACCGCCACCTACGACCTCAAGGATGACGACGTTCCTTCCTCCGAAATGGACAAAGAGGGGATTGTGATGTACAAGGCTCTTGGAATATGCCGCAGTCTGCAAGACTTTGAGAATATGCTCGACTCGCTTCCGAAGCCTTGGGGTGTGGAGGCGAATTTCGGCATCATCGACGCGCTCGGCGAGGCCGCTTATTACGAGGTGAACAACCATTCCTGGAAGAAGTACATCGTGGCCGACCAGCCGGGCGGGTATATGGTCGTGACGAACTTCACGCGGAGTGGCCGCAAGGAGGACCGCAAGGGCGTTGACCGCTTTGAAAAGGCTTCTGACATAATGACTTCCGCTGATGTGGGCACTGCTGATCACATATTCCTTTTTAATGAGATTTCCCGCTCCGGCAAGCCGATTATGCGTGACATCACATCGGCTTCCGTGGTCTTTGAGGGAGTCGCTCCGGGGGAGGATCCTTCGAGGACGGTGATGTGGACGCTTCTCGGCAGCCCGACAAGCACGGTCTATGTGCCGCTGAAGGTTTTCGGGAGCGATCATATTCCTGACTATATGAAAAAGTCTCGTGAAAGTGACAACGCCGCTATTTGTGACGCCGCTCTTGCCTTGAAGGAGGCTTTGGGTTTTGAATATGGTTGCGAGAGTGACTGCCGCGAGGTTGAGAGATATGTCGATCGTCATTTTTCAAACGACATGTCAGTGCGGCGTTATGACCGCTTCACCAGACGGATTTACCGGCGCTATCATAAAATATGTGCAGGTAAATCGCCGAAAATGGTTCATAAAATTGCTGATTACGAGAAAAATGACTAAAATTGCAGACTTATTGCGATTTCATTTGGAATTTTATAAATAACATATTCAGAATATGGCCGATAAATTAATCTCAAAGATTCCTGACGGTCCTTTGGCCGAGAAATGGACCAAACGTAAGTCGGAACTCCGACTCGTCAATCCGAACAACAGAAGAAAGCTTGAAATCATCGTTGTCGGTACCGGACTTGGCGGCGCTTCCGCAGCCGCTACTCTCGGTGAGCTTGGCTACAATGTCAAGGTTTTCTGCATCAGTGACTCACCTCGCCGCGCGCACTCCATCGCCGCCCAGGGTGGTATCAATGCCGCTAAGAACTATCAGAATGACAATGACGCTGTCTATCGTCTCTTCTACGACACGATCAAAGGAGGTGACTACCGCAGCCGTGAGGCGAATGTCTATCGTCTCGCCGAGGTCAGCGCGGCCATTATCGACCAGTGCGTCGCCCAGGGTGTTCCTTTCGCCCGTGAGTACGGCGGCTACCTGGCCAACCGTTCGTTCGGAGGTGTTCAGGTAAGCCGTACGTTCTACGCCCGTGGACAAACCGGACAGCAGCTCCTTCTCGGAGCTTACGCGGCTCTCAACCGCCAGATCGCAGCGGGAACCGTTACGAGCTATCCTCGTCACGAGATGCTTGACCTCGTCATCATCGACGGTCAGGCCAAGGGTATCATCGCCCGCAACCTCGTGACCGGCAAGCTTGAGAGATTCGGCGCCCACGCTGTGGTTATCGCAACCGGTGGCTACGGCAACACATACTTCCTTTCAACCAACGCCATGAACAGCAATGGTTCGGCCGCATGGCAGTGCTACAAGAAGGGAGCCTATTTCGCAAATCCTTGCTTCGCGCAGATCCACCCTACGTGCATCCCGGTACACGGCGAGCAGCAGTGCAAGCTGACCCTTATGTCAGAGTCCCTGCGTAACGACGGACGTATCTGGGTTCCTAAGAAGATGGAGGATGTGATGAAGCTCCGCAAGCACGAGATCAAGCCTTCGCAGATCCCTGAGGAGGACCGTGACTACTATCTCGAGCGCCGTTACCCTGCGTTCGGCAATCTCGTTCCTCGTGACGTGGCCTCAAGAGCCGCCAAGGAGAGATGCGACGCCGGCTTCGGTGTCAACGAGACAGGTCTCGCGGTGTTCCTCGACTTCTCCGACGCCATCAAGCGCCTCGGACACCAGAGGGTACAGGAGCGTTACGGCAACCTCTTCGACATGTACTTCAAGATCAATAACGTAAGCCCTTGGGAGGAGCCTATGATGATCTACCCTGCCATCCACTACACGATGGGCGGCATCTGGGTTGACTACGATCTTCAGACCACCATCCCTGGACTCTACGCCATCGGTGAGGCCAACTTCTCAGACCACGGTGGAAACCGTCTTGGAGCCTCCGCCCTCATGCAGGGTCTGGCTGACGGCTACTTCGTGCTGCCTATCACCATCGCCGACTACCTTTCACACAAGTTCGCCGAGCCTAAGACCGACATCAACAACCCTGCCTTCGACAAGGCCGAGAAAGATGTTCAGGCCAGAATCGACAGACTCTTCGCCATCAAGGGCAAGCAGACTGTTGACTCCATCCACAAGAAGTTGGGAAACATCATGTGGGAGTATGTAGGCATGGCCCGCAGCGAGGAAGGTCTGAAGAAGGCAATCAAGGAGATCAACGACCTCAAGGCTGTGTTCTACAAGGATGTTTGTGTTCCAGGAGAGCAGTATCAGTTCAACCAGGAGCTTGAGAAAGCCCTAAGGCTTGAGGACTTCTTCGAAATCGGCGAGCTCATGGCTCGTGACGCCCTGAACAGGAACGAGTCCTGCGGCGGTCACTTCCGTGTCGAGAGCCAGACCGAGGAAGGAGAGGCCAAGAGAGACGACGCCAACTATATGTATGTCGCCGCCTGGGAGTACAAGGGAGAAGGCCAGGAACCTGAGCTTCACAAGGAGCCTCTCAAGTACGAGTTCATCGAAGTTAAAACAAGAAATTATAAAGACTAGAATCGGCTATGGATTTCAATCTTAAGATATGGCGTCAGAAGAACGCCAAGGAACAAGGTCATTTTGAGACTTATCATATTTCCGGAATAGAGGAGGACGCCTCTTTCCTCGAAATGCTTGACATCCTCAATGAGCAGCTGATCCGTGAGGGTAACGATCCAGTAGCCGTTGACAGAGGCTGCCAGAGCAGCGGTCCTGTGTCTTTCGACCACGACTGCCGCGAGGGTATCTGCGGTGCATGCTCGTTGTTCGTTGACGGCCGCGCTCACGGTCCGGACGATCACGTGACCACCTGCCAGCTCTTCATGCGTCACTTCAAGGATGGCGCTACCATCACCGTGGAGCCTTTCAGAAGCGCTGGTTTCCCTATCATCAAGGATTTGGTCGTTGACCGCAGCGCGTTCGACAAGATCCTTCAGGCTGGCGGATTCATCTCTGTCAGAACCGGTTCCGCCCAGGATGCCAACAACATCCTTATCTCTCACGAGAATGCTGAGAAGAGTATGGACGCGGCTGCCTGCGTTGGTTGCGGCGCTTGCGTGGCAACCTGTAAGAACGGCTCTGCGATGCTGTTCGTGGCCGCAAGGGTAAGTTCCCTCGCTCTGCTTCCTCAAGGCCGTCCAGAGGCCGCCAGAAGGGCCAGGAATATGGTCGCGAAGATGGAAGAGCTCGGCTTCGGTAGCTGCACGAACACCCGTGCCTGCGAGATGGAGTGCCCTAAGGGAATCTCCATCGACCACATCGCCCGTCTCAACCGTGAGTTCCTCAAGGCGAAATTCTCAGATTAAGACTTTATCACTGAATATCTTAGGTCGGAAAGGCGTTTGCTTTTCCGACCTTTTTTGTTTCCTGTTCTTTAGTCTTTTATACAAACGATATCGTCAGTGGTTTTAACTTGACAATCCTTTAGGTAATCAACCCTAATGTCTAAGAATCATTCTTGTAACCAAGCCGGTTGTCACTGAATCTGTGGTCACTGAGCCTTCGGTTGCTGAGCTTGTCGAAGCATCGAAGTGACCTTTCTTATGTATTAGTTACTTTAGACGGGCAGAAAAAAAGAAAATTCCAAATTTTGCACGTTACCAAAATTTGAAATTTTATTTTTCAGCCCTTTGGTTATATCTCCGTAAGTTATTATTCAGCCTTTTGGTTATATTACTATAAGACATTATTCTCCCTTTAGAGTTTATATTGTTGTAAGTAATTCTATAACAATTACTTGATATTTTTTTTATTTGCTTTTTAAGCCAATAAAAGTCTCTATCTGAAATTTTTGTCACGTGAAAAATTTCACATAGAGACTTTTTTGGCTATTTATGTTGTTCAGAGACCTTTATTGATAAATTACCAGAGGAAGTTATTGAACGGGTAGCGGCCGGCGTGGATTTCGGCGACCATCTTGTAGATATCGCTGCGGAGCTTCTCGATGTTGGTCTTGTTGATGGCGGAGATGAATATGCACGGGGTCTTCTCCTGCGCTATCCAGCTGTTTTTCAACTCGTCCAGAGAGCGGTTCTCCTTGCCTTTCGGGGTTAGGGAGAACTCATCGTATTCCTCGTAGGTGTAGGCATCTATCTTGTTGAAAATCACGAAGACAGGTTTGTTGCTTGCGCCTATTTCCTGTAGGGTTCTCTCCACAACCTCCATCTGCTCTTCGAAGCCTGGGTGTGAGATGTCCACTACGTGCAGAAGTATGTCAGCCTCACGAACCTCGTCCAGTGTACTTTTGAAGGCCTCCACGAGCTGCGTAGGGAGCTTTCTGATGAATCCTACCGTGTCGCTCAGAAGGAACGGAACGTTCTCGATCACGACCTTTCTGACGGTTGTGTCGAGGGTTGCGAAAAGCTTGTTCTCGGCAAAAACGTCAGATTTGGCCAGTAGGTTCATTATTGTGCTTTTACCTACGTTGGTATATCCTACGAGGGAAAGTCGCACCATTGAGCCTCTATTGCCCCTTTGCGTGGCCATTTGCTTATCGACTTTCTTCAACTGTTCCTTCAGCCTTGCTATCCTCTCCTTGACTATACGGCGGTCGATCTCGATCTGGGTCTCACCCATACCACCTCTCGTGCCCATACCGCCTCTCTGTCTCTCAAGGTGGGTCCACATTCCTGCCAGTCTCGGTAGCATATAGTTGTAGCGTGCAAGCTCGACCTGCATCTTGGCGTAGGATGTCTTGGCGCGCTGAGCGAATATCTCAAGGATGAGACTGGTTCTGTCAATCACTGAACTGCAATTGATTACCTTCTCGATGTTCCTCTGCTGCATTCCGGTCAGCTCGTCATCGAATATCACATACTTGATCTCGTTTTCCTCGCAATATTCCGCAATCTCCTGCAGCTTTCCGCTTCTTATGTAGGTGGCTTTCTCTGGCTTGTCAAGCCTCTGCACGAATTTCTTGTCTCCCTTTGCCCCGGCGGTCTCCGCCAGGAACTCAAGTTCGTCAAGATATTCCATTACCTTTCTGTCGTCATCGTTCTGTCTGATGATGCCGACAAAAACGGCTTTTTCTATTAGTTCTTCCATATTCAATTAATTCGGTCGCTGAGCTTGTCGAAGCGACATTACCTTTATATTCAAAAAAAGGCCATCCGGTTGGGGACGGCCTTGATATTCATTTAGTTTTTATTATCTCAGCTGGAAGATAACAGGGAAGGTGTAGGTTACCTTCACAGCGCGGTCACGCTGCTTTCCCGGCTTCCACTTCGGTGACATAGAAACGACTCTGACGGCCTCCTTGTCAAGTGATGAGTCAACTCCACGAAGAACCTTCACGTTGCTTACGGAACCGTCAGGATTAACGGTGAACTGAAGGGTAACACGTCCCTGAACACCATTCTCCTTCGCGATCTCCGGGTACTGAAGTTTGGAGTTAACCCACTTTGAGAACTCATTGGCGTCTCCACCGTTGAATGAAGGCTTCTCCTCAACCAACTGGAACGGAATAGCCTCTTCTTCAACGACTTCCTCCTTTACTTCCTCAACGTAGTCCATAATCTCGACTCCGAGGTTGGCGTCGTCCTCAAGGCTCATAAAGTTGTCATCAACCTTGATGTCGTCCTCAACGATGTCGATCTGGTCGGAAAGCACAGGAATCTTCGGTGCCTCTGGTGGTGGTGGAGGTGTCTCCTGGGTAATAGGAACCATATCCTCAACTTCAACTACCTGAGTGTCTTCGCCCAGGCTGGCTACCGCCTTCTCCTTGGTGCTGTAGGAAAAAGCTCCCCAGACTACGAGAAGAGCAACCACGAGTCCGATCTCCGTGTAGAGAGTCCTTCTGTTCTCAAGATCGGCTTTTGGTGTTTTCTTGATCTCCATATCAGTAATTAATTTTAACAATCATTTCTTATGTGCCTGAAGGCAAAACCTTCCAATAGGCTTTCAAAGATAGAAATAATAATTGTCATTTCAAATTTTTTGAATTATTAGTTGTAGATTTGCGTAAAATTTAGGGTTATGGTCAGGTATTACTGCGAGGACATAAAGTTCGAGTTCAAGAACAAACTTGCCAACAACAGATGGCTTAGAATGGTCGCCGGAAGTGAGATAAAGACTCTTGGCGACATCTCAATTATCTTTTGTTCAGATAATTACATTCTTGACGTGAATATTCGTTACCTTCATCACGACTATTTCACCGATGTCATTACCTTTGATTATTGCGAAGGAAACAAGCTCTCGGGTGACCTATTTATAAGTATAGACAGCGTCCGCGAAAACGCTATCGAGTTCGGGACCGAATTTAATGAGGAACTTCACCGCGTCATAGTCCATGGACTCCTTCATCTTATAGGTTACGATGACCACACGCCAGAGGACCAGAAGGTGATGCGTGAGAAGGAGGACTATTACCTTGGCCTTCGAGGCAACGCCTGATGCTTTTAGGGAATATTCATTTTTAGCATTTTATTTCGCCACTTCGGCGGATGTTCCGTAAAAATTGATTTTTCTTGAATATGACATATTCATACGATGTGATTGTTGTCGGTGGGGGACACGCCGGTTGCGAGGCTGCCGCTGCCGCCGCCAATCTTGGCTCGTCTGTTTTGCTGATCAATGCTGACCTTACGAGTTTCGCCCGTATGTCCTGCAACCCGGCGATAGGCGGAATCGCGAAAGGACAGATTGTCCGGGAGATTGACGCACTCGGTGGAATGATGGGACTGGTCACTGACGCCTCGACTCTCCAGTTCCGGATGCTGAACCGCTCTAAGGGGCCGGCTATGTGGAGTCCGCGCGCCCAGTGCGATAAACAGTTCTTTTCCTCATACTGGAGGAATATTCTTGAAAAGAATTGTAAATTAGATATTTACGCCGATTTTGTAACTTCTTTCCTCTTTGAGAATGCGAAAATCTGCGGAGTCAAGACAAATACCGGGGCAATTTTCAAATCTCGGGCGGTTGTTTTGGCCACCGGAACGTTCCTGAATGGTCGGATGTTCATAGGCCGCACAACTTTCGAGGGAGGCAGGATAGGGGAGTTGTCTTCTCATGGATTGACTGAGCAACTCGTAGGTCTTGGTCTTCGGACCGGTCGGATGAAGACGGGGACTCCTCCTCGCATTGATATTTCTTCTGTTGACACTTCGAGACTTCTTCAGCAGCTTGGCGACGGCGAGCCTGAAAAATTCTCTTATCTTGATGTTCCGTCGGCGGCACAGGGGCGGGGGAGTCAGATGCCTTGCTTCATCCTTCACACGAACGAGAAAGTTCACGACATCTTGAGGTCGGGCTTCAAGGATTCTCCGATGTTCACCGGAATGATCACCGGCCGTGGTCCGAGGTACTGCCCAAGCATCGAAGACAAGCTTCGGGTTTTCCCTGACAAAAACTCTCATCAGCTTTTCCTCGAACCAGAGGGGCGTGACACCAATGAATATTATCTCCAAGGTTTCTCTTCTTCGCTTCCTTTGGATGTCCAGTTGGATGCTTTGCACTCCATAGAAGGGCTGGAGGATGCCAAAATATTCAAACCTGCCTACGCTGTTGAATATGATTATTTCGATCCGACGCAGCTGAAGGCCACTCTTGAGTTGAAAGATATTGAAAACCTGTACTTTGCGGGTCAGATTAACGGTACTACCGGCTACGAAGAGGCTGGTGCTCAGGGAATTATCGCCGGAATCAACGCCCATTTGAAGGTCCACGACAAAAATCCGTTCATTCTTCGTCGTGATGAGGCTTACATTGGCGTCTTGATAGATGATTTAATCACGAAGGGTGTTGATGAGCCGTACAGAATGTTCACCTCTCGCGCTGAGTATAGGATCCTGCTTCGTCAGGATAATGCCGACTTGAGGCTCACGGAAAAATCTTACAGAATTGGTCTCGCCTCTGAGAGAAGATATGTGTTGATGCAAAAGAAGTATTCAGCAGTTGCATCACTTTCTCAGATGTGCGATAGCGTGAATATGCGTGCTGACATAATTAATGAATATCTTGCCGAACATAATTCCGCTGTCCTTTCGGAGTCGAAGCGCATTTCTGATCTGGCTTCTCGTCCGGAGATTTCACTGGCTGGTTTATTGAATTTTGTTCCACGTGGAACATTTGATAAGTTTTCGGTAGGGTTGCCGGAGGAGGGGAGTGCGGCTGAAAAATATGCACGTAAGGAAATAATAGATTCCGTTGAGATTGGAATCAAGTATAAAGGTTACATTGAGCGTGAAAAATCCATCGCTGAAAAAATCTCCCGTCTCGAAGATCTGAAGATTCCTCAGGATTTTGATTTCAGTAAAGTCTCCGGCTTGACGATCGAATGTCGCCAGAAACTCTCCCTCTACAAGCCCACCACCATCGCCCAGGCCTCCCGTATCTCCGGAGTCTCTCCGTCCGACATTTCCGTTCTGCTTGTTTATTTCGGGCGATAACTACGATAATAGCGGCTGAATGAATATGGCCTGAGCCACCTGCGCTTCGCGCCCTATCCGGGTAAATGGTGGCTCAGGCCATATTCATTCAGCCTATCGTAGAGAGTTTTGCGTAGTGGATTTGTTATGCGTCAAGGCAAAAGTAAAAAAGGCTTTGACTACCTACGCGCTGCGCGCGCCCTATCCGGGTGAATGGTAGTCAAAGCCTTTTTACTTTTGCCGCCGTAAGCGGAAATATATCTACATCATCTGCAACGCAGACTTAATAATCTGCTCAACTTTTGCGTTAGGATTGGCCTTGAGAACAGCCTGAATGGCTTTGTTTACGGCAGGTTTTGCGAAGCCGAGCATAACAAGCGCGCGGCTGGCTTCCTCGACAATCTCACTGCGGTTACCACCAAATAACTCAGTAGAATCCGCCCCTTCACCCTTGACAATTTTGTCCTTGAGCTCCAAAACAAGCCTCTGCGCACTCTTCACACCGATACCTTTCACACTCTTGATCCTTGCGATGTCCTCGGACAAAATCGCCTGTCTGATCTCTTCGGCTGAGAGCGATGAAAGCATCATTCTGGCCGAATTCACACCAATTCCGGACACGCTGATCAGCAGCTCGAACAGCTCGCGTTCATCCTTCGTTGCGAATCCGTAGAACAGCTCCGCATCCTCACGAAGGTAATGGAATATGTAAACTGTCGCTTCTTTTTTATCCTGTAACGCCTGAAAAGTCTGCAACGAAATCAGAATGCTGTACCCGATGCCGTTGTTCTCCAGAATCAACTCGGCAGGGGAGAGCTCGACTATTATTCCCTTGATGTAATCAATCATATTCAAAGATTTTTGTTCAAGGCAAAATTAGCATTTTTGCGCTAAATACGGAATATTCACACACCATTTCAATAAGCATCCATTCTTCCAATGCTTTTGATTATATTTGCAAGATTGAATGGAGGTTTGACAATGAATATTCGAGAACTTAGGAATATGTTTCCGGCGCTTTCGCGCACTGTCTATGGCAAGCAGCTGGTCTATTTTGACAACGCTGCGACCGCCCAGAGGTCGCAATCGGTGATCGACAAATGGACTCAGCTGACCATTGGCGCGAACGCCAACATCCATCGCGCGGTCCATAAACTCGCCGTCGATGCCACAGATGAATATGAAAGCACACGCGATGCTGTCAAGGAATATATTAACGCCGCCGCTCGCGAAGAGATAGTTTTCACTTCCGGAACCACAGGATCCATCAACCTTGTGGCATTCTCTTTCGGAGAGACATTCGTCAATAAGGGCGACGAGATCATCGTTTCCGAGTCCGAGCACCATTCCAACATTGTTCCGTGGCAGATGCTTTGCCAGAGAAAAGGCGCTGTTCTGAGGGTCTTGCACGTGGACGAGGATGGCCATCTGAATCTTGAGGAGTTGAAATCCTTGCTAAATCCCAAGACCAGGATTGTAGCCGTCACTCAGATTTCCAATGTACTTGGCATTTTGAATCCTGTTAAGGAGATTGTAAGTATTTGTCACTCAACTGGTTGTCCTGTTCTTATCGACGGAGCGCAGGGTATGGTTCACGAAGGTGTTGACGTTCAGGATGTTGACTGTGACTTCTACGCTTTTTCCGGACACAAACTCTATGCGGCCACCGGAACCGGGGTACTTTACGGGAAACGTAAGTGGCTGGATCAGATGGTTCCTTATCAGGGCGGTGGAGAGATGATCGCTACCGTCAGGTTTTCCGGCACGACTTACGCTCCACTTCCGGAGAAGTTTGAGGCCGGAACCCAGAACATCAATGCCATTCCGACGCTGGAACCAGCTATCGAGATGCTTAAATTGATGAAAGATAAAGAGTTACTTAATGCTCAAGAGGCTGTGTCCCAGTACCTTCTCCACGCTTTGACAAGCAACCCGAGGATCCGTCTTTATGGCGTTCCACGTGGAACGGAGACAAAGATTCCGCTCTTTTCTTTCAGCGTTGAGGGGGCGCATCATGAGGACCTGGCCTTGATTTTGGACAAGATGGGGATTGCCGTGCGGTCAGGGCAGATGTGTGCCGAGCCGTTGATGGACAGGTTTGGAGTGACTGGGATGCTCCGTGCCTCGCTCGCTCCGTACAACACGATGGAGGAAGCTGAATATTTCATCAAGTCGCTCGACAAGGCGATCGCGATGTTGGTGTAGTTATGAGTGGTCGCTGAACCTGTCGAAGCGCTGATGTATTGAGATGTTATTTTGATATAAACTTGGATAATATATGAACTCATTAGAGGAAGCTAAACAGTCTGTGATTGACGATTTCTCGATGTACGATGAATGGCTCGACAAATACGAGTATCTCATCGACTTGGGAAAGAATCTGGAGGCGTATCCGGAATCGGAAAAGACTGAAGATAAGTTGATTAAGGGATGTCAGTCCCGGGTTTGGCTGGATTGGCGCCTGGAGGACGGAAAACTTTGGTTCAAGGCCGACAGCGACGCTATCATCACGAAAGGCATTATCTCCCTTCTGATCAATGTCTATTCTGGCCGCACACCGAAAGAGATCGCCGCGGACGATTTCGGATTCATCAACCAGATAGGTCTTAAGGAGAATCTCTCGCCGACCAGAGCCAACGGACTGGTCTCGATGATCGACACCATCAAGGCTGTGGCGCTGGAGAACAGTGATAAATAAGGTTTATTTTTGGCAAGGCATATCATTAATTCTGAGTAATATTTAGATATGAGTATATTCAAATATAATAAGGAAGAAGAAAATAGGGTGGCAGCTTCCGAGCCGCATGTTGAGCAGGAGAGTGAGGTGCTTTCCGCTGAGGATGTAAAGGCATTGGCACCGCTTTATGACAATGTGGTTCTTGCCTTGAAGCAGGTCTATGATCCCGAGATTCCGGTCAACATCTACGACCTCGGCCTCATCTACGAGCTTGTCATCAACAAGAACCACGAGGCTTTCATCAAGATGACTTTCACCGCCCCGAACTGCCCGATGGCTGACGAGGTGCTGGAGGAGGTTCAGAAAAACGTCACCGACGTTCCCGGAATAAAGGCCTGCAACGTGGAACTGGTCTTTGACCCGGCTTGGGATCAATCGATGCTCTCTGACGAGGCACGTCTGGAACTTGGTCTGGATGTCATTGATTCTTCATCTGACAGGGTTGATCCTGGTGCCGGCCCGGACTATTCGAAGGAACCGAATTCCTGATCCGGTATATTCAATTTTGGCAGCTTGATTTAGGTTTGAATATTTTTAGGAACATGAAAAAAATAAGTTGCTTCAGATTAAGAGAAGATTTTCGAGGATAGATCTTTTTTTGAAGAAGGAGTGTGCCGGTGGCACATGACTGATGAGAAAAGAGATCTATACCGAAAAGATTCCTTAAGATGATGCAGGTTATTTTTTGAATGTTACTTAGGCCTGTATTATCTGGAACGATGGCATTTGTCAGCATATACTTTTCTCTCGGCAGCAACCTTGGCAACCGCGAGAGGAACATCGAGGAGGCTCTTCATCGGATGGATGAAGCCTTTGAAGGCCACTACACGGCTCTTTCAAGGCTGATAGAGACCAAGCCGATGGGTTTCTCCGGCGGCAAGTTTCTGAACGCCGTGGCGCTTTACCGAACCTTCAGACCGGAAATTCCGGCGGAGGACGCAGCCAAGGATGTGCTTTCCAAGGTCAAATCAATAGAGCGCGCGATGGGCAGAACCGATCCTCCTGAATATGATGGAGCAGGCAACCGCATCTACCACTCCCGCGTCATCGACATCGACATCCTTTTCTACGGCTCCGAACACATCTCCGCTTCCGACCTGATCATCCCCCACAAGGACATAGAGAACCGCCCCTTCGTGATGATCCCCCTCCAGGAAGTCGCCAAACCATCCCTCAAAACCGCCTTTCCTGAATATTTCGGCACAGAATAGTGGTTTTAATCTACTTTTTCAAGTTTGTGTCAACCATTCTTAGAGTTGTAGAGAATAATGTGAATAAAAGATGAAATACTTGGAAAAGTTGCAAAAATAGCATAGATTTGCCTTGGAAAAGTTGCAAAAACTGTGGTAAAACACATTGCGTAAATTGTGCAATATATGCTTAATAGAAAGATTGACAACGAGATAGATGCGCATTTCTCCAACTCGAAGAAAGCGTTGTTTCTTACCGGCGCCAGACAGGTAGGTAAGACCTATTCTATCCGGAAATATGCTAAACTGCATGGCTTGAATCTCATTGAGTTCAATTTCTTGCTTCAGCCGGAGGCGATGGACATAATCAATGGGGCAGGAGATGTCAAAGAGCTGCTGCTCAGGATTTCGGCATATTCGCGAGTCCCTTTGGTGCGAAGCAGAACATTGATTTTTTTTGATGAAGTGCAAGAATGCCCGGATGTGATGACCTGGGTTAAAGCATTGGTGGATGAAGGAAGCTATATTTATGCGTTGAGTGGTTCCCTGCTGGGTGTTGAATTGAAAGACATCCGTTCAGTGCCTGTTGGTTATATGTCAGAGATGCAGGTCTATCCCATGGATTTTGAGGAATTTGTCAGTGCCGTGGGGGTGCCGGAGAATGTGTTGGATGCTGTCAAGAAATCTTGGTCGGAAAAAACGCTGGTGGATGCCTATATACATGAAAAGATGATGCAACTATTTCAGTTGTACATCATAGTTGGAGGTATGCCTGCTGCTGTCCAGACTTATATAGATTCCAACAATATTCAGAACGTGGTGAAAGAACAAAGGGATATTATCAATCTTTATAAGAAAGACATAGCCCGTTACGATCAGGATGTCAGAAAGAAACTATATATCAATGAGGTATTTGATCTCATCCCTTCTGAGTTGAATGCCAAGAACAAACGGTTCATCCTCAAACGTCTAAATGAGAATATGACTTTCGGCAGACATGAAAATGATTTCATCTGGCTCAAAGACGCAGACATGGCACTTCCGACATACAATGTCGAAGAGCCAGTCTCCCCGTTGAAACTGAGTGAGCAGCGGAACCTTTTCAAGCTTTTCCAGAACGATGTAGGGCTGCTTTCTTGCCAATATTCATCAGGAGGCATCCAACTGAAGATTCTGCAGGGAAAGGTGAACGTGAACTATGGTAGCGTATTTGAAAATGCTGTCGCGCAAGAACTTCACGCTCATGGATGGGATCTGTACTACTTTAACAGCAAGAAGCAGGGAGAAATTGATTTTATATTGGAAACGGATGATGAAATCATTCCCTTGGAAGTCAAGTCTGGTAAGGATTACGAACGTCATAATGCGCTGTCCAAACTCTTGAGCATCCCGAATTATGGAATACGGAGGGCGATAGTTCTGTGCAATGACAACCTGCACGTGAAGGGCAATGTCGAATACCTACCTGTCTATATGACCATGTTCCTAGTCAAGCAAGATGAACTGGAAAATCCTATATATAAAGTGAACCTGGAGTTCTAGAAGGTTTTTTGGCATGAACATTCTTCATCTCTCGGATACCCATGGGTCGCATCGCAGCCTTGGCAGTCTTCCAGAGGCGGACGTGATTGTCCACTCGGGAGACATTGCCATGAACGGATCATCCTCGGAGGCACTGGACTTTATGAGGTGGTTCAGCGCACTTCCCTATGCCCATAAGATTTTCGTGGCGGGGAACCACGACGCATGCCTGTATGGTGCCGTCATTGACGGACTTGACTCCAATTGCCATTATCTGTGCAACAGTTCGGTGGAGATTGACGGCGTGACATTCTATGGGGTCCCCATGTTTATGGAGGACTGTAGTTCCGGACGCCAGAAGGAGTTCTATGAAATGATTCCTGACGGCGTGGATGTGCTGATTACCCATGCCCCGCCATACGGAATCCTCGACCAGGACGGAAGCATCCATTACGGCTCCTATGAACTGCTATCGCGTGTGACTGCAGTCCGTCCCCGGATACATCTTTTCGGCCACATCCATAAGGCCAATGGCCTGGAGGAAAGAGGCGGAACCGTCTTTTCCAATGCTGCCATGATGGATGAGCATTACGGCATGCTGCTTGAACCGCATTTGATAAATTTGTAGATTATGGAAGAAAACTTGGAAAAATATCAGAAGACGATTGATCTGTGCAGTTCAATCATGAAAGAAATCAAGGCGGAGAGGATGTCCAATACGAAGATGGGCAAGTACGTTAATGTATTTTCCCTTTGGAATGAGTTTTCCGGCATAAGTGAACCCATCCATAGCCGAATCCTGCATTTTTTCCTTTCGGATAATCCGATGCATGGACAAGGCAAATTGTTCTTGTCTGCGTTTTTGGAGTATATTGGTTTTGAGAAGGACAAAGGCAATGAGGAATGGATAATAACGGCTGAGGAAGGGCGTGTGGATGTTTTGTTAAGAAGACTGAATCCGTTAGGCGCTGTCATAATTGAGAACAAATCCAATTGGGCAGGAGATCAACCTAACCAATTGTACCGGTATTGGTATGAGAATATTCACAAATGCAAAGAAGATAGCGATACTGATTATTATTCGAAGCACCCTGAGTACAAAATAGTTTATTTGGTGCCGGATGAAACCAAACATATTAATTCCAATTCAACTTCACGTCCGGTTGACTATCCTGAAGACTTGCCGGAAGAACTACCGATGAAACCAAAAGTGATGACTTTTCACACGGATATCCCTAAGTGGTTAGGAGGATGCATGAAAGGACTGCCGGCAGAGAATACTCCGCTCAGAAATTTGATTGCCCAATATATTGAATATTGTAAACAGTTATAAGGAAATGAATGAGATAGAGAAGGTTTTGAGTTTTTTTAAAACTGCAGAAGACTGGAACTCGTTTGTGGAACTCTCCAATATGAAGGACATGATGGTCCGCGAACTGAAGAGTCGTCTATTGACTGAGATGAGGATAATTGCTGAATCCAATTTGTCCGGAGCCGGTTGGAAGTATGATGCTAAGGATGATTATATATCCATTGTTTTACAGAAACATTATTCACTGAGTATTTGTATAGAGTGGAGCCACTGGTCTTGGTATAAACGAGGAGCGGGGATATGGATTAATCCTTCTGAAATCATTCCTGAAAAATTTATTGAGGAGGTTAATGCCAATGCCGATTTGAAAGCCTTTTTGACAGCCAATGGCTTTCATGAGAGTCGGGAAAATGCGTGGTATCCGTTTATGAAGACAATTCCGGCAACAGTGTTTCACGATGGCAACAATGATTCTTGTAGGCTTGAGGAAGAATGCCTGTTCAGGGCTATACAAGATGCGAAAGGGTTGGCGGACAATTTATGGGAGGAAGTATTCAAACCATTTGTGGAGAATAAAAACGTAATAAGTATGTTGGTTGAAGTACTTCAATAGCATACCAATTACGCATTGTTTTTGAAATTATTACCATAGAGGCTAAATCTTATAATTCCCTGCCATCCTCCTGATGTCATCAACCATTTCGTCGCGCAGCTCTTCCGGCTCCAGCACTTCGACAGAGGGCCCGAGTCTCAGCAGTTCCTGCTTGAAGTCGAAGGTCGGGACCAGTCGGTATCTGTAGGCGGTGTGGGTGTCATCCGATTTCTCCTCGATCTTTTGCTGGGAGCTGTGGAGAGGCAGGGTGTCGAAATCATATTTGAGTATCAGGTCTTTGAGTGTCATTTTGGTAGGAATTATCGATTTTGTGTTTCAGGGTCTCAAGATAACGGTCAACGTCTGAAATGCCGACCTTGTCAAGGACTTCATCTGCATAGTCCTCGAAGTAGTCCCGGCAGCGCTGCAGGAGTGCGGTTTCCAGCGGAAGACCTTCATCTCGTTCCGGCTCCAATCAAGGAACCGGCGGTAGTGCTGGTAGTCGAGGGGATCGCCGGTGATTCCGAGAATCCGCTGCTCGAGTCCTGCGAGTTCAAGTTTGAGTTTGGCCTCGTTCATCGAACGATAGTCCGGTTTGTCAAGGTTTCTTTTCATGCCGTAAAGATATAGTTTAAAACTGCCAAAGTTGGTGTGCGGATGTGTTCTTAGGACAACATAGATAGTAAACCGTTCAATGCTATCACAATATCTTCCTGCTGATCAATAGTGGATGTATCAAAAATCAAGAATATTTTTTTCATATCAGAGTGTTTGAAAAAATCTTATAAATATAGTGAATATATTGAAAAAAGCCTTGGAATTTCGGGTTTCCAAGGCTTTGAGAATGGCAATTCCTACGTTTATTCGGAAATATAAGTGAAAGTCATGTGCTTAGGGTTATGAGAACCAGTATCGGCGAAGAATTTCAGCTTGTGATCGCCAGCCGGTAAGGTAATCTGGAATGAATCATCATTGATGAATTGTCCCCAGTTGCCGCTGCCCTGAATCGGCATGGTTTCGGTAGCCTTGACTCCGTCGATTTCAAAATGATACATGCCCTGAGAGCCGCCACTACCAGATGCAGCGTTTATGGTAATCTTGTAGGTTCCCGCATCTTTCACGCTTATGGAATAGATGTACCATTCTCCACTGGCAAGATAGCCGATGTTGCCGTCACCTTCGATGGTCACCATTGAACTTGTAGGGTCACCATGCTTGGCGCGGTAAGTGTTTCCGCCACCGCCGCCGGTGTCGTAGAACGCAACGTTCATTCCTCCGCGGTCGAAATCCCTGAACCAGATGACGGCAGGCTCATCTTTGCTGATAACGAACGGATGCCCCTTCACGAACGGGAAGGTAACCTGAACGTCAAAGGTCACAAACTTGGCGAACGAGCCCTTGCGGTAGTGGATTTTCGTAGTTCCTGTGCCTATGCCCTTTACGACTCCGGACTGGCTTACCCTGGCGATATTCTCGTCATCAGACCACCAGCCGAAATCCGTAGCTGGAACGTCGTTGGCATCCGATGGAACCATGTACACCGGAATGGTGACAGTGGCACCGATTGCAAGCTCGATCAGGCTGTCGCACTTCATGGCAACGTCGGTCAGTGCAACCTTTTTGCTTACGTAGACCTCAGTCTCGAACGATATGTCTCCCGATTCGCATAAAATGGACGCAGAGCCCTGCTTTATGGCTTTGACCAGGCCTGAATTGTCGACCGTGGCAATGGATTCGTCGCTCGTAGACCATTTGAACGTAAGACTGGACGGACTAGCCGTCAGCTGAATCTCGTCCCCTTCAAACAACGTAACGGAACTGTGATCCACTGTGATGGTTGGGTAAACATCCGTCCTTTGGAAGTTGTCGCATGAAGCAGAAAGCGCCAACAAAGATACCAACGATATATTCAATATTATTTTTTTCATGTCTGCCTCCTACTTTTTTGTTTCTATGATAGTGAAACCCTCGTCCACATCCTTATCCTCCGAATAAAGAACCCTCGTCTCCTCCCGCATCTCATATACATCATTTCCTATCTGATACTTGTAATGCAGCAGGAAGGTCTTATAGGTATTGTACCCATCGTCTATGATTCCGTACACGTTAGGATATTCAGGGTCATCGTCCAACTGCGTCACTTTAATATCCCGGTAAGGCTTCAGCGTAACCTTGTGATAGCCTTTCGCATCGGCCGCGGCATCGATGTACGCTATCATCGCCTTTGCCTCCAAGGTGTGCTTGTCTTTGCTGAAAGTCTCATTCCCGGGCATCATCCTCACGCTGTTCGCAGTCCAGCAATGAATCGTCTTGGTTCCAGGCATATTGATAGGAGACCCATCCGGCAAGAGTTTTCTGTTTCCCACCATCTGATAACCTATTCCGCTGGAATTAGACCATTGATTCTTTATCGCTATCTTAAGCAGAAGGGAACTCTTGTCTGGATGAAGTTCGGCGCCATCATAGGAAAGGACTCTCACAGGAATGATGTAATCCTTGTCTGGAGACAGGCCTGCGGGGTGAATCGTGACAGGGATAGTGCCAAGCACCTCGCCAGATTTTATTACGCATGTCATGCTGGATATCTCGTATTTATCAGCAGGCATGACAACTGCATATTTCTCGACATCTACGTCATAGTTCGCCTTATTGTACTCATCTACGAGAGTGGAATCCAAGACGATGTTTATTTTGACGTCATTCTTTGGAGCCTTCGTGCCTCCCATCGATAATGACATGTACGTCGTGGTTGTCTCATAGTGAAGGCTGACCGTCATCTTCTTAGTGTTGTCAGACTCGCTCACGAATCCGAAGATGTTCTTGTACTGCTCTTTCTCGAACACCTCCTTGTCGTTGCAAGAAACGATGGAGAATGCTGCCAGAGCCGCTAATATTATGCATTTGTGTTTCATGATTCAATACGTGTTGATGTTAGCTTTCCCAATCCGGGTTCTGGTCGCAAGAAGGGAGCTTGCGGATTTCGCTCAGTGGAATAGGAAGCAGGTAGAGTTTCTTATGAACCAGGCGAGCTCCGATTCTGGAAGTATTCGGAACTGTTCTTTGATAGAAATTCTCCTTAGAGCCATCCACGTTCATTCCCATGATTGTTTCATTCTCTGTTTCTTCGTAAATTCCCCACCTGCGGACGTCGAAGTAACGCTGCCCTTCGTGCAGGAATTCCTTCATTCTTTCGATTTCAAGGATTTTCTGGAAGGTTTCCTCGTCTGCAAGATCATTATTGCTGATTCCCGGCATCCCGGAACGGTGGCGCACGAGGTTAAACGCCGACTTTATCTCATTCAGGTCCCGCGACACCGAATAAGTCTCGTCGCCGAGCTTTATCTCATAAGCCTTTGTCAGATGATTGAGACTCTCGGCATACATGAGCAGTATGTCAGCATACCTTATGATAGGATAGCCTTTATCCATTCTCCTGGCGTTATCTCCGTCCCAGGCATCATTAGGATGAATGTATTTCACAATGACATAGCCCGTAGGGCTGTAGTCCGTCGCAGAATTCTGCTTTCCGTTAGGGGAGTCATAGTAATATGTCACCGTCTGGTTGTACTTCCCAGACATGGTGGTGGAAGACATCGGCCAAAATCTCTCCGAAAACCCTACGCAGGCATAGAAACGCATCTCCCTGTTGTCGTACATGTTATAGACGCCGGCATTGAGCCTGTAGCCCGAGAAAGACTTCTGCTCGTTGGTGAAACCCGATTCCGAGTACGGATAAGCTTCGCTGGAATTGTCTATGGAGCGTCCGTCGTACATGGAATAGCTATCCACTATTTTCTGCGTAAGGGCCATTCCTCCCCATCCTCCGAAGCTGATAGGGAAACTCATCCGGGTATTGTCAACAAGGGTCTGGCTTTTCCTTCCCCAGACATATTCAGGATTTGTGGCTATCACCGCCTCCCCCGTGAACTGCTCCGAATACGACCTCAGATGGTCGATTCCTGCGGCTCCCACAGGATAAGGCTCGTAGAAGTCCGGATCGGAAGTCACTCCCTCTGGCAAAGGCGGAGTCTGCGTATCTTCCTGCACGGTGAATAGACTGTACATCGGAGCTCCGCTCTTTTTCATATTCATCACTCTCTTGCAAGCGGCTGCGGCAATAGCCCAGCGCTCTTCGTCATATTCATCGGTGGTGACATATTTAACTCGGTCCGTTTTCCTGTACCAATTGCCAAAGCACCTTCTGGCTGCTTCCCCTCCATTCCAGAGAGGGCTGGCGTAATAAGTTCTGATTCTTGCGATCAGTCCGTAAGCGGCTCCCTTGGTTGGCCTTCCGAATTCCATCAGAGGATAGGTTTCAGGAAGATATTTAGCTGCCTCCTCAAGCTCGCTGCAGATATATTCCACAGTCTCTTCATTCGTGGCGCGAGCCCTGTCATAATCTCCCATATCAAGGTTAGAAGGTATTTCCTCGTCCCCTATCAAGATTACCGGTCCATACGCAAGCCAAAGCTTATAGTAAGCATAGGCACGAATGAACCTGTTCAGAGAAAGAAGTTCTGCCCTGTCCTGTGCGGTGAGATCTTTAGCTTCATCTATCCTTGCGAACACAGTATTCGCCCTTCTGATGCACTGGTAGCTTGTCGTCCACACGTTGGAGAAGGAATAAGGGTTGCTGGCAGAGATTTCTCCGAGAACAAGCTTCATTCCATTGTAGCCAAACTGAGTGCCGTACATAGTAAAGGCCTCGTCTGTCGCAAGAGGTCCGGGAAAATCAGCATCCTGATAGAGAGAGCCTTCGTCACGCAGGTCCCCTGTCATGCCCCAGATGTATGCCTGGACATTCCTCTTGTTGGCGAATACTTCGTCAATCTTTATCTCGTCGGAGAAATAGTCATCTATGCTCAGATAGTTGCAGGAAGCAAATCCGGCCGACAAGATCGAGGCTAAAATAACGTATGATATTCTTTTCATGTTCGTGATTTTTTTAGAAGTGCAGATAAACCTGGAATGTAAAAGTGACAGGTATTGGATAAGCCCGGCCGCTGTTTTGAGCCTGCTCAGGATCGAAGATCTTCACAGGCGACCATACGGCCAAGTTATTTCCCACCAGCTGCAGGTCAGCAGACTGGAGTCCGATCTTTTTCATGAATTTTGCCGACCAGTTGTAATTGATGGTAATTTCTTGAAGTCTCAAGTACCTTCCATTTCCTTTCCAGAACGTGGAAGTCTGGGTGTTGTTCGAACTGCTTCCATAGGTCAAGCGTGGATAAATCGCGTCGGGATTCTCAGCCTGCTCGAGCGGAATCCCATACTTTTCGGCATAATCTTTAGGAATCCATCTGTTCTTGTATTCCATGGCTTGCGCAAGCACGTTTCCGAGCCTTCCGGAAGCAAAAGGAATGTAGCCCGCTCCGCCATAGAAGAAATCTGAATTTCCGGTTCCCTTGAAGAGCACCCCGATGCTGAGCTTTTTGTACTGAAACTCACCGCCGAAGCCGTACATCAGGATAGGAACGATAGCCCCTGACGATGACAGCCCATAAGCGATAGGCACTCGGTCATCGGAATCTATGCGGCCATCTCCATTTACGTCGCGATACTTGATGTCTCCCGGCCTGTATTCACCGAACGTCTGCACCGGGCTTGTATCTATGTCTTGCTGATCTTTGAACAAGCCAAGGGCGTAATAACCCCTTACGACTCCGTAAGGATAGCCTGAGCGCTCCTGATAAGGATAGGCAGGATTCGACTCCTCCCAATTCTTGACATCATTCTTAGAGTATGTGAAATTGGCCCTGAGGGTGAGGTTCATGTCGCTTCCAATCTTCTGCTTGAATGAAACATTGCCATCAGCGCCGTATGAACGCATCTTACCTATGTTGGAGTAAGGCCTGGACATGAGCCCGACATAGAGAGGAACTTGCTGGCGTTCCTGGAATATTCCGTCACGCACGTCATTGAAAAAGTCCAGGACGAAATCCACCTTATCGACGAAAAGCGTTCCCTCGAATCCGAGGTCGAACTTAGTCGCCACCTCCCATTTGAGGTTGTCGGCACCTGTGTACGTTTCCCAAAGAGTTTCCGCAGAGGCCGATCCCCAAGGGGAAGTCGTACCTCGATTGACGATTGTAAGGTAAGGGAATCTCTTGGATGAAATCCGGTCGTTCCCGACCGTTCCGTAAGAAGCCCTGACCTTGAAGAAATTCAGCCAAGGCAGATTGTCCTTCATGAACTTATATTGGGTAGGCACCCAGCCGACAGCCACGGAAGGGAAGAATCCGAAACGCCTGCCTTTCTGGAAGTTCTCCGATCCGGTGTATCCGAAGTTCAGGTCTATCAGATAGGTGTCAGGGTAGCCGTAAGTCAGCCGGCTGGATATTCCTTGATATCTCTTTGGGATGGCGCTCATGTTGCTGACGCTCTCGCTGGAATACTTATCATCGGACATATAGTAGTAGACAAGGCCAGAAACCCTGTGGTCTTTGCCGAACAGACGATCATAATTAAGAGTGGACTCGAAGTGATATTTCCTATAATTATTCGTTGTCTTATTGTAAGAAGCAGCTTGCTCGCTAACCCTCTTGATCGTCACCAGTTCTCCGGTAGATGTCCTGCTCACCGCCTCGTAAAGCTCTGGCTGGACATGGCGGCTCTCGCTGAACCATGAAGTGTAATCGAAAGCACCCTGCGCGCGAATCCTAAGTCCCTTAGTGATCATGCCCAGGTCTTGTTCAAGAGCGACTGTCGTCTTAGACTGGAACTCTGTGTCCAAACGTTTTCCCAAACGGTTGATCATAACGTAAGGGGAAGTCTGCGCACCCTGTCCTACGCCCGGCAACTGTCCATTGGAATATACAGTGGGAAGTCGGAGAGGATGAATATTTGCCTGGGCGGACCAGATGTAATCTGTGTTTGCGACGCCAGGATTCCTGTTCACGGCCAGGTGACCCGTGCTACCGAAATAAAGCTTGGTAGTCGGAGTCAGGTTCATGTCAATGTTGGAGCGGAATCCGTATGTATCGTAACCGACGTTCTGGGCGTAAGGGCTGGAATGGTCCACTTTATAGGCCGCATCTTCCTGATTGACAGACAAAGACAGGAAATATTTCGCAGCCTTGGCTCCTCCTTGCGCACTCACATAGTAGGCCCTCTTCCATGAATTATTCTTCACGATTTCCTTCTGCCAGTTCACGTCTGGATAGAGATCGGGGTCCAGATTATTGCGGATAATGTCCATCTCGACGTTGGAATACAGCGGCTCTTCTCCGCGCACCTCTCTGGCTTCATTTGCAAGAGTTGCATAATCGTATGCACCCACATAATCAGGAAGCCTCCTAAGGTGAGACAAAGTAGTTGAAACCCTGCCAGTGATGCGTACTTTGTCCGTGCTGCCTCGTTTCGTGGTGATAAGCACGACTCCGTTGGCACCCCTGACGCCATAAACTGCGGTGGCAGATGCATCTTTCAGGACGGAGAAATTCTCGATGTCCGAAGGGTCTATCGAGTTGATGTCGCCTTCCAGCCCGTCAATCAGCACAAGGGCAGAAGAATTAGCTCCGAATGTCCCTATGCCTCGAATCCAGAACTCGGCAATGTTTTTGCCTGGCTCTCCGCTGGTCAAAGAAGAAATGACACCAGCGACTCTGCCCCCGAGGAGGTTACTGATGGATGTCGTAGGCTGATCAAGCAGTTTTGCGTCAATGGATGTCACTGCAGCCAGGTTAGATATCTTCCTCTGGGTGGTACCGAGAGCCGTGATGATGACCTGGTCAAGTTCCTGAGTCGTTTCCGTGAACGTTATGCTAATTTTCGTGTTTTCCTTTACGACGATATATTCAATGTCCTTGAACCCCATCATCTGGAAAATCAGCTTGTCGCCTTTCTGAGCCTTGATGGAAAAATGCCCTTTGTCGTCAGTCATCGTTCCCACTGTAGAACCTTGGACTATTACGGCGACTCCAGGCAGTGGGCCATCCTGGTCATAAACCGTTCCTGCCAGCCTGTAAGTCTGGGCATGGGCTTGAAAAGATCCTATCATCAATATGATAGAAATCAGGAAATATAACTGTTTCTTCATTAGAATAATCTTTAGTTGATGGATAGTTTGCGGACTCTCCTGTTGCCGAAGTCAGCCACGTAGACAGAACCGTCTTTGCTTATTCCGATGCCTCTTGGATACTTGAAGAGAGCCTCTTCTTTTGTGCCGTCTTTCCAGCCTGACTTTCCGGGAACTCCCAGCACTGTCTCCACCTGGTTTTCCGGAGTTATCCTCCTGATGCAGTGGTTATCGCAGTCGGCAACGTAGATGTTGCCGTCATTATCGCTGAAAAGCTGGGCCGGGCAATTGAACCGAGCCTCGGCAATCTTGCCATCCCTGTGGCCGGTGATTCCGCTCGTCAGTTTCTCCATCTCCGGCTTGTCCTTGTTGAGGTCGACCTTCGCGATGGAATTGGCCATGCCTGTCATATTGCTCCAGCAAGCCACGTAAAGCACGTTAGGGTCTGTTGGCCGGAACGTAAGGCCGAAAGAATCTCCGTTAGGAGTGTCGCAGACAACCTCTGCCTCATAAGTCACAGGATTGATTTTCACTACCTGGCCGTAATAGAAACGCGTGTAAATGAATCCGTCGTAAGGATTCACCACGAAAGTGTGCTTATAGCCGTTCGCAGGACGGCCTGCAGAACTCTTCGACCAGTCGATCTTTGCGCCGAAGTCCCGGACCCTCAGACCCCACATCTCTTTCGGATCCATCTCGACGAACATCCCGACTGTAGTCTCGGTAGGGGCCATGACCTTCTGAGTGACAGGGTCAACGCAAGGCACGTTCGCATAGTACTGAGTCGAAATCGTCACCAGTTCATTCGTCTTGAAATCAATCCTGGCAATGCCATTGACGCTCCCTCCATCTCCGTTTGAGCTGCTGTGGTCTATTACGAACACGTTTTCGCTGCTGTCTACGCAGCAATAATAAGGAGAGACTTGCGCCTCGCTCAGGTCTCCGGCTTTATAGATGCCGGTGCCGTTGCCACAGACCGTGGTCACAGTGGTAGAGACCGTGTAAGCAAATGTTTCTTCGTAGGAAAGAGAGTCCTTGCCGTTCGACACAGAGATGACGCAAGTATCACCGGGGAGCCGCGGAGCCTGCACGTACAATTCCGTGCCATCGCGGCTGACCCCGATGACAGGTGCTTTTCTCTGATTAAAATATACCCGCATCTGGGAAGGGTCACCGAAGCCTTTCCCTTGCAGGATGACCTTCTCTTGATACTTCCCGTAATTAGGATGGAATGACGTAAGCGCCAGAGACTCTTTCGATGATGTGCCTCCTTTCTTGTCATCATCATTGCATCCTACGCATAATGCAAGCGCACATGCCAGGATACAGGCCGGTTTGGAAGAAAAACGAAAGAATGTTACCATTGGTTAAAAATTTAGTGGTGTCATTAATAATTTTATATGGTTCTTTTAATGCAACTTATGTCTTTCATTGTCTCTAAAGTTAATACTTTCTCCTGCAATACTATCGTTATTTAAACAGGTACAGTGTTGTTCTTAGTTAAGACCAAGCTGCCTGACGAATGTAAAGCTTGCTTGGTACTGTACGGTTGATTCCTTGGTGACGACGGTGGTAGTTGTAGTCGTCAATAAATCTCTTGATTCCAAAGAACAGATCCGCGCCGTTTTCCTCCGGCTGGATGTAAATATACTCGTATTTTATCGTTTTACAAAATCTTTCTATCCAGATATTGTCTTTAGCACGGCCGCGGCCGTCCATGCTGACCTTCATTTCAGAGTGCTGAGAGCAGGCGTCAGCCCATTCCTTGCTCGTAAACTGGCAGCCCTGATCGGAATTGATTATTTCCGGTACTCCATGCCTTGAAATGGCTTTTTTGAGTACCTCTATGCGATGTATTGTGTCATACTGAGAAATTATTGACTTATGAAAATAGATCAATAGGAGGATTATTTCTTTACATAGGCCGTAGCCCTGCCGGTTCCTGTCTTCTCGATGTAACCGGCGGCAAGAAGGTCGGACAGGGTGCGCTCGATGGTGGTGAGGCTAATGTCCGGGCAGGTCTGGGATATCTCCTTCTTGGTGATCTTGCCAAGGGTGCGCTCGATGATGGCCTTGATGCGCTCAGGCTTGGAAATCTTGCGATAACGAAGGTGCTCAACACGATTCTCGAATTCATTATAGGCTTTAACCACGACCCCCAGCATGTACTTGAGGAAGGGAAGATAGTTGTTTCCGTCCTGGTGCCAGTCTAGGGAACTGGCCTGCAGCGCTTCATAATAGGAGTCCTTGCTCTTCTCGATGAGCATCTCGATGCTGATGTACTTGCCCACAATGAATCCGGCGCGGTACAGGAGGAGAAGCGTCAGAAGGCGGCTCATGCGGCCGTTTCCGTCATTGAACGGGTGGATGCAAAGGAAGTCCAGGATGAATATCGGCATCAGGATCAGCGGATTATAGGTCGCGGCCTCGATGGCATCATTGTATCTGGTGCAGAGGTTCCGTATGGCATCGGCCGTCTGGAAGGCAGGGACCGGGAGGAAGCGGACTGTTTCCGTGCCGTCGGCGTGCTTCTCTGCAATGATGTTGTCCGAGTTTTTATATACACCACCTACGGCGCTGCTGCTGAAGGAATAGAGGTCCCGGTGCAATTGGAGGATGCTGTTGGGGCGCGGGGTGATGTGTTCGTAGGATTCGTGGATGGTGGCCAGCACGTCGCGGTAGCCGGAGATCTCTTCCTCGTTTCGGTTTCGGGGCTGGACCTTTTCTTGAACGATGGCTTTTAGGCGCTCGTCAGAGGTATAGATGCCCTCGATGCGGTTGGATGCGTCGGTACTCTGGATTTTGGCGACCTCCAGTAGGGCTGTGAGCACATCAGGCTCGGCCTCGATGAAGAGTTCCTGGCGGCCGCGGCATTCGTGGAGGCGGGTCAGCAGAGCCACGACCTCCGGCGTGAGAAGTTCTTTGGGGCGGTTTATGAAATCAAATTCGTGCATAGCGCGTATGGTTTACAGGGCCAAGATAGTGTTTTTCTGCCTCAAAAACGAATTTTCTGCATCAAAACAAAGAAAATGATGCAGAAAGCAATCGAAATGAGGTAGATTACTTGAAGTAATCGTATTTGTCGGTCAGTTTCTCGAGTTTATAATTTTCCACCATCTCTTTTTTAGGAGTACCGCCCTTAGCTGTTTCGAGTTGCGTAAGAATGATGATGCGAGTCGTGGACTGAAATTTAAGCCTCAGCCCAGCCGTCAATCGTCTTGGAGTGTATTGACTTGAATCTTCAATAATTGGTGTTTACAAATACTAAGCTATAAGCAGAGTGAAGCACTATGATCCAACCATGACAATATAGAATCCTGTTGTGAGTTGTAAAATTCTGTCTGAAATGGTCTGAGACTGGTGTTGAGAGAGTTGTGGTTTTCTTTATTAAAATTTTCCAAAATGGATTATTTGATTTGGATTATTCAAAACGGATAATTATTTTTGCTAAAAATGTAGCTCGTTATGAAAACAATTCATAATCCGTTTATAACCAGAGGGTATATCCCAGATGAATGTTTCTGTGACAGAGTCAGCGAGACGCAGAGGTTGGCAAAATCATTGATGAACGGGAATGATGTGGTTCTGTTCTCGCCTCGCAGAATGGGCAAGACGGGGTTGATAACGCACGTGTTCGAGCGGGAGGAAATCAAACGTCCTTACTACACGTTTTTTGTTGATATTCTGCATACTACAAGTCTCAGAGAGTTCACTTTCTTTTTGGGTAAGGAAGTGTTCAGGGCGTTACAGCCTGCCGGAAAAAAAGTACTTGATAAGCTTGTAAGTGCCTTGAAGTCGCTTCAAGGCAAGATAACCTACGATTCCGTTACCGGACAGCCTTCGTTCGGTGTGAGCCTTGGGGATATTCAGCGGCCGGAGTTCACATTGGAAGAGATATTCAATTACCTCGACAATGCGGGGAAGCCGTGCCTCGTCGCGATTGATGAGTTTCAGCAAATAAATGAATATGAGGATGGTAACGTCGAGGCTCTCCTTCGCGGGCATATTCAGAAAATGAAGAACTGCCATTTCGTGTTTGCGGGAAGCAAGAGGAGCATTATGAGCGCGATGTTTCAGTCCCCGGCTCGTCCTTTCTATAAAAGTGCTGATCCATTGGAACTGAAGGCTCTCGATAAAGACATTTACTCAGATTTTGTCGGGAAGATGTTCAATGAATATGGCAAGAGGATAGCCAAAGCGGTGGTTGAGTACGTCTATGACTTGTTTGAAGGATATACTTATTACATGCAACGTGTCTTTAATGAGGCTTTCGCGTCGATAGATAGGGGAGAGGAGTGTTCTATTGAAGTGATACGGATGTCAATAGACAACATATTGTTGATGAATGAGGTTCAATTCGCCGAGCTGATGTCTAGCCTGACAGAAAACCAAAAACGAGTTCTGTCCGCCATCGCGAACGAGGCGCACGTGCGTAATGTCAACACGTCCGCTTTTATTAACCGCTATCAGCTATCCACCGCCAGCGTTGTCAACGCCGCCATCCGCAAACTCCTCAAGGAAGACATCATCACCGTTGATTTGAAGGAATATTCCATCCCAGACAAGTTCCTCTGGCTCTGGGTCAATCGGCAGTACAATAACGCTTGATACGGGTTCGATGGCAAGTGGTGGTGTGGCACTTAATGGGTTTATAATAAGCTTAATAAGTAAACTCGTAGTGTCGGTTTTCGTACCACGAGTTTGCTTATAGTACTGATAAATAATATGTTATCTGCCACGACCCTCTGTGTCATCCTGAAAAAAAGTTTACCAAAAAAACTTTTTTCAGGACTATACACTCCCTATTTGTCCGGTGAAAGGCTGCGATCTCCGGACAAAATGGCTAAAAGGCACGGTATGTCCGGCGCAACGGTGCTTTGGGTGGACAAATCGCACTGAGATGCGAAGAGAGGAGACCCAGGGGAGGAAGCGTAGCAATGATGGCAAGTGACGTGGCAAGTGACGTGGCAAGCGTCGGTGCGCAAGTGACGTGTTTCCTTCACGATGATTCTTGCGTGAAAATGTGTATATTCCCTCTAAAAAACTGTTTCTTTCTTATGGGACGGGCGTAAAAATCGCAGATTTATATGTAAGTTTGTAAGTTTTTAGTGAGCGTTATGGAATATGCCGGTACGTGGTCGCCGGAAGAGGGGGGAGTTGCCGAGGCATATTCAGATGACTTTGAGAATTTTTAAAGTACAACAATACTATGACACAGGACGAACTGTTCAAGGTGCTGGTGGCACATTGCAAGGAGTACGGGTTCATATTCCCGTCAAGTGAGATTTATGACGGACTGGCCGCGGTCTATGACTATGGCCAGATGGGCGTCGAGCTGAAGAACAACATCAAGCAGTACTGGTGGAACGCTATGACAAGGCTGAACGAGAACATCGTCGGCATTGATTCCTGCGTGTTCATGCACCCTAAGACTTGGGTGGCTTCAGGCCACGTGGCGGCGTTCAACGATCCGCTCATCGACAACAAGGACTCCAAGAAGAGGTACCGCGCCGACAATCTGATCGAGGACTATCTCGGCAAGATCGAGGAGAAGATGAACAAGGAGGTCGAGAAGGGCCGCAAGAGGTTCGGAGATGCCTTCGACGAGGAGCAGTTCCGCGCCACTAACCCTAACATTCTGAGGGAGAAGGCGAAATATGACGAGGTTCACAACCGTTATGTTGCAGCCGAGCAGGCCAACGACCTCAAGGAGTACAAGCAGATCATCCTTGACTGCGACATTGTGGATCCGATTTCCGGCACGAAGAACTGGACCGACGTGCGTCAGTTCAACCTGATGTTCTCTACCCAGATCAGCAACACCGGCGAGGCGGACGACAAGATCTACCTGCGTCCGGAGACGGCACAGGGAATATTCATTGAATATCTCAACGTCCAGAAGACGGGCCGCATGAAGATTCCGTTCGGTATCGCCCAGATCGGAAAGGCGTTCAGAAACGAGATCGTCGCAAGACAGTTCATATTCAGAATGAGAGAGTTCGAGCAGATGGAGATGGAATTCTTCTGCCGTCCTGGCACCGAGATGGAGTGGTTCAAAAAGTGGAAGGAGAACCGCATGAAATGGCACGTCAACCTCGGGATGGGTGCCGAGAACTACCGTTTCCACGATCACGAGAAACTGGCCCACTACGCCAACGCCGCGACCGACATCGAGTTCAACTTCCCGTTCGGTTTCAAGGAGTTGGAGGGAATCCACTCCCGTACCGACTTCGACCTCGGCAACCATCAGAGACTGTCCGGAAAGAAGATCCAGTACTTCGACCCGGAGACCAACGAGAGCTACGTTCCTTACTGCGTGGAGACCTCCATCGGTGTGGACAGAATGTTCCTCGCAGTGCTGAGCCATTCCTACAAGGTCGAGCAGCTTGAGAACGGCGAAACCCGCGTCGTGCTGGGCATCCCGGCGCCGCTTGCCCCTGTCAAGGTGGCCGTGCTGCCTTTGATTAACAAAGATGGCCTGCCGGAGAAGGCTCAGGAGGTGATGAACGATCTCAAGTACGATTTCAACTGCCAGTACGATCCAAAGGACTCCATCGGCAAGCGCTACCGCCGCCAGGACGCCATCGGCACGCCGTTCTGCGTGACCGTTGACCACGACACGCTGAATGACAACTGCGTCACCATCCGCGAGCGCGACACCATGGAGCAGAAAAGGGTTCCGATCGCCGAGCTCCGCACCATCATCGACAAGGAAGTGAATATGAACAACCTTCTTAGGAAACTTTAGTTTTTTGAATATTCAAACCGCCCGGTCGCTGTGGTTCGGCAAACTCACCAAC
>FR893153.1 GCA_000433355.1 Alistipes sp. CAG:435 | reverse complement strand
GCCTTAAGCACGATGACGAGTCCCTTTGGGACACCGACCACTTCATCTCGTATTGGCGGTTCTCCGAAAAACGCACCGGAATGGTTGCGGATCAGACAATTAGGTTCTCCTAAAAACGCACCGGAATGGTTGCGGATCAGAAAATTAGTGTTTTCTTTGTGGAGATGACACTGTTCACCAAGACGCTGGAGGAGTGCGTGACGGAGTTCGACAGGCTGGTCTACATATTCACGAAAAGTGAGGGCTTCCAAAGGGTCCCCGAATGGATCGAGGAGGCCGGAGGAATTTCCAGACGGCTCGCCGAGGCGTGCGAGGTCGCGGCGTTCGACAAGGATAAGAAACTTAAATACGAAATTGACAAGATGAACGAGTGGGACATTCTGGCGCAGCGGGAATTCGCCGAGCGCAAGGGCTTCGAGAAAGGATACGCCGACGGAGAGGCAAAGGGGATCGCTGACGGGACGGCTAAAGGTATGGCTGAAGGTATGGCTAAAGGTATGGCTAAAGGTATGGCTGAAGGTATGGCTAAAGGTATGGCTGAAGGTATGGCCAAAGGAAAGGCCGAGGGGATGGCCAAGGGAAAAGCTGAAGGAAAGGCCGAAGGAATTATTGAAGGCAGACTAGACGTGGCCAAGGCTCTGCTTGCCAGTGGAATGCCGATTGAGCAGATCAAGCTGTACACCAAACTTTCCAAGGAGCAGATTGAGGCAATTCAGTAATGGATACTTGAGCATAAGTGGTCCGTAAGAGACATTATCATGGCTAACCTCCGAAAGCTGGGGGTGGCTATGTTGGTATATTCTGTGCCGCAATACGTCGCCGAGGACAAGCACCGTGGCTACAACACCACCCACCTCATCAAAGTGCCACAGAGCCACCACCGTTGTAAGCATTCGATAAAGTACGACTGTCAGTTTGATTAAGTGGTATATAACTTTGCGCCACTAATATAAACTGACATGCTTACACGCGAACAAATCGAAGAGATCCAGGGCGAGGCCCGGGAGAAAGGGACAGCAATCAAGGCCCTGTTGAAAGAGAAAGGCATTCCAGAGCACCAGTACTTCTGGTGGAAGCGGAAGTACGCCAGGGCAGAGGTTCCGGATGGGTTCCTGCCCATAGCTGGTG
>FR893152.1:2784-69737 GCA_000433355.1 Alistipes sp. CAG:435 | reverse complement strand
CACCTCTATCCTATATTGAACTTTTAAGTGTTACAAAGTACTAGACATATCGAAGTTAAGTCTTTGACAAATCTATTTTTATCGAAGTTTATTCTGACGTATTTTGATTTTTATCGATGTTTTCGTATCTTACATAAGATGGTTTCGTTCACAACGGTAGCGATGTTATTTCATGTTCAAAGGCAAACCTTGCCGGCTGGCCAATATGTGACGGACGAGGATATGAGGTACGTCGTGGATTGCATTCGGGAGGCGATTGTTAAGTAGGGTAGGAGCTGTTTGGCTTGGCACCTTAGTGCTTGGCTTGAGCTACGCATGTGCTCCTTTCATTTAGCTAGCTCACGCTTAGGCTTTCGGCTTTAGGCATGGGCGCTTAACTTCGCCCCGTCAGGCAGAGTGGGAAGCCTCTCGATGTACCGTGGTGTCATGCGTCCATATCCTCACCCACGATCAACGGAAGCCCTTGAAGGCTTCGCCGCTTATCGCGGCTGTCAGGCCGGGTGTAACTATGCGGAGGCGTTCGAGGTTATACTAAGAAGGCAGTGAGTGTCAAGTGTGAGTTGTGATTTCGTTGAGATAGAGCATGTTTTTTGCGCTAATAACCATTAATGCACTTTGGAATATCTTTGAAAAAGATTATCTTTGTGAAAGATATTTAAAACTGTATGTTATTCAAGAAGTTTATTGACAGAAAGTCTGATGTTGTGAGGCTAGGGGAGGCATTGAAGAGGCCTGACAGCCAATTCATCGTGGTTTATGGGCGGAGACGAATCGGAAAGTCTTCACTCATAAAAAACGTGATGGACTTAGGCAGGGATTTCTACTTCTTGAGTGATCAGACTTCGGAGCAGAATCAGCGGGTCTTGTTCTCTCGCATAGTGTCCGGGAGTGTGGATGGCTTCGACAAGGTGGTTTATCCTGACTGGGAGACATTATTCCGGGCACTCAACAACCAACTGAAGTCAAGGGTGACAGTCTGCCTCGATGAGTTCCCCTACATGGTCAAAAGTTGTCCTTCATTGCCATCTGTCCTTCAGAAGCTGCTTAATTTCCATATCTTCAAGTTTAATCTTATCTTGTGTGGCTCATCACAGCAAATGATGTACAGTTGCGTCATGGACAAGAAGTCTCCGTTGTACGGACTTGCTGATGAGATCATAAAGCTCTCCCCGATTCCTGCGAAATTTGTCCCAGAAGCACTGAATTGTGATGCAGTACATGCTGTAAAGGAATATTCCGTCTGGGGAGGAATCCCCAGATATTGGGAACTGCGGAATGACTATCCTGATTGTGAGACGGCGATAAGAAAATTGCTTCTGGACACCCAAGGGATTCTGTTGGAGGAGCCGCAAAGGTTGCTTCGGGATGACATGCGTGACATAGTCCAGTCCATGACTTTGCTATCTATAATCGGAGACGGCGCCAACAAACTGTCCGAGATAGCGTCCCGGGCCGGCAAGCCTGCAAGCGAAATTACAGAGCCACTTAAGAAACTTAGGGATTTAGGCTATGTGCGTCGGGAGATTCCATATGGCGAGAACGAGAAGAATAGCAAGAAGGGGCTTTACTTCATCACGGATCCTTTGTTCCGGTTTCACTTTAGATTTGTCTCCCCGTATGCCTCGTTACTGGAGGTTGGAGCGGAAGAGACTGTTATGTCAATGGTAAAAAAGCAGTTTTCATCCTTTACCAGTGAGTGTTGGGAGTTGATGTGCCGGAAGTATGTGAGTGGAAGGGGCATCGATGGAGTCATTTACAACAAGGCTTCCCGCTGGTGGGGAAAGATATTCACAGACAATGACAAAGATGGGCGAATGGTTGAGCTTGATGTCGTCGCTGAATCATTGGATAGAAAGCACATCCTTGTCGGTGAGTGCAAATGGACCGGAAATGAGGATGCCGCCGCTCTGACCGCCAGACTTCAGGCAATAATTCCTCACCTTCCGTTTCTGAAGAAGGCGCAGGCCGTACATGTGGTCCTGTTCACCAAAGTGCCGCCTAAGAATGCTGGGGCGGCCAGAGTGTTCCTTCCGGAAGATGTCTTGAAATAACCTTTGTTTGAACCGAGACCTTTTTTGTATCTTTGTGGTGTTGATGATTGATTAGGAGAAGTGATTATGCTTATAGATTCCACTTTGTTAGACAACCTGACCGAGGAGGCGAGGCGGTCGCCGAGGTTGAGGATGAATTATGATCTGCGGAACTCTTCGGGGGATGGGTCGCAGAGGATGTTGAACGCTATGGAGCCGGGAACGTTGATTCCGGTGCACCGGCACACGAAGTCGTCGGAGACGGTGGTGGTGATCAGGGGGGCGATACGGCAGAATTTCTATGACGATGGCGGGAACGTGACCGAGTCCGTCATCTACAGGGCGGGGGCGCCGGTCCCGATCTGCGTTGTCCCTATCAATGCCTGGCACAATTCTGAATCACTGGAGACAGGGACCATCATATTCGAAGCCAAGGACGGAGCGTACGAACCGCTTGGAGATGAGGACATATTGAAAAGATAATGCGGCATGCCGCCGTGTACATAAGGCTATGTCCGGAAGTAGCGGCGACAGCTCAGACAGGATTACTCAGAACAATTGAATATGTGGCCTTTCACGAGAAAACGCACCCTTGGCGACATCGGAATATTCAATGGCCTCACTGACTGTCACTCCCACATTCTTCCGGGGGTGGATGACGGGGTGAGGACGATGGAGGAGTCTCTGGCGATTCTGGACCGCTACGAAAGATTGGGGATGAAGACCGTTTGGTTGACTCCGCACATCATGGAGGATGTCCCCAACAAGACGGCTGACCTGAAAGAACGCTTCAACCTCCTCTGCCAGAATTACAAAGGAGGATTGCGCCTTCACCTTGGGGCGGAGAATATGATAGACAACCTCTTCGAGGAGCGTCTCGCGGCAGGGGATCTGCTGACAATGGGGGAGGGACACGATCATCTTTTGGTGGAGACCTCCTATTTCACGCCGCCTTACGGATTCTATGACACACTCGAGACCATAAAGTCCAAAGGTATGTACCCGATTATAGCCCACCCGGAAAGGTACATCTACATGTCGGAAGATGACTATGCCCGCCTCCGGTCCATGGGGGTTCTCTTCCAGCTGAATCTGTTCTCTCTTGCCGGCCTGTATGGACGGCGGGCAAAGAAAGTGGCCGAGTTGCTGCTGAAAAAAGGTTATTATGATTTCACTGGAACCGACATCCACACGATCCGCATCCTTGACGGCTGTCTGGAGGCTCCGATAACGCCAAAAACATTGAACGGTTTTAAAGATTTGTGATGAAATCGCAAAATGTGTTAAAGTTTGAAAGAAATTTTTGAATATTTGAGATTTTTCGTAACTTGTAGCCGAAATAACACAAAAACTGTAAACCGCTACGAGTTATGTCAGAGAAGAAACTTCTATTGGGTGACGAGGCCTTGGCCCTGGGAGCGTTGCATGCCGGACTATCCGGCGTGTATGCCTATCCCGGCACGCCTTCGACTGAAATAACTGAATATATCCAGTCCCACCCTCTCACAAAAGAGCGCGGAATCCATTGCGACTGGTCTTCCAACGAGAAGACGGCGATGGAGTCCGCGCTTGGCGTTTCATATTCGGGAAAACGAGCCCTTGTGTGCATGAAGCACGTCGGCATGAATGTCTGCGCCGACGCTTTCGTCAATTCGGCTGTCACCGGGGCCAACGGTGGCCTTGTGGTCGTGGCTTGCGATGACCCGTCCCAGCATTCCTCTCAGAATGAGCAGGATTCCAGATTCTACGCAGACTTCGCCATGATGCCGTGCTTCGAGCCTTCGAACCAACAGGAGGCCTACGACATGGTGCGCGAGGCGTTCGACTATTCCGAGGCCAATCATATTCCTGTGCTCATGCGCCTTACAACCCGCATGGCGCATTCCAGGGCTGTCGTTGAGGCGGGGGAGATCCGCCGCGAGAACGAGGTTCATTTCCCGGACGAGCTTCACGAGAAGAACTGGGTGACCCTGCCGGTCAACGCCAGGAAGCGTATCTGTCAGCTGGCTGACGATGTGTTGTCATTCGAGAACGATTCCGTGGCCTCTTCGGACAATAGTTATGTCGAGGGGCACAACCACAGGATGGGAATCATCGCCTGCGGAATCGCCTGGAACTATCTGATGGAGAGCTTCCCTGACGGATGCCCGTATCCGACTTTGAAGGTGACCCGCTATCCGTTCCCTAAGGCTTTGGCAAGGGAGATGGCAGCCACGTGCGACGCCATCCTTGTGCTTGAGGAGGGACAGCCTCTCATCGAGGAGAAGCTGCGCGGCATCCTTTACGATCCGGAGGACAGAAGGTGGACGAAGATCCAAGGCCGTCTTGACGGCACTCTTCCAAGGACCGGCGAACTCACACCTGACTGCGTGCGCGTCGCCCTTGGCCTGCCGCCGATGGAGACATATTCAAAATCAGAGGTAGCTGTCCCTCGTCCGCCGGCGCTTTGCCAGGGATGCGGCCACAGGGATTTCTACACCGCGCTTAATGTGGTGCTTAAGGAATATGCCCCTACGGCACGTGTGTTCAGTGACATAGGTTGCTACACTCTTGGATATATGCCGCCTTTCAACTCGTTCCAGACCTGCGTCGAGATGGGTGCTTCCATCACTATGGCGCTTGGTGCCGCCAATTCCGGTGTGTGGCCTGCCGTGGCGGTGATCGGAGACTCCACATTCACCCACAGCGGGATGACCGGCCTTCTGGACTGCGTCAACGCCGGGGCGAGCGTCACGATCTGCATCTCGGACAACCTGACGACCGGAATGACCGGAGGTCAGGACTCCGCCGGAACGGGAAAACTGGAGGAGATCTGCAAGGGACTCGGAGTCGAGCCGGAGCACATTAGGACAATCATTCCTCTTCCTAAGAATTATCCGGATATGGAGAAGGTGATCGACGAGGAACTCAACTACAGCGGCGTGTCAGTAATCATCTGTCGCCGTGAATGCATTCAGACAGCTAAACGCCACGCGGCTGCCAACAAAAAAGCGTAATCGATATGGCAAAGAAAGACATTATATTATCTGGTGTCGGGGGACAGGGGATTCTCTCGATAGCAACGGTGATCGGTTGGGCGGCGCTTGACCAAAACCTTCATCTGAAACAGGCCGAGGTGCACGGAATGAGCCAGAGAGGCGGAGATGTGCAGAGTAACCTGCGCATCAGCACCGAGAGAATCTGGAGCGACCTGATCCCGAAAGGGGAGTGCGACCTCATCCTTTCGCTGGAGCCGATGGAGGCCCTCCGCTACCTGCCTTGGCTCTCAAAGGGCGGCTGGATAGTGACAAACTCCACCCCGTTTGTGAATATTCCGAATTACCCTCCTGTCGAGGAGATCACCGCCGAGCTTCAGAAAATCGGCAATGTCATAACATTGGACTGTGATGAGATCGCGAAACAGACGGGCTCTCCACGCAGCGCTAATATGGTCCTGCTGGGCGCTTCCGCCGCAGTTTTGGAGATCCTTGATCCTGAGAAACTCCGTGAGGGAATCACCAACGTATTCTCCCGCAAGGGCGGGAAGATAGTTGAAATGAATATAGCGGCCTTCAACGCCGGACTGGAGGTCTCCAAAAACTTCTCGAAATGAAACCGGTCTCCAGACAATCCATAGACGAAGTCCTGCGAAGACTTGACATAGCGGACATCGGCCGGACCACAATCCGCCAGTGTGTCAACGTCTCCCACGAACTGGAGAAGCTGTCCGGAGAGAAGTTCGTGCATCTTGAGTTCGGTATTCCCGGCCTGAACGCTTGCCAGATAGGAATCGACGCTCAGAAAAAGGCGTTGGATTCCGGAGAGGCTTCGGTCTATCCTCCCGTCTGCGGAATCCCTGAGCTGAAGGAGAACGGCTCGCGCTTCATCAAGGCCTTTGTCGGCGTGGACATCTCTCCGGAGGGAATAGTCCCGACTGTCGGCTCGATGCAGGGATGCTACAACCTTCTGCTGGAGTGCATCCAGATGAATCCCTCGAAAGACACAGTTGTCTATCTCAATCCTGGTTTCCCGTCGCATTACGTTCAGGCAAAGGTGCTTGGATTCAAGACGCGGATGTTCGACCTCTATGATTTCCGGGGTGAGAAGTTCCGTGAGAAGATCGAGGAGGTATTCGGTGACGGACGGGTCGCCGCTATAATATATTCAAACCCTAACAATCCGTCCTGGGTCTGCCTGACCGAGGATGAGTTGAAGAGTCTGGGTGAGCTTTGCACCAAGTACGATGTGGTCGCTCTGGAGGATATGGCGTACCTTTGTATGGATTTCCGGAAGAACCGTTCCGTGCCGTTCGAGCCGCCATATCAGCCGACCGTCGCCCGCTATACCGACAACTGCGTGCTGATGATCTCCGCCTCGAAGATATTCAGTTACGCCGGGGAACGAATCGCTATGGTCGCTATTTCGGACAAACTCTATCACAGGGAATATCCCGCGCTCCGCGAACGCTACGGCCTCGGCCGCTTCGGCGACAATTTCTCACTTACCTACCTCTATGTCAATTCATCAAGCTGCTCTCACTCAGCGCAGTTCGCTTTCGCGGCGATGCTTAAAGCGGCGGCGGACGGTGAATATGACTTCGTCGGTGAGATGCGTGAATATGGCCGTAGGGCAGGAAAGGCAAAGGAAATATTTCTGCGCCACGGGTTCCACATCGTGTATGACAAGGATCTGGATGAGGCTGTGAGTGATGGTTTCTTCTTCACGATCGGCTATGATGGCCTGACAGGTAGCCAGTTGCTGCTGAATCTGCTTCGCTGCGGAATCTGCGCCATCACGATGGTCGCCACGAGAAGCACCCAGGAAGGCATAAGGGTCTGTGTTTCGATGCTGAATTCCGAGGATGATTTCCGTGCGCTGGATGAGCGTCTTGGACTCTTTGTCGGACTTTATGAGTCTGGTGATTAATTATTTAGAGAATATTGCTTATGAAATACGTTAGTGCCGACGAGGCCGTAAAACTCGTGAAGTCAGGAGACTGGGTCTTCTTTCAGGGTAGCACCGCCGTGCCTGTGATAATCCAGGAGGCATTGGCCCGCCGTGCTGATGAGCTCCGGGGTGTGAACATCGTTTCGGGATTCAACATCACGAAAGGTCCGGCTCCGTTCTGCAAGCCGGAGTACAAGGACTCGTTCTTTGTGAACAGCCTGTTTCTGTGCGCCGACCAGCGTCAATATGTCGCGGAGGGTTACGGAAGCCTCATTCCGGGATTCTTGGGTGAGCTTCCGTCATTGATCCGCCGTCACGAGATTCCGATCGATGTGGCGTGCATCAACTGCTCTCTTCCGGATGAGAACGGCTATTGCAGCTACAACATCTCCGCTGACCTGGCCCAGCCGGCCGTCGAGGCCGCCAAAATTGTGATCGCCCAGGTGAACAAGAGCATTCCGTACCTTTACGGCACGGCTATGATTCACGAGTCTCAGATCACGGCCGCCATCGAGTGCGATGACCCTCCTGTGGATATGCAGTTCGGTCCTCCGACCGAGATCGAGTCGGCCATAGGCTCGTACATCGCCGCCGAGATTCCGGATGGAGCCACCCTACAGATAGGTGTCGGCGGCATTCCGAACGCCATTCTGAACGGCCTCAAGGACCACAAGCATCTCGGCCTGCACACCGAGGCGATGACCGACGGGGTGTTCCGTCTGATGCAGACGGGCGTGATTGACAATTCGTTGAAGAAGGTTGAGCCCGGCCGCAGTGTCGCATGTCTGGCCCTTGGTTCCCGACATATGTACGAGTACCTCGACCACAACAAGGACGCGATGTTCTACGATGTGAGCTGGACGAACGATCCGCAGCGCATCCGTCAGAACCCGAACGCTATGGCCATCAATTCCGCCATCGAGGTGGATCTGACCGGCCAGATCTGCGCTGACAGCATCGGTGACATGATCTTCTCCAGCGTCGGCGGCCAGCACGACTTTATGTACGGTGCTGCCCTTTCGGAAGGCGGAAAGACTTTCATCGCCCTGCCGTCCCGCACCGCCAAAGGCCGCGGCAAGATTGTCGCCCACCTCGCTCCGGGAGCCGGTGTGGTCACAACCCGTTTCCAGACCCAATACGTTGTCACTGAATATGGTTGTGTCTATCTCCGCAACAAGAACCTTGCGCAGCGAGCCAAGGCCCTCATCTCCATCGCCCACCCGGACGACCGTGAAGCCCTTGAGCGTGCCGCCTGCGAACGCTTCGGCTATTCCTTCCTGCGTTTGAAGTAGTTCTTAAACATTCCTGACAAACTCCAGCAGAACAGAATTGTAGGCCTTGTCCTCCTCCGGCATTCCGGACGAACCGGTGATGAAATGCTCGTCACCCTCTACAATGTATGTACTGATGTCATTGCTGACTGTCGCGGCCTTTTTCGTCAGCTTCTCGAAACAGATGAACGGCACCTGACTGTCTTTGCGGCTGTGCATCATCAGAGCGGGCCTTCCATGCAGATTGCCGATTGACTCCAAAGGTGTGGCATTGAATCCGTTGACTCCGAACTTGAGTCCGGCGTAAAGCGCTGTCGTGAGCTTTACCGGGTAGGCGAGCACCGGCGTGATGAATCTACTGAACTGCCAGCCCATGAAATCCTGAACCGATGAATATGCCGACAGGGTGATGAGTGCGTCGCTGTCCCCGTGCCCACGGAGATCCGGCATTAGAGTGGTGAGTCCAATCTCGCGGAACTCTCTGGCGTGACCGTAAAACGCTGTGACCGAAGGATTCTCGATGCCTGAGATGCAGATGACCGCACCCTTGACCTCACCTTCCGGCTTGACTTCAAGCGTGTGGATCCTGAATCCGTCCGCTGTTGTGAGCCAAAGCGTGTCCGGATCCGGCAGCCCGGCCTCCTCCGCCCTGTACACCCGATGGTAAGTGACGTGCTTGTCGCAGAACAGATGCAGCAACCCCGCCGCCTCACCGCTGTCCACCCAGCGTGTAACTCGTACGGAATCATATTGCAAAATTAGTCAGAATACGCCTCCCGCCAATGCTTCCTGATGGACAATGGTGTTGTGCAATGTCTTGATACACTTCCAGTCACCGGGCTTGTCGAAGTGCCAGTGATGGACAATGGTGTTGTGCAACGTCTTGATACACTGATCAGTTCTTTCGAGTGCTGTGGACATTAAGCGGCTTTCCCTATTCTAACCTGTCTGACGGCGGCTGCTTCCCCTCTTGGAATATGGTAGGACATCAACACGTGTGAATATTCAACCTATTTTCACCCGAGTTGATCGTTTGTGAACCTGACGGGTGAGATTAGGGCATATTCTCACCCGGTTCTGTTAGGTGGAGAAAAAAAGTTATGGCAATTGCGGGTGTGAAACGGTTGACTTCCCGGATATTATTCTTACATTTGCGACGTACTGAATGCCGCGGAACATAGAATCCGCAAAGCGAGTTAGGTTATATCGCACCTGACTCGTTTTTTTGTTTTCAGTAAGCCTCGGGTGCCGAAAGGCCATTATCGCCCCCGAGACTGATTACCAATAACATTCTGGGTGAGAATATGGCGGTTTCTCACCCGAGTTAAACTTGAACATTATGAAAAAGATCTCTTATGCTGAGTCTGAAAGAATGTGTGAGGCTACATTCCTTGGCTGTGATACCTGGTGGCATCTTTACACTGCCGGGAAAATGTCATCGATATTGTTTGTTGACGATGACGATTATCGTTATGCGATGAATCTGCTGGCCAGATGTCATAAGGAAACCGGCTCCATCACCATCGTCGCCTTTGAGATTATGAGCAATCATATTCATATAGTGTTGTGTGGAAGTGAACATAACGCAAGGCATCTTTTCGATCTTTTTCGGCGGAGACTCTGCCGGTATCTCACAAAAAAGAACAGCGGCGCGGATATGAAATCATTCCGGATGAGCCTGAAATCTGTCTGTGATCTGAGAACACTCAGAAACACAATCGTCTATGTGAACCGTAACGGGTACGTCGTGAACCCGGCGTACACTCCTTTCTCTTACCCGTGGGGTACAGGGAGGTATTATTTCAATGACTTTCCTTTGGAAAAAAGGCTGGAGGATCTGGGCTACATTCAAACCCGGAAAATGTTAAGAAGCCGTAGCCCTGAACTGCCGGGAGACTATCTTGTGATTGAAGGGCATATCGCTCCGCCTTCATATTGCTCCTTGAAACTGGGAATGTCTCTTTTCCGCAATGCGCATCATTATTTCTCAATGGTCAGCAAGAGCGTCGAGGCTTATGGAGAGTTGGCCGCGGAATTGGATGATGGTGAGTTCTTGACTGACACGGAGTTGTTCACACAGGTTGTCAAATTGTTGAAGGCCGATTATGGAGCCGTAAAGGTGAAAGATCTGAGTCCCGCGCAGAAACAAGACTTGGCAAGGAAACTTCGTTATGATTACCATTCGTCCAACGGCCAGATAAGGCGTACTCTTAATATGACTCAGTATGAGGTTGACTCTCTGTTTCCGTTAACTGCCGGTGGCTCGTAACCATCTCGGGAGCGGTACCGGCCTTCCCGCACCGGAGGCTGATAACCAGAAACTTATGGGGTGAGGATATGGCGGTTTCTCACCCATGAATATCATCGTACGGTCTTTGGGGTGAAAATCGGTTGTTATCTCACCCGTGAGGTTGTCGATGGCTGACGAGTCAATTACACAAAACGAGGACGGCTATGAATTATTAGCCGTCCTCGTTTTTATACTTGGAACTCCCTTGGGGTTACTGCTTTACGAAAAGGGAGGCGAAACCGAACATTTCCGAACTGAAAGCACTGTCATCCCACCAGTTCTCTCCGAACGGCGGCTTGTCATAGTCACGGAATTCAGTAACAAGCCTGCCGTCGAGTATTGTGAACACGATAACGGACTCGCCGATGACCTCTTTGTCCTTGCTGAATGCCCGGTTGGCTGCTGAGAGTTTGTAGTACATGTTTGTATGTATGCCATACTTGTCCTCTTCATCAGCTGCCATGAACATATTGCTTTCTGAGGCGGTATTCTTACCTATTATTGTTCCTTTCGCTATCAGGTTCTTTGGCTCGGTTGGTGTTACTGTCGCCTCTCTGAAGTAATTCGCGAAATCGCCCTTGTCGTTAGGTGTTACGGTCACCACGCCCGAGTCATCCTTGGAAAAGGTCAGGGTGAATCCTTCATTCTTCAACGGGAGAAGTTCTGGCTTATCTTCCATTCCTTCAAAGAAGAAATCCACCTCATCTTTCGCGAACACCTTGCTGAACGTCCATGTTCCGAGAATAGCGTCCGGAACTTTTACTGAATAGAGGGTGTACTCCGCGCTCTCATTGTCACCCGGGATGAACCTCACGGCTGCGTCCATGTCCACAGTCACCCCAACCTTGTCCCCGTCCTTGAAGCCGTCCTTGAGGGAGAACTTGAACGTGGCTGTCGACTTGCCGGCCTTGAGGACGGCGTGAGGACCTGAATAGGGTTTGTACGTGTCTCTGGTGGCCGGGTCGAAGACCACGTACGGAGCCGCCTCGCCGGTGATCTTGAGAGGAATGATCACGTCGTCGCTCAGGGAGAGCTTGTCACCGGAGGTCACGCCGGTCACCTTGATCTTGGCGACATAGGAGCCTAGCACGTCCGCTTTGGTCAACTCGAATGAATATACAAGCGTCTCTTCCGGATCCGGAGCCACGATGGTGACGAACTTGGTTCCGAGGTCGTAGCCTGACGGACACTCGATCCCGAGGTTCAGAGGACTGGCCTGGGTCAGATTAAGATTCTTTACGCTGAATGTGCCGGAGGTCTCTCCGGCCTTGATTGTGACCGGGACGCCGGTCAGCTCGAAATCAGTCCCCGCATTCGCTCCTGAGGAGTTGATCATGACACTGACATTCTCGGTGGCCGGCTCGCTGAGGATGACCTTCACATCGACGCTGCGCTTGGCATAGGCGGTGTAGAGGCTTTTCTCAAACTCGACAGTCGGCTTGTCATCCTTCTGGCATGACGAGATCGTCACCGCGGCCGCCGCGGCCGCCACAAATGTTAGAATTCTTTTAAACATACTGCTATAAATTAAAAAACAAAACTCTTTTCTTAAAAACACGAACCTCACTTGCCCTTGCCTGCGCTGACCGCCGCCTCGTATTCAGCCCTGATGGCCTTCAACTCTTCCCTTTCGGCAGCGGTGGGAATCTCACCTTTCGGTTTGATATAGCTTTTGGAGGCATCGGAAGTCTTCGGTGGAAGCTCATTGTAGGAACATCCACAGAGGGTAGCGCCGACAAAAACAGCGACTAATATAGCAATTATATTTCTTTTTGTGTTCATAATGCTTGAAAATTGTAAGTTGTCATTAATAAACATAGCCGGGGTTCTGCTCCAGTCCCGGATTCAGATCCACGTCGGACTTGGAGATCGGAGAGGTGTAGAGGTACTCTCTCGTGGTGTATTTCAATCCGTTGCTGATCACCCACCACTCCGGGCAGCCGTTGCGCTTGAGCTCGTACCAGCGGTCGCCTTCCATGTAGAGTTCCTTACGTCTTTCATCGAAGATGGCCTGGAGAAGGGGAGTGACGGCCTTCCCCTGACAATCCACAACAATCCTGTCGTCGGGGCGGACAGCCGGAAGCGAAGCCATTGTCAGGTCGGAGACATCCTCGATCCTGTTGCGGCGCAGCTCGTTCAGCCATCTGAGGGCGGAATCGTTGTCCCCTTTGTGATAGTAGGCCTCGGCCAGCATCAGCACGATCTCGGAAAGGCGGACCTTGCACTCGGGAGTCTTGACATTCATCCTTTTGCTGTTGAAGCTGGCCGCATAGCGGACATCCTTTTCAGGATTCTCTCCGAACAGCCTGATGAGTCTTGCGCTTGCCGGTCGGGAGGCCAGATAGCTTTTCGAGTAACTGAAGTACCAGTCCAGCTCGCTGGAGTTGTTGATGTGCGAGCGGACAAGCACCTCGCCCTTGGCTTCATATTGCGCGTTGATCATCCCGGCATATTCGGAAATCGTGGTGAGGGAGACGCCGCTGCTGGCGATGATGTCCTCGCAGAGAGAGACGACGCTGTCCCAGTTCTGGCACCAGAACTCCAGCTTCGCCTTGTAGGCCTTGATGATCCACTCCGTGAACAGGTACTTCGGATCCGTCGGGTTGAGCGCCAACGCCTTGTCCAACTGAGCCTTGGCGTAGTCGTAGGTCTGTCGGATGGTGCCTCGCAGCGGCTTGTCGTTGATGCCGAAACTCTCCACGACAGGGATGCCCGGAAGCTCGCCGGCCTTGGTGTCCGACCACGGCTGGCAGAACTCCCTCAGCAGGTTGTAGTAGATGATTCCTTTCATTGAATATGCCGCCGAAAGCGCGCCCCGGGCGATGTCCGTGTCCCGGCCTGACATATTCTCAATCACTATGTTGCAGTCTCTGACAATCTTCCAGCTTTCCTCGTAGGCACGCTGGCGGCTGTCGATCTCCTCGCCGGCGAAGAACGTGAGGCTGGCGCTGGTGCGGATGTTGGCGTCGAGATTGTCGGCGCAGCCCTCAAGATGCTTGATGGCGTCCATATTCCCGATGACATATTCATCACCGCCGCCCTCGATGTCCCGCAGGCGGTTATGGATGATAGCGGCGAATTCCTCGTCCGTCTCGGGGATGACCTCCCCCTGGGGCTGGACGTTGAGGTAGCCCCGGCAGCCGGTGGCGCTGACCAGAAGGACGAGGGCGGCGGCGCGCTTGAAGATGTTCATGAATATTCCCATGTTTTTCATTTCCGATTCTTTAGAATTCGACATTGATGCCTCCGGACACGCTTCTGGTGGTCGGGTAGGTCGCTCCCGGGATTTCCGGGTCCATACCGTCGTAGCCCGTGAACGTGAAGAAGTTGTTCATCGAGATGTTGAAGCTCAATCCTCTCATCCTCAGTTTCTTGACAGCCTCCGATGGCAGCGAGTAGGTCAGGATTATGGACTTGATGCGGACGTAGGAGTTGTTCTTCAGGTAGACCGCGTCGATGATGCTGTAGTCCATCGGGTTGTAGGACGAGAAGTTGTACCTGGCGTCGTAGTAGTCGTAGACGCGCGGGTACTTGACTCCGGTCGTGTGGGAAGGTGTCCATCTGTTCGTCCTGTCCTTCTCCACGTTGAGGTGGTTGCCGTAAAGGTCGCTGAACTGGGACTGGACGGTCTCCGTGCTGACTCCGCTGTGGGAGGTGTTGCTGTAGCTGGCCGGGTAGCGCATCTTCTCGTAGGTCTTCGAGCCGAGGGAGAACATTCCGCTGACGCTGAGTTTCAGCTGCTTCCACGATGCGCTGAGGTTGAAGCCGCCGGTGTACGGCGCGATGGTGGTGCCGAGGAAGTAGCGGTAGTTGTCCGGCTTGTTGAGGTCGGTGGCCGTGGCGATCTGCGCGTCCGGACGGAGCCTGAACTGGTAGAGTCCTGTGTCGGAGGCTATCCCGGAATACTTCCCGCTGAAGATCGCCCCGGTCGGGTAGCCTTCCACGTAGCGGTCCTTGGAGGTTATCCCGCTCTGGGAGACGGGCTTATATTTCAGAACCTTGTTGAAGTTGTAGGCGAAGTTGACGGCTGCCCCCAGGGTCCAGTCCTTTTTCTGGAGCAGTTTGCCGTTGACCGTGACCTCCACGCCGTTGTTCATGATGTCGGCGGCGTTGAAGTAGACATAGGTGAATCCTGTCGTGCTCTGGACGGGCGAGGATGTGACCACGTCCGTGCTGAGGCGGTAGTAATATTCAGTGTTCACCGTGAGCCGGTCCTTCCAGAGGCCGAAGTCCAGTCCCACCTTCGCGTCTTGGGTCTTCTCCCAGCCGAGGTCCGGGTTCGGGGCGGACGGGATCGTGCCGAGGTTGAAAGTCTCGTCGCCGAAGTAGCGGTACTGCTGCTGGAGGTACTGCATCACAAGCAGGTGGGAGGTGCTGGTGTTCACGTCGCCCGTGAAACCGTAGGCTGCCCTGAGGGTAGCGTGCGAGAGATTCGGAATGGCTTTCCTGATCCATTCCTCCTCGCCAAGGTGCCAGGCCGCTCCCGCGCTCCATGTCGGATTGAACTGCCTGTTGCTTCCGAAGTTGGAGCTGCCGTCGGTACGGAACGACGCGTTAAGGACGATCGTCTTTCCGAGATAGTAGTCCGCCGAGGCGTAGAACGAGGCGTAGCGGGTCTTGCTGAAATATTCCCCGTTGAGTTTCTCGACCTGCCTCACCCATTCGTCCTGCGGGCCGCTGACTGACGGCAGGGAAGTGGTGCCGGTCTTCGGATCGTAGTTGTAGCGCTTTGTGAAGATCGTGTTGGCGTCCGAGCCTCGGACTTCCGCTCCCGCCAGCACATTGACGGTGTGAAGTTCCCCGAAAGTCTTGTTGAAAGCGAAATGCCCACGGACTACATAGCTGTTCCTGTCGGTCCTGTTCTGGGAGATGCTTCCGTAGAGATTTGTCTGCGAGCGGTCGTCGCTTCCGAGCCTGTCCCGGAAGGCCGTATAAGTGTCCTTGTCCACGACCTTGTCGGTGGAGTTGTTTGCGAATGAATATGACGCCAGCCCGACGAAGTGCAGAGGCTCCAGAATCTTGAGATCCACCTGCGTCCTGAACGTTCCGTTCGTGTTTTTTGTGGAGCTGTAGTTTGAGTCCAGCTCGCGGAGGAGGCTGAATCCGTTCTTCGGCATCACCTGTTCGACTCCGCGTCCGTTGTAGTACCCGAGGGTGAACCAGGTGTTGTCGGCGGCGTAGGAACCGTCATCGTTGTACGCCTTCTCGTACGGATTGGAGAAGTAGGCGTAGTTGAACGGATCCACGCTTGAATATGGCATCCTGGATTCCTGCCTTGCGGCCTCCATTCCGATGTCGATGCGGACCCAGTCCACAGGCTTGAGGGTCATCTTCGAGTTGACATTGTACCTTCTGTAGCTGTTGTGTATCAGCATTCCGTCCTCGTCGTTGACTCCGAGAGCGACATAATATGTGCTCTTGTCCGAACCGCCGCTGAGGGAGAGATGGTGCCCCTGCGAGAAAGCGTTCCGGAACAGGAGATTGTACCAGTTGGTGTCGTTCTCCCTTAATGACGCTATGTATGCGTCCTGCGCCGCCGTGTCGCCTTTGAGTTTGGTGAAGCCCCCAAGCCCGGCCCTGATCTGACCTACGATTCCGACAACCGGATAGACCACAGTGTTGTCCGTCAGGGATTCCTCGTACTTGCTTGCCGAGAACTCGTTCCACAGCTCGTCCTCCCAGGCCAGTTTCTCCGCCGAGTTCATCAGATTCAGGGTTCTCTGAGGCTTGATCGAGAGGGTGAACGTGTTGTTGTAGTTGATCCTCATCCTTCCCGCCTCGCCTTTCTTCGTGGTCACGACGATGACACCGTTAGCCGCCCGGGAACCGTAGATGGCGGCCGCCGCGGCATCCTTGAGGATGGTGATGCTCTCGATGTCGTTAGGGTTGATGTTGCCGATGCCATTCACGAATATGTCATCGAAGCCTCCGGTGGCGAGCTGCTCGGAACTGAGGCTTGGCGAGTCACTTTGCATCGGGACTCCGTCCACAACCCAAAGTGGCTGGCTGGTTCCAGAGAGGTTGTTAGCGCCTCTGATCCGGATCCTTGACTGCGTTCCTGGCTGTCCGGAAGTCGCCGAGACGGCCACACCGGCGACCTCACCCTGCATCAGCGCATCGACTGACGAGATGGCCTTGGCCTCGAACTTATCTGAATTGATGACAGCCACGGAGCCAGTTATCCTTTTGACAGTTGTCTGCGCGTAACCCGTGACCACGACCTGATCCAGCTGCGTGCTCTCCCATTCCATCACGACAGTGATGCCGTCTGTTTTGCCGGGAACTATCTTATAGACAACGTCTTTCATCCCGACCGAGGAGAACAGCACGGATTCCGTTCCATCCGGAACCTTGAAACTGAACTTTCCGTCCAGATCCGAGGTCGTTCCCGTGGTCTTTTTCTGCATAGAGATTATCCCCGCCCCGATCACCGGAGCTCCGTCCGTGTCCACAACCTTTCCGGTAAGCAGTACGCTCTGCGCCGCCGCCGTCATCTGTGTCAGCAAGACGGCCGCGATCCAGACAATCCCGCATCTTTGAAGTTTGGATAGTAACTCGTTCATATCCTGTACTTTTGTTTAGACAAAATCCATTTCCGTCTTTACGAGACCTTGAATGGTGCAAGAAGGAAAATACAAATGTACAAAATTGTCGATAAATTCGTTAAGATGAATCAGATTTATAAAACATTGTTTTATGTAACATCCTTTACTATAAACATAAGTTTTTATGTAAATTTGTAGAGTATCGTCACGGTAGTGACACAAATGCTTGTCAAATATGGTTTGTGAGGTTTTATGAAATCGAATTTAACAAAATCAGTTGTTGCCCTGGCTGGATTCGCACTGCTTTATGTCCTGACACGCATCCCTTTGGCACATGTCGGTGAACGTGTCGTGTCGTGTGACAGTTATGCCGCGGCCGCTTTTTGACTCTCCCTTTCGCAAATCCAGAGCCACGCTTGGCGTTTACATTTTTTACGGCTGATAAGTCACTGACGGAAAGAAGAAAAGAGTGAAATGAAAACGAACAGGATAACACTGCGGCCTTGGCAGGAAAGCGATGCCGAGGCGTTGTTCAAATATGCTTCCGATCCGGAGGTCGGTCCGCGTGCTGGATGGCCGGTGCACAAGAGCCTCGAGGAAAGCCTTGATGTGATCAGGAATATATTCACAAATGACCACACTTGGGCGATCGAGCTGAATGAGACAGGTGAGGCGATCGGCTGTATTGGTTATTATCCGAGCGGCGAGAGCAACATCGGCATCGGCGAGGATGACGCCGAAATCGGCTACTGGGTGGCCAAACCATATTGGAACAAAGGAATATGTACGGAGGCCCTTCGCCTGATGATCGACTACTGCTTCAATGTTAAAGGTTTCCATACTCTCTGGTGTGATTATTTCGTTGATAACCCCGCTTCCGGCCGAGTCATGGAGAAATGCGGCTTCCAAGACACCGGCAAGATCAACTGGTGCAGCCAACTCTACCAGGGCGATGAGAGGCCAGTGAAAGTGATGCGGCTGGATCCGTGATTTATAAGCGATTGATAGACAAGGAATAAAGCCGTTATCTTTAGTTGGCTCTAACTAAGGGTGATGAACTAATGGGTTGATTTACAGTTTATTGTGTATTACGGCGCTTTAAGCGGGTTAAAGAGCGTATAAAAAGAAACGACAGCGAAAAAATCAAAAGTCAAATTTTGGTAACGTGCAAAATTTGACTTTTGCCTTTTTTTCGCTGTCGCCTGCACATAAAACCGCTTTGCCTTTTCTACACTTTGTCACTTCGACAAGCTAAGTGACCAGTGTGTCTAAGTGCCAGGTGGTGATATGCCGCTACTCGTAGCGGATGGCCTCAATCGGGTCGAGGTTGGAGGCTTTGCGTGCCGGGTACCAACCGAAGAAGACACCGATGATGATGCCGAGCATCGTCAGGAATCCTCTGAACTTGTTGTTGCCCAGTGCTTTCAGGGCTATTCTGAATAGATTGGCGAAATTCATTGCAAAAATCTTTTATGAATATGTCAGCAGTCGTTCTCTGCCGGAAGCTTGGCGAGCGCCTGGGCACCGGCGGTCAGAGAGACGACCGTCAGGGCTGTGATAATGATGATAACGTACTTTTTCATATTCATTGATGATCAAAATCCGGTGGCGAAAGTAGTCGCGCGGTGGATTTTATTCAACTCAAATCGACGAACACCCGTTTTTCATCGACGAAAATGATTATATTTGTCTTTCAACCTTGGCGCGGAACTTCCAAGGTCCGGCCGCTGCTGGCCATTTAACACGAGAGTTAGTAATCAATGTATATGACAATGAAACTTTCAAATCTGATCAGAAAGACCGCCATCGCCGCGGCCTTGACCCTTGCTTCGGCCTCATTCGCCGGCGCGGAGTCCCGTTCCGACTGGAAGGCCCATTGGATCACTCATCCTTGGGTCCAGAGCACGACAAACACCTGGATTTCCTACCGAAAGGAAGTCAATGTGACAAAACGTCCGGACAAACTTATCGCCAGGATCGCGGTGGATTCAAAGTACTGGATGTGGATCAATGGCGAACTCGCTGTCTTCGAGGGTGGACTCAAGCGTGGACCGTTCCCGAACGGAACCTATTACGACAAGGTTGACATCGCACCTTTCCTCAAGGAGGGCAACAACACGATCGCCATCCTGCTCTGGCACTTCGGAAAGCAGGGGTTCAGCCACAACAGCAGCGGTCAGGCGGCGCTGATCTTCGAGGCCATATCTCCTGAACTGAAGATCCTTTCCGACAAATCCTGGCTCTGCGTTCCTAACCCAGCCTACAGCAGCACGGACGCCCCGCATCCGAACTACCGTCTCCCGGAAAGCAACATCCGCTTCGACGCGCGCAAAGAGATGCAAGGTTGGAATATGCCTGGCTTTGACGTCCGCCGCAAGATGCACGGGGCCGACAATGTGGATGAGATGGCGTGGCCGGCGATGGGCGAGCTTGTCGAGCGCCCGATCCCGATGTGGAAGGATTACGGACTCAAGGAATATGTCTCTGTACGTCAATCCAATGACACCGTCTATTGCAAGCTGCCTTACAACGCCCAGATAACTCCATACCTCAAGGTCGAGGCGAACGGTGGCGAGATGGTCAGGATAATGACCGACAACTATCGTGGCGGCAGCGAGAACAATGTCCGCGCTGAGTACATTGCCCGCAAAGGTGTTCAGGAATATGAGAACCTCGGCTGGATGAACGGCCACGAGGTTTGGTACATCGTACCCTCGGGAGTGAAAGTCATTGATCTTAAGTACCGTGAGACTGGTTATGACACCGAGTTCTCTGGCTCGTTCGAGTGCGAGGATCCGTTCCTTAATGAACTTTGGAAACGCGCGGCGAGGACGCTTTACATCACAATGCGTGACACCTATATGGATTGTCCTGACCGTGAGCGCGCCCAGTGGTGGGGAGATGAGGTAAACGAACTGGGAGAGGCGTTCTACGCGTTGTCTCCGTCAGGCCAGCTGCTTGCCAGAAAGGGGATCCTTGAGCTTGTGAACTGGCAGGAGGCGAACGGGGTGGTCTATTCTCCGGTGCCGGCCGGCAACCGTGTGATAGAACTCCCGCTCCAGATGCTCGCTTCCGTGGGCTGGTACGGTTTCCACACCCAGTACTGGTTCAGCGGTGACAGCACCTTCGTGGCCGAGGTCTATCCTAAGGTGCAGCGCTATCTGCTTGGAACCGGTCTTTGGGAATTCAAGGAAAATGGTCTTCTGAACGTCCGTCAGGGCGACTGGAACTGGGGCGACTGGGGCGATGACATCGACACCGAGGTTCTGACGAACTGCTGGTATTACCTTGCCCTCAAGTCTCAAAAGGAGTTCGCACGCATTCTCGGCAAGCAGAGGGATGCGGAGACTATCGAAGCTTTGATGAAAAGAATCTCCGATGCGTTTGACGCGCAGTATTGGACCGGTTCCGCCTACCGTGACCCTAACTATAAAAAACAGACAGATGACCGCGCTCAGGCTATGGCCGTTGTCTCCGGTCTTGCCTCACCGGACAAGTATCCGGCTCTGTTCGAGACGCTTAAAAAGGAATATCACGCCAGTCCTTACATGGAAAAGTATGTCCTTGAGGCTCTCTTCAAGATGGGACACGCCGACTTCGCCATCGAAAGGATGAAGTCCCGCTACGCCAAGATGCTTAAGTATGACTATACGACCTTGTTCGAGGGTTGGGGAATCGGCAGCGAAGGCTTTGGCGGCGGCACGATCAACCACGCCTGGAGTGGAGGCCCGCTTACGATCCTGAGCCAGAAACTCTGCGGGATCGATCCGACGGCTCCAGGCTTCCAGACTTTCGAAGTCAAGCCTCAGCTGGGAACTTTGAAGACCGCTTCCGCCGCTCTTGAGACCCATTACGGAATGATCCGCGTCTCAATCAGCAGGAAATCCGCCAAGGCGCATACAGCCTCGCTCACAATCGAGGTCCCGGAAGGCACAACGGCGACCGTCGCAGCTTCCAACGGCAAGCCTAAGTCTCTGGCCGCAGGGAAATATTCATTGAAAATCAAGGTTGACTGATGTCTGCACATCGTGATTTTGGTGCGGCCGTGAGCGATGATGCTTGCGGCCGCATCTGGTTTCAAGGCTGGCTTTCGGCCGCATTGTTGACCAGAAAAACAATAAATTGAGCGCATCAAGAGCTGATTATATTGCCACGGAGTTGTGTAAGCGCGGAGTGGCTGTTGAAAATATAACAAAGGTCAGTCAAGGAGGTATTTCCAATTATGTGCCCACTGAAGCTAACAGACATACCAAAGTTATGCTATATATGAAATAGGAAAGTGTAAGATTCTTTTTGTTCAAATTGATTAGTTGAAAGTTAATTTGTAAAAAGAGAGTCTGTCCGTGATGAATCGGCCCTCTTGTTTAATTTTAGTCCAATTCAATGAATTTTCCTGGATTAAATGTCAGATGCTCATTGTGAAAGACATAACCCAATTGATTTGTGACACATTGAGTATTGCCAATTTTCATATCCACATTATAGTGTGAGTGTCCGTAAATCCAATACTCGATGTCGCAGCTTTGTATGTAGCCTTCTAATTCCACGGTAAAAGCCCCATTTGCCTTGCTATTTGCAAATTTGGGATGCTGCATACGAAACGAAGGAACATGATGTGTCATAACGATTTTATGCTTTGCTCGACTTGCGATAACAGCGTTCTGGATAAACTCAACGCACCTTTCACATTCTTTGTTAAACTCGGCAAATGTCAATTTCTCTCCCTTATATAGGATTCTGCGAAAATCCGAGATGACGCTTTCTGTAAAATAGGCTTCTTGCAAAGGAATGTGGCCCCACAATGTGGAAACGATGATGTCAGTATCATCCAAATGTATGGTGTCGTTATAATAGCTATGTACATTATGACGTATTTCCAGACAATACCCGTTTGCAAGTGTAGCGATGTCGTAATATTTGTAAAATTCATGATTTCCCATACAGATAATTACCTGTCTGTTTCCGTTTCTCCGGCCGATAACCGGCTTCACGCACGAATTGCCAAAAGCGTTCACCGAAAGCCTCTGTCATATTCTCTACGATGACAATCATGTCAATATCATGTGTCGCACGTGGACGGACAACCGTTCCGGTCATTGCTATGTCGCAAGCCGTTCCTCCAATAACCACATAATTGTTAGTAAACTCCGCGAAAGCCTCGCAAAACTTTTCTAATCCTTCCATTGTATTTCTTTTATCATTCGTTCTACTTCTTTCTCAACACGGGGGTCTTCATCCGTTTTCAACGAAAGGGCAAGAGACAGGCGGTCAACCCTAGTTTTGTTTTCGTTTATATGTCCCACTGCCGGATATTTCCAAACCTCAATGATAACACGACCGTCATACACATTGGGATTGTCAAACACTTCCGATTCTCTCAATGACCTGTATTCCTTGTCTGTGAGCATAAACATTTTCTCCTTGTCCGGATTGAGCCATGAATAATGTGCCAAGGCATTTATTCCGCAAACCGGATATTCCACATTCGAGCGTATATCATCGCAATATATACGCTGAATCACTGGAGATTCGAGAAATTCCTGGGATTTAGTCCATAACTCTTCGCCTTTCAGTTCAAAATGAAGTATCTTTTTTCGTTGACCTTGTAGCCTTTTTTCCCCTAAACCCAAATCATCCAAGCAAGTAATTCCCAATGTTGTACTTTCGTATGAATAAGGTATCAAAGTTGAAATCTCCTTGGCCGAAAGTCCTTCAAGACTGCCCACTTGCAAGTGGTATAGCAGAATATATTGTGCTACCGCTGTAAGAACCGTTGCCTTTTTGCGATTACTTGTCTTTTCCAATGCAATAAGCATGGGTAAATAGGCATATTGATCAGACATGATGAAATAGACACCATTGTCTGTCAGTCTTTGCCGCTCGTATGTCGGTCCCGGTATCAGTATAAAAACTACTGGAAGTCCATACAAACCAGACATTCTCTCAGATGTGATTTGGCACTCTTTGGGTGTCGGGTTACCTTTCCGTGGTTTCAAGAATAATAATGGAGTGTTCTGATAGATACCGTCATAGAATGTATAGGACAATTTCTCACCGACAGTCAATCCCTTCAGATTTTCTTTTGGGCGAGGGCTAATTTGGATCTTTCGCTTTAGTATGGTTATTTCCTTTAATTCCATTTGCTCTATTTTAATGGTTCATTAAAACGTAGCAAAATTATAAATAAAATTCGATATAACAATGAGATACGATATATTTTTGATATCTTATCAAATCTATTCTGTTATAGCATGCAAGAATTGATATTTTTGTCCGTATAGAATTTCTTCGGTTTATCTTGTCGGTCCTATTTTCCTTTGCGAAGGTACTGCGGTGAGGGAACGCCAAGTACCACTATGCAGGTCGCTCCGCTAATGGCTTGGTGGACTTGACAACTACTTTTCCACAATTTCCACCAACCAAGTGAAAATTGGGTATTTCATCAACTCCTCTGCCATTTACTTGTCTTATCCCTCTGTTTCCACATTCTCTTGGTTGCACGTAAAATTCAGATCCCGACAAGAAAGCTGATAAAGGCTTAAAATAGAGGGAAAATAAAAATAAAAAAATTCCTTTGTCATTCTCTTTGAGAACAGCCACTTGAGCCTTGGCAGGAGTTCATTGCCAGAGGCATAGCGAGGATCGCAAGGCAAAATATTAATAAACACTCCCTTGCGGTTACGGCCGAATGATGCGCTGATGCGGTAGTGACCACGCTGTAACCGGCTCCGGCACTTATCATGCCGACAGCCAGTCCGGTTTCAAGTAGTTGTTGGAGACGTAGTCATCCCTGTCCGTGTGCCAGACATCGCTTGACTCAAAGCACCAGTGCCAGGACAAAAGTCCTGGCACTGGAGATTGAGATTAGTCCCAGCGCTAGCGCTGGGAGTGTGGATATTCTTGACTTTGGCATCATTTGTCAACCATGACCATCACCGGCGGGGCGAGAGGGATGAAATTGGCCTTGTCAACGGCAGCGCATTGAGCGGCGGCTCTGGTGACGGCCTTGGCGCTTCTTGCCGGAGCGTCGAACGCCACGAATGTCTCGTAGTCGTAAGTCCATGCGTCACCCTCGGAGAACTTCATGATTTTCTTGTAGATAGCCTCTCTGGACGGGGCGTTGAAACCTCCCGTGTTGTAGCGCATGATGCTGTTATGAGTCGGTCTATAGACTCCGTAAGGGTAGGTATAGCCACCTTCATGGACGCCAACCTTGCCTGAATATCTTGAGTCGGAGATGAATTTTGACCAGAGGATGGTGTTCGGATCGGATGTCAGGTCCACATTCTCGTGAAATCCATAGGCGAAACCTTTCCATTTCTTCAGTTCTGAGACCTCGTCATCAGGAATTCTGCCCATGGAGTCATAGAAGTATTCATCCGCCAGTTTTCCGAATCCGTGGCCGCAGCCTTCGTGTCTGAGTGTCTGGGCGTACTCGTTTTCGTTGCGGCAGAGAGGAACGTAGCAGACAGCCTGATTGTTACTGAACATATGACAGGTTCCGGCGTATTTTGCTTTGTTGATGATCACGAATATGATTGTTTTTGTCAGATCCACGGACGGGATCGATGCCTTGACGAAACTGTTGACAAGATTGTTGTCTCCTCCTACGTACGTTCCCTGTCCAAACTGTGCCGAGAACTTGGTGTCGCCGCCTTCCTGAGTGATGATTCCGTTCTTCGAGACTGAACCGATCCTGTAGATGTTGAACCTGTTCATCGTGCTCCTGAACGGCTCCTCGGTGAAGAAAGCCTCCTTGCCAAGCTCGACGTACTTGTTGAAAAGATCCTGATCCTTGTCCGCGAACGCGTCTCCGACAAACACCACGTCGATTCCCTTGCCGACAGTCGCCGAATGAATCCTGGTCACCTGTCCGTCCTGACTGTAGTCAGATGATGTGTAGGTTTGGATTCTCTGCTTGACCGTCACCGTCAGAAACGAGTTGTTGGCATTCTTGAATATGATTTCGCCTCTTCTTGAGGAAGAAGTCGTGTTCGCGCTGACCGTGAATGTGTACACGCCTGAGTTATCGGACTTTTTGCTGATCCATTCTGGCTGCGAGTCAATCGAATAGCTTATGTTCGCCGTCACTGTCATCGTGATGTCCTGCTCGTAGCCGTCAATGTCGAACAGAGTCGGGGTGACTGTGAACACCTCGTCCTCACCGGGTTCGGTGCCTTTCACCACAATTTTTGTGGTTGATGGAATCTCTTTGTTATTGATTGCATCAATCTGCCCATCAAAGACGTACAGTGTCTCAAGTGGATTGCCTGAACAATAGAAATCAAACAGACTTGTCAACTCGGAAATGTCCATCTCTTTGATAAGGTTGTTATTTGCTTTCAATGTTTTGATTTCCGGACAACAATTCACCGTAAGGGATGAGAGACTGTTGTCGTTGACGGTCAATTGCCTCAGTTTTGTGTTGTTGCTTAGATCGAGTTCGGAAATCTTGTTTTTCTCACAGAATAAATGAGTCAGCTCAGAATTGTTTCTGAGATCAATCTGAGGTATGCTGTTGCCTATAATAACCAATTTAGCAAGCTTTTGGTTCTTGCGGACATTGATCGAAGACAAGTTGTTATTTGAACAGTAAATGTTTGTGAGTTTCTGGTTATTGCTTGGATCTAGTTCTGTCAGCAGGTTGTCGTCACAATTGAACGTGGCCAGCGACTCGTTCTTGCTTATGTCAATTGACTTGATCTGGTTGTTGGACAGATCGATAACCTCCAGTTTTGTGTTGTAGCTTACATCAATCAATGAAAGATGATTGTTATAGGCAGTTAGACGCGTCAATTCTGTGTTCTTGCTGACATCAAGGTTGTTAAGATCATTGCCGGCGCAACGTAGTCTCTCAAGCAGGACGTTGCTTGTCAAGTCCAGCGATGAAAACTGGTTGAAACCGCAGTATAATTTTGTCAATTTCGTGTTTTTCGACACATCCAGAGTTTTTAGTTTTCCTCTGCCTTCCTCTGGTTCATAGCCACTCATCACAAAAGGTCCCTCGCAGTTGAGTTCCGTAAGGTTCGCCATGTGCTCAATGCCGGCCAGAGACTCGATGTTGTCGGTATCGACATCTATCATCGTGATTGCCAGCGCTTCCTCATAACTGATCTCGCCATCGCCATCCGTGTCGAAGTTGGCGACCAGATAAGCCTTGAAGTTAGCGTCCTCGAAGATGATGTTCTCCTTACTGTCAATCTTGCATTCGAAGGCCTCGATAGGGTAGAGTACCGAACGGTCAAGGGTTATGTCAGATTTGAGAGTCTTGACAACGTCTCCTTTGTCTGTGGCGATTGTGAGCGTGAAGCCGCCGGGATATATCTGCGCCGGAACCACAAAATGGAAATCGGTCGGCTGAGCGGACAGTTTCACGTCCGGACAATCAAGTTTTACGGATGGCTTGGAGTTGTCGTCCATCTCCAGTTGTGTCGAATTGACATTGATGACAGCCTTGCCAGAGGCTTTGACACCGGCATTGTTCGGGGTGAAAGTGATTGACTTGACTGTCGCGTCTCCAAACATAGGAACCTTCAGAACCGAGCACAGGTTTCTGAACGAAAATGTCTCGTCGCCGTAGATTCCGAGCATAGGATAGGCGCCGAGCGGGATGTTTCCGCTGACATATTCCTGAACTTCAGGCAGTCCGACTTCGATAGTCGCCCCAGTCCTGCTGAACCCGATTGACAAAGGATAGACGGCCACAAGATCTTCCGAGTTTCCATACCCCTCGAATACGCCTTTGTTGGTGTTCTCTCCGGATTTGAGGATGTAGCGACATGCTAAATCTCCGGAAAAGACCATTATCTGATCTCCGGGTGACCAGACCGTCTTGTAGACTCCGTTCGCATCCGGACCGTTCAATGATGTTCTTGTGTCTGGCTGCACTATCACCGCGTTGATGGTGCGTGCCTCGGAGCCGCGCTCTTCTGTCTCATTGCAGGCTACAGAAACCGCCATCGATGACAGAACCAGGATATTCGTGAATATATTCAATAACTTCATTTTTCGGCTATGTTTAATTGGTTATTCCAAAGTGATCTTTCCGCCGGTGGTCGTGTCGTCGTTGCCGCCGTCGGCCTTGCTTCCGAATTGTTTGATCGTGACTGTTCCGTAGATTCCATCACCGTTGAATATGATTTCTCCCTGACGCTTGTAGCCTGGGTTGTGCTGAACAGCGAAAGAGATGTTGTCAGTGTCGCCGCTGACAGTCTTGTTTGTCTGATTGACCCAATCAGGCATTGATTTGACGGAATATGCTGAGTTGTGTTTTATCTTGATCGTAATCTCCTCTCCTTTCGCATCAATGCTGAATTCCTTGATGTCTATGCTGAAAACGACATCGGCCGGGTTCTGTGTAACTTTGATCGTGGCTGTTGCTTTGCCGTCGGTTGTCTTGAGTGTGATGGTGGCGGTGCGCTGTGTTGTTGCTGTGTTTTCTTCTGCGGAGGCTGTCACATGTGCGTTCCCGCTGCCACTTGTCGTGCCAATCTTCACCCAGTCCGCACTTGAGGCTACGCTCCAATCGGTGTTTGAACTTACGGAGAAAGACTTGCTTTCCGGCTTGGCTGTGAATGTCAGTTCGGCAGGGGAGACGGAAAGTGAAGCTTTTGCTCCAGCCTGCTTGACGGTGACTTGGATGCACTCGTTGTTGTCGTTGCAGAATACGATGACACCCTCGCGGGCTTCGGTGGAGGTATTTGCCTCGGCAGTGAACGTGTAGGTGTCGGTGTTCCCGCTGGGCACCTTGCCCGTCTGTTTCACCCATTCCGGCTGCGAGTTGATCTTGTAGCCGATGTTGCGTGTGACCTTGACGGTGAAGTCTCCTCCGGCTGCGGCAACACTGTGCTCGTTCTTGTCAACGGAGAAGATGACGTTGGCGGCGCTCTGAGTTACCTTGACGGTTGCGCTGGCTTTCCCGTCGGCGGTCTTGATGGTGATCGTGGCGGAGCGCTGCGTGATGGCAGTGTTCTCCTCGGCGGTGACAGCAATCTGAGCGTTGCCGCTACCGTTGGTTTTATTCAGCTTCGCCCAAGATGCGCCTGAAGCCGCGGTCCAAGCCGTGTTGGAGGTGACGTCCAGGGACTTGGATTCGGTATTCGCCGTGAACGTCAGCTCGGCAGGCGAGACGGAAAGCGTTGCATTGGCCCCGGCCTGCTTGACGGTGACCGGTACGCACTCGTTGTTGTCGTTGCAGAATACGATGACACCCTCGCGGGCTTCGGTGGAGGTATTTGCCTCGGCAGTGAACGTGTAGGTGTCGGTGTTCCCGCTGGGCACCTTGCCCGTCTGTTTCACCCATTCCGGCTGCGAGTTGATCTTGTAGCCGATGTTGCGTGTGACCTTGACGGTGAAGTCTCCTCCGGCTGCGGCAACACTGTGCTCGTTCTTGTCAACGGAGAATACTACATCGGCGCCGGATTGCCGCACAGAGACGGTCTTCTTGACGCTGCCGTCCGAGGTGGAGACAGTGATGGAGCCTGTTCTTGATGTCAACGAGGTGTTCTCTGTGACACCGGCTGCGATTGTGGCCAGCCCTTTTCCTTTGTCTGAATCCAGGGTGATCCACTCCGCGTCCTTGGTGATCACCCAGTCTGTGTTGGAAGTTACATTCAGCATTTCCTCTCCTTTGTTAGCGGAGAATTCCAAGGATTCTGGACTGACGGTCAACGATGCTTTTAGAGCCTCCTGACGGACAGTGACAGAAACTTTTTGCATTGATTCCTTGTCAGAGATTGTAATGGTCGCGCTTCTTGGCTGCCCGGTCCTGTTCTCCTCGACTTCAACTTTTACCGAGTTCTTTCCCGCCTCTCCGGACGATGGGGAAATTGTGAGCCAATCCGCAGAAACTGTCGCCGACCAAGCCACGTTGGTGCTGAAACTCAGTGTGATTGACTGCTCCGCGCTTTCGACAGAAATACCGGAGGTGACAATGTCCTCGGTAAACTTGATTTCAGGTGTGATCTCCGGTTCGTTCTCTGTTCCGGTCCCGCCACAGCCAGCTATTAGTGTGGCGATGGCGACAGCCTTGAGGAAAGTGAGTAATTTTCTCATCATGGTCTTGAATGCTAATTTATTGATTGCTATTGATCATCAGGCTAAACGGAATGACCGTGATTATTTCGAGTTCATTGGTGGATTGCTCATAACACGCATATTTGCAAAAATAGTTATATTTTTCAATTTTTCAACTGATTTTGAATCATCGCGTGAATATTCAAAGATAGTTTGTATCTTTATCACCGAAAAAAACAACACATTATTTATATTTAATATGAATTTCAAAGCTATTTTGGTATCATTTGTGGTTATTACCGCAACTCTTCTTCCATCCGCGGCCAAGGATGCGACCTATAAAGTCACATCCCCGGACGGACACCTCACAGCCACGGTCTCCATCGGAAAGACAGTTTCTTACTCGGTGGCGAGGGACGCCGTCAGCCTCATCGAACCGTCAGAGATTTCCATGACCCTGTCCGGCGGCATCGTGTTCGGAGAGAATGACAAGGTCCGCAAAGTGAGGAAGGCAAGTGTGGACCAGACTCTTCCTGCCATTGCCTACAAGAAGGCTGTGGTCCGCGACAATTACAATGAGATCTCCATCATATTCAAAGAGTTCACGCTGACGTTCCGCGCCTATGACGAAGGTGTGGCCTACCGTTTCACAAGTTCCTTGAAGGATGAGTCGAAGGTTTTGGCGGAGAAGGCGCAGTTCAATTTCGCCAAGGACTGGGATGCCTATGTCCCTTATGTGAAACAGCACACCGAAACCCTTGAGAGCCAGTATTGGAACTCCTTTGAGAACACTTATTCCATCCATGCCCTGTCGCAGTGGAACAAGGAGAGGCTTGCGTTTCTTCCGATCGCGGTGTCTGCGGAAGGTGGAATGAAGGTTCTGATCACTGAGTCCGATCTGGTTGACTATCCTGGAATGTACCTTTACAACGAAGGTGACGCGACAACTCTTTCAGGACGTTTCGCTCCGTACCCAAAGACTGTCGAGCAGGGCGGACATAATATGCTTCAGGGCATTGTCAAGGAGCGTGAGGAATATCTTGCCGCCTGCACAGCTGCTGAATCCTTCCCTTGGAGGATTATAATGGTGTCAACGAATGATGCCGATCTGGCTGTTAATGATATGGTCTGGAAGCTTGGCAAGCCGGCCGATTCATCGCAGGATTTCAGCTGGGTGAAGCCTGGAAAAGTCGCTTGGGACTGGTGGAACGCATGGAACCTCTACGGGGTGGACTTCCGCGCCGGCATCAACAACGACACCTACAAGTACTACATCGACTTCGCCCAAAAGCATGGCATCGAATATGTCATCCTCGATGAAGGCTGGGCTGTCAACAAGAAAGCCGATCTGATGCAGATCATCCCTGAGATCGATCTCCCGATGCTTTGTGAATATGCCAAAGCGCACAACGTAGGCCTCATCCTTTGGGCCGGCTACTATGCTTTCGACAGGGATATGGAGAACGTCTGCAAGCATTACTCCGAGATGGGAATCAAGGGCTTCAAGGTAGATTTTATGGATCGTGACGACCAATATATGGTTGATTTCTTCAGGCGTACCGCCGAGACCGCGGCTAAATACGGACTTCTGATTGATTTCCACGGTGCGTTCAAGCCTGTCGGACTCAACCGTACGTACCCTAACGTCATCAATTATGAAGGAGTTTTCGGTCTGGAACAGATGAAGTGGAGCAAGCCTACGGTCGATCAGGTGACCTACGATGTCACGGTTCCTTTCATCAGAATGGCCGCCGGCCCGATGGACTACACTCAGGGTGCGATGCGCAACGCCATTCAGAAGAACTATCATCCTGTGAATTCCGAGGCGATGAGCCAGGGTACCCGCTGTCACCAGCTCGCTGAATATGTCGTCTTCGACTCTCCTTTGAATATGCTGTGTGACTCTCCGTCTAACTATATGGCCGAGCCGGAGTGCACGAAGTACATCGCGGACTGCCCGACAGTCTGGGATGAGAGCGTGGCCGTGAACGGAGTCCTCGGACGTTTCATCACCCTTGCCCGCCGCAGCGGCGATGTCTGGTACGTCGGTTCTCTCAACGATTGGAAAGCCCGTGACCTCACCTTGGATCTCGGTTTCCTCGGAGAAGGCGACTGGACAATGGAGATATTCCGTGACGGCATCAACGCCGACCGCGCCGCCCGTGACTACAAGCGTGAACTCGTTTCGGTTCCCGCTGACCGCAAAGTCAAGATCCACATGGCTCCAGGCGGCGGCTGGACAGCCCGTATAACAAAGAAGTAGGGATATTCACAATCCTTATTTTGGATAAAACTTCAGGCGTCCGCTCTGGTTACAGGGCGGGCGTTATTTTTACATATTCACGCTTCTGAAGATCTTTTTTACTTTCCCAAAGCGTAATAGTCCATGAATTACGCTCTTCGGAATCGTTAATATTGTTATCTTCGTGTTTTCTTAGGTAAGAGCGTCTTAGAGAAATGTCTGACACGATGACACGGGAGCAGCGGCATTACTGCATGTCGCGGATCAGGGGAAAGGACACACGGCCGGAGATGGTCGTGCGGAGGTGGCTGCACTCGGAAGGGTTCAGATATTCGTTGCATTCCAGAAGGCTGCCGGGATGTCCGGACATCGTGCTGAGGAGGTACCATACTGTGATATTCATAAACGGGTGTTTCTGGCACGGGCATCCAGGATGCGACAAGTTCAGGATGCCTCGGTCGAATGTGGAGTTCTGGCAGGAGAAGATCCGGCGGAACAAGGAGAGGGACGCGCAGGAAGTGGCGGCTCTTGAGGCGCTGGGATGGAATGTGATTGTGGTTTGGGAGTGTGAGCTGTCCAGGTGGGCCAGAGATTTGACACTGCGAAATTTGGTGGATGCGGTGAGACGGAATATCGAGCCGGAGTCAATTCATCCTATTCCATTGTCTGTGCGGAAACTATCCTTGAAGGAATAGGTTGCAAACGGGAATATTATTGCGTATATTCACGGAAATATTCAATGAATATGAAGTCTTTAAAGATGCCGCGTCAGTTGACGCTCTGTATTTTCATCTTTTCATCGGTCGGGAATCTCGCCGGCAAATTCGTTGGCGGACATATTCTTGCGATGTGCACCAAGCCTTTGATCGTGCCGTCGCTGGCGTTGTTTTGTTGGCTGCTTTTGAAGGAAAATGATGTCCGTGGGTGCAAGGTCGCCACTTTAATGCTGGCTATGGCGTTCGGGGCGTTGGGGGATGTCTTGCTTATGTTCAGCGATCAGGGCTTTTTTCTTGCGGGGCTGTTCGCGTTTCTCATAGGACACCTGTTCTATTTATGCACAATTCCATATCCTGACAAGAATGGACATAAAAGAATATTCAGCTTTGTCATTCTTGCGCTGTTGATCACCATTATGAGCATAGCCTCTCAATTATTTGCTGTGAAGGGCTTTATGGGAATGTGCGTCACGGCTTATGCCTGCGTTTTCGCTTTTGTCATCCACGCCGGAATAATGGCCGCGATTGAAACTAAAAGCCGTCTTTACGTTGTGACCGTCATCGGTTATGTCCTTTTTGTCATATCTGACACGATTCTGGCGACAGGTGTCTTTACTGATCTAAAAGTTCCGATGCGTGGTTTCTGGGTGATGCTGACGTATATTCTCGCCCAGTTCCTCATCGCCGTTTCGCTGACCAAGGAGGAAATCCGGAAACATCTTATGATAAATCCGTCCACAAATTGATAATTATTCCGAAATTTATTAATTTTGCATCGCAAAACACGGAGGATTGTCCGAGTGGTTTATGGTGCTTGTCTCGAAAACAAGTCGGCTGAAAGGCCCCACAGGTTCGAATCCTGTATCCTCCGCTTTCACTGATTAATAATAAGTTATGTCTATCAAGAAATTGTCCGATGCCGCCTCGATGATGGTTGTCGCGGCTATGGTTGGTTGCTCACCGAACGACACGACTGTTAATATCGCCTTGAACAAGGCTGCATACGCTTCGTCTTCTTATGATTATAACCTTACGGCACAGCTGGTCACAGATGGGGGTGTGGCGGCTTCAGAGCCGGCTTGGCTGAAAGTCTGCACGGCTGAGGGGGAACTGCCACGGCGCGAGAAGGAATGGACGCTGGACGCGGGACCATATTCAAGCAACAGGTTGGAAGGTGCGTCTGATTTCATTGAATATGAATGGAGTGCCCAGAAGTTTTCAGCTGCCTGCGTGCGTGTCCGGGGATATGTGGTTTATGAGGAACCTGCGAAAGGGTGGTCGATTTCTTGTCTTGCTGGGGACTCGAAGGTCGGAATGAGACAGGTCGGATTCATCGGAAATTCCGGACTGCCGGGAAACAAGCGTTATCCGGAGGTCATCACTGACCCGAACAAGCAGACTGAGACGATCACATGCCCTGTCCGTGAGTTGGATTTGGAAATACCTTTGAATGACGCTGTTGATTTCAATCATTTCAAGATTGAGTTCAATATGGAAGGGGCTCTTTTTTGGGTGGTATATGCTGTGGATTTCTCAACGGAACCATCATTCGGGAAGAGTTCTGACACCGGGCCTTATGATTCAAAAGAGTCCCGTGGTTTCAATGTTCTACCATCCGAAGTCTACTCAAGCGCGTGGATGAGTGCTGACGACAAACCGCAGTGGGTCTATGTTGATCTTGGTTCTAAAAAGAGATTCAATGAATTACGCCTTCATTGGATCCATAAGGCTAAAAATGGTAGTGTTGAGATCTCGGACGACGCGGAGAACTGGAAAAAGGTCGCAGATCTTCCACAGACAGATTCGCTGACATATTCATTCAAAGCGGTAGGTAACGCCCGTTATGTCCGTCTTTCGATGGAAGGCGCTGATGAGAGCGGCCATTTCGCATTGGGCGAGATGGAAGTCTTTGGACCTCAGGCGAAAAAAGATACCAAACCTGAATGGCGACTTCAACGTGCTTCCGCTGTCGCCGGGAGCGGAGAGGCTGTCTCCACCAATGAATATGACGATTCGTCCTGGCTGCCTGCTGTCGTGCCGGGAACAGTTCTTTACAGCTATATAGCCGCCGGGGCAGTTCCGGATCCGGGAATCGCTGACAATAACCTTCAGATTTCGGAGTCGTATTTCAATTCTGATTTCTGGTACAGATGGACACCAAGTTCTGTCGCTGGGCTTGTCGAAGCGACAAAGCGTCAGGAAGGCGAGCGGCTTTTCCTATCCTTTGACGGAATCAATTGGAAAGCCGAAGTTTATCTAAACGGGAGTTATGTCGGAAACATTGCGGGAGCGTTCAAGCGCGCAAGTTTCGACATCACGGATCTGATTCAAAACGAGAACAATGTCATAGCCGTGCACATCATAAAGCCAGCCCACTTTGCCGCTGTCAAGGAAAAGAACGCAGAGAGTCCTGACTTCAATGGAGGTCAGCTTGGTGCTGATAACCCGACGTTCCACGCCACGGTAGGCTGGGATTGGATGCCGACAGTCAGAGGCCGTGATATGGGAATCTGGAACGATGTCCGGATAGAAAAAGTTGAGGCTGTAAGATTAAGCGATCCGCTTGTCCAAAGCAAAGTGACAGACGGCCTTGCCTCGATGACATTCTCTGTGAAAGTCGAGGACATCTCTTCCAAGGACATCAGCGGAATCTTGCGCGGTTCTGTCGGAAATATTGAATTCGCGAGGCCTGTCTCATTGAAGGCAGGGGAGAGCGGCGCGGTCATATTCACACCGGAGGAATATTCACAACTGAAAGATCAGAAGATCGACCTTTGGTGGCCGAATGGCTATGGTGAGCCGACGCTTCACGAAGCCTCGTTCTCCTTCACACCTGACGGTGCGGCCGAGGCGATGACCTCAATCAAATGGCAGGCGGGCATCAGGGAATTCACATACAGCGATGTGATGAGCGACCTGAAAATGTTCATCAACGGCCGCCGCTTCTTCCCGAAGGGCGGCAACTGGGGCTTCAGTGAATATAATCTCCGCTACCGTGCTGAGGAATATGACACCGCGGCGCGTATGCACAGGGATATGAACCTGAATATGATCCGTAACTGGGTTGGTCAGACAGGCGACGAGGAGTTCTACGATGCCTGCGACAAGTATGGAATCGTGGTTTGGCAGGACTTCTGGCTTGCGAATCCGGCTGACGGTCCTGATCCGGATGACAATGAGATGTTCCTTGACAATGCCAGGGATTATGTCAGCCTTATCCGCAAGCATCCAAGCATCGGACTATACTGCGGACGTAACGAGGGCTATCCTCCGGCTGTTTTGAACGCTGGCCTGATAGAGACCGTCAACACCCTGCATTCCGACATCGTCTATATTCCAAGTTCGGCTGATGATGGAGTAAGCGGCCACGGCCCGTACCGTGCGGTCGAGCCTTCGTTCTACTTCGAGAACCCGACCTCCAAGTTTCACAGCGAGAGGGGAATGCCTGCGATTATGGAATATGAGAGCCTGTCTCGGATGCTTACTTCAGACCATCTTTGGCCAACGAACGATGTCTGGGGACAGCACGATTTCACCCGCACCGGCGCTCAGGGTGACACCGCATTTGTCGGAATGGTCAGAAGGCGTTTCGGTGAGCAGGCTATGGAATCCGCCGAGACTTTCGCGAAATATGCCCAGTGGGTCAACTATGACGGCTACCGTGCGATGTACGAGGCCAACAATGTTGGACACAAGGGACTTCTGATCTGGATGTCTCACAGCGCCTGGCCAAGCCTCGCCTGGCAGACCTACGACTATTGGTTCCGTCCTACAGCCGCCTGTGCCGCCGTGAAGAAAGCCTGTGAGCCTCTGCACATTCAGATGAATCCGGCCACATGTCGGATTGAGGTGGTCAACGCCAGCTGTGGTGATCAGAAAAACCTTACCGCCAGCGTTTCCGTAGTCAATCCGAATGGTGAGGAAGTATATTCAAAAACAGCTCAAGTAAGTCCCGCGGAAGACACGACGACTCAGGTAATTGATATCGCTGACGTACCGGACGGCCTCTGCATCGTGACCCTCAAACTGACCTCCGCTGACGGGAAAGTCCTTTCGCAGAACCAATATTTCCGTAATTTCCGCTCAGGCAAAGACACCGGCAACTATCAATCTCTTGTAGGAACCAAGTGGCTGGACAACACCCTGCTCAAGTTTGATTGACAATCGGGATTTTCGTTTTTTTTCATACCGCTCTGAGCGGAAAATGTTGCTTCACGCAACCGAACTATTTAGATTTGCATAGTCCGCCTGGTGGCCTAATGCGAAGTTGTCAATGTAACTTCAGTCTCCAACCTTGACGTCAGCCATAACAAAGTAGTGGTCGCTCGGCAGGATGCCATTGACCCCTTCTGTGATCATGCGGCAGTGAACCGGCTTGACCTTGCCGTGCAGGTAGATGAAATCGATGCGGGTGTTCTTCTTGGTGTACTTCTCGCCTTTGAACCCGTGAAAGGAGAAACGGTCCGGGAATCCCATCCATTCGTAGGCGTCTTTCCATCCTGCCACGTGCAGCGTCTGGGCCGCGCCGTCAGAGATGCTTGAATTGAAATCTCCACAGATGATCTGCGGAAAATCATCAGCATATTGCCCGGCTTCCTCGGCAAGCATCCTGGCCTGTTCCCGTCTTGCATTGTCTGACTTGTGGTCAAGGTGGGTGTCGATTATACGGAACTCCTCACCGGTTTTCTTGTCACGGAGTCTTAGGTAGTTACAATGCCTTGCACGAGTTGTTCCCCATGAGACAGTACCTCCGATGAGAGGTTCTTCAGACAGCCAGTAACAACCCGCGCCGAGCATCTCGTACTTGGATGTCGAGAAGAAGATCACGTTCTTTCCAATGAAATGGTAGCCCTCCGTAAACGGGTCCATTTCAGGACCGGCGAATCCGAACGAGGTGTAGCCTTTCAACTCTTTCTTCATGTACTCATTAGAGTCATAGATGACCTCCTGCAAGCAGATGATGTCGGGTTTCTGGGCCAATATGACGTCCCGGCAGACCTCACGTCTTTCTTCCCAGGTGCAGCCCGGCTTCTTGGCGTCTTCCGGCAGTCCGGTTATGCGGATGTTGCATGTCATTATCCTGTGCGTGCCTTTTTCCTGAGGGTCACGGCTGAGACCTTTCCCGGCGGCCATTGCCGGAGTGATGCTCACGGCAGCGAGCAACGCAATCAGGATTACGGTCTTGTTTTTCAATATATTCATAAGAGAACGAATGTTGGTTGAACGGTCATATTCATTAGTCCCTGAGGTAGGCACCGGTTTCTTTGAGCTCCTTGCGCACTTCGGCCACATTGACCTTGGCGACAGGCACGCCTTCCGACAAGGCGATCCTTGCAGCCCTTCCGGCAGCCTCACCCATTGCCATGCACGTGGACATCACTCTGGCCGAGGCCATCGCCTCGTGAGTCATGGAGGCGCACCGTCCGGCTACGAGCAGGTTTCCGACCTTTTCCGGAACCAGCATGCGGTATGGCAGATCGTAGCAGTCTGGGCACCACATCATCGTGCAGTCATCTCCGTGGCTGTGATGAATGTCCACAGGATAACTTCCAACTCCTATCGCGTCCTCGAACTTGTGGCAGTTCAGGATGTCGTCCGCAGTCAGGACATATTCTCCCTTGATGACACGGCTTTCGCGGATACCCATGAACGGAGCCACCCTGTCTCTCCACGCGTTCTCGAATCCTGGTATGAAATCCCTGAGGTATCTTTCCACCTCATCATTCTGGAAGCGGGCCTTGATTTCCCCTTCGGTGTAGCTTTCTGGATTGGTTGAGTCCACGCCGCAGACTCTGGACATATTCACCCAAATCTCATCATCGGCAAGACCTGTGATGAGGATTGTCCTTGCCACTGGGATCTCATAGCCCTTCTCTCTGGCCTCGTTGATCTTCTTCCTGAAACCGACCACAATGAACGGACCGTCCTTGAACTGCTCGGTCGGCATCACATCCATGTCGAATTCCTCCGAATGGTTCACGATCGCGTCCCTGAGCTCAGGCATATTGACCCCTCTCATGGAGAACATCAATGTCGGCGGCTGCATGCCTCCGTCAGCGTCGCCCTTGTGGCATTCCACTCCGGCCTTGAACGCGACATCAGCGTCTCCGGTGCAGTCAATGACTGTTTTCGCCATGATCACCTCACGGCCTTCCTTGCTTTCTATGAAGACACCCTTGACATCATCTCCCTCCTTGATTACTCCAGAGCAGAACACGTACATCAGGATTTTCACCCCGACTTCCTCCAGCATGGCCAAAGCCTCGTCCTTTACGGCTTCCGGGTCGATGATCGTGAGGCTGACGTGGTTCTTGCACGGTTTGTGTTCAGAAGCCTTGCCCTTGGCTCTGAGTCTGCTGATGAGCATCTGAGGCAGGCCTTCGATGACTTGATTGCCTTTCCGGCCTAGAAATCCGAGGATCGGCAGACCGAGGGTCAGGTTGCCTCCGACATAGCCACGGCTTTCGATGAGCATCACTTTAAGACCTTTGCCGGCAGCGGCGCGTGCGGCCATGATGCCCGAAGGTCCACCTCCGACAACGAGAATGTCCACATTGTCTCTTATCGGAATCTCCCTTGCCGACTCGGTGTAAGTTCTTTTTGTTTCCATTGTTATTTGATTTTAAACATTCTTCACGTACAGTCCCGGACGTTCAGGCCGCACCATCTTCCACAGTACAACAGAGGCAATGAGGTGAAGCACACCCATCACGGCGAACAGAATATTTCCCATAGACGAGAGCAACGAGCCCACGAAGACATTGAATATGGCTCCTCCGACGGCTCCGGCTCCAGCGGTGATGCCGACCACGCTTGCCACGTTTCTTACAGGGAACGCCTCCGCGACCACCACGCAGATGGTGTAGAGCCAGCTTGAGCACATCACGGCGATCACACTGAATATTCCAACGACCATCCAAGCCCGTGCCCCGAACGCTATGGACTCGCATCCGCTCACGAGCGGTGTAAGCGCGCATATCGGTGCAACAAAGGATATTCCTATCATCATTATTTTTCTTGCCTTGAGAGCTGGAATCCCTTTCTTGACGAGATGGTCGGAGAATATGGATGATAATATTCCTCCGATCGCGCTGAAGAAGAACGGTACACCACCCATGTACTGGATCATGTCCAAAGTGGCCTGCTGGCTAAGCCCTTGGGCTTCACCCATGCTCCTCAGATAACCCGGCAGCCAGAAACAGCAGAAATACCATACCGGGTCGCTTATAAGCCTTATCAGTAGGATCCCCCAAAGTGAGCGGGTTTTCCATAGGCCTGTCCATGTGAACGCCGATGACCCCTCAATGGATTTTTGTGAGCTGTCGGCGTCCTCTTCCGCATCCATTGTCCTTGCGAGAACATCCTTGTCAGGATTACGATATACAAACGCCCAGACAACGGCGATGACAAGTCCGATTCCTCCGGCAAGGATGAACACCTCATGCCATGGCAGTATCCTCGCCATCCAAGCGATCACAAGAGGCGCGATGACTGTTCCCAAGGCTCCACCTGCTGTACACAGGCTGTTGGCGGTCGCTCTGTGACGTTTCTCGAACCATACTGTAACCGCGACGATCTGACCGGCTATGATGGTCGGTTCGGCAAGTCCGAGGATGCCTCTGAATGTGGCGAAAAGCACAGCGTTTGTGGACAGACCGCCTCCGATGCATGCCAAGGACCACACCACTATTCCGACAGAAATCACCGGCTTGGGACCGAATTTATCCACGAGGATTCCAGAGATAGGATACATTATCGCGTAGCAGATCAGGAACACGTTCACTATCCATGCGTACTGAATATCTCCGATGCCGAAATATTCCAGAATTTCCGGTTTCAATATTGACAACAGCTGGCGGTCAAGGTAGTTGCAGATGATCGCTACGAAGAGAGTGGCGACAATGAATATTCGCCGTTTCCCGGAAGAATGATTCTCCATTTATTTTAATTTGCTTAGTTCCAAGTATTTTTTGTAGCGGCTCTCCAAAAGATCATGTCTTTCAGGAGATGGGGAATAGGTGTGCGCCGATGGTGGGCACAATGCTTTTTGGGCAGTCGGAACATCCGGGTACAAACCTGCGACAACAGAGGCGTTGACCGCCGCTCCCAGAGCACAGGACTGCTTGCAGTCAAGCACTTCGATCTTTTTCATGTTGGCGTCGGCCATGAGTTGCATGATGAAAGGGGACTTGAACGCGATGCCGCCAATCGCGACAAGACGTTCGATGAATACTCCGTTGTTGATCAGATGGTCAATAGCGGCTTTCGCGCCGAACGCCGCTGATTCGGCAAGTGCGTAATAGATTTCCGCGGGGGATGTCCCTAACGTCAATCCGGTGATGGTGCAGGTCAGTGAGCTGTCAGGGGCAGGAGAACGCCTTCCATTGAGATAACCTGTGGAGATGGGACTGGATGCGCTGATTCTCAATTTTCCGGCTTCTTCTGAAAGTTTCTGAAGAATATTGTCCTTCTGGTTCGTATGGTTGCATTCCAGCGCCCATCCGAGGATTCGCTTCAGCCATGCGAATATATCCCCGAACGCGGACATCCCGACTTCATACCCAGTCATTTCCGGAAGGATTGATCCGTCCACTTGCCCGAATATCCCCTCGATGACATGAGGATTCTTTGGCGTGATAGCCATGAAGCAGGCTGAAGTGCCGAGATTCATGGCCATTGTCCCTAATGTTATTCCTGCCCCTACGGCACCGGAGTGAGAATCAATATTCCCTATACCTATAAGTACATCACGGGAAAGTCCAAGTTTGTCCGCCCACTCCGCATTTATCCTGCCGGCCTCCTTGTCGCAGCCATATACCTTGTCTGGCATATTCCTAAGAATAGGCACAAGCTTGCCGTCAATACCATTGAAGAATTCTTCAGGGGGATATCCGCCCCATTCTTCCGCCCACATCCTCTTCGCTCCGGCGGCACACAATCCCACTCTCATCTTTGTGATGTCATCCACACCTGTCAGAACCGCGGGAATCCAGTCGCACAGTTCAATGGCTGTGGATGCTTCATTCTGAAGCTCAGGTGAATGACGGAGCACTCTGAGGACTTTCGCCCAGAAACATTCCGCTGAATAATGTCCTCCCGAATGGCGGCTGTATCCCTTGCCGGATAACCTGTCGGCATTATTGATCTCCGCTGCCTCGTGTTCCGCCGTGTGGTCTTTCCAAAGGACGAACATCGCGTCTGGATTCTCTTTATACTTTTCTGACAGAGAGAGAGGCTTGCAGTGTCTGTCCACAAGACATGGGGTGCTGCCTGTGGTGTCCACGGAAATGCAGCGTACAGCTTCAGGGGCCGGACAATGCGAAACGACATCGGTCAGCACTTTTTCAAGGCCTTCGAGATAGTCGAGAGGGCTTTGGCGGAACATCGCCTTTGTCTTGTCCGTATAAAGTCCCTTGGCCCATCTTGAGTAGTGGGACTCAGCTGAGTGGATATATTCCCCAGTGAGGGCATTGACAAGCAATGCCCTCACCGAGTCTGAGCCGAAATCGACCCCTATTGTGTAAGAAATCTGTCTGTTCATTACCGTATTGATACGGGAGGAGCCTTTAAGATTAAAGTGTGGTCAAGTGGAAGTTGCGCCAGAGAACCTTGATGTTGTTGCCGTCGTGGATCTGGAGCATGATGCGGCCGGACTTGGAACCGATCAACTCATCGTTTATGTCAACCATAGGCTCGCCGTTCAGCCAAGTCTTGACGTTGTCACCTTCGACACGCAGACGAAGAGTGTTCCATTCGCCTTCCTTAAGAATATCCTCTTTCTCGTCCGGAATCTGAACCAACCAGCCACGGCCGTATGACTCGTAGATTCCGGCTGTGTCCTGTCCCTTAGGAGCGACCTCGCACTGCCATCCGTTCACGATGTTGTTTTGGTAGCCACCCTCCACAAATGAATGGAAGAACAGACCGGAATTGCCGTTCGAGCACTGCTTGAACTCGACTGTCAGATCAAAATCCTTGTAATATTCACGGGTTCCGAGATAGCCGTAGCGGAGATCCTCTCCGTTCTCGGTCACGAGATTGCCTTCCTCGTCAACACCTGTGCGCATGCTTCCGAACAACTCCCATCCGTGAAGATCCTTTCCGTTGAAGAGTTCGACCTCCTGACCGGCCTTGCGTGGCAGTTCCTTGATCTTGATATTCCTGAATGAAGCGGGATCGCCGTGGTCCTGGAGGCAGATCACACCCTCGTGGGCGAGACCATATTCGGTTGCGTTGCCCCATTTGCCGCTGGCCTTCTTCTCGAACCAGTCGTCTGTCCAGGCCTCGAACTCAAGAATCTTCTCTCCGTTCAGCCAATGCTCCACATGACCGTTGTCAAAGACAATCTTTGAGTTGTTCCATTCACCTTGAGGATTGACTTTCATCTTGCTTGAGTCAGGAAGATGCATTGCGTAGTCAACGCCAAGCTTCTGCCATTCCTCAAGTTTCGCCGGAGCGTTAACCTCTTCCCAACCCTCGTTGTCAATGAGCTGATATTCAGGGCCTGTGACGTAAGGCACCTTGAATTTCGGATTCTCGACAACGTGGTAAAGCATTCCGCTGTTGCCTCCGTGGGTGAGTTTCCAGTCCCAGGACAGTTCGAAATTCTCGTACTTCTTGTCCGTGACGATGTAGCCGGACTCATCGGCTCCGTTGCCGGAAGCCTGGATGCAGCCATCCACAACTTTCCAGCCGTTGGTCAGAGAGTCACCGTTGTAGTCACGCCAACCGTCAAGGTTCTCACCATTGAACAACAGTACCCAACCGTCAGCCTTTTCAGCGGATGTGAGGGTGTTCTGCTTCTGTGCGCATGATGTCATTGACACCGCGATGCCTGCGATCGCCAATCCATAAATGATCTTTTTCATTATGCAGAGATTAAAATTATAGTCTTGTGCTATTGTCATTGATAATGATTACAAAAATATGGAAATATAAAGATATTACAAAGATGATTGGTCACAAAATGAGGTTCGGAAAGAATAATTGACACTGGAGGTCATGGTGAGAGGTAGGTTATTTTTGTCGGAGACATGAAGTTTTTCAAAGAAAATTGCGTATAATCGCATTGTATATAAAAACGAACTGTTATGAAAAAGAATCTGAGAAGATTTGTCGGGGGCACATTGCTCCTGATTGCCACTGCTTGTGGCAAGACCGGCACTGATCCGGCAAAGGAACCAACTCCAACTCCGGAACCAGAGCCGGAGCCGTCACCGGTTGTCGCCGAGGATCTGAGCAAGAATGGATCGTCCAACTGCTACATCATCGTGAAAGAAGGCGGCTATTCCTTTGACGCCACGGTAAAAGGCAATGGTGCGGCCACGGAAGGTCTTGCCGCTCCGGAGAAGATGACTCCTGATTCCGCGGCTCTTGTCTGGGAGACCTCAAAGGGAATGATCACAGACGTGGCCTTCAAAGACGGCAAGATCACGTTCAATGCTTCCGCGCAGAACGGCAACGCATTGATCGCCGCCTATTCCGCTGACAAGAGAGTCATCTGGAGTTGGCACATCTGGTTCCCGGAAGAGAATGTGAAAACTGTTACGGCCAAGAGCGGCTACGAGGTGATGAATATGAACCTCGGCGCAATGACCTCCACTTTCGGTTCTGCTCCTGACGTGAAGCCTTACGGTCTGTTGTACCAATGGGGACGCAAGGATCCGTTCCCGTCAGCTCCGAGTCTTACCGGGAATGAAAAGACCCAACCGGTTCCCGTGTATGGACCTGATGGCGCGGAGGTGAAGATCACATATTCACTTTGGAGTTCGGTTGAGAACAACACCATTGAATATTCAATAGCCAATCCTACTAAATGTCTTTCGAACTATGCCCAGTACAACACAAGCAGGGATTGGCTGAAGGCCTCCGACAGCAATGACGCGTTGTGGGGCAATCCTAAAGGGGACGAGAGAAATTCGGACAACAATTACGTCAACAAAGGCTCCAAGTCTTTCTATGACCCTTGCCCTGTCGGCTACCGTGTCCCGCCGGCAGATGTGTTCAGGACATTCACTACCACTGGTGGATATACTCAGGATCCGTCTTCATTTGATGTTGTGGATTTGAATGGTGACGGAGTGATCGACACCAGAGACTACAACTATGGATGGTCTTTCAATATGAAGGGAGGCTCTCTGTTTTTCCCTGCCGCAGCCCGCTACGACGGTTCCTACGCCATGCTTATGGGTTCCAAGAGCGGACTTTGGGGATCCTATTGGGGAAACTCTCCTGCCAAATCCTATGGAGCGACCACAGGTTTCGGATTCTGTGTGCTCGCGTTCATGAACGAGGCCGCCGGCACATCCGTCTCAGCCACCGCTTCCGCCGGACGCGCCGACGCCTATTCGGTACGCTGCGTCAAAGAGTAGTGACGTCAGGAAATCCCGGCGGAAAACTGCTCTACATCGGTGATGCCGAAGACAAGGACCTGTATGTTGATACAGCTGGTCTGGAGGCGTTGAAACTTCCCATCACCGAACATTCAAAGCTCCCTTATATCGTTATCAGTGACGAGAAACGTGGCTGGCTATTCCTCATTGAGGTGGTAACTTCTCACGGACCGGTTTCCGCAAAGCGTGTTGTTGAGTTGGAAGAGTTTACTAAGGATTGCCCTTATGGAATCGTATATGTGACAGCCTTCCCGAATGCGAAAGAATTCAAGAAACACGTGGATGATATTGCACGGGAGACTGAAGTATGGCTTTCCGACACACCGGATCACATGATTCATTTCAACGGTGACCGGTTTATCGGCCCGAGGAAATAAATTGTTTTTCGATAATATGTCTAAGCGGCTTGAGGTTTTTCCAAAAAGCCGCCTTCTGTTTATCTCTCTCTTCTATGATTGAGTCATCCTCCTCATCATGATAATTTACGAATTATATTTGTATGGATTGCAGCAAGATTGCAAAATTATCACGCAATAATGCGATGTCACTACTTGCATTAATCTGAGGCTGTTATAAACTGCCATTTAAAGAAGATTTTTTTGATTGTCTTATTAATTGCTGATGGCTGTTTCATGTCCTAAGCTATTAGAAATAGCAGAGTCTTATCCAAACATGGCAATTAATACCAAAAGCTAGAATCGTTCGGCGGGGCTCTTCGGCGGGTGCGTTTTACAAAAGACGTTCAGCCCAAATGGCTTTTGAAGGCGGTGGGACTATGAATATGTTGAAAAAGTATAGGGTAAGATCGAGAGTTTTTCAGCATATTCTTTAATTGACGGCGTTCTATGCCCTTTCGCCCTGAATGTGTTTTGTAAGATTTAAGATTCTGGTGCTGGTCATGTTGCCAGAATATGCCGCCGGCCAGCGTTAGATCACTGCCGCACATCGCCGCGGCAGGCCGCTTGGATGGGGGACTCAGAATAAAAATGCCTCTCAGGTGACTGAGAGGCGGATTTTTGTGGAGCATAGGAGGATCGAACTCCTGACCTCAAGATTGCGAACCTTGCGCTCTACCAGCTGAGCTAATACCCCGATCGGACTGCAAAGATACAAAAAACTTCATTTATACAATGGATTTTATTCGAGAATATTGCGCAAAACATTTATTGATTGTGACAACGGATGTCCTGTGTGCGATTCCAAGTGGAGGATGGCTACACCATTATAGCAAGTTAGGTAAATTGCCTGCACGCGTGATGTCCTGTGTGCGATTCAAAGTGGAGGATGTTTACCGTGTGGAGGCAATGAATTCCTTATACTTGATGAAATCATCCGGAAGCGGCATGTCATAGACCTTGCTTCTGAGGAATGCTCCGTAATCCTTGATGTCTGAATATTTCGACTGCTCCTCCACGGTCAGAGTCTCTCCGACGCCGACTCTGATCCTTCTGTACCTCTTGTTGACAAGCTCGTGCGGAAGCTGCATCAGGCGCACCCGCCAGTCTATCAGACCCAGGTTGTAGAACCAGAGTGAATTGTGGTCGAAAAACCGGATAGGGACAATCGGAACCTTGGCTTTCCGGATAAGCCTCAGAACCGCTTCCTGCCACTCTCTGTCCTTGATTTTCATCTCTTTAAGGCTGAGATCCGAGACCGCTCCTGAAGGGAAGAATCCCACCGGTTCACCATCGTGGAGCCTTTCCAGAACCTCACGGACTCCCTGAATGTTCTTGGCTGTTATTCCCTTGTTCAAGTTGTTCTTCGGATTGACAACGATGAGACTTGGGCGCAGCGCTTCGACAAGGGCGAGGAACTCGGTCACCATCACCTTGAAACCAGGCCTGATGTGTCCGATAAGGTCAATGAGAATGACACCGTCCATACCTCCGTAGGGATGGTTGCTGACCGTGATGAACGGCCCGTCGGGCAAATTCGCAAGCCTTTGCGAGCCTCCCAGTAGGTAGTTGACCCCAAGCTTGTCCAGGAGTGCGCCCGCGAAATCCGCCCCTTGATATTCATCAATCGTGTCGTAAATGTCGGACAGTGTCTTGATGGACAGGACTTTTCTTAGGAAACCAGCGACAGTGTTGCCGAATTTTCCCTTGAAAACCGGCGCAAGTTGCTCAATCTGTTCTACTGGAAGAAGAGGCATTATTTGTCTTCCCTCTTAGGCATCGGATCCATCTTGGCGTAACCCTTTGCGTCACTGATGATTGTCACCAGATAAATGATCACAAGCAAGGCCAGGATCACAAGACCTGCCACGTCAAGCGCCCTGAGGTCGATGTCCTTGCCGAATATGCTGACCACTGTGCTGAACTCCCTGAGCGGCTCTATGAATATAAAGAGAGATGTCAAGATAATGGCGATCACTCTGAACTCAGTAGGTCCAAGTTTGGCGTAGGTGAGCCTGAACTCGCTCTTGAGGTGGGCGTTCACGCTGACATTCACCGTAAGGCAAAGATAGACCACGAATATCATCAAGGCCAGATCCAGACGCATAAGGTATGACAGTCCGAGTCCGATGAACATAAAGGCTTCGTTTATGCAATCTACCGTGTGGTCGAGATAGTAACCGTAGATCGGTCTCTGGGTCTTGCGGACTCTGGCAAGAGTGCCGTCAAGGGAGTCGCCGTACCAGTTGACAACGAAGCCGAAGCAGCTGAGCCAAAGGAAGTTGACGTTCACGCTGCAGAGGATGTACCCGGCGCCGATCATGATCGCGCCAAGCGTGCCGATGAATGTCAGTGTGTCCGATACGACCCATTTCGGCTGCCTCTCGGCCAGCCAGACAAGGGCCTTCTTCTCGACCCCGTTCAGGATGGAGGTCTGTATTCTTTCCGCTTTCTTGTCTGCCATATTAATTATGTGTTAGATGTTTTTGACGTAAATCCTGGCTCTCTTGTGGAGGTGATGCTCGAATTTGCCCCAGAGATTCTGGACATTGTGGTTCTCCTCAAGCTCACGGGTGCTTTCGACGTACTTGATGCCGTTCTTGTGCATCCCGCGGCCGATCTTGGAGATGATCATGGCGTTGACACCTTTGTCCTTGTATTCATTTGAAATGGCTATCAGCAGGGCATCAATCGTGTCATTGTGGTGCAAAGCCTTGAGAATGTGTATGAACCCGAACGGGAACATATGCCCTTTGGCTTTCTGCAGAGCCTTTGACAGTGATGGAAGGGTGATTCCGAATCCGACCACCTTGTCGGTCTCGTCAACGATGACAGAGACGTAGTCCAGATTGAGGTTCGGGAAGAACTGGTCCTTGAGATCCTCGCACTGGGCAGGGGAGAGCTCCGAGAATCCGTGCAAGACAGAGTAACATTCGTTCATCACACGGAATATTCCGTCGGCATATTTGTGGAGCAGCTCATTCTTGTTCTTGTAGTCGCCTTCCTTGAGATTGTAGCGCTCACCGATCATTTCGGCGAAGTGGAAATAACGGTCAAGATTGTCCGGAACAGTGATCTTATATTCCACGAAATCAGTCTCTTTCGAGAATCCTTCTTTCAGGAGCATCGGCTCGTAGTAGGGAGCGTTGTACTTTCCGTAGGCGGTGGGAAGTTGGTCGAAACCTTCGACAAGAACTCCGGAGATGTCAAACTCAAGGAAACCGACAGGGCCTTCAATGATCTCCATTCCTTTTTCCTTGCCATATTCCTTCACCCTTTCCATCAGGGCGTGTACCACCTCCTGTGATTCGATGAAGTCTATCCAGCAGAAACGGCAGATCTTCTTGTCAACCTTTTTGTTGTACTTATAGTTTATGATGCCGGCGACTCTGCCGACAATCTTGCCGTTTTCATCGTATGCCAGCCAATATTTCCCTTCGCAGACCTCAAAGGCCCGGTTTTTGCCCGGAGTGAGGGTGTCCATCTCCATCGACTCAATCTGAGGAACGTAGTATTCGTTGTCCGCATACAACTCGTTCGGGAACCGGACGAAACGCCTCAGATCCTGTCTGCTGATCACTTCCTTGGTTGTAATAGCCATTGTTTTTTTACTTTACAATCTGCTAAGGTAGTAAAAAAATCATAAAATATTCTATTATCGAATATACAAAATAGTCCCGCCATTTGTGGGTGACGGGACTTATTTATCTATTAATAAATATTTAAAACATTTCTACAATGGGTTACTTTTTCTCGTATCCAACAGGATGGTTCAGCAAAAGTTCCTGTCCTTCCTTGAGGCCAAGGGCGGTTTTGACAGCATCGTGGTTCATGCTTCCACGCGGAACTGTGGCCAGTCCGAGAGCCTCGCAGGCAAGGCAGATGTTCTGGGATACATAGCCGGCGTCGATGGCTCCGAAAATTGCGGTTTTCTCATCGCGGAACTTGTACTTGTTCAAGTCGCAGACAATCACGAGAAACAAAGGAGCTTTTGCCACAGATGCCTGACGACCAGCCAGATCCGAGCGGATGTCCTTTCCGGAAACCTTCGTCAAGATGTTTTCCTGGGCGTTGAAGAGCCATGCGCCGTCAGCCCGGCATACATAGACACTTTCCTCCTGTGTGTTCATGGCTGATGGTACGGTCAGCCTTCCGTCCTCACGGTTCACTCCGCATGCGGCCCATAGCAACCGGGACAGAGACGCGTCACTGATCTGTGCGTCAGAATATTCACGGACAGAGGCTCTTTGCTGAAGAGCCTGATAGAGAGTCATCGACACATTCTTGTCAGGCTGCGGAAGCTTGATGACTTCCTGGGCGAGTGCGGAAGTGGCCAGCGCGGCGGCTGCCAAAGCAAGGATGATCTTTTTCATATTCATGGATTTAAATGTTTGAGACTTTGATTGTGTGAAGCGGCGCGGCTCCGGTTGACGACTGCCACTCCGCTGAAAACCATAATGATGGCTACTATTTTCTGCCAGGTCATCGTGTCCATCCCGCCGATGACGCTGAGCAGGCAGGCCAGAATCGGCTGAAGGTAGGTGTACATCGCCACGATGGTCGGGCGGACGCTTTTCTGGCCGACCGGAATCAGAAAGTATGCGACAAAGGTGGCAAAGAAGATAAGATAGCCTATCTCAAGGGCTTGCGGCAACTTGATGGCGGCGTAGTCGGTGTGGAGCAGATCCTCAAAAGACAGCGGCAGCGACATCAGAAGCGAGAACAGGAACATCCACTTCATAAAAGTGATCACTGAATATCTTTGGATCAGCGGCCTGAACGCTCCGAGGTACAGCGAGAAGCTGATGCTGTTCAGGAACAGCAGAATAAACCCTAAAGGCTGCGTGGCCTCGATCCCATTGTGACTATGTACGGAATTGAATATCAGGAATATGATTCCGATGAAGCTGATTCCTACTCCGGCGGCCTTCTTCGCGGTGATAGGCTCTTTTACGAATATGAGTGCGAAGAACATGGTGAAGATCGGGCCGAGTGTTCCGATGATGGACGCGTCTATGGTCGTGGCCATCGTGATGCCTTTGAGGAACGTGTATTGGGTGATGAACAGACCGAATATGGATGCCAACGCAATCTGTATCAGATCTTTGATCGGGACTTTCTCTTTAGGCGTGAACAATGAGATCAGCCAGAACAAAGCTGACGCTCCGATGGCTCTCAGCGTGAACAATGCGATAGGGGAGACAACCGCCGAATTGGAGATGTCCTTTGTCAGTACGATGTTGACGCCGAAGATCGTGTAGGCCGCAAGCAGTGCCAGATGCCCTTTCAGATTGCCGCCCGCCATTCCATTCCGATTACTGTTCGCCATAGCCGTCCTCCGAGCATTGCGGGCATATTCCTTTAATAAGGTAGTTCGCCGTGGTTTCTGAATATCCCGCCGGGAGCGTCACAGGGGGGATGTGGATGTCCTCAAGGCAGAAGGTGCGGTGGCACTTCTCGCAGAAAAAATGCACGTGCGCGTCCTCGTCGCGCGCTGAGTCGTGGCTCAGGCAGAGCTCGTAGCGGGTGCCGTCGCCGCCGTCCTCGATCGCGTGCACGAGGTGGTGCTCCTTGAACAGCGTGAGGCTTCTGAATATTCCAGACTTGTCGATCGTGCCGATCTTGTCCTCCAGCTCCATAAGGCTCAGCGGACGGCCCTCGGTAAGGAGCGCCTTTGCCACAATCAGCCTGTTGGCCGTGGTTTTCACCCCGTGCCTCTCAAGCAATTCTGTCAGGTCTATGTTCGGCATATCTCCTATCTGTTTTTATATTACGCATCGCAAATTTACTTAATTTTTTGAAGTATTGTATTCCGTTCGATAGAATGACAGGAGCGAAGCGACAAGTCGGCTTCTGCCGACCGGCCATAGACCGAAATCCTCCAAAGGGGGTGCAGGGGGGTATATGTTGCAAATTTTGGTTTGACCAAACCAAAATTTGCAACCAAGTTGCAGAAATGATTATCGACCTTTGCACCGTTGAAATCAAAGTCAAAGAAAGAATATGGAAAAGGAAAACAAAATCAGATTCGCGAGAATCATTCTTTCAGCCACCCTGCTTGGCGTGGCAGTCTTGGTCGAGAAGAAGTGCGACCTCAGCGTCTGGCAGCTTCTCCTTGTTTATTTAATCCCTTATCTCATCGCCGGTTACGACACCTTGCTTGAAGCCGGAGAGAATATCCTCAAAGGCGACTTTTTCGATGAGGACTTCTTGATGAGCATCGCCACCATCGGCGCGCTCTGCATCGGATTCCTTCCAGGAGCTGAGACACAGTTTCCGGAGGCGGTCTTCGTGATGCTGTTCTTCCAGGTCGGAGAACTTTTCGAGGACATAGCCGAAGGCCGGAGCCGCAAGTCAATCTCGGCATTGATGGACATAAGACCGGACACGGCCAATGTTGAACGTGACGGGAAAGTCTTGACAGTCAATCCAGAAGAAGTCAAGGTCGGAGAGACAATCGTAGTAAAACCGGGCGAGAAAGTCCCGATGGACGGAGTAGTCCTCGAAGGAACCTCAAGCCTTAACACCGTGGCCCTGACCGGAGAAAGCGTTCCACGGAGCATATCTAAAGACGATGACATTATCTCTGGTTGCGTGAACCTTACCGGAGTCATCCGCGCGAAAGTCACGAAGGCTTTCGGTGAGTCAACCGCATCCAAGATCCTTGACCTTGTCGAGAACGCTTCCGAGAACAAGTCCAAGAGCGAAAGCTTCATCTCAAGGTTCGCAAAGATCTACACCCCGGTTGTCGTGATCGCCGCATTGGTGCTGGCTTTCATCCCGCCAGTCCTCTCCGGTGATTTCGGCGGAACATTCGCCACCTGGCTCTACAGGGCTCTGACATTCCTGATCGTCTCCTGTCCGTGCGCCCTTGTGATTTCCGTTCCGCTCTCATTCTTCGGTGGCATCGGCGGAGCGTCATCCAAAGGAATCCTGATCAAAGGTTCCAACTATCTTGAGGCTTTGGCCAAAGTCGGAACGGTTGTCTTTGACAAGACCGGCACACTTACCGAAGGCGTGTTCGATGTGACCGCCGTGCATCCGGAAACGATTGATGAGAAGGAACTTCTGCATCTTGCGGCACACGTGGAGAGATATTCGTCACACCCGATAGCAATCTCACTTAAGAACGCTTATCCTGACGAGGCCGATGGATGCTCGGTCAAAAATGTCGAGGAGATCGCCGGTCACGGAGTACGCGCTGTGGTGAACGGAAAGACCGTCTGCGTGGGCAACACCAAGATGATGGACGCGGTCGGAGCGAAGTGGAAACCTTGTGAGAAGAACGGCACGATCGTACACGTCAGCGTCGATGGTACATACGTCGGACACATTGTGGTCTCTGACAGAATCAAGGCTGATTCCGCCGATGCGATCAAGGCTCTCAAGGCCGAAGGCGTCACAAAGACTGTGATGCTCACCGGAGACAAGCGTGAGGCCGGTGAATATGTCGCCTCGGCCATCGGGCTTGACGAGTTCCACGCCGAACTGCTGCCGGCCGATAAAGTTTCTGAGTTAGAGAAACTTCTAAAAAATAAGCCGTCCGGAAAGACGCTCGCCTTTGTGGGTGACGGCATCAACGACGCTCCTGTGCTCGCAAGAGCCGATCTCGGAATTGCGATGGGTGGTCTGGGATCCGACGCGGCGATAGAGGCCGCCGATGTGGTCTTGATGGATGACAAGCCGTCAAAGATAGCCCTTGGCGTGAGGATCGCCCGCAAGACCCTCCGTCTGGCAAGGGAGAACACCTTCTTCGCCATATTCATAAAACTTCTCGTCCTCGTCCTTGCCGTCCTTGGCATCGCCACAATGTGGATGGCCGTCTTCGCCGATGTCGGCGTTACCGTCCTCGCCGTCCTGAACGCCATGCGCGCTCTGAAAGTTTAGGAATATTTCGGATTCCCCTACTCTGCGTCGTCCTCCGGCTCAAGATGCAGGGAAATCTGTGTCTCTGATCCAAACTCCTTGCGTAAGGCCGCCTCGACTTTCTTGGAGATGTCGTGCGCCTCTTTCAGTGATATCTCAGAATCCAGCACAAGGTGGCCTTCCATTATTATTCCCGGCCCTTCGCGTCGTGTTTTCAGCTCGTGAAGATCGACCACTCCTTTGACGGATTTGGCCGTGGCCTCGATCTTTTCCTCCACATCGTCCGGAAGTGACACATCCAGAAGTTCCTTGATAGCCGGCACAGACATCTTCACCGCCATCACAAGTATGAATATGCTGATGACGCAACCTGTGATCGGGTCAAGAATGACGAATTTGTCACCAAGGAATATGGCTCCCGCGATTCCGAGCAGTGAGCCAACGGACGAGAAAGCATCTGAACGGTGATGCCAAGCGTTGGCTATCATCATCGGGCTGTTCAGAGCCTTTCCTTGGATGATCGTGTAATGGTAAAGGATTTCTTTCAGGACTATTGACGCTACGGCTGACCAAAGAGCGATCATTCCGGGAGAGCTTACTTCTCCTCCATCCAGAATCTGGCGGATCTTGTTTATGCCGCCGGACATCAGGTTGACAGCCACGACGATCAGCATCAGACTGATTATCAGTGTGGCGAAAGTCTCGAACTTCCCGTGCCCGTAGTCGTGGTCCTTGTCCCGGCCCTTGGCTGAAATCTTCACGAACACAATCACGACGATGTCGCTCAGAAGGTCTGACAATGAATGGATTCCGTCCGCTATCATCGCGGTTGAGCGTCCAAGAACACCGGCGAAGATCTTGAAAACCGTCAGAATGATGTTGACAACTGATCCGACCAGTGTCACGAATGTTACCTTTGCGGTCCTGTCCATTATGAGTAACGTTTAGGAAGTCTGAATATGATTGAGAAACAAGCCACTACGCACAGCACGAACGGGTAGTAGAGGCAAGGAATAATCGCCGCGGCGGAGATCCCGGCGAATCCGGAAGCCATCAGTAGTTGCGCTCCGTAAGGGATTATGCCCTGTACGACGCAGGAGAACGTGTCCAAAAGGCTTGCTGATTTCCTCGGATCAAGCCCGAATTTTTTGGTGATGTCGCGGGCGATGTCACCTGTCGTCAGAATCGCTATCGTGTTGTTGGCCGTGCAGAAATTCGACAGCCCGACAAGCCCGGCTATGCTGAACTCAGCTCCTCGCTTGCCTTTGATGCCTTTAGTCAAACCTTTGATGATGAAATCGATACCGCCATTGTGCCGGATCAGTTCCAGCATTCCACCCGAGAGCATTGTCACGATGATCAGTTCGCCCATCCCGGCGATTCCGTCCCCGACACTGCCGAGAAATCCGAGCCAGGTCATTCCGTTCACGAATCCGATCGCCGCGCTGAGCAGCAGGCCGATTCCGAGTACAAGCAGGACATTCAGTCCGCACAGAGCCAACACAATGACAGACAGGTAGGGAATGAGCTTGACATATTCAATCTCTCCGATCTCTGGAGTCGCTCCGTGGTTGAGTCCGATGATGATGTAGATGACTGTGACTATCAGAGCCGCCGGTCCGCAGATCCAGATGTTCGCCTTGAACTTGTCGGACATCGAGCAGCCTTGTGACGTGGTCGAGGCGATTGTCGTGTCTGAGATGAAAGACAGATTGTCACCGAAAAACGCTCCGCCCACAATCAGGCCGGTCAGCATCGCCAAAGACAGTCCGGATTGTTCAGCCAGTCCTGAGGCGATTGGAACCAGTGCCACCACCGTTCCCACACTCGTGCCGATTGACATCGAGATGAAGCAGGATGCCAGAAACAGTCCCGCCAGCAACCATTTCCCCGGAAGAACAGTAAGCGTCAGATTGACAGTCGCTTCCACGCTCCCGATTGCCTTTGCCGTGGTCGCGAACGCCCCCGCCATCACGAATATCCAGATCATCAGCAGAACATTCTTGTTGCCAGCACCGCTTGAGAATATGTTTATCCTTTCCGCCACAGCCCCTTTCGTGATCAGCATCGCATAGACCGACGCGATCAGAAACGCCGACGCGATCGGCACCTTATAAAAGTCGTGAGCCACCAGCGACGACGCCAGATAAGTCACCAAAAACACAGCCAGCGGACTCAACGCCAGCCAGCCGTTCATTTTCAGTCTGTTGATAGTTCGTTCCATAATACTTTGCAAATTTAGTAAATTACAGAATAATATTTATCTTTGTCTTAAATCAAATACTATTTGAGATGAATAAGAGAATTTTACCATTCACCATCGCCGCGATGGCCCTGACCCTGACCTTGGCTTCCTGTTCTGACAATGAGACTGAGGTCGCCACTTTTGCCAACACTTACGAGCAGACGCTCGCGCAGAGTGACTCCGCTTCGGTGCAGATAGTTCATTCTGTCGAGTACTACAAGAGCTTCGAGGGCGGTAACGCTTTGAAGAAGAAGATCAACAACTCTATCGTAAAGGCTTGTTTCGGAGAGAAATATGACGGTTTTTCGGTGGAGGAGGCTTCCGATGCCGTGTCGGACACGTTGATTGCCAACTACCAGAGGGAGGCGGGAAGTGTCTACGACGATGCTGTCGCCTACGCCAAGGAGAATGGATTAGACTATGACTATAACTATAGCGCGGCGATGACCTGCAACTGGTACTACACCGTTCAGGGAAAGTTCGCGGAAGGGTTCATGGATCTCCAGACCTACCAGGTGTACAGCGAGAACTACCTTGGCGGAGCCCACGGAATGCATTATCTGATTCCGGACATCATCAACCTGAAGACTGGCGAGATCGTGACGGAAAACGAATTGTTCAAGCCTGGCTATGTCGCTCCGGTAACGGAATTGATCAAGTCCAAGCTTGCGTTGGACAGGGGAGTTGAAGACATTAATGAAAGTGTGATGTTCAGTGAAGGCCTGGTTCCTAATGGACATTGCGGTGTGTCAGGCGCGGGAGTGACTTGGTACTACCAGCCTTACGAGATCGCGAGCTACGCTGAAGGCATCATTGAGGTTACGGTCTTCTGGATTGACTTGAAACCGTATCTCAATCCTGAATTCGTGAAGTTCTAGACGGTCTCCAGCTCGGCCAGATTGCCGGCGATCCAGACAGTGTCACCGGCCTGGAACCTGAAATCGGGTTCCGGGTTGGTGATGAATTCTGAACCCCTGAGCACGCTGATGACCATACAGTGATATTTCCGGAGGTTCGTGCCGCGTAGGGTCTTTCCGGTCAGGAACGATTCCTCGGTAAGTGCCTCAGGCACGATCTTGAAACTATTTCCAGAGTCCTGAATTTCCGGAGCGACGGCGCACGCCATCATATTCCTCAAGGATTCGAGTTGGGCGGATGTGCCGACGGCGAGCATCTGGTCGCCCGGGAACAGCGACACATCACCGGACGGAACGATCATATTCATTGACCCTCTGGTGATTTTGATGATGTTCGCCCCCGTTTCTGCCCTGAAAGGAATATCCTTGAGAGCCTTTCCGGCGTAGGTGGAATTCTGGGAGACGGTAAGCGTCTCTGTGTGAACGTCATAGTCGGCGAGTTTCTGGCTAACGGAAGAAGCGACCGGCTTGCTGCGCCTTTCATTCTCCTCCTTTTCATTGAAGTTTGAAAGGAAACGCATCTCCAACGCTGAATATTTATGGATGGACCGGCGGGCGAAGAGAATGAATATTATGCCGGCGAAGAAGATTGCCAGAACCGTCCAGCCTGCGAGGTGGAAATATGACGACAACACAGCCAGTACGATTCCCACGGCAAGGAATGAGCGCGCGAAGATCAGCCCCATCAACGGCCAGATGTTACTCGGCTTCTCTTTCAGGAGTTTAGGGGCGGATTTGCTGATGGAGCCGGAATGGACTCCGAGACCGAAAAGGAACGGGAGCATCGCCGCAAGGGTTATTCCGACCTCGATAACCTTATGTATGGTCACGCTTAGCTCTGGGGAAAATTTCTCTACAGCAGGTCTGAGATAAAGCTTTGATCCTATGTAGATCGCTATCAGGATCACGCCATAGAGGACGATGCGTGTGAAATAGGCGTTCAGCAGCGTTTTCCATTCGTTGTGCTCGGCGGCGGTCTGTTTGCCGGAGTCGTTCATCTGGGCGAGCCTGTCGATCCATTTGGCCGGTAACCGTTTGTTTAACAGATTATAGCATGGATCCGCCAGCTTTATTATAAACGGAGTCGTGAACGTTGTTATGACGGAGACCGCTATGATCACCGGATAGATGAAATCCCTCATCACGCCGAGGGTGCAGCCGACTCCGGCGATGATGAATCCGAACTCTCCGAGCTGCGCGAGGCTGAACCCTGTGTGGACGGCGTTGTCCAAACCGTTGCCGGTCAGGATGATGCCGGCTCCGGCGAAGATGATGTGGCTGATTATTACGATCACGGAGAGCAGCAGGATCATCGCCCAGTGCTCGGCGATCACTGACGGAGCGACCATCATTCCGACAGAGACAAAGAATATGGCTCCGAAAAGGTTCTTGATAGGCTCTACGATGTGGTCAATGTGTTCGCTTTCAGAAGTTTCTGCAAGGATGGACCCCATAACAAAGGCACCGAGTGCGGATGAGAATCCGACCGATGTGGCCAGAGCGACCATCCCGAAGCAGAGGCCGATACTGACAATCAGGAGAATCTCGTCGTTGAGATATTCCTTGGCCTTTTTCAGCAGGGTAGGGATGACGTAGATTCCGACGAGGAACCAAAGAATCAGGAAGAAAACGAGCTTCGCTATATTCATTATCAGCTCCTTGCCTGCGAAGGATTGTGAGACGGCCATTGTCGAGAGCAGCACCATCAACAGGATCGCTATGAGGTCTTCCACCACAAGGGTTCCGAACACGACTCCGGCGTACGGCTTGTTCTTCAAGCCGAGGTCATCGTAGGATTTCAGCACGACCATCGTGGAGGACATCGACAGCAAACCGCCGAGGAAAACGCTTTCCATAAAGCTCCAGGACAGGGCCTGGGCCGTGACAAATCCGATCAGGAACACTCCGATGAACTTCACGGCCGCAGTGACGATGGCGCTTCCGCCGACCTTCAGCAACTTCTTGAAACTGAACTCCAAGCCGAGGCCGAACATCAGGAATATTATGCCGATCTCCGACCATTGGTGGACGGTCGCCTCGCTGGATATTCCCGGAAAGAAGCTGATGTTCGGGCCGATCAAGAAACCGGCGAGGATGTAGCCGATGATTAGCGGTTGTTTGAGTGCCTTGGATATTATTGTGAACACTCCCGCCGAGATAAGGATCACGGCGAGGTCACGGACTATGTTCATTTCTTCTGACATTGCTCGTTCGTTTTTAAATGTCTCATTCGCGGCAATCACCGCTTGCTGAACGACAAATTTACTGAATAGATTGGCTTTTTATCCAAATATTCACGTTTTTTCCGTAAGTTTGCCGTCCGAAACTGAGAGTGATGACCAGACCGTGGCTTAAATTAGTCAAGAGATTCGCAGAGTTTTCCGCGTCGAGCCTTTTGGGGACGATTGTGGACACGGTTGTGCTTTGGGTCTTCTCCAAATGGGTTTTCAGCACATATTTCGGCCAGTACATCGTCTCGCCGGCCATCTCTTTCGAGTGCGCCGCCGTGACCAATTTCGTCGTGGCCTATTTCCTTATCTGGAAGGACAGGGTGTCGCGCCGGAGCACAAGGTCTTTCTTCCGTCATCTTGGCGGCTACAATCTATCCTGCATCGGGGCGTTCTTGGTCAAGATGGCCTTCCTGCTTCTGATCCAGAGGATGTTCCGGTGGAATGTCGTGTGGTGTAACCTGCTGGCACTGTGCGTGTCAGGTGGACTTAACTTCTTTATGAGCGAGAGGGTCGTCTTCCGCAAGAAAAAGGCCTTGCCGTCTCACGATATCGAGTTTGAGGATTAGCCTTTCCTTTTTCCGGAGAAAAGTCGTTGCGGCAGTTCCATCGCGAAGATTATTCCAAGCACTATCGCGATCGCGCCTTTGACGGCGGTGAATCCGGCGGACGCGGAGAGGTAGAACTGGCTTGAGACGAGGTAGTAAGTGAACCAGAATATTCCGGCTCCAGGGACGAGCGGGAATATTCCGCATAGCAGATAGACCGTGCTCGGGCATTTGTCCTTGACGGCGGTGAAGCGGGAAAGGATGCAGACTATCGTAGTGGCAAGGATGATGGCGACTGTCGATCCGCTGTGGCATAACCTTGTAAGCATCAGGTAGATGACCCAGCCGATGGCTCCGATCACTCCCGCCGTGAAATACTGTCTGCGTGGTGCTCCGAACAGGATCGCGAAAGCGAATGTGCCGATGAAGGCGGCAAGGCATTGCCACAGGATTCCGGCGGTCTCGGGATTGACGGTCATTCCGCTGAGTTTGATCATTCCTCCGAACACCCATCCGTCCGTTATGAAGCTGATACTCACGCCGAGAGCTATGCAGATGAATCCGAGCATCGCGTCCGTGAGCCTTGTCAACCCGGCTATGTAGTCGGAATTGGCCAGATCCCGGACTCCGTTCACGAACGGAACTCCCGGGATGAGCGGCATCACGGCTCCGATTATGATGTTGCTGAGGCTGTCGCCGAAGCCTAATCTGTAGGATGTGAGACAGAGGATTGTGGCCACGAGGGCGTTGCAGATTCCGCCTACAATCTTTGAGAGTGAACCGCTTACGAAGAGGCAGAATACGTAGAGCAGCGCTCCGATCACAAAATCGGCGGCGCAGTCCATAAACCCTCCGCCGAACACGGCGCAGAAACCGGCTGCCCCAAAGGCTGACCCGGCGATTTGTTCCCAGGACGGTTTAGCGGGAGCGTCTTTTATGCTTTCCAACCGTTGCCTGGCCTCTGGCAAGGTGTGTTTCCCAGCCGCTATCTCGTAACTTAACTTGTTGACAGCGACTACTTTCGAGAGCTGAATTCCACGGATGGGAATGAACTCGACATTGGCGTACTTCCCGAGCGAGCCGGTTGTGAATATGCCGTTGCTGAGCACGAAAAAATGTCCGGAATCCACCCCGTAATGCGATGCGATCCGTTCCATAGTGTCCTCTACACGGGAAATCTCCGCCCCGTTCTCCAGCAGGATGTGCCCTGCGATCGAAGCGACTTCCAGAACTTCTGTCGTGTTGTCCGTTTCTGTCATGACGCAAAATTACAATAAAATCACTACATTCGTGTAAAATTGGATTAATGAATATGAACACTTCGATAATAGCGACCTTGCTGATTCCTTTCGCCGGCACTCTGATCGGTTCCGCTTTCGTTTTCTTTATGAAGAAAGAGATGCCCGCCCTGCTGCAGAAGGCACTGCTTGGTTTCGCTTCCGGAGTAATGGTGGCTGCTTCCGTGTGGTCCTTGCTGATTCCGAGTATGGAAATGTCGGCAGGGGAAGGCATCGGTACTGTTCTGCCGGCCGCTATCGGTTTCATTGCCGGAATGGGTTTCCTGTTGGCTGTCGATTACCTGACTCCTCACCTTCACATCGGCGATGAGAGTCCGGAAGGCCTCAAGGCGAGAATTTCCAAGACCGCTATGCTGGCTCTTGCGGTGACTATCCATAATATTCCTGAGGGAATGGCTGTCGGTGTGGTGATCGCCGGCTCATTGCAGGACGGGATCGGAATCGCCCCCGCCGCCGCTATGGCAACCGCGATAGGAATAGCGATCCAGAATATTCCTGAAGGCGCTATCATCTCGATGCCGATGCGCGCCGCCGGCAACTCCCGCCGCAAATCCTTCCTGATCGGAGGTTTGAGCGGAATCGTCGAGCCAATCGGCGCGGTTCTGGTGATCCTTCTGGCCTCATTGATGACCCCGATCCTGCCGTATTTCCTCGCCTTCGCCGCCGGCGCGATGCTCTATGTCGTTGTCGAAGAGTTGATTCCCGAAGCCTCAGTAGGCCAGCACTCCAACATCAACACCATCGGTTTCGCCATCGGCTTCGTCTTGATGATGGTCCTCGATGTCGTTCTCGGATGATCTTTATGCCCGCGATCGCTACTTGATGAAGTTGTTGACTAGAAGACTGCTGTTCAAGAAGCAGACGGGAATAAGAAGCTGTTTTGAATTGTTTGAAATGTTCTTTGAGGTGAAAAATCTTCATTTTCTTCCCGCTTCTTCAGTCAGATAGCACCGCTATCTTCCTTGGAAGAAGCGGTCGAAACTGAAGTTTTTCACTCTCAAACCTTCAAACAAACAATTCAAAACAGCTTCTAACTCCTACTGAATATTGTGAAATGCTGCGGAATCGTTCAGGGTAAAGGTTTGCCTTCCCCAACAGTTCCTCATTATGGTGCGGATGGTCAGGCGTGCCATACACCTCGGCTGTATCGAAGAAGATATAGCCCATCGCCACGGCCTTCTCCATGTCTTTCCATGCGCCTACAAAGTCGCCCACAGGCTGATGCACATACAGAAGGTCAATGTAGTCCAATTGAAGCCGTCCCAGCATCTCGTCTATCGCCTTCAATGTCTTTCCTTCCCCGTATTCTGTCGGCCAGAGCTTGCTGGTGATCCATATTTCCTCGCGAGGGATTCCGCTTTCCTTCACCGCGCGCCCGACCCCGGCCTCGTCATTGTAGGCGTGTGCGGTGTCGATGTGACGGTAGCCGGCCTTCAACGCCGTGAGGCAAGACTGCTCGCACACCGAGTCCGACGGCTGGAAGAATGTCCCCAGGCCGAATTGAGGCATCAGTATTCCATTGTTGAGTTGTACCATCGGTACGTTTGCCGCAGTCCTGTAGATGTCCTGCGCAGCGGCTGAGCTGACCATTGATGTCAGCGCAGCCAATCCTGTAATGATTCTCTTTTTCATATCTGTCCTTTTTTGACTTTGCAAAGTTATGGACAACGTAAAAGATACCTGTTACAAGAATTTCGGATGAAACAACACTTTTTGCGGATTCGGACGAGTCACGGCTGTCTTCTATGAGAGATCGCCTGCCTTGGCCGATGATTCTGCTGTGGTATGCAACTATTTGATATTGAATATATTCGTAGATGCTGCCCTCTGGATTTGACTGGCAGGATATTGCAATTGGCTAAAATTCAGTGATTTAGGATTTCCGCGATTCGTTCATTTGCCCGATCCGCAGAATTTCCAGAGTTTGTAAGCTCTCGTTATACGCTTGGCGATCAAATCGTAGTCCTCCCAAGAAAACGGAGAAGGGTGTAGGAGAGCCATCGCTTTCTTGTTGAACAGCTTGTCATATTGCTGAATATATTTTTGAAAGTAATAGCATTCCACAAACGGCTGGATTTCCGGGCTGAAATCCTCATCGCTCAGCCGATAGTCACAATGTTTGGCAAGGAACTCCGTTCCACTTATCTTCCGTGCCTTTACCCGTTGGATATCATCAGAGGCTTCATAGTGAATATTCCCGTAGAATCCATTGTCAATCACCCAAGTAAGGAACATCGCTATGTGATTTGACGCATATTCCCATATAATACTCTCATCCTCGTCTGTGAAGTCTTTGGGATTCTTCTGAGCCGCATATCGGGAATACATCTCATCGAAATAGAAATCCGCCTTATCCGTCAGGAAAGGTTGCCTGTGAGCTACATTTGCATTGAGCGAATGGACCACTATCCCGATTGTCGTGCCTACAACAGCAATTAGTATTGTCTCTAACATTGTAATATTCCATTTGTTTTGTCTGGGAAAGGGCTTTCCCCCGGATAAACCTTTGTTATTTACTGGTTTGTCCACCCAAAAAGGCTTCTCGCCGGATAACCCTTTGTTATAGACCGGTTTGTCCACCAGAAAGGCTTTTCCCCGGACAAAATAGTCGAGGGGCTATGCCGGCGATGCTGGACTGGTCGCGCGGCTTTCATATTCATCAAGGGCGCCGGACATCAGCTCACGGCCTTTGGCGGCGATCTCCTCGCCTTTGGCGTAGTCGGGGATGGCACCGTAGGAGTCGAAGTTCATATTCACAAGGACATCGGGCTTGTAGAGTTGGACGGACAGCATCGAGATCGTGCGGTTCATCAGGGAGAAGGTTCTGCTTAGAATCGAGTAGTAGTTGTCGCTCATCGGAACGTTTTCGGCTTCTGCCTTCGTCTCAAGCTCCTTGGTCTTGCGGCCGATGCCGCGCATCTCCTTGTAGGCCTTCTGCGCCTCGTCGCCCAGCATCCTCACGCGGTCGGTAATAGGAAGGCCTTTTCTGGAAACGAGCTCACCGAGCGTGTCAAATGTGTCGGACACAAGTTCCGAATCGGCCTCGTGGACTTCGTCCAGAGCGGTGACATAGCCGGCTATCTTCTCTGAGTCTATCTGGTTGACATCGAACGCCACAACTATGTCGTGACCGTTCCGGACGGCCTGGCTGAGAGGCATCGTGTTCACGATTCCGCCATCAATCAATGTATGTCGCCCGTACTTCACCGGGCGGAATAGCGATGGGATCGAGATAGAGGCCCTTATCGCGTCAAAAAGTTTCCCCTCCTTGAACACGACTTCCTCACCGGTATATAGATCGGTCGCCACGGCCCTATAAGGGATGCGAAGGTCCTCTATGTTCACATCCGGGACAACCTCTTTGATGGCCGAAATGACCTTGTCTCCCTTGACAAGATAGCTTTTGCTGATCGAGATATCAAGCAGCGAGACAAGTTTGGAGTTGTCAAGGCCGAACAGCCATTTCTTGAACTCTTCCAAACCTCCAGCGGCATAGACACCCCCGACGAGCGAACCGATGGAGCAGCCTGCCACCGAAGTGATGTTATACCCCCTTCTCTCCAACTCTTCTATAGCACCAATATATGCGAAACCTCTCGGCCCGCCGCTTGAAAGCACCAATGCAACATCCTTTGTCATAAGGCGAACAGTTTAATCTGCATAAAGATAGGAATATTCTGCCATCCAAGCAAACTTTGTTTTATGAATATGTCTGCGAATATAACCGCAAACGAAGGCAGATTCCTAAGTGCCCAAAACATTTCAACGAATATGTAAATTGTTTTATATCACGCAGTAAGGTACAACAATCCAGATTCTTTTCTAAATTTGCGTCCGGTTAGTTAGAAGGAATATTAATATGGTGATGACAGATCAGATCAAGGAACCTGAGATGTCCTTGAAAACGTGGATGGCCCTGGTGGGGCTGACGCTGTCGACGTTCATATTCAACACTTCGGAATTCATTCCGATCGCGCTGCTGACAGACATCGGCAGGGATTTCGGATTGACGGAGGCCAAGGCAGGAATGCTGATTTCCGTCTATGCTTGGGTCGTGATGATCCTTTCGATGCCGCTTATGCTGATGACATCGAAGATGGAGATGCGTAAGCTGCTTCTTGGAGTCGTGGCGGTGTTCACTTCGTTCCAGGTTATGTCTTATCTGTCAACATCTTTCGGGATGCTGATGGTTTCCAGAATCGGTGTGGCCTGCGCCCATTCGATCTTCTGGTCAATCGTGTCGATCATCGCTGTCAGGATCGTTCCGGAGAGCCATAAGCCCATAGCCCTAAGTATGATAGTCACAGGATCATCAATAGCGATGATTCTCGGCCTGCCACTCGGACGCGTCATCGGACTCAGCGTGGGTTGGAGGATGACATTCCTGAGCATCGGTGCTGTCGCGCTGGTTGTGTTCCTCTATCTGTTCACATTGCTCCCGAAGGTGCCAAGCGGAGGCGGAATGACCGCACATGACCTGCCTACAATGTTGAAGAACAAGATACTCATCGGAATATTCATAACCACCGCTGCCTTTGCCACCGGTTATTATACAGCGTACAGCTACATTGAGCCATTCCTCCAACAGGTAGGGAATATGACAGAGAACCAGATCACGCTGACTTTGATGCTCTTCGGTGGAGCCGGGATCATCGGAAGTATGTTGTTTTCAAAGTATTTCCCTAAATATAGGTTCAAATTCATCAATGTCACGCTGCTTGGATTGATCGGTGGAGTCGTGCTCCTGCTTCCTTCCGCATTCAGTGTTCCAGTCACAATCGCTGTCTGCACAATAATAGGAATGTCGGCGACAGCGTTCAATGTGGCGATGCAGTCAGAGATCATCACGGACACTCCGCAGTCGCAGACCTCGGTCGCTATGTCAATCTTTTCGGGAATATTCAATTTCGGCATCGGGACGGGAGCCTTGATTGGAGGTTTGGTCTGCTCGCATCTGTCTATTTCGTTCATCGGAATCGCCGGCGGACTGATAGTCCTGTTGGCTCTGCTCTACTGGCAACTTATTGTTGTCAAGAGGTCACTTCGACAGGCTCAGTGACCGATTCGGCTGCTGGCCTGCTACCTTTCCGGTCGCTGAGCTTGTCGAAGCGACTGCTCGTGTCCTGTAATATTCAGAGAATCAATGAACTCTGAATTTCTGCCCTCCCAAACGTCCCGTCACCAATCTGTAACTTTCTGTAAAAGAGCGAGTGACGTTCCACGCTTTGAATTCCAGAAACTAAAGTGTCTGCTCTATCCTTTAGTATGACCGGCGCAGAAATCGGCGATGGCGGCTTCGAGTAGGGTGAAGACCTTGGAGATCAGATAGCCGTCAGCGACGGCGTGGTTCATCCTGACAGTCACAGGCATCATCTTGCGGCCGTTCTCTTCACGGAACTTTCCCCAGTTGACGATTGGCTGGTAGTAGAGATGGCCGTCCGGAAGCTCCACATTCAGAGAATCGTATGAGATCCACGGAATGAATGACGCGTCGAACCAGTTAGGATGTCCCACCGGATCGAAATGATATTCAGGATGTGCCTTGGTATATTCAATGTCCCTCTTGCAAGCGGCATAGAAAGTGGAATATTCATCGGAATATTCAGTGTACACAGGCGTGCAGGTCTCGGTGGCCTCGTTGAAGACGTACTGGCACGGGTTGATGCGGTCATAGACGACGACCTCGTCGCTTTGCCAAAGGTACGCCATCCGGTAGTCCTCCCGCGAGTTCATCACCTTCGCCAGCAGGTAGAGGAAGTTGATGTAGAACTTCGTGCCGGTCCTTTTGGAATATTCATAAAGCCCGGTGATGTCGATCCTGCCGGTGATTGAGACGGAACATCTCGCAATCTTGGTGAACCGATCGTAAACGCCCGTTTTGTCGTAGGTCTCGCGNNNNGGTGAACCGCTCGTAAACGCCCTTTCTGTAGTAGGTATCAAGGTCTAATTTCTTGTGTGTGCTCATAATTTCTTGTGTTAATCAATTGTTATTCGACGTTATGCACTTTTGGCTTGCGCCTGAAGATTGCCCTTTTTTGTTTCGTCTGCAAAGTTACATAACAGAATCCGATAATCTCGAGATGACGTATGGACATTATGCGATTCCAAATGTCAATCAATGAATATCTTGTCTCGTGTCTATGTGGACAATCCCATTATCTCGTCCGTATTGCTGACAGTGTTCCCGGTCGCTGAACTTGCGGTGCACTGAGCCTGTCGAAGTGTCGGTGCACCCTTCCCAGCAAAAAGTCTGTGCGTGTTGGATGCCCTTTCACTCACAAAGAGGCTGCCGTAGGTGCTTTCGTGAGTCAATCCTGCTTTTTTGCGCACCGATATCATATTAATTTTGTAACTTTGAGGGCAGACAAAAGCACCACATAATGAATATCTTGCGGAAAATCCGGCTTTCGGGGGAATATGGAACTGCGTTATACGCTGTCTCAGGTGTTGTCACGCTTGCAGCAGCCGCCTTGGTAGTCGGTTCGCCGTCTTCGATCTCGCTTTGCGTCCTTTTGAAAAGTTTGAGCGTTCCGGTCATCTTGTACTTGTTCCATTCTTTCAGAAAGGAGGGGACAATATATTTCTACATAAACCTTGGAATCAGCCGTAACGAGTTTTTCTTGATGCCGATTGTTGTGGAGTTTGTGGCATTTGTCCTTATTATGATTATAACCTGGAACATAGGATATGCAATCAGATAAGACAAACAGGATGCTTGTTGACAGCGTTCATTTGCAGTTTGGCTCCCACACTGTCCTCCAGAGCGCTTTTCTGACCGCCGAAAGCGGAAGGGTGACCGGAGTGCTTGGACGTAACGGTACCGGCAAATCCTGTATGTTCAAATGTATAGTTGGAGGCCTTAAACCACAGAATATGTTCGTCCGCTTCAACGATGAGCCGAAGACTGATTATGCACATATAGGGGAGCGTGTCAAGTACCTGCCTCAGAATCTGTTCGTTCCAGGGAAATTCACATTGGGCGAGGCTTTCAGGTTATATGGCGTGGATTACGATGAGCTCGTGAGGTTT
>FR893152.1:0-2748 GCA_000433355.1 Alistipes sp. CAG:435 | reverse complement strand
CATGAGGTTTGACCCGAAATTCCACTCTTTTCAGCGGAAGATGTTCAGAGAACTCTCCGGAGGAGAGGCCAGAGTCGCGGAGATTTTCCTTGTGCTGAACAGCGAGGCGGATTTCTACATCCTCGACGAGCCGTTCTCCAACATAGCTCCGGTCTATGTAGAACGTATGCAGGAACTGATCCGTGAGCGGAAAAAGAGCAAAGGCATCATTGTTTCCGACCACTTGTACGATGCCATCATCGAAATAACGGATGACCTTTATATAATACGTGACGGCTACACCTTCCCGATCAAAAGCCGGGAGGACCTGATTCGCCACGGGTATATTCTCAGATAAAACGAAAGTTCGGGCAGATAAAGACATAAAAAGAAAGATCAGGCGCGCGGCATTAATGGCGGCCTGATCTTTTTTGAATATGAAGTTTCCGTTATTTGCTCAGGGCCAGGAGGACATCCTCGGTGATCTGCTCAGGAGTGAGGCGGTTCTCTTTCAGCAGTTCTTCGACCACATAGCTGTCCTCGAACTGTTTGCGCTGGCCTCTGACGAGGACTTTCACATCGCTGTCGCCGTAGAATCTGGCGATTTTCTCGCCCCAGCCACCGTCAATCTGACCGTCCTCAAGAGTGATTACGAGTTCGTGATCGGCCTTGAGTGCCTCAAGGGTCTTCGTGTCGAGGGATGTGATGATTCTCGGGTTGATCAACGTCGCGTCAACGCCTTGGGCTTTCAGAAGCTCACAGGTCTTCTCTCCGAGCTGGTAGTAAGCCCCAAGACCAAGAACGGCCACCCGACTGCCTCTGTGGGTGATTTCGTACTCGGCCGCAGACCAGTCAACACCTTCAGCCTTGACCTCAGGACGTGAGATAACTCCGTTAACCGGCACACGGATCGCAACCGGATGCTCCCTGTAGGCGATCGCCCAGTCCAGCATCGCGAAATATTCCTCACGGCAGGTCGGTGCCAGATAAATGAGGTTAGGAATATTTGCGAGCAAGGTGATGTCGTAGAAACAGGTGTGGGTCACATCGTTCATACTCTCGATTCCGCCCCAGAACACGAGCATCAGGGCCGGGTTGTCATTGATGCAGAGATCCTGTGAGAGTTGGTCGTAAGTTCTCTGGATGAATGTGCTGTAAACGCCCCAGACAGGTTTTCCTCCACGTTTCGCGATACCGGATGCCATCGCCACAGCGGTCTCCTCGGCGATTCCCACGTCCACGAACTGTTTCCCGGCCTGTACCCTGCGAGGCTGGGTGAACCCGAACACGGTAGGCGTGCCGGAAGTGATTGCGACAAGCTCATGATTTGACTGCATCTTCTCCAGCAGATATTTTCCGGTAAGATCACCGTAGTCCTCGGCTGTGCTTTTGAATTTAGGCTCACCGGTCTCCACATAGAATGGACCACCGAAATGCCATTTCTCCTTGTTCTCCTCGGCGTACTTCAAGCCCTTGCCTTTGAGGGTGTTGATGTGCACGACAACCGGCTTGTCGGTGTCCTTGACCTTTTGGAAGGCATCGATGAGAGTGGCGACATCGTTACCGTCGCCCACATAGACATATTCAAGCCCCATCGCCTTGAAAAGGTTGACCTCCGCCTTTCCGTTGGTCTCCCTAAGCAGCTGAAGGTTCTTGTACAGACCGCCGTGGTTCTCCGCTATCGACATCTGGTTGTCGTTGACGATGATGATGAAGTTGCTGTTAAGCTCAGACCCTGCCACGCTCAGTCCCTCAAGGGCTTCGCCGCCGCTCAATGATCCGTCGCCGATCACAGCGATGACATTCTCCTTTCCACCTGCCAGGTCACGTCCTTTGACAAGTCCGCAGGCAAGGCTGATCGAGGTCGATGTATGGCCGATGACAAAATGATCGTGCTCGCTTTCGGACGGCTCGCTGAAACCGGTCACGTCATTGTAGTGGGCCGGATCCATAAACGCCTGCTTCCTGCCAGTCAGGATCTTATGCGCGTAGCTCTGATGTGAGACATCGAAGACGATCTTGTCGACAGGGGAGTTGAACACATAGTGCAGAGCCACAGTGGCTTCCACCATTCCGAGGTTCGGGCCGACGTGGCCGCCGTGATTGCTGACCTTTTCGATCAGATAGTGCCTGGTCTCATCAGCAAGGACGTTGAGCTGTTCGACGCTCAACTTCTTGATGTCGGCCGGGCCGTTGATTTTTTCCAAGTACATATCAAATTCCTTTATTTAGTTTCTTAGGCGATCCTTCAGAATCACCAAACTTATCATTTCCCGGTGCAAAGTAAAGCAATCTTTTTTGAATATGTCAGAGTCCGTCTCGGATGAAAGTATTTGAGGTAACATATTCCGTAATTAAGGTACACCATATCGCTTCATCTTTTATGACGGCCTGCACTTTGCCGCTGTCTTCCGGCATATAGTACAGGAGGAATTGTACTTCTCGATCCATTTCCGCTATGCAAAAGTGGCGATTTGTTCTGTTGGAATAAAAAACATTGTCCATAATTTTGTATTATGCAGCAAAAACATTATGTTTGTATTACATAATAAATAGGGTATATGAAATTCGTTGACAGAATAGATGAAACTGCACGATTAAAGGATGCACTTGCAAGAGAGAAGTCCTCGTTAGTCGTGATGTGCGGTCGCAGACGGCTGGGTAAGTCAACGCTTATTAAAAGGGTGTTGTCAGAAAATGATGTTTACTTCCTTGCAGACCGTTCTGAAGAGCAACATCAGAGAGTATTGCTTGCAAAAGTAATAGCAC
>FR893151.1 GCA_000433355.1 Alistipes sp. CAG:435 | reverse complement strand
TAATTTTTTGTACTGTCAAAAAGTTTTAGCGGACAGTAATAATTTGAAATCAAGTTGGAGCCTTTCAATTTACGGGAGACAGAGGAATTCTTTCAATCAAATGGCATCCGGTTTGACAGGTACGACATCATACAAAGCAATATGATTTTCGGAGGGGTGCCGTATTATCTTAGTCTTTTCGCCAAGGATATGAGCCTTGCTCAAAATGTTGACTTCTTGATCTTTAATCGAAAGGGAAAGTTGACTAATGAATATGACAGGCTGTTCGGTTCCATATTCACAAATCCTGATTCCGCCGAGAAACTGATACGGTTCTTGGCCGGCAAGCGTATAGGCTACTCGCGTGAGGAAATCCTTAAAGGTACGGGAATAGCTGACGGCGGAGAATTCTCCAAATTACTACGCTCCCTTGAGGAAAGTGACTTTATCTCAAAATTCAGGTATTTTGGAGAACCGCCAAGAAAATCCAGATATCGGCTGATTGACGGCTTCTGCCTTTTCTACAATTATTTTTGCAACCGTAAGAATACGGACGATGTTAGTTACTGGCAGCATAATCAGAATAGCCCTTCCGTGAATGCGTGGAGAGGATATTCTTTTGAAAATGTTTGTTTTGGGCACATCGCTCAGATAAAGTCCGCATTGGGAATCTCAGGGGTGCACACAGAGACATATTCTTGGATTGGAGCCACCTCTCAGGTGGATTTGCTCATAGACAGGGATGACCGTCTCATCAACCTTTGCGAGTGCAAATATTCATCAAGAGATTTCATTATTGACAAGGAATATGATGCCAAACTTAGAGAGCGTCAGGCTTCGTTCATTGATGAGACAAAAACCAGAAAGTCAACAATGCTGACCCTTGTCACAACATTCGGGTTGAAATACAATGAATATTCAGGGCGTTTCCAGAATGTGATAACCTCAGATGATTTGTTCAAGTAAAGTCGCTGGAGAATGCTCATACATCTCGAAGGACAACAGGCGTTTTTTTGTCGCAAGGCGAGGAAATCTTGTCGCGGAGGTTGAATATTCGTAAATTTGATGCCTTAAACATAATTTTTCAGTATGGCTAACATTGGTAACCCATTCACTCCAGTGGAGAAAAAGGCTGTTCTCTGCGGATCCGGGGAACTCGGAAAAGAAATCGCGATCGAGCTTGAGCGCTATGGCGTGCACGTCGTGGCGGTGGATAAATATGCTAATGCTCCTGCTATGCAGGTGGCGCAATCGTCTCATGTTCTGTCAATGCTTGACGGTGACGCTCTCGCCAAGATGATTGAGGAAGAGAATCCTGATCTGGTCATCCCTGAGGTCGAGGCCATCGCTACCCAGAAGCTGATCGAACTCGAAAAGAAAGGCTACACTGTAATTCCTACTGCAAAAGCAACTTACCTGACGATGAACAGGGAGGGCATCAGACGTCTTGCGGCAGAGGAACTTGGAATTCCAACCTCAAAGTATGAGTTCGCCCAGACGGAGGACGAATTCAATGCAGCGGTCGAACGGATAGGTTTCCCGTGTGTGGTTAAGCCGGTGATGAGTTCTTCCGGTCACGGCCAGAGTGTGGTACGTAATGAGTCTCAGGTCGCCGAAGCTTGGAAAATTTCCCAGGAGGGCGGACGTGCCGGTGGCGGGAAGGTCATCGTTGAGGGCTTTGTGGATTTTGACTATGAGATCACTCTGCTGACAGTCCGTCACTGCGCAGGAACAACTTTCCTCAAGCCTGTGGGGCATCATCAGGTTGATGGCGATTACCGTGAGTCCTGGCAGCCTCAAGGGATGAGTGCGGCGGCGGAGAAGAAGGCCCAGGAGATCGCGGGAAAGATAACTGACGCTTTGGGAGGCTACGGAATATTCGGAGTCGAGCTTTTCGTCAAAGGTGAGGACGTGATCTTCAGCGAAGTATCTCCAAGACCGCATGACACCGGAATGGTTACGATGATCTCGCAGGATATGTCGGAGTTCGCCCTTCACGCCCGCGCGGTTCTGGGTCTTCCTGTTCCGGAAGTACGTTTCTACGGACCGTCCGCTTCGAAGGCAATTGTCGTCGAGGGCGACACAACTGAATATGAGTTTCAGAATGTTGACAAGGTTCTTGAAGAGCCCGGAGTGCAAGTCAGATTCTTCGGGAAACCGGAGATCAGAGGGCACCGCCGCGTCGGAGTCATCCTCGCCACGGACGAGACGGTCGAGAAGGCTCTTCAGAAAGCAGAGAGGGCATATTCAAAACTCAAGGTGAAGGTCTATTAGAAGCATCATCAAGGAACCGCTCAGGCGAGCCTGCTGAGGATGTCGTCCCACACTTGAAGTCTGTCCGTCTCGTTGAGGATCTCGTGACGCATGCCGGGGTAGAGATGCAGGTCCGTGTTCCGGTAGCCTACTCGTCTCATCAGGTCGGCTGCCTTGTCGATGGCTTTGTCGGAGATCCGGCACGGGTCTTCTGCCCCGGAGATGAAATGTACCGGAAGACTTGGGTTCGACATCTTCCAGCCTTTCGGACTGTAGCAATCCTTCATCAGATCCAACAGATTCTTGAAACCGTTGACTGTGAATGTGAACATGCAGTAAGGGTCTTTGTGGTAGGCTTCCAGAGTGTCCTTGTCGGAGCATACCCATGCGGATGGATAGCCCTCATCCTCAAAAGGCTTGTTGAAGGAGCCGAACGACAGATTCTGGAGAAGGGGGGAACGGTAATGCTCTCCTTTGAACAGCCCGATCAGGCTGGCCAGCAAGCGTCCCGCGCCGCCGGCCGGATTGTAGCTCGGGCATCCGCAGACGAACAGAGTGTCGATGCTGTCATCGTAACGCTTTGTGAACGAGCGCACAGCCATTGACCCCATGCTGTGTCCGAATAGCGTATATGGCAATGCTGGATAAGATGCCTTGATCTCATTCTGAACCAGTTTGATGTCCTCCACAAGAGCCCTCCATCCTCCTTTGTACATATACCCGAGATCCTCTTCGTTGAGCACGGTCTCTCCGTGCCCCCGATGGTCGTGGATGGCGCAGACGTACCCGTGCGCGGAAAGATATTCCATGAAAGGAATATACCTCTCCTTGTGTTCGCACATTCCGTGAACTATCTGCACAATGCCTTTGGGCTCGCCGACAGGCTCGCTGATGAGCATCGCCAACCGCAACCCGTCCGAGGACGCCTCGATTCTCCGCTTTAGCATATTCATTGATTTTTTATAACTTTACATTGCCAAAGATAATGAAAATGAACAAGCCGGACAACATTGAGAAGTATCAGGGGAACTATTCCGAAAGCGGTTTTTGGAACAAGGTGAAGAAAGTAGCCTTGAAGGCGGGTGCCAAGGTCATCTATGTGGCTTTGATCCTTTACTATGAATTGGCTGATCCGAATGTCAGCCCTAAGGAGAAGGCGATCATCATCGGAGCTCTGGGCTATTTCATTCTCCCGCTCGACCTTATTCCGGATGCAATCCCGGTCTTGGGCTTTTCTGATGACCTTGCCGCTCTCGTGGCCGCCTACGGTTATGTAAAAGGGCATTTGGCTCCCGAGGTCAAACTTCGTGCGCGGAAGAAGTTGTGCGAGTGGTTCGACATCGATGACGGTACTTCTTTGGAGCCGGATGACCAGTAAAGTCTCGTAATGGTGGCGGAATCTAATATACGCAAGACATAACATTGAGATAGAGTATTCTGACAGTAGCGAAATATTCATAAAATGCCGCAGTCGTGATGCTGTTGGCACCAGAATGCCGCGAAAAGCGTTGAATATGCTCCTTTGGTGGATGCGTATGATGGTGTTGTTGCCTGAGGTGACGGGGTAGCGAATAAGTCGATAAATCAATTTAATAATTGTCAATAGGTCGAATTTGTTTGTAAATATGGGGATAAACTCTACATTTGTTCCGAAAATTACAATAAAATTCGACTAAATGAAAAGAATGATTGTACTTGCGGCCGCTATTTGCACCGCCGCTTTCACCGCCAAGGCCGGCGGCTATGTCACGAACACTAATCAGAATGTGGCTTTCTTGAGGAATCCTGCCCAGAATGCCGTCATAGGAGTTCAGGGAGCGTATTTCAACCCTGCCGGAATCGGTTTTATGGACAACGGTTGGCATCTGGCGTTCGATGTCCAGTCGGCCTTGCAGAGAAGGTACACGACTTCCACCTACGAGCCGCTCAAGTACGGCGTGGACAATGAGGGAAGAGGCTATAAGAAGTACACGGGCAAGTCTTTCGTGCCGGCCCTTCCGCACCTGAGCCTCGCGTTCAAGCACGACAATCTGTTCGCCTCCTTCCATTTCGGAGTCGTGTCGGGAGGCGGAAAGGCGAAATACGACCAGGGACTCGGCTCATTTGAGGCTCCGGTCGCGATGATTCCAGCTCTGATCAATAATTTGGCTGGGACTCAGATGGTTACCGGCTATGATGCAGACATCAATCTTACCGGAGAGCAGTACAACTTCGCCGGCCAGCTGAACATCGGTTATAAGATAGGCTCGAAGTGGAGTGTCTCCGCCGGCGTGCGCCTGAACTACATCTCCAACTATTATGTCGGAAGCCTGAGGAATATCCAGTTGCAGTACGGAGGCCAGATGCTTCCCGCAGCGAATGTGCTGGGCGCGGCGGTGTCAGCGATCTCCGGAGGACTGATCCCGACTGAAACCGCTGTCGGAATGGTCGGCGGACTTGTAAGCGACAAGGAACTTGACGCGCATCAGAAGGATATCGCCTGGACACCGATCCTGTCCGTGGACTACAAGACCGGCCGGTTCAACTTCTCCGCGCGCTACGAGTTCAACACGAAAGTGCGCCTGAACAATGACACGAAGGCTAACACCACAGGAATATCCCAGTTCGATGACGGCAAGGAGATCGCCGCCGACATCCCCGGCAACATCAACATCGGTGCTGAATATTCAGTGAAGCCGAACTTCCGCGTCGCCCTCGGCGCAAACTACTATTTCGACAAGCAGTCAAAGCAGTACAACAACGAGACGGACTTGAACGATAAACAGAACTATCTGAAGCACAATTCCTTCGAGATTCTCGGTGGCCTTGAGTATGATCTCAGCGATGTAGTGACCCTCAGTATCGGCGCCAACAGCAGCACGTTCGGTTTCGGCAACGACGCGAAATACATCACCGACCTCAGCTACACCACCAGCTCCATCTCGGGCGGCCTTGGCGCAAGGTTCAACGTCAACCCGAAAGTCGCCATTGATTTAGGAATATACAAGACTTTCTTTATGCACTTCACCAAGGAGCAGGCCGATTATGGCGGAAACGGAGCCCTTATCGCCGCGAAACTCTCCCCGGTCCTCGGCCAGCTGGCCCCCGCTGTTCCCGGCCTTGCCGAAAAGCTTGACATCAAGAATCTCCAGATTCCCGGCCAGGACGACTTCTACCGCACCAGCATCGTCGGCGGCATTGGAGTGACCTTCAAGTTCTGATGAAGCCTCAAAAGCCCCCCGCTCTCCTGCGATAACTCTCACTTGTTCAGTGAGGTTGAGGAAAGCGGCGGGGCGGTTGCTATTCCTCGGTGTAGAATCGGATGATGCGTTCGATGGCTCTTTGGCAGACCGGACAAAAAGCTTCGGCGGTGTTGGTCCTCATCCGGCAGTCCTCGCACGGGCGCCAGACGCCTTTCGTCTGGTAGCCGCCGCCTTCGACAAGGCCCACGACTCCCTGGTCGTAAAGATCCTTCCACTTGCTCTCGAAGTTCGCTTTGGTGGTGATGTTCTGCTCCCAAGGCTCGATGTCCGGGTAGTAATACTCAACATACTGGTCATCGTAGGCATATTCATCGGTCAATCCGCCGAAGCTGTGTCCGAACTCGTGGACGACCACCGGGCCGAAAAGTTTGTGGTGGGCGGTCGTGAGTGTGTAGGAATTGTAGATGCCTCCGCCGCCGTAAGTGTCAGTGTTGGCGAGGATTATGATGTGCTCGTAAGGGATTCCGGCAAGCGCGTCGTGCATCTTGAACAGGTGCAGGGTCGTGAGGTAGCGGTCGGAATAGAACGTGTCGAAGTGCGAGTCCACCGCCGTCTTTTTCCACAGGCCCTCACGCGGCACGCTGACTCCGCTGTCCTCGGAAGGAGACGCGACCGCGACGATGTTGAACCGATCCTTCATTGACTTGAACGGCTCGTGGCGCAGAAGATTCTCCACCGTGCTCTCGGCGTCCTTGAAGAATATGTCCATCTCGCCCTCGGTGTATCCTTCCGCAAGGATGGCGATGTCGATCTTATCCTTGGAATCACCGCTGTCCAGCAGCATTCTTGTCTGCGGCTTTCCTCCGACAGGCCTGATCAGAATGTCCTTAGGGTCAACCGGATGCGTAAGCTTTGCCGCCACATTTTCGTAAAAGTCATAGAGTTGCACGGTGATCTCCGCCGGGGCCGCCGGCATCGGCACCAGAAAGACGTTCTCGAAACTTCTGCGGACTCTCGTGGCCTCTTCCGTCGCCTGCCATTCCTGGAACAAGGTGCAGAATGACATCCTGTAAAGTGTGTCGCCCGTGGCCTTGTCCGTCATTGTGAGCTGCCCGTTACCCCGCAGCGGCACCTCTTTCAGATTGGTGCGCCGCCCGTACCATCCGTGGGCGCTAAGCAGTTCAGCCACAGCGATGTCGCAATCCTTGTCCGACCCTGTGAATATGTAGTCGATCCTCAGGGTCTTATCCAAAAGCCTCCCGTCAGAGAACGAGCCGGCGCTGATTCCGTTGGTCAATCCTGGCAGCACTGCCGCCAATGCAATCAGAAATATTCTTCTCATCCGTGTCATTATTAATTAGTCGTTAAAAAATTAGTGCCCTTATCTTATGTGATCTTTTGGGTCTATATTCCTTTTCTCATCAGTTATGTGTCACCGACATATTCCTTCTTCAAAAAGAAATCCACCCTTGAAAATCTTTGCCAGATCTTTGGAAACTTATTTTGCCGCTTCCTACCAGACCAGCACATCTCTTGACGAATTTAGAAATTTTTCTGAATATTCGGAAATATATTCATTGCCATTTCCCCCTATTCCGACAGTCGCGAATATGCCCGTAATCGCTGCCGTCAGGGTGCAAATCAACCTCGACTGTTGCAAATACTGCCCAAAGTGCTGCCGTCAAAGTACGATGGCGGTAGCATTATCGGGCATATTCGTGGACGAGGAATCCTAAGAATTTGAGTCAAGCCTTGAAGTAAACGGTCAGGCTTGTGGTGGCGCTTTTCAATCCGTAATAGATTCCGTCCTTCGTCTCGACGCGATAGACCTCGGAATAATTGAAATCAGGGTGATAGACCCTATATTTGGCATATTCATCCAACACAGTGTCAGGTAGTTTGTCGTAATCCTCCAATCTGTAGATGGTTGCACTCCAAGTTTGCTCATCAGATCCACGATAATCAAACCGGACCGTTTTCAGTACGCCTTTGTCTTTGATATACAAGACATTGTCGCTGGAATCGTTGATTCCGGCAAGGATTGTGGCCTCGGGATATTTTTGCCTTACAAAATCGACACAGCCGCTCATATCATACCACCAGATGGATCTGTTGTGGCGGGACCGGATGTCGAGGAGTTCTCCGTCCTCGTCTATCAGCACGAAATACTCCCGGTATGCAAGCTTGGGGAACTCATTCTCATCAAAAACAACGAACTGGAACTCGTATGCCTTTTTGTCAAACCCTCTGCGTGTGACTTCGATCACATACGATTGATCCCACTCGTAAAATTCTTTGCTGACTCCGGCTCTGAGGTAGGCTTTTGCGATTCTCTCCGGCAGCTGCTTGAGGAACGCGAATCCGTTCTTGTTGAACTCTTTCTGCGTCATCATCCAAGTGTGGCCTTTATAGACGGCCGTGCACTTCAACCCGTCGGTGTCCACAAATTCGACCTAAGACTTATTGTAGGATGTCACCGCGCTCGTGACCTTGACATCCTCTGAATATCTTTCGTAGAAATCCGTCTTTATCTCCTCCGCCACGCCGTAAGCCTCAAAGATATCCCAATCCGGTTCGTATTTCTCGCATGCTGATGCGATGATGAGCATAACCGCCACGCAGATGGGATGAATAAGTCTCATTATCATAGTATGATTTTCTCTCTTGGTGTCACAAAGATACGAATATAATCGATATATTATCCTTTTACCTTCCTCTGAACTGACTATCACCAGCCGAAGATGTTGCGGGTGATCCACCAGGCTATGACAAGGATGCCGATGGTGATGATGACGGGGACGCTGTTTAGGGTGTTGTAGAATCGTGGGAAACGGGATCTGAGTGGAACGGACACCAGCAGGGAGATGATGTACGGGAGGCACAGCACAAGGAAGGCGTTGGCCTCAAATGCTTTGTGAATATTGAGGTTCAGCCGGTTGTGTACTACCCGCTGGCTGCCGCAGCCGGGACATTTCAATCCTGTCAGTTGCAGGAATATGCACTTTGGGAACCAGGTGCTGTCTTCTGGGCTGAAACGTGAATATGTAAGCACCAATCCCACACACGCTGCCGTGAGCAGAATGTACAGGATTGGTTTCTTGTAGGAATCTTTGTTCATCTGCCTGATGAGATGATTCCGGATGGAGGGATCTTAAAAATGGGACAGGCCTGAGAGCCAAAGACAGAGAAGACTCTAAAGATCAGCGAGGCCGACCATGAATCCGCAGGCCAGCAGGATGATGTAGAGGATTATCCAGATAGCCACACTGCAGCAGATTCCGATGATACTCCATTTCTTGGCTTGGTTGCTGGCATCTTGGGCCGCTGCGTAGTTGCCGATGGCATATTCTCTGGAGACACTGCTGGATTTGACAATGCCGACGATTCCGAAAGGAAGGCAGCAGAGTACGGTCACGATGATGGACAGGGCGAGGTAGGTCGGCGGGCACGGCGGCACGGATGGCTGTTGGTAATTCTGAGACAGGGGAGTAGGCGCTGCCGCGTCTGGAAAGTTGGTTCCGCACTTAGGGCAGAAAGGAGGAATCAGGCTGGACCGGCGATCCGCAATGAGGACAATAGTTCATCTCTGAATATGGTAATAAATATTATAGGTTCTATAGTCAGAATAGTCTTCTGGCTTTCAAAGCCTAAAGTTAATCATTATCGTTGGAAAATCCAAAGTGTCAGTGCCTTTCGTGGACAGGCTCGCAGGTGAGGTCCACACCGAGCTTCTTGAAGACTTTCTTGTCGATGTCGCTCAAAAGGACCGTCGAATGGACCTGGCAGCCTTTCAGAAGCGGTAGTGTGTCAAGGGCCTTGCGGCAGTTCTCGTCATCCGGACTCATGACCGAAAGGGCGATCAGCACCTCATCCGTGTGCAGACGCGGGTTCTTGCCGTGCAGGTAGGTGACCTTCGTCTTCTGGATCGGCTCTAGGAGCCTTCCCGGAATGAGCTTGACACTGTGGTCGATTCCGGCAAGATGCTTGGTGGCCTTCAGAAGAAGCGCGGCGCAAGGTCCGAGAAGGTCGGAGGTCTCCGCGCTCAGGATCGTCCCGTCGGACAGCTCGATGGCCGCTGACGGATTGCCTGCCGTGGCCTCACGCTGTTTCGCCGCGACAGTCACACGGCGATATTCAGTGGTGATCCTCGCTTGTTTGAGGAGAAGCGCGATCTTTCCGACCTCGCTCTCGTTGTCCTTTCCGTCAGCCATTTGGTCGAGCGCGGAGTAGTAGCGGCGGATGATCTCATCGTTGGCGGCCTTGCAGCAGATGTCGTCGTCGCTGATGCAGTTGCCCACCATATTCACGCCCATGTCGGTAGGCGACTTGTACGGATTCTCGCCGTAGATTCCCTCGAACAGGGCGTTCAGCACCGGGAATATCTCGATGTCCCTGTTGTAGTTGATGGCAGTCTTGCCATAGGCCTCCAAGTGGAACGGATCGATCATATTCACATCATTGAGGTCTGCGGTGGCGGCCTCGTAGGCGATGTTGACCGGGTGCTTCAAAGGAAGGTTCCAGACAGGGAACGTCTCGAATTTGGCATAGCCCGCCGCTATTCCCTTCTTGTGCTCGTGGTAGAGCTGGCTGAGGCACACGGCCATCTTTCCGCTGCCCGGCCCCGGAGCCGTCACGATCACGAGCGGACGGGATGTCTGCACGTAATCATTCTTACCGTAGCCCTCTTCGGAGTCAATCAGGGCTACATTGTTCGGGTAACCCTCGATCGTGTAGTGGTAGTAGGCCTTGATGCCCATCTTCTTGAGCTTGGCCTTGTAAGCTTTGGCGCTGGCCTGACCGTTGAAATGGGTGATCACCACGCTGCTGACAAGGAAGCCCCTGTTCTGGAACTCCGTGCGGAGCCTCAGGACATCCATGTCATAGGTGATGCCGTAGTCGGCCCTCACCTTGTTCTTCTCTATGTCATTGGCGCTGATGACAATGACGATCTCCGCGCAGTCGCTGAGCTGCTGGAGCATCCTCAGCTTGCTGTCCGGCTGGAATCCCGGCAGGACCCTGCTGGCGTGGTAGTCGTCAAACAATTTGCCTCCAAGCTCAAGATAGAGCTTGTCCCCGAACTGGGCTATGCGTTCCTTGATGTGTTCTGATTGTATCCGCAGATACTTTTCGTTGTCGAATCCGTACTTCATAACGGATAACAAAGGTACGAAATCTATTCCGCAGCGGCAAATGAAAATACACAATCACAGCCTACATCAGCGTCCGGTATTCAGATTCCGGGCAATGTAAGCTGTTGAATAATATCCCACCGAAACGGTTATAATCTCACATCAATAAGATTCGGGTAATGATCCGTGAGTTTGATGGTGTATTTCTCCATAATGCAGTCGAAGACCTTGACCTCGGCCTTTCCGCTCGGGTCGAAGATCAGGCAGTGATCGATCGCTCCAGTGGCGCGGTCAGGTCCACGTCTGCGGCTCTCGACCGAATATCCGTCCCCAGGGCTGCATATGTGATGTCCGTTGTGGTTGTCGCCATAGACGGTAGCGGCCTTGTAGCAAGGCACATAACCGCCCTGGATAAGCTGCTGGATCGGAACGGTGTCCTCCTCGCAGTTCATATCCCCCATCACAAAAACAGGAATATCCCCGTATTTGGCTCTGATGATGTCGGTCTCCGCCATCACCAGACGGAGCTGTGAGGCTCTCGCCATCGTGCTGCCCGGCTTGGACTTTTCGCTCTTCCACCAAAGGTGGGTGCCGATTATCGCGAATATCTTCCCGTCGGCCTTCCTTTTCAGCACAGCCGAGGTGAAGGACTTGGATCCGTGGTTGCACCACTGCTCGGGAGTGTACTTGTTGTAGTTGACGTACAGAGGCTCAAGCGTCTTGCTGTTGTAGAAGATCGGAGTGTTGTTCCAGTCCTTCTTCGATTCCCAGGCGATGACATAGCCGTCTTTCTGCACCAGAGGGTAGAATTCCTTGTGCATATGGCTGGAATATTCCTGAAGCGCGAAGACATCAGGAAGGTAGTCGTTTACGAGCCTGGCAAATTGCGGGGCCCTGTTGCAGTCACGCGGATCCTCTCCGATTTCCTTCCATTTCGGAGGAATGGTGTCCTTGCTGTAGTCCCAGATGTTGTCGTCAAGGATGCGAAGGTCAGCGCCTTCCGCGATCTTGAACTTAGCCTCGAACGCTGGGCTCTTCTGCGCGAAAGCGAAAGTTCCGCAGAGCAAGAGTCCGAATGTCAGCGTCGAAGCCGCGATGATTCTTACAATTCTGTTCATTATTCTAATGTTTTTTAGAAGCTGTTTTGACTCGTTGGTTTGAAAATTTGTTCACCTCAAAGAACATTTCAAACTTATTTGTTTTCCGGGAATATTTCCCCCAATGCAAAGTTAACCCTTACTGATCAGAAATCCAATCTGGCCGCGCTGATTTCTGCTGAACAGCTTTGACATCCGGAAGGGAATCACTATTTTTGCCGCGGAGATATTCATTGACAAGGGTGGGCAATCACCCTCGAACGGATTGTATTCGGCAAGTGATTGCCTGCTTGCGGAATTTGAATATTCAAGGAATATGAGAAGTGCCATCTATGGCGCCGGTTCGTTGGGAACCATTCTGGGCGCGTATATTACGAAGAACGGAGGTCAGATTGACCTCATCAACCATAACAAGGCTCACGTCGCCGCCTTGCGTGCCGAAGGTGCGAGAGTGGTAGGCACCGTGAATTTCACTCAGCCGGTGACCGTCCTGACAGATGAGGAAATGACTGGTGAATATGATGTCATATTCCTTATGACCAAGCAGTTGCATAATGCCGAGGTTGTGAATATGCTCAAAGGTTTCCTCGCTGAGGATGGTGTGATCGTCACTCTCCAGAACGGGTTGCCGGAGCTGCTGATTTCCGAGATCGTCGGTCCGTCCCGTGTGCTTGGCTGCACTGTCGCCTGGGGAGCCACGATGCTTGGCCCGGGAGTCTGTGAGTTGACCAGTTCGCCGGACAGCCTCACTTTTTCGTTGGGCGCGGTTTCCGAGAATGTCAACAAGCATTTCGCTGAGGTCAAGGCCCTCCTTGAGAAGATGGGCCCGGTCGAGGTAGAGGAGAATTTCCTCGGAACCCGCTGGAGCAAGCTCCTGATCAACGCCGCGTTCTCCGGAATGAGCGCTGTCCTGGGCTGCACTTTCGGAGAGGCCGCTTCGGACCGTTCCTCAAGGGAGGTCGTGCAGGCCTTGATCAAGGAATGCATTGATGTCTGCCGTAAGGGCGGCATAACCATCGAGCCGATCCAAGGCAAGGATGTAGTCAAGCTTCTGGATTACAGCAATCCCGTGAAGAAGTTCATCTCCTTTATGATCATCCCGATAGCCATCCGCAAGCACGCCCGTCTGAAAGCCAGTATGCTTCAGGATCTTGAGCGCGGCAAGAAAACCGAGGTCGATTCCATCAACGGTGCCGTCAGCGCCTACGGCCGCAAAGTCGGTTGCCCCACCCCGATGAACGACAAGGTCGTGGAGATCATCCACCGCATCGAGTCCGGCTCCCTTGCCCCCACCTTCGACAACCTCCGCCTCTTCGCGTAGCCGCACTACACTGTTGCGTCTGCTTTCCTTGTTGAATGCGTGTGCTCCCTTGTTGTATATAGGTGTGACAATGCTAAACTTCCCGCCAGTCTGCTCGGGTGGGAGCTTTTGCGTTAGTTTGCCCGGTTAGGTGGCAAGGGCATATTCAAAGGCTTTGCCATAGAAGTTCATCCCATCAGCTTTTACATTAGTTTGTCCGGTTGGGAGGCAAGGGCTTTGACTTAGTTTGATTTTGTCGCCATACAAGTTTTGGCAAGAGTTGTCGTGAAATTCCCCTCGGTAGAATTGCAACGAGAAAATGACGTGCTTTATAATTACTTGTAAGTCAGTTGATTCGGTATCCGCCTTTAGCGGATTCCCGCTGAAGATAAACCTCTATATCTCTCATTAACAATATATTATCTCCCACTCGCCTGAAACGTCTCCCTAATATATGTAAGCAGATCTATTGAAAACAACAATGTATAGCCCTTTTTTCAAGAGCGGCTTTAGCACTGATCCGTAATAGCTTGAATGTCAGCAAGTGAAACGCCACTCCTTGATTCATATGGATATACAGGATTCTGCCAGTCATTTTTGACTAGCGGGAATTACGAATATATTCATTTTTAGTTTCTTATGGATTCTTGATTTTTTTTTATTTAGGTTTTGATTTATTGGATGGATTTTCAGTGGGTTATAAGAATGGAAAAAAGGACGGCCTCGGATGATGTTGTCCCCTTATGCGGAATCGTGGGAGATTATCGAACTTTTATCGAGGACTTCAAGAGAGAACTGGAGTTCGTGGAATGGTTGGAAGGAAGAGTCTTGATGAAAAAAGTCTACGATATTACTTGATAGTCTGAAAAGAATGGCTATCTTTGCATTGTTCTCATACGAGTTAGGAAGACAAGTAAAAGCAAGCATCTTTTCCCTAAAAGGGATGCTTGCTTTTTTTATTGTCCCATACCGAGGGGGTACTACAACAAGGAAGGTAGTTCTCTCAATTTCCTAACAATAAGTATGCAGAATGAGAACAAGCCAACATCTTGTGATAGTCGCCATTGAGGTGGAGGTTATCAGACTTGTCCAGGTGCGAACCTACAGGCGAGTGCGTTTCGGCAAGGTTGAGAGAGTCCGCAGCCACTATAGGCGTTATTAGGGTAATGTCTGTACCCGGCTGCCACTCTGAACCGTAAGGCCCTCTGCTTCACCCCTCGGTTTTTAATCTGAAAGATAAGTTTGGTACAGGAGAAGCCTCAATGGTGTACCGAATGTCTCCAGAAACGTAGTTGGTACAAGAGATAGTCCTTTTGTGTACTAACCGTAACGCAATATTCAACCGGTACGGGATTCTTGGACCATTATGGGATACTTAGTACACCTGTTGAAAAAGAAAACGCCTCTTAATCAGTTGATTAGGAGGCGTTTTTGTGCGGGTGAAGGGACTCGAACCCATACGCTTGCGCACCAGATCCTAAGTCTGGCTTGTCTACCAGTTTCAACACACCCGCAAAGCCTTCCGGCAGGGGAATCTAGATGATGATAGGGATTCCGCAGGGAGTTTGGGCGATTGGAAGCTGCCTTTGCTCCGAGTCCGAAAGGTTTGCAAAGATAGTTGAAATCTGTTAATATTCAAATATTATTTTTCTGCCCGTCGCGCTCTGCCGCATCGTTCGTTCCGGCTGGTTCAGCGTGCGGAAGATGTGAGCCGGCACCGTTGTCACCGATGTTACCGGCGCCGGTGACGGTCTCAAGGGCTTTGAGGGTTTTCTTTTCGTCGGCGGAGAGGTCTTCCGTCAGGGAGGCGGAATAGTCAAGTTCCTTCTTTTTGTTCTCTATCGCCTTCTGCGACAGCTCGTTCTGCTTCAGAGCCTGCTCCACGCCCTTCTCGAATATGTTGTGGATGGCGGAGGTCAGGTTTAGCGTCAGGCTGTTGACCTGATCATCGAAAAGAGGGATGTTGCGGCTCTTGTACTTTGTCTTGCCGAGTTTCCACTTCCAATTGTCGAAGGTGCCGTTCACGTTGATGCCGAACTTGAACGGAATCGGCGACTTCAGGGCGGAAAGGTGGTACTTGAACCGCTGGTCGAAACCCTGAAGGCCGCTGGCCGCGATCGAGTAGCGGTCGATGTTCAGCAGGAACGGGAAGATCTCCATGTGGTTCTCCTTGATGATGCCGCGGATTGACAGGGATTTTATGAAGCTGGAGTCCTTGTCCTTGAACATCAGGGATCTGCGGAGCTTGTTGAGTTCGTCACTGTCGGTCAGGGACAGGTTCTTGCCGTCAATTTTCACTATGCCGCTCAGGGTCGGCAGCACAATGTTCATGGATGTGTCGATCGAGCTTGTCGCGGCGATCTCGCAGTCGAGCAGTCCCCTGAAAGCCTTGAGCATAGGCACGATGCTGTCCACTGCCGGAAACAGCTCGATAACCTTCTCGGCTGTGATGCCGGACAAGGTGAGGTCGAAGCCGGCCTTGAGGTCTTTCTTGGTGCGGGTCGAATAGAAACCTTCGAGGTACACGTCGCCCATGTTCGTCGTCGCGAGGGTGTTCGTCGCCTGAAGGCAGCGCTCTTTCATCACGATGTCCGAGGCCACCCAGGATGTCTCCAGGTTTGAGTATCTTATCTTGTTGGCGCTCAGCGAGATCTTGGCGTTGATGTTGGACGGCAGCACGACCAGCGAGGTGGAGGCGGTCGTGTCCGCGGCTGTCATCTCTTTGACGGTGTTGAGGTAGGCGTTGTCATCAACTCCGGAGAGAGCCGCGTTGTGGCCTATAGGCGTGAATTTCTTTCCGGCGTTGAGCGCGATGAGGATCTCGTTCATGTCGATCTCGTCGGAGGTTATGCCCAGATCCAGGTTGAGCCTGCCCTTGCCGGAGACAAGAAACCTCTTGAGACCGGTAAGATGGCCGGTGGCGGAGATGTCCGACACCCCGGATTTGAACGATAGTCTGTTGAGGTCGATCGTGTTGTTGGAGAACTTCCCGCTGAATCCTGTTATCCTGTTGTCGAGTGGATAGTACGGGGTGATGACAAGACCTTCGGCGAGGTCGATGTTCCCTGTGATGTCCCAGTCTCTGATGTAGTTCGCAAAGGATTCACCAAGTTGGATCTTGATGTCGCTCTTCTCGAAATCCTTTTCGGAAAGATAGTCCGGCAAGGTGGTTCCGGACGCATATTTCCCGAACACTTTCCTGAGCAGGGAGTCGCGTTTCACTCCAGGGTAGATCCTTTGCAGGGAGTCCAGCAGGTGTTTCCTGCGAAGCTGTCTCTCCGCGGAGTTCGGATGCGCCTCGACCGACAGCCTCGCATCCTGTCCGGAGAACCTGGTGACTCCTTCGCGGAGAGTTATATTCTTGTTCCTGCTGGACAGGCTGATGAACGGCACGCTATGCGTTCCTGTCTGCTTAAGGCTCAGTTTGAATGTGTTGACAGAGCCGATGGCTCCTACGAAACAGGAGTCTATGTCCATCATTCCGATGGAAGCGATGTCAAGATGGCCGTGGATCGGGTGGCGCTTCGGATCAGCGGACATCCTCTCCTTGGTGTTGTGTGCCGAAAGAGTCAGACCGGTACCCCGTATGAACGTCGAGGCGCCATATTCAGTCAGCATGCTGTCGATCGCCACGGAAAGTCCCGAGTGCCTGTGGCCGCTACCGCCGTGTCCGTCGTGATCATCCTCGTCGTGGTTGAAGGCTCCGAGGCTGATGTCCGTGTGGCCTAAGTAGGCGAACAGGGTGTCTTTCGGAATGCTGATCCGGATGCCGTTGCTCTCCAGAAGCCCCTCAAGCCCGATCTCGGAGAAATTGAACGCATCCAGTTGGGACAGGCGGAAGTCACCTTCGATTATCCCCTCAAGGTCGCCGTGGACAGAAACCCCGAGGTTGTCAGGAAGGTAGCAGGCCAGCGAGTCCAGGACGATGTGGATGTCGCTGCTGATGTCGAACTTCGGATCCGCGCCAAGAAGGTCGTCGGCTGTCCCGCTCATCATCACCTTCATCCCGTTGACGCTGAAGCAGAAATCCGGCACCTCGGCGGTGAGTTTTCCGTCTTGGCTCGTGGCCGTGATGTCAAGGTCGAAACGTCCGTCGCCGGAAATGCCCTCCCAGCCGATCCTGGAATCCGGAACCTGGATTCTCACCGAAAGAGGAGGGAGGCTGCCGGTACTCTTGTCATAACTGCCGTCGCAGAATGCATTGACGGTGAGCGTTGCATCGGTGCGCAACTTCTTAAGAATAGGGAAGTTGTCTCCGAAATACCCGGCTATCTCATTGACGGAGGCGTTTTCCGTCGCCACAGATCCCTTGATGTGAATATCCTTACCTGAGAAGTCCGCCTTCCCGTTGGCCGAAAGCCCGACGGTGGCTACCCGCGCGGTCATATTCCCGACCGTCACGCACTTTTTCCCAAGTTCCGGGAATATGTCGCCTTCGATCTCGACCGGAATCGACATCCTGCCGGATGATTCCATGCCGAGGAACAGCCTCGAAGAGAGGTTGACATCGAAGTGGCCGGCGCGTTCCTTGATCCCGAGCCGCTCTACCCCAAGGGCTACCGTGTCCGCAGGAAGCCGCCCCGCCACGAACAGCGAGTCCATCTCAAGGCTCACCCCCTCGATCTTGTTCCTCTTCGCGTCATAACGCCCCTTCGCGGTGAGCTGCTTTAGGAATATGCATCCGAATATGGTGTCGGAGGGGTTCGTGTAGACTATGAATGGCCGTCCGCCGAGGCTGACCTTGCCCACCGAGACCGGCGGCAGCGTGGAGGCGATGGTGTCGCCGTCCTCTTTCACGGAACCGTCGCCGAACATGTTCCAGTTCGCCGTGGTGGAGTCGTACTGGTGGGCGAATATTCTTGGATGATCAAGAATGGCGTGGCGGATCCTGAGCCTGCCTGTGGCAGCGGCAAGGTAGTTGACCGAGACGGAGAACTTTCTGAAGTGTGCCAGGGTGTCGGCTCCCTCTCCGCGCCCTGATTTCAGGAGGTAGCCTCCCGGAACGTCCAGTGAGTCGAACGCGGCGAACCTGTCGTGGGGGTAGGTGATGGAGAAGTTGTCGATCGTGACGTTGAGGTTAGGGAAGCTCTTGAACATGGAAGCCTTGATGCCGGTGAACGTGACATCCCCGTCGACATATTCCTTGGCCACATCGTTGACGACTCTCGTCAGTACCTTGGAGTTCAACGCGATCTGCAGGACGATGATGATCACCGCCCAGACGCCGAAGATTGTCCAGAGTGCCGGGCGGAGCCAGCGCCGCGCCCCTTTTTTGACGACATCCTTTCCCATAATCTACAAATATAGCTATAATTAGCCGGATTCAGTACTGCTGATAAGTAAGCGTTAATAAATTAGTTGGTAATCTTTGATTGTCTTTTCGGTCTGGCGGTTTTTTCTCATCGGCCATGTGCCACCGGTACACTCCTTCTTCAAAAAGAAATCTATCTTCGAAAACGCGGCCAAAACTTTACCAACTTATTTTTTAACGTTTACTGAATACGAAAACCGGACCGCTGGGCGCGATCCGGTCATGATTGTCTGTGTCAGTCTTGATTACTGCTCGTCGAGCAGCTGGAGGTGCTGAACGTAGATGGCCTTCATCTTCGCGGCTCTTCTCTTTACAGAAGGCTTCTCGAAGTTCTTGCGGGCGCGAAGCTCACGGATGGCACCGGTCTTCTCGAATTTTCTCTTGAATTTCTTCAGAGCCCTTTCGATGTTCTCGCCTTCCTTGATAGGAACTATGATCATAATGCTGTTACCACCTCCTTTTTTTCTCTAAACTTGGGAATATCAAGACATTTTCCGTCATAAAATTTCCAAGCGCTCTCTAAAGCGGGTGCAAAGATAGGAAAAAAATGTTAATTTTGTCAAAACAAAAATGTTATTTCGATGGATAGCCCGTTTTTGTACAATAGATACGTTACCGGCCAGCATTTCATTGGCCGTAAGGAAGATTGCGCCATCCTTGGTAACCTTTTGACACAGAGTGAGAATGTGGTCGTCTGGGAGCCGTTCGGCGCAGGAAAGAAATCTCTTGTCCATCAGGTTTTCACCAAGATGAAAGTGAACGGGGATAGGTTCACGGTGGGGGAGATGACAGCGTTGGACATCAGGGAAGGCGAGTCTTTTGTAAAGAGGCTGGGAGCCGCTGTCATAAGGCTGGTGGCATCCACCCCCGACGAGTATGAAAAGATAGTCACTGCCTATATGGAAGGCACGCACTGGGTCTTTGACCGCAAAGCGTTCTCGGATAGGGACATAATCCTCTCCACGAACTGGGATCTGGACGACAAGGATCTCAAGTCCGTCCTCAGACTGCCTTACGTCCTTGCGGCCGAGAGGGGAGAGAAAACGTTTATGATCATCGACGAGTTCCAGAATCTGGATCTGGCCGATGACGGCGAGCGGATCTTCAAACTGATGGAGGAAGTGATGGACGAGGCCAAGGCTGAAGGACTGAGAATCTTCTCCTATATATTCATAGGCTCGCAGGTCAATGCGATGGAGGACATATTCATAAAGAGGCATTTCTTCTACCGCAGGGCTACCCGCTTGAAACTGAGCAGGGTGGATGAGAGGGAGATTGTCGAGCACATCATCAAGGGATTCCTCGCCAGCGGTAAGGTCATCGACAGGGACCTGATCAGCGGAGCGTGCCGCCTCTTCAAGTGCAATCTTTTCTACATCAATCACTTCACCTCTGTCTGCGACTCGCTGTCCAAAGGCTACATAATGGAGCCTGTCCTGCTGGAGGCCCTTGCGACCGTGATGGCGATAAACAGAGGCCGCTTCATCTCGATGATGAACGACCTCACCACCTTCCAGGTGAGCCTGCTGAAGGCGATCATCGACGGCTATTCGAAGTTCAGCACGGCTGAGGTGATCCGGAAATATTCCCTCAACTCGTCCGCCAATGTGCGCCGCCTGAAGGACGCTCTGATGAAGAAGGAGATTCTGACTTTTGTCGGCGAGGATGCGAAACCGGTGATTCTCGACCCCTTGTTCGAGTACTGGCTCAGGAACTACTATTTCAAAAAGAATCAATAATTTACGAATATGCGGTCGCGGCCGCGCGCAACCTTTCAAAGGAGGATGAATATATGAACTCAGCGAAAAAGAAAATCGCCGTTCTGACGGGCGCCGGAGTGAGCGCCGAGAGCGGACTCAGCACATTCAGGGGCAACAACGGCCTGTGGGGTGAATATGATCCCGAAGAGGTCGCTTCAATCCAGGGCTGGTACCGCAACCGGGAACTGGTTCTGAATTTCTACAACGGTCTGCGCAAGAGGCTCAGCGAGGTGAAACCGAACGCCGCGCATTACGCCATCGCTGATCTGGAGAAGGAATATTCAGTGACGGTCATCACCCAGAACGTTGACAATCTGCACGAAAGGGCCGGCAGCACGAAGGTCCTGCACCTCCACGGCGAGGCGACGAAGGTTCGGCCCGAGGACGGTGAATATGACCGGACATATTCAGAGGAGGAGGTGATTGACATCGGTTACGATGAGGTTCATCTGGGGGACAAGGCTCCGAACGGCAGCCAGCTGCGTCCGCACATCGTTTTCTTCGGGGAGGCCGTCCCGAACATCGAGAAGGCTATCGACATCGTCTCCGCCGCCGACATAATGTTGATCGTCGGCACATCTTTGAATGTCTACCCCGCCGCCGGCCTTTACCGCTATGCCCCGAACGGCATTCCGATCTACCTGATCGACCCCGAGGATGTGGCCATCGCCGACCCTCGCATCACCCAGATCCGCCAAGTCGCCACCAAAGGCATGGAGACCTTCCGCCGAATGCTCGGACAGTAGGTTTTTCAAGAAGGCATATTTTCACCAGAGTCAGTGGCGCATCCGGCACGCCTCATAGGCGGTGCTTCCGGCCACAGTCGTCACCTGCGGAGAGGGCTGCGCCAATAAGCGATGTTTATGCCCCTTTCTGTCGCCTGTGAGTGCCGGGCGACACCCTTGGGCGACGTTTATGCCCCTTTCTGTCGCCTGTGAGTGCCGGGCGGCACCCTTGGGCGACAATTCCGGTCGCATTCGTGGCCCAAAGGGGCGGCGTTTTGTTTCGATGAGAACATTTCTTGTCTGTCCGGTGTTAAAAACCGAGGAATTTTTGTAAGTTTGTGCGGAAACGTGACCAATTAAGGATGAACTTGTTTCGAATATTCAATAAAGTGATTCTCGTTGCGGCTGTTCTTTTGGCCGGCTGCGAGGAGAGAAGTGTGCCGGCAGGATTGAGGGCACCTGTCCTGCCATCGGCAACCGCGCAGGTGCAGGATCTCCAGGTCACACTCACGGCGAAGTTCAAGACCGAGGAAGACATGGCCGCCGCCATTGAATATGGATTTTATTTCGGGACTGATGAGTCTATGATGGAAAGGCACAAAGTGAGCCGGCCAGACGGGTTGGGATATTCATTGACAATAGAGAATCTTGAATATTCCACCTCCTATTTTTATAAGGTTTGGGTAGGTAACGGACGCGACGAGCAGGTCTCCTCTTTGTTGACGGTTCAGACGGGAGACAAGCTAATTGAACCTGATCCGCCTGTTGATCCTGATCCGCCTGTTGATCCTGACCCTCCGGCAGAAGGGATCATTCAGTTCAAGGATCCTGCCGTGAAGGCTCTTTGTGTCGCCAATTGGGATCGGAATGGTGATGGCGAGTTGTCTGTGGCTGAGGCGGCTGATGTGATGGATTTAGGTCGCGTTTTTGAAAGCTCAGACATTGTGTCGTTCAACGAGTTGGCATATTTCACCAACCTGCGTGTCTGTTCTTTTGCCTTGTGCCATAAGTTGTCCGAAATCAAATTGCCCGACAGTATTCTTAAGATTTCAGCCAGCGGCTTCAGTGAATGCTGGGAGTTGAAACTGACCGGTCTTCCTAAGAATCTGACTCAAATGGGCGAATGGGCGTTCCATCAGTGTAAGAATGTGAGATTTACATCTTTGCCTGATGGTCTTGAGACTATTGGGTGGTATGCCTTTGCCGGAGCGGACAACATTGAATTGACTGAGTTGCCGTCCAACCTCATATCAATAGGCTCGGCTGTTTTTGCGGGTAAGCAAGGTGTCCTTCCCGAGGACCTTCCCGCTTCGTTAAAGATGATAGGTGCAAGTACGTTTGGTGGGATAAAGAATTTCAATCCAAAGAGCATTCCGTCAGGAGTGTCAGAGATAGGGGAAGGTGCTTTCGATGGCTGCGAGGCTTTGTCTTGGACAAAACTGCCTGATTATCTGGTTAGGATCGGTGAGAACACGTTCCGGAATTGCTGGCATCTGGCTGCGACTGAGTTGCCTTCCGGCCTTAGGGAAATCGGCAATAATGCGTTCGAGAATTGCTATCTTCTGAATATTACAGAGTTGCCGGATGGCCTTTTTACAATCGGTGATGGTGCGTTTAAAAATTGCGGAATAAAGAGCCTCTCGATTCCGGCAAGTGTCGATCATATTGGTACCGATGCCTTTTATGGCTGTTATCCTTCCGTCGTCAAGATTTACGCATCAGAGCCACCGAAAATGTTGGACACCTATCTTGGAAATAGGGCAGAGGCTATTTATGTGCCGGAACAATCTATCCCGAAATATGAATCCGCCGCTAACTGGAGTAAATGGAAGGGTAAATACAGAGCCTTGTCTGATGACGACACGCCGGAACCTCCGGTTCCTGACGGAAATAAGATTCAGTTTGAGGATTCCGCTGTCAAGGCGATTTGCGTTTCTAATTGGGACAAGGATGGCGATGGCGAATTGTCATATGAGGAGGCTGCGGATGTCAGGACAATCGGAAGTGTTTTCTCTCGCAGTACAGACATCCGTTCATTCAAAGAGTTTGAATTTTTCACAGGACTTACAGCTGTCCCGAACGATGGATTCTCTGGCTGTAAGTACCTGATTGATTTTAAATTGCCTGCCAAGGTGATCCGAATAGGGAGCAGTGCGTTCTCAGGCTGTCCCAACTTGTGTCTGACACAGCTGCCTGATGGTCTCGAAGACATAGGGCATAGTGCGTTTGCCGGTTGTGGAAACATAAGATTGAATTCGCTTCCAGAGACGTTGAGGTCGATAGGCGCTTATGCTTTTTCTCATTGTGATAACGTGAACTTGACCAAACTTCCTCCTCTTTTGACTTCTATTGAGACAGGAACCTTTGAGGGAAGCAATGGGGTGCTTCCTGAAGAGTTGCCGGACGGTTTGGTCTCTATAGGCCCGAGCGCATTCAGATGTATAACTAAATTGAATCTCAAGAAGCTTCCTGACGGTTTGACGTTTATTGGCCTCCAGGCTTTTGAGGAGTGTGAGACACTTGCCTTGACTGAACTTCCGTCAGGGTTGACCACTATTGAGCTCAGAGCGTTCAACCGCTGCGGGAATCTGAAGCTGAAGAGCCTTCCGGCGGGGATTACAAAAATTGACGAAGAGGCGTTTGCGGGCTGTGTCTCTTTGGAGTTCACCTCGCTTCCCGAAGCTTTGACGGAGATTGGTAAAATGGCCTTTATGAACTGTGCGTTCAGGCAGTTGACCCTCCCTGCGGGAGTTGTCCGGATAGAGGAGGATGCTTTCAAGGGTTGTGAGTCGATGAAGGCAGTCAATATCTTGGCGGAGGATCCCCCTGTTATGGATGATATTTATCTGGGTGAATATGCTGATGTGATCCGAGTTCCGGCAGCTTCATTGGAAAAATACCGCACAGCTTCCGGCTGGAGCCAATGGAAAACCAAATTCCGCCCGATCGCCGCTGAGTAG
>FR893150.1 GCA_000433355.1 Alistipes sp. CAG:435 | reverse complement strand
CAAACTTGATAGTTAATTATACAAAAATGTGTTAAATTCACGTTCTCAAGTACCAAATTGTCTTCTTTCAGGATGCCGGGACTTAGGAAATTGTCCGTAGGCGATATCGTGATATTCAATTATCCGTTCGTCTGCAGTAAAGATACGATTGGTTTTAAGATCAATTATGTCTATGCCAAGCGGTGTCTAGGGGCGCCTGGAGACTCGGTCCGGATAAAGGACGGCTTTTACCGTGACGAGGAGGGGCGGATTGTCGGTGAGAGGGAGTTTCAATATAGGCTTCATAATCTTTCGGACAGTTCGCTTATGAAGATTAAAGGGTGTTATTATGCGATGAATGGATGGAACGTAAAGTGTTTCGGCCCCATTTACGTTCCTGGGAAAGGAGATAAGGTCACAATTGGAGAAACTGATTTTCTTTGGTACAGGAAGTTGATCAAATATGAAACCGGATTTATGCCGGCAATTGACAGTCAAGGACAGGTCTCTCTTGATGGCAAAATTCTGAAAGAATACACCTTCAAAGGCAACTGGTATTTCCTCGGCGGCGACAACGTCTTGAATTCGCGCGACAGCCGCTACTTCGGCCTTGTTCCGGAGGATTACATCGTCGGGATCGTGATCCGGTGAACGAAATGTGCGATCATAAAGGCAGATAACGGAAAATATTCAGTAAATTAGCAAGCACTAAAAAATGTTAGGCTACGATGAACCTTAACCATAGAATAACCACGGCGTTAGTCGGCATATTTCTCGCTCGTCCAGGCCCTGAAGAACCAGGAGGTCGTGAAGTCGAACTATGAGAACACCGAGAAGAAGCGCTCCGTTGCGGCGGAAAGGATGAATTGATATCGAATTGAGTACAATTATTTGATAATTAATATTATATAAATCTGACAAGTTGTAGGATTTCTGCCAATTCATTGATGGATAGTTGCTTACGAGGCTCGTATTGAGAAATACGAATCTACTCTAAGACATAAACCATTATAGTTGAGCGTTTTACGTTTAGCATGGATTGAAACGATTTTTCATTGTGTTGCCATATTATTTACCTAACTTTGCAGTTGTAAAACCAATAATTATATGCTTATGAGAAAAAAAGTTTTTTATTGCTAAGTGCAGTTTGCCTTGTCTCTGCCTTATTTACCTTTAATGCCTATGCTGGAATAGAAGACGCGGGGGATATTACTCTACCAGAAGGAGATCTCGATGTTGTGAATCGCTGCCGGTGCAAACACGAAGGGTGCTATGGCGGAAATGCTGTCTCTTTAAGAGCCGCTTGTGCAAAGTCGAATGATCTTTTGAATTGTGCTGACTTTGAGGGAAATTGTCCGTAATATTGTTTTATAAGCATTTGTGGAATTAATTGATTTATAGAATGAGACGTTTTATTCTTTTAATTACCCTATTCTTCATGGGTTATGGAGTATCTGCTTCGAGTTTTGACAATGCGCAGGACACGTTGCATGCTTCTGTGGTCAGAGGGGAACGTAGCGCACGCTCCATCGTCAAGGATGCGGCGCGTGATTTCTCTAAGAACTATGCTGATTATTACGCCTCATTCTTGATCATACGGACCATTAAGTGCGACGGGAAATACAGAGAGGTGCAAGGCGCTGTGGGCGTGTTCGCCTCTCTGGATTTCAACCAGAAAACAAACACAAAACTCTACTGGGATGACCGAAACGCAATGGGAAGACTGTACGTCTGCGACACTTTTGTCAGCGAGAGCCTTTTCGCTGACAAGAATGAGGTCAATCCGGTCTTGAGTGTTAACTCGAAAGGCCAGACTAATGGGGTGGACGCACTTAAGGTTAATTATGTCAACTACTTCGATGTGTCTGCCCTGGACCGGAAAAGAGCCGTTGAGATATTCTCGCCCCTGAACCCCAAGATGGTAGGCAGCTACAGCTACAAGAGTTACGGCACCGCCAAGGTAGGCGGCAGGGATGTCCGTGTCATCAATTTCAGCTCGAATGCCAAAGAACTTTCCATCAAGGAGAGGATCCTGTGTTCAGGACAGTTGTTCATTGACTATGACGGGCGGGTTCAAAAGATTGTGGTGAAAGATATGGATGACAGGTTCACAAGATATGTCAGGAACTTTTCACCGATGTCCCTTGCCACCCCGTACACCTACACGATAACCTACGGTGAGAAGAACGGAAAAATCTACTCCGAGAGCATAAGACAGGAATTGTCATGGAGAGTACCGGAGGGCGGTGCCGAAGACCTTTACTGCGCTGAGACAAACCCTTTCCGCAACCCGTTCAAGAATCGTGTCGAGACGGATTTCATGATGAGGTTCTCGGAACCTCGGATGCTCGAGTCCGGAGAGGATCATGGCGAGGCTACTCCGGCGTACAGTATCTTGTGCTACAATGATTCACGTGATTTCAACTTTTGGAAGCGGATACTCTCAAAGGAGATTGATTTGGTTCGGTTCATGAAGGACACGGGAACAACGTGGGACATCCTTTGCGGACAGACTCAGACGCGGCAGGAGAGAGACCTTGTTGTCCGCTGTGGGAACGATGATGCCAAGGTGTTAAAGGAGAAGAAGAAGTTGGACGCGAAAGCTTCCAGGGCGAGGAAAACTTATCAGTTATTATTCAAAAAAGACTATACAGATGGTTTCAAATAGTCATAGATGCCTTATTCTTGGCAATAAAGTTTTAATAGTCATTGTATTGTCAACGCTGCTCGGACTCTTGTCCGCATGCACCGGAAGTGACAGTCCGTACGATAGCGTCGAACACTTCGGAAAAGAGAACATAGTTCGCACATCCTTGGTGTTTGACACCTTGAGGCTGGATGCCCAATATACATCCCTTTCCGGACAGTGGCACATGAAGGACAGCCTCTTGTGTTTCGTCGATGAATATGCCGTCGGGATCAAGGAGTATGACCTCAGTGGTCACTTCATGGGGGAGCATATCCGCCAAGGGAAAGGTCCTGAAGAAGTCCTGGCCGCCTCTTTTATCTCGACGTTCGACAAGTCCACGGGAGATTTCATCATGCAGGACTCGAACTGTTTCATCCATAGGTTCTCGAAAGACTATAAAAAACTGTTCTCATTGAACCAGGCCTGGTTCACCGCGCTGAGTCCGAACTATGGAGATGTTGGAAACAAAGGTTGGTCTGACCTTTACAATCATCCCGATCCTGAAGTCCCGGAAATGTACGAGTACAATTTTGAGTGCAATAGAATGCAGGCGATCGACTCCGCTGTGATAATCCCGACCATCACCGAGCACGTAAGTTACAACGGTTACGAGAAGCGGCAAAGCAAAGGATTCTGGACAGACTCCTACATATTCATCCGTTTCCGTCCTGAGGTGGTTGAGTCTAGTAAGGTGATATTCGGCCATTATCCGCCTGTCTATCACAAGAGAAACATCCCGGTGTTCTCAAAATATGACTTCTATGCTGAGAAAAATGGCCTTGCCGTCACTTTCGCCGCCGATCCGAGAATATTCCTGATGGACTATGACGGCAATGTCACCGGCTCGTTCGGCTTTTCTGAGAAGGGTATCTCTGGAAAGTACCCTGAAACCACATCTTTCGAGGAATACGAATCCAAGTGCAAGAAAATGAGGAAAGAACACGGTTATTATGACCGGCTTGTCAAATGCGGTGACTACATTTTCCGGACCTGTCGTCTGGACAAGGCCGCCGGGACAATTCTCCAGATTTATGATGGAAACTATAATCTTGTCGGACGGGTTCCAGTCAGTGACGGTTTTGAAGTGATTGGTGAATATGATGACACCTATTACGCTTACGACAGCCTTGATCTGGACTCAGAGCAGTTTGTCTTTCTAAGTTTCAAGATATAATCATATTATGCGATATCATTCATTGGCTCTTGATATAAGAAGAGTGGCTCATTTGCTAATGTTTCTACTCTTAATGAGCAATTATTGTTTTGGACAGGGAAGAGATTCAACATCCCGATATAATCCTGAACTAAGGTTCTTGGAAAAAAGAATCATCGATTATGGGCATATAAAAGCGAAAGATCAAATTACTATAAATGTGCAATTTGAAAATGCTGGGTTGGCCCCATTATGTATATTAGGTGTAACAACGACATGCAATTGCACAAAAGCTCAGACTGATAAGAAACTATACGAACATAACGAAAAAGGTAAAGTTCAGGTTCAAATCGATGCTGAAGGTAAATATGGCCCACAAACAGCTGTAATCAGAATAACCACAAATGCTGATAGACCGCAAAGCATAGTCAGGATAGACTATTATGTAGAGAATTGAATCGAGGGTTTCAAATGACTATAAAAAAAGGTGGTTACAGTAGAGAAAATCTATAACCTTAATGCGCATATTCCGTAAATATTTGGTAAATTAGCGAACACTAAAAGGTTAGAACACGATGAACCTTAACCATAGAATAACCACGGCGTTAGTCGGCATATTCATTCTCCTTCTTGGGACGGTGCCTCTCGGGGCGCAGCGGCGGATGTCGCTTCCGGAGGCGATCGGGACGGCGCGGAGCCAGTCGGTGGCGGCGCTGGAGGCGAAGCACGCCTTTGTTTCGACCTATTGGGCGTACCGATCCTATCAGGCGAGCCGTCTGCCTTCGCTTGTGTTGTACGGCAACCTGATGAACTTCGACCGGTCGCTCACCTTGCTGCAAAGCTACGAGGATGGCTCCTTCCGCTACGCCAGCACCTACAACCTCCAGAACAGCCTCGGGCTTCAGGTCGCCCAGAACATAACCTTCACCGGCGGAAGGCTTTATGTCTATTCCGACCTTTCCCGCATCGACCAGTTCGGACTCAACAAGAAACTGACCTGGTACTCCCAGCCTGTCACGGTCCGCTACGTCCAGCCGCTTTTCTCCTACAACCAGTTCAAATGGGACAAACTCATTGAGCCTAAGGAATATGAACGTGGCCGCCGCCGCTACGTCGAGTCGATGGAGCAGGTCACGATAAATGCCGTGTCGGCATATTTCTCGCTCGTCCAGGCCCTGAAGAACCAGGAGGTCGTGAAGGCGAACTACGAGAACACCGAGAAGATGCGCTCCGTGGCGGCGGAAAGGATGAGACTTGGAAGCGTCACGAGGGCTGAATATCTCCAATTGGAACTCCGCGCTCTGAACGACAGCATCGCGATCGGCGTTGCGAACCCCCCCCCACAAAACCACGCCACCCCTATGGGCGAGAGCTTCGTCAACGTGCGTCAGGCGCAGATGTACCTTAACTCGATTCTGGGCTATGATGAGTCCGTGGAGGTGGAACCGGTGGTGGACGATGCCCTGCCGGACATTATGATGGATTACGATCTGGTGATGGAGAAGGCGATGAGGAACTCGACGTTCAGCCTTGACAATCAGATAAGTGAGTTGAATGCCGCCTCGAATGTGGCGAAGGCCAAGGCGGACAGGGGCATCTCGATGAGCCTTAACGCCCGCTTCGGCCTGTCCCAGACCGGCAATGGCCTGCCGGATGTCTATAAGGATCTTCTGAACCAGGAGGTTGTGGGTTTGACTTTCAGCGTGCCGATCTTCGACTGGGGGCTTGGCAAGGGAAAGGTGCAGAAGGCCAAGGCCGCCGAGGAGGTCGTCAAGGCGCAGAACCTCCAGAGCGAGAACGACTACCGCAGGAAGATATTCACCGCCGTCGGCCAGTTCAACAACCAGCGTCAGCAGTGCATGGCTTCCCGCAAGGCGATGGAGATAGCCTCCGAAAGGTACGAGCTGATGATGGACAAGTTCAGGCGCGGCTCGGCCACGGTGACCGACCTCACCAACGCCCAGAACGACAACGAGTCCGCGATGGCCAAATACATCACCGACTACTCCAACTTCTGGACCTACTACTACACCCTCCGGAAGTACGCCCTCTACGATTTCATCACGGGAAAAGACATCGACGTCAGCGTAAAGGAAATGGTTGAATGATTCAGAATCAATGAATATGAGAAAGAATATACTTGCGTCCCTTCTGGTCTGCGGTCTCGCTGTGATGGCCGTTGCCTGCGGAGGAAACAAAAAGACGGAGGACGTGAAGGACGGGAAACTGGCCTACACCCCTCAGATAAACGAGGTCACGGTGATGAAACTGGAAAAGACGGACTTCGCGCGTCAGCTCCTGTCCAACGGAAAGCTGGTTGCCGGACGGAAAAGCGCGCTGCAGTTCAGGACAACCGGAAAAATCGCGGCGATAAACGTCCGGAATGGTGAATATGTCTCCTCCGGTGCCGTCATCGCCACCGTTGACCGTCCCGACTTGAAACTGTCGCAGGAATCCTCCCGGCTTTCGCTCCAGAAGGCCGAACTGGATTTGTATGACTATCTTGTGGGGCAGGGATATTCCGCCGGGGACACCACCTCGGTCCCCGCCGACCTTTTGGCCATGGCGAAGATGAAATCCGGCTATTCCGCCGCCAAGAACGATTTCGCGCGCTCGTCCTACGAGATTGCCGGAACGGTTCTCCATGCCCCGTTCTCCGGGCGTGTCGCTGACATCAAGCAGAAGCCGTTCGACCAGAGTCCGTCCGGGACATTCTGCACGATTGTGGACGACAGTGTGCTGGAGGTGGATTTCTCGGTGATGGAGTCGGAATATTCATTCCTCTCCGTCGGTCTGCCGGTGAGGATCCGTCCGTTCGCTGACGAGACCAAGGAATATTCAGGGAAAGTCACCGCCATCAATCCTCTCGTGGATGAGAAGGGGCAGATCTCCGTCACGGCGCAGGTCCGGAACGACGGCTCGCTGATCGATGGAATGAATGTCCGTGTGATCGTGGAGAGGATGATTCCGGGACAGCTTGTCGTGCCTCGCAGCGCGGTGGTGATCAGGGACAATCTGGACGTGCTGTTCACCTGCACGGATGACGGCAAGGCACATTGGACTTATGTCACGATACTTTATTCCAATGGTGAGTCCTACGTGGTCGAGGCCAACAAGGACAGGAACGCCGAACTGAACGAAGGCGACCAGGTGATTGTCTCCGGCAATCTCAATCTGGCGGACAACTCTGATGTGCTGGTAAAAAGGTAGGCAATGCTGAAACATCTGATAGACAGACCGATAACCGTGACGATGATAACCCTTGTCATCGTTGTTCTGGGCATTGTCAGCATACGTCTGCTGCCAGTGTCGTTGGTTCCGGATGTGGACATCCCGTACATAACCGTGCAGGCCACCTCCTCGGAACTTTCGGCCAGAGAGATGGACGAGAGTGTGCTGAAGCCTCTGCGCCAGCAGCTTATCCAGATCAACGGGCTTGAGGACATCGTCAGTGAGGCGAAGGACGGCAGCGGGACGATCCGGCTTACGTTCAACCACGGTTCGGACATCGATTATCTTTTCATTGAGGTCAACGAGAAGATTGACCGGTCCATGTCCAGCCTTGGCGACATCGCCCGGCCTAAGGTCTTGAAGGCCAGCGCCACGGACATTCCGGCGTTTTTTGTGAATATTACTTCTTCGGTCGCTGAGCCTGTCGAACCACAAGCTCAGGGACCGCCTCAGAATCGGTCGCTGAGCCCGTCGAAGCGCACCGAGCCTGAGGCCCAATCGGACTTGTTCCCCGTAACCGAGTCCTTCTCCCAGATGAGCCGCTTCGCACGTGACGTGATCAGCAAACGCATCGAACAACTCTCCGAAGTCGCCATGGTCGATGTCAGCGGCCTTGTCAGTGACGAGATTCTCATAATTCCGGATGAGTCCAAGCTACTCCAGGCAGGGATGACAATGAATGAGTTCGAGAGTTGTGTCAAGAGTTCCAACATCCGCCTTGGCAGTCTCACAATCCGTGACGGAGAGTACCGCTACAATGTCAAATTCGATTCCCGGGCTTCCTCCAGTGAAGACATCGCCAACCTCTGGTTCAAGAAGGAAGGCCGCCTTCTTCAGATAAAGGACGTCGCCAAGGTCGTCGTCCACCCGGCAAAACGAACCGGCCTCGTCCGCTCGAACGGAGAGGATGCCGTGTGTCTTGCCGTCATCAAGCAGAGCGAGGCGAAGATGTCGGACCTGAAGTCGGCCATGAACGGTCTGATGGACAGTTTCCGGAACGACTACCCTCAGTTGAGCTTCGAGATCACGAGAGACCAGACCCAGCTTCTTGAATATACCATCAACAACCTGCTACAGAACATCGTGGTCGCCCTCCTTCTGGCGAGCGTCATCATATTCCTCTTCATGAGGGACTTCCGCTCTCCGGTGCTGGTGATCCTGACGATGCCGGTGGCGCTGATATTCTCGATGCTCTGCTTCTATGCCATCGGATTGACCCTGAATATTATATCCCTCTCCGGTCTGCTTCTCGGAGTCGGAATGATGACTGACAACACGGTCATCCTTGTCGATAATATAACCGGCCGCTGGCAACGTGAAGGGAACCTGCGCTCCGCTGTCCTTGAGGGCACGAAAGAGGTGAGGGGAGCGATGCTCAGCTCCGTGCTGACAACCTGCGCGGTGTTCATTCCGTTGATATTCATGAGCGGCATCGCCGGGGCGATGTTCTACGATCAGGCTATGTCGGTGACCATCGTGCTGCTGACCTCCTACATCGTGACCATCCTTGTGATTCCGGTCTATTATTACTGGTGGTTCAAGGGTTCGGATGGTTTCCGTCCGAGTCCGCTTTTGGAGAAAATCAACTTTGACGAACCGATCCGCCGCTGGGACGACAAACTTATGGAATGGTTCATCCGGCACAGGCCGGTCGCCTGGGGCCTTCTTGCCGTCTCGACCGTCGGGCTGGTGTTCTGTTTCCTGGAGATGCCGAAATCCCGTCTGCCGGAGATGACCCAGACGGACGCGATAATGAAGATTGACTGGAACGAACACATTTCCATTGAACGTAATACGGAGCGGATCAGGGATTTAGAGAAAAAACTGACCGGAAGCGTGGAGCAGATGACGGCTCTTGTCGGTTCTCAGCAATTCATTCTGAGTCATAGTGGTGACCAAGGAATTTCCGAAGCGTCCATCTACGTCAATTGCAAAGATGCCGGCACATTGAAAAAGGTGCTGGGCGAATTGAAGGATGAGATGGAGAATGAATATCCGGAAGCGGTATATTCATTCGAAGCTTCAGGGAATATCTTCGACATGGTTTTCGCCCGGAACGAGGCTCCGCTCGTGGCGCGCCTTCGCCCAGTGAGGAACCGGGAGGTTGAGGTCGAACCGTTGAGGAATATGCTCTCCGAGGTCAGGGAAACGTTGCCTGGAGTGACCGTGGCGGATCCTCCGGTAAAGACTGACGCTCTGTTTGTCGCTGATCCTGACTTGCTTGCGCTTTATGATGTCGGTTATTCGGAACTTGTGTCGATTCTGAGGAACTCGCTCAATGAGAACCGTCTGTTCAACATTGTCCAGGGAACCAGCACTGTTCCGGTCGTGACAGGCTCCAACGCCGCCGGACTTTCGGAGATCCTGCATGGCACTTTCATCGAAAAGAAAGGCCTTGACGGGGAGACATCCCGGATTCCGGTTTCAAATCTTATGCGGCAAACCTTTGCCGAGGATTTGAAAACTTTGGTCGCAGGCCCGGAGGACAATTACTACCCTTTGGCTCTCGATGTTCCGTCGAAGGACGTGAAACATGTGATGGCCGCGGTGAGTGACGTCGTGCGAAAGAATGGTGACTTCGAGGTCGGCTATTCTGGTTCCTGGTTCTCCAACAGCAAGATGATCGATGAGATGATCATCATAATGCTGGTCGCCATAATCCTGCTCTATCTGATTCTGGCCTCCCAGTTCGAGTCTCTGGTCCAGCCGCTGATCATCCTTTCGGAGATTGTCGTGGATGTCTCTGTCGCCTTGCTGGTTCTATGGATTTTCGGGGTCAGCATCAACCTGATGTCGATGATCGGCCTGATTGTCATCACCGGCATCGTCATAAACGATTCCATCCTGAAAATTGACACGATCAACCAGATGCGCAAGGCCGGCGAAAGTCTTGAGCGTGCTGTCATTGATGCGTCCTCGCTTAGGGTGAAGGCTATCATAATGACCTCATTGACAACCATTCTGGCCGTCTGCCCGTTCCTGTCAAGGGGTAGCATGGGCGCGGACCTCCAGTACCCGATGTCTCTGGTGATCATCGCGGGAATGCTTGTCGGAACCCTTGTCAGCTTGTTCGTCGTGCCGGCGTTGTATTATTCGATCTACAATGGAAGAAAGAAAAAATAGACTTTCTCCATTTTCGGTCGTTCTGATTATGGTGGCGCTGTCCCTTGTCGGGCTGGCTTCGCTGCCGCGTCTGAACATCCAATACACCCCGATGACGGAAGGCCGTACGGTCTATGTATCTTTTTATTATCCCAACGCCTCTGCGGAAATCATTGAAAGCGAGGCGACATCCAAGATTGAAGGAGTCTTGGCGGGGATACGCGATGTCACAGACATTTCCTCTGTTTCACGTAAAGGTTCAGGCTCCGTTTCTGTCAAGTTCCGCAAAGGCTCGGACATGGACGCGGCGCGCTTCGAGGTCGCCTCGGCGATCAGGAACGTTTACCCAAGCCTTCCTGATGAGGTCTCCTATCCGGGAATATCCTTGTCTGGCGGCGGACGGGTCTCGCGGATATCCTATCTCGTCAAGGGCGGGATCCCTTCCCGGGAGATTTCCAAATATGTCAAGGAACACGTCCTCAGCCATTTGGCCGCCATCCCGGGAGTGGACAAGGTCAATGTGGACGGCGGTGTTCCTTTCCAGTGGGTGATCACGTTCGACGCCGACAAGATCCAGTCCGTAGGAGTCACCGCCGATGAGATCGCATCGGCTTTCAATTCATATTACCGTGAGGAAATCCTCGGAATGACGGAAACCTCTGAAGGATTGATGACGGTGCGTCTTAAAGAAGCCTCGGACAAGGATTTCGGATCGATTCCCGTAGGTAATTTCAAAGGCCGTGTGATTCACATCGGGGACGTTGCCCAGTGGCGCTATGAGGAAGCGGTGCCGTCAAGTTACTATCGTGTCAACGGTTTGAACACCATTACTTTGACGGTGGAGATAGCTTCTTCGGCCAACCTGTTGACTGTCGCTTCCGCCGTCAAGGAAAGGATGGCGGAGCTTCAGAAAGGCTTCCCTTCGGAAATCACCGCCGGCATCGCCTACGATTCCTCTGAGTATGTCAGCGAGGAACTCGGCAAAATCTATGTCCGTACCGCCCTCTGCATCTTGATTCTGTTGATGTTCGTGTTCTTGATCAACAGGTCGTGGCGGTATATGCTGATCATTGTCTTCACTTTGACGGTCAATGTGTTGACCGCCTTGATGATCTACAGTTTGGCAGGTCTTCAGATCCACATCTACACCCTTGCCGGAATCACGGTCTCTCTCGGAATAATCATCGACACCTCGATCGTGATGATCGACCACTACGCCCATTTCAAAGACCGGAAGGCTTTCCCGTCCATCCTTTCGGCCGCGGCCACGACTGTCGGCGCATTGATGATGGTCCTTCTGCTTCCGGAAAAGGAAAAAGCCAACCTCGTGGACTTCATCTGGGTGATTGTCATTAACTTGGGACTGTCGCTGATCATCTCCTACCTGTTCATCCCGTCGCTGATGGAATATATTCCTGTAAGAATGTCGGGTGGCAAGTCTGGGCGTTCCCCAAGGAAGCTCCGCCGGATCCTGCGTTGGAACAGGTTCTACGCTTCCTACATCGGCTGGGGGGTGAGGCATCGTTGGGTGTATGTCCTTTTGTTCATCGTGGCGTTTGGAATCCCGCTCTGTCTGCTCCCTACCCGTCTGTCTGATTATGACAAGGACAAGGCGGACAGGTTCGACAGATTTCTGGACAAGATTGTCACCTGGAAACCTTACGACAGGAACCGTCAGTTGATAGACAAGATAGCCAGTTCCTCCTTCGGTCTGTTTTACAAATCCTTGAACCGCTCCAATTTCTACCGGGAGCCTGAAAAGAAACGTCTGATCATCAATGCCGGCATGCTTGAAGGCTGTACCGTGAACCAGTTGAATGATGTCGTGAGGGCGATGGAGAATTATCTGTCGAAGTTCGATGAGATCTCCGTATTCACCACGTCGGTATATTCCTACGACAACGCCGAGATTTCGGTGGAGTTCAAGCCTGAGTATGAGAACTCAGGTTTCCCTTCCGTGCTGAAGTCCGAGGTCACGAGGATGGCGATCAATTTCGGCGGGGCGAACTGGAGGGTCTCCGGAATTGACGACAATAATTTCAACAACAACATCGTCTCGTCCTCCAAGAGCAACCGCATCTCGCTGAAGGGCTACAACTATCAGGAACTCAGCCGATATGCCGAGAAGCTGATGGCCTATCTCTCCACAAACCGCCGTGTCCAGGGCGCGGAGATCTGGTCGGGAGGTTGGAACGGCCGCCCTTCGATTGAGTTTGTGCTGGATTATGATTTTGGGCGGATGACGCTTGCCGACATCAATCCTTACGCCTACTACAACGCTCTGGGATCCTTACTGTACGAACGGAAGATCGGAACTTCTGAATATGATGGTGGAGCCGTCGATGTTGTCCTCCGTTCCTCGGATCTGGACAGATACGATCTCTGGCACGTTCTTAACTCTCCGATAGATGTCGGTCAGAAGAAAATGACGCTTTTGAGTGTCGGGGGCATCGACAAGCAGCGGACAGGGCTGACAATCAGAAAGAGCAACCAGTCCTACGAGCTTGTTGTATGCTACGACTTCATCGGTAGTTGGGAACTCAGCCGTTCCCTGTCCCAGAAGGCTGTGAAGTATATGAACGATGAGGTACTCCCGATCGGTTTCAAGGCCGAGGTTCCGGGCTGGGGCTGGTTCGACACCGCCAAGCAGCAGTACGCCTGGCTGCTGTTTTTGATTCTTGCGGTGATGTACGTGATGCTTGCGATGACATTCGAGTCGTTCCGTTACCCGCTCGCCGTGATCTTTATGGTTCCGGTCTCTTTCATCGGCCTCTTCCTTGCCTTCGGCCTATCGGACTTCTCCTTCGATCAGGGCGGTTTCGCCGCCTTCGTGATGCTCAGTGGCATAGTCGTCAACGCCGGCATCTACCTCATCACCACCTACCAGTCCCTCCTCAGTGCATCGGTCCCTGAGCCTGTCGAAGGAACCACCTATGTGACTAAACAAACTCACCGACCAGCCGAAGCGGCCAACATCCGCCTCTATGTCAAAGCCTACTCCCGCAAGATCAACCCGATCACCCTCACCATAGTCTCCACCATCCTCGGCCTCCTCCCGTTCCTCACCGACGGCCCCGAGGAGGTTTTCTGGTTCGACTTCGCCGTCGGCACCATCTCCGGCATGCTCTTCTCCATACTCGCCGTGATATTCATCCTCCCGATCTTCTGCGTTAAGCGCAAATAGAATATGGCCATGCGCTATTTTTGTGATGCTGAGAAGAAAAAATCGCAAGGTTGGATGGTGAAAACAAGGCTCTTTTCTCGGAATTTATACCGTGATTAATGTAATTGCTTGACAGTTTGTACTTTACTAATCGTGATATGTTACAAGTATTTGATTAATGTATTGAAAATAAGCTGATTAAACTGTGCGAAATGAGAACGTGAATCTCAATTTGTTTGTAACAAATTAAGGATTAGGAAATTATATTTGCCAAAAGTGAAACTGTTTTCCATTACCATATCAATCCTTTTGCCCGACTTTGCAGTCGGAAATAATATGTTTTATTATGAAAAAGGTTATAGCATTATTATTGGCCTTGCGCTGTCTCCGGTAGTAATGGCTCAGGATCGGAATGTGCGGTTGGATTTGTTCGGGGCCGCCAATGTGGTCGGTGCCTCTTATGACGCAAGGTTCAAAGGGGATTCGGGTTTGGGTTTCGCGGTCGGTGTCGGGTACGGTTTCGGCATCGGGAACTGGTACGAGATTCATGGTGTCGGCGTGCCGGTGGAGATCAACTACCTGGCAGGTAGAGGAAAACATCATTTCGAGATCGGAGCCGGAATGTCCAACGGGGTGTATTTTGACAAGATTACGGAAAGCAAGACGGTGACCTTGCCTGATGGTTCCACGGGAACTGCTCCGAAGGAAGTGAGAACGACGCAGTGGGGAAATTTCCTTTACGCGAATGTCGGTTACCGTCTTCGCGCGGAGAACGGTCTGGTGTTCCGCTGCGGCTTAAGTCCATCGTACGGAATCGGGAAATATGGCTTGTCCAAGTCCGTTTTCTACCCATACCTCAGCTTGGGATATTCCTTCTAAAAAGAATCATACTCTCACCTGGAAGTCATCAAAGAAACTTCTGATTGTTCTTCCAGGTGTGAGAAACTATACGCACGTAAAACGGCATCTAATTGATATCTAAAGAGTTGATGTTTTAGGTGCGAGTATGTTTGCACACCTGTGAGTCAGCGGCCTCGGTACAGAACGTTCTACAGGTGTTCCGGACTTCCAGGTGTGAGAAATCGTGTGCACCTAAAACATCATCAGCCTGACAGTCAGCGAATTGCTCTTCCAAGTGTGAATATCCTCACGCACCTCGGTGTTATGGCATATTATTGAATGATGTGCGGAACCTTGGGGGCACTATATTCAGGTCAATGTTCGGCCGCCAATCCCATGGCTGAAAGCCTCCCTTAAACCTACGATGTTAAGAAGCTGTTTTGAATTGTTTGTTTGAAGGTTAAGAGCAAGCTCTTTCCCTGCTGCTCACCTCGGCAATCCGAACAAGTTCGATTGCCCTCGGTTCGGGCGCTGGGTTGAGAGTGAAAAACTTCAGTTTCGACCGCTTCTTCCAAGGAAGATAGCGGTGCTATCTGACTGAAGAAGCGGGAAGAAAATGAAGATTTTTCACCTCAAAGAACATTTCAAACAATTCAAAACAGCTTCTAAGTGATCACGCTTAAGATGCGGCAGTCAATGTCCGCATCTGTTGTTAGGTTGCAACGTTGTCTGACGGGTGGTTAAGAAAATCCCCGAGGAACCCAAGTCAAAAAAATTTGCAGTCTGAAAGGTTTTGCGTAAATTTACAAGATTTGTTTTTAACAGGTTTCGGAACGACTATGAGAGGCGGAAAGAAAGTGATAATATTCGCTGGCCTTGGTGGGCTGGCGATCGGTGTGTGCGCCATGCTGGCGGTCGGAGGGGCGATGAGCCGCACTTCCACCAATGAGTATTGCATGAGTTGCCACTACCACGAGCAGGCTGACGCGGACTGGAAGAAGTCCGAGCACTACAACAGCGAGAGCGGTGTGGTGACGGATTGCGCCTCCTGCCATCTTCCTCCGAAAGAGAACGGCTACCTTCGCTACTACATGATCAAGGCCAGGATGGGAGCCAAGGATCTGTGGGCCAAGATGACCAAGGATAAGGACGAAATCAATTGGGACTCAAAAAGAACCCTTGAGCACGGATCAAAAATCGTTTACAACGAATCCTGCGAGAAATGTCACGTCAATCTTTTCCCGACCGGAATCACAGATGACGGCATCACGGCTCATCTCTACTATGAGGAGAATGCCAGGAAACTGAATCTCCAGTGCATCAGCTGCCATCTGAACACTGGCCACGACATGCCAGGCTACGAACATAAGAGGCTGGAAGGCAAGGTGATGGACACGGGAGGCGGTGAAAAGTACGACAGCGTGGCTGTGGTGGCTTCATTCGCGAACTTCACGGAAACGGTTCCCGGTACGACAGCCGCGATCAGGATGGTCGCTGTTCCGGGAGGCGAGTTCACGATCGGGAGTCCGGACAACGAGCCGTTCCGCTCGGCGGACGAAGGGCCTCGGAAAAAAGTAAGAATATCTCCGTTCTTCATGGGCGAGGTCGAGGTGACCTGGCATCAGTTCTGGGCTTTTTACAACGAAACAATGTCAGAGGGCAGAACCCCGCCGGAGAAAATCTTCGCCAACAACAACCGTCCGGATGTGGACGCGGTCAGCGGTCCGACCCCACCGTTCGGATTCCCGGACCAGGGCTGGGGAATGGGCGAGAGGCCGGCGATCACGATGACCCACTACGCGGCGGAGACCTTCTGCCAGTGGCTTTCCCTCAAAACCGGACGAAACTACCGTCTCCCGACCGAGGCGGAATGGGAATATGCGGCCCGTGGCGGCACCCAGACCCCGTACTTCTTCGAAGGAAGTCCGAAAAAATATTCAAAAGAAACATTCTGGAACAGGCTGTTCGGGGCTGACACCACCTCGATCGCAAGTTATGTGGTCTATTCGGAGGACAGTTTCGGCAAGACTCAGGAACCTTCCGAGGTGAAGGCCAATCCGTTCGGGCTTAAGAATATGCTGGGCAACGTTATGGAATATTGCTCCGACCGGTATGCCGCTGACGCATATTCAAAGATTGCTGAAGGCGCATTGGATCCGAAGGGACCAGAGAGTGGTGAGGAATTTGTAGTCCGTGGCGGTGCATATTCAGATGACGCCTCGCTTGTCCGCTGCGCCGCCAGAGCCCATACCAAGACTGATGACTGGCTCCGCACTGACCCGCAGAATCCGAAGAGCATCTGGTGGTACTCTGACATCAAGGGTATCGGTTTCAGAGTTGTGTGCGATGTTCCCGATGGAATTTTATAATTAAATAACATAAAGACTATCAATAAAATGAGCAACAAAATGGACAGAAGATCCTTTCTTGGCAAGAGCGCCAAGATCGGTGTAGGTCTGGTAGGCGGCAGTGTCCTGCTGTCCGCCTGCGCAAGTGGTGACAAATCCGGCAAGATGACACCCCTCAGACAGCCGGGCGAGTACTATGTTCCTGAACTTCCTGACAAGGCCATAGACGGAAAGGAACTTAAGGTCGGCGTGATCGGTTGCGGCGGCCGTGGAAGCGGTGCCGTTGAGGATCTGCTGAATGCCGCCGACGGGATCAAGGTCACGGCCTTGGGCGATGTCTTTGCTGATCGTCTGACCGGCCTTCGCGAAAACCTCAAGACCAAATGGAATCAGGAAGTTCCTGAAGATCACTGCTTCACAGGCTTCGATGCCTACAAGCAGGTCATTGATTCCGGTGTGGACATGGTGATTGTCGCCACTCCGCCGGTCTTCCGTCCTGCTCACTTCCAGCACGCCACCGAGAAGGGCGTTCACTCGTTTCTTGAGAAGCCTATCGCCGTTGATGCGAAAGGTTACCGTCAGATCATGGCGACGGCGAAACAGGCTGAGGCCAAGGGACTTAGCGTGGTGACAGGAACCCAGCGTCACCATCAGAGACCTTACGTGGAGTCTTTCAAGAAGATCCAGGAAGGAATGATCGGCGAGATCACCGGCGGCAACGTCTATTGGAATCAGGGAATGCTTTGGTACAAGGAGCGTCAGCAGGGCTGGAGCGACATGGAGTGGATGATCCGTGACTGGGTCAACTGGAAGTGGCTCTCAGGCGACCACATCGTCGAGCAGCATGTCCACAACATCGATGTGTTTAACTGGATGATCGGTAAGCACCCTATCAAGGCGACCGGTTTCGGCAGCCGTCAGCGCCGTGTCACCGGCGACCAGTACGACAACTTCAGCATTGACTTTGAATATGAGAACGGCGTCCATCTGCACAGTATGTCGCGTCAGATCGACGGTTGCTCGACCAACATCGGCGAATGTGTCCACGGAACGAAGGGCTACTGGAGCTCGGCGGATTTCGCCATCCGTGATCTTCAGGGCAATGTCCTCTGGCAGTTTGACTTCGAGGCGGAGAAGGCTCAGTACAAGCAGACCAATCCGTACGTGCTTGAGCATGTGGATTGGGTGAACCACATCCGTAAGGGTGAGGCTCATGTGGAGGCCGGCGAGTGTGGCATATCTTCTCTCTGCGGCGTTATGGGCCGTGAGTCGGCCTACACCGGCAACACCATCACCTGGGACGAGATCAGCGCCGCCGCTCTGGATTACCTTCCGGAGAAGCTTGAACTCGGCAAGATGGACATGAGCAAGTACACTGTCCCGGTCCCGGGAACTGGAAAGTAAGGATCTTGCGTCAATAATTACCATATTAAGAGGGTGACTAAAGAAGCTTTTTTGGTCACCCCTTTTTGATGTATCGGGAATCCAACAGCCATTTCCAGGTTGGTAACACTTCTATGGTTCCATGCTTGTCAGTGATGCTGTTCTCATCGTCGTAAGTGAGAATCAAGCGTCTGCGGCAAGACAGATGACCCGGTAACTTGCTGAGAGCCTCTGTCTCACGCTTTCTTGTTTCATCGTCAAGTAAAGAATAGCTGACTTGAATGGCCAGTTCATCTTCCGGGACGTAGAAATCAACTTCATAACCTGTCTTGTAAAAGAACACCCGCTCATTGTCCATGTCATGTCCATAGATGCGGAACAACTGGAGAGCGACAAGATTTTCCAGAAGCATGGTGTCTTTGTCGATGAGGAACAAGCCAAGAATGCCCGTGTCAATGAAATAGTACTTGCAGTTGCTTTCTTTGTCCGCCAGGCTTGTCGCATAGTTTCTGACGCGCATGAGCAACCATGCGTTTTCGCAATATTCCACATACTTGATGGTTGTCGCGAGGCTGAGTTTACCGCCTACACTTGACAAGAGGTTATTGACGCGGTTATAGGAAATAGGCCGGCACACGCTTTCCGCCATTTTCCTGACAAGGATCCGGATCCCGGCCACATTGGTGATATTGTTCCGCGCGATGATGTCCCCCATGTAGATCTTCTGGTAAACACTGCTGAGATAGTCTCGTTTTGCCGGCATCATGGCTGACGCTGGCAGACCACCGTAATGCAAGTACTCGTCAAAACAACGAACAACCTTTGCTCGTCCTTCGGTTGAGATAATATCATTTTCGTCCCATGGGATTCTGTGTGCGTCAAGATATTCTTTGAAGCTGTAGGGGTAAATCTCTGAGGTCAGGAATCGACCACCTAGTGTGGTGTTGATCTCACCGGAGAGCATCTTTGCATTTGAACCGGTGATGAGTATTGTATAATTGGAGTCGGCCATTCGTCGTGCGAACTTATGCCATCCTTCGATGTTCTGAATCTCATCGAGAAAAAGCATAGGACGTTTGCCATACATTTCCTGATGGCATTCCAGCAGTCGATTGAAATCTTCGGAAGTGAAATTCTCAAGCCGCTCGTCCTCGAAGTTCAGATAAAGGATCTCATCCCATCCATGCCCTTCAGCCAATAGTTGTTGGATTCTGTGATAGAGCATGTAGGACTTCCCGGCTCTCCGTACTCCGACAAGAACATAGCAAGGAAATTTGTCAAGACGAACGTCTCGTGGAAACACCACGTAGCGCTCCACTTCTTCTTGATTGTCACGAAGAATCTGTTTTAATACCAGCTTGTCCATGTTCAATGATTGTTAGAACGCAAATATATCGATTGTTTAATTGGTTTGCAAATAATCTGCTATTTTTATTTAATGAATTAAACAAAATTCACGATCGTGTAATGCGTACAAATGTCGGATTGACATAGTTTACCCGAAAGAAGTGATATTTTCAGTTTTTAATTGTATCTTCGCCATATCTGCGAACAAGTAATTTAACAAGAAATATATGAACAGAAGACATTTTCTCTCGTCAGCGGCGATCGGATCAGCTGCCTTGGCCGCGGCCTCCATGCTGCCGGGATGTGCCACTGCATTGGACAAGAAGAAGTGCGTGCCACGTCTTGAGCTGAAGCTCTCGTTTCAGGAAGGGATCGCCCCGGGAAAGAATCTGGGCGAGCAGCTGGATTTCATGGAAGACCTGGAGGTGCGTGGTTTCGAGCCGAACGGACGGAACCTTCCTGCCCGCGTCAATGAGATCCGTAACGCCCTCATCGGACGTGACATCGAGGTCTCTGCCATCTGCGCTGGATTCGACGGCTTCATCCTGGCCGAAGACCCGGCGGTCAAGGCGTCGTTCGACAAATCGATGCGCGAGATCGTGGCCGCTGCAGGTGAACTCGGCTCGGTGGGAGTCATAATGGTCCCGGCTTTCAACGGCCAGACTCCGTGCAGACCCCACACCCTGGATACCCGCAACTACCTCTGCGAGCAGCTCCACGACCTCGGAGAGTTCGCCCTTGAGCACGGCACGACCGTGATTCTTGAGCCATTGAACAGGAGGGAGGCCTTCTATCTCCGTCAGGTTGCCGACGCCGCCGCGATCGCCCGCGATTCCGACAGCAAGGGCGTGAAGGTGATGGGTGATTTCTGGCACATGTCCGAGGAGACCTCCGACTACGGCGCGCTGACATCAGCCGGCATCGAGTACCTCCAGCACGTCCACATCGCCAGCCGTGGCCGCAGACTGATGCCTGGAGAGGACGGCGCGAAGGACGACTACAAGTCCGGATTCCGGGCGCTCCAGCACATGGACTACAAGAACTATGTCAGTTTCGAGTGCGGCACTGCCGGAGACCGTGCCAAGACCGTGAGGGAAGCCGTCAAACTCCTGTCGGATCAATGGTATAGTCTGTAATGGTTGTCGCAGGTCATACGTTCGGACTGTTGGCGGCCCTTCTCTATGTCTGTCTTCTGGTGGTCATCTATGTTTTGCGTGACCGCTGGCCGCTGTTCAGGCATCTGGCCGGACGGAAAGCCTGCCTGACCTCGATCTCAATCGTGCTGTTCCTGCTGCTCGTCTTCGGGCTTGTACCGCAGGACGGGGGCGGGGACGGTTTTTTCGGCGTTCTCGGTTTCAGGAATATGAGCCGGTCGCCGATCTTCATCCTCGCGTTGCTTCTTTTGGCGACAAGCGTCACACTGAACACGATCGAGGATATTCATAGATTCAGCAAGCATCGCCTCGGGGTGACCTGCGCCCATCTGGGCCTGTCGGTGATTCTGATCGCCGGACTTTTCGGCTCCGGCGGCACCGTCCGGACGGTTATGATCGCGATGCCGAATGTCCCGGACCATCAAGCGCGGAACGAAGTCACTTATGAATATGTCAAACTCCCTTTCGAGTTGACACTCAGGGATTTCTCTGTTTATGAATATTCTTCCGAGGTCACCTTGACCCTTCCTGACGGCCGCTCATCAGAGATCAAAATCGCTGTGAACCACCCTGCAAAGGTCGGTTCGTGGTGGATTTACCAGTCGGACTACCTGTCGGACACGGAACGAGGAGAGTTCGCAAGCATATTCAAGTGTGTCTGTTCGCCTTTGTCGGAGGTTTTCCGCATTGCATTGTGGCTGCTGCTTGTCTCAGCCGCGGCGATGGTGTTCTTTGCTGGCTTCAAACCGTCTTTTGGAAAGAAAGGACCATTGCCTGTAAAACTACAAGATGGCGCCGCTCCCTTAGGATGTGAAACTTTCAAGGAAAAGGAGGAACGGTTATGAGTTGGGATTCGTTTGTCTGGTTCGCCTTGGCAGCGTCACTGTTCTGGATTTCAGGAGCGATTGTCTCCGTGATTTCCAAACGTAGGCTCCCGGCAGCCGTTCTGGCCGGATGCGGCTCTGCCATATTCATGACATTCATTGTCGGGGTCTGGATTTCGCTTGGGCGTCCGCCTCTCCGCACTATGGGGGAGACCCGCCTTTGGTTCAGCCTGTTCCTTTCGCTGATCGGGCTCGTGGTGTATCTTCGTTGGCGTTACCGCTGGGTACTTCCGTTCGGATGCCTGATGGCCGTGATGTTCGCCGGCATCAACATATTCAAGCCAGAGATTCACACTGAAGAACTTATGCCGGCTCTCCGCAGCCCGTGGTTCGTCCCGCACGTCATCGTCTATATGTTTTCCTACGCCGTGATGGGCATCGCCACCATCCTCGCCATCCGTATTCTCTGGCTGACCCGCCGTTCAGCCGCGGGATCCGCTCCGGCCCCGGGGTCAACAACTCCTGCCACTGTCGATGCGGCCGCAAGTCCCCTGTCACCGTCCCTTCAAGGCGACCTGCGCCTCTGCGACACCCTGGTGCGCATGGGCTGGGGATTCATCACAATGGGCATAGTGATGGGCGCCCTCTGGGCCAAACAGGCCTGGGGTGACTACTGGACCTGGGATCCTAAGGAAACCTGGGCCGCCGCCACCTGGCTCAGCTATCTTCTGTACATGCATCTCCGCCAAGGCTCTGCTTTATCTTCGGTCACTTCGGCAGGCTCAGAGGCCATAGCTCGACAGAACTCGCCAGCCATTGAAGTGGCATCACACTCCAACAAAGCTCTCCATCGCACCCTTTTCCTCCTGATATTCTCCTTCCTTCTCCTCCAGATGTGCTGGTGGGGCGTAAACTACCTCCCCTCCGCCCAAGGCTTCAGCCTTCACACCTATTAGTATTCCTGACCTTTAGTGTGCCTTGGAATGAAATGAGGCCTCCGTTCAGAGGCCTGTAGAAAATACCATGGAGGGCAATATATTGAATATTAATAATTTAATAGATGCTGTTCCTCCCTCATCAGGCGTGGAGCAACTCTGTGTTCTGTCTTGATAACAAAGGCTTTGCCCTCCACGAAGGAAAGAGGGTAGTCTATGGTGCCAGAATGTGGGCTGAATGAAAATCAGACATATTCAATCATTCTTGGGGAGAATTTGCTAACTTTGCAAGTTGCAGGTCCGCGAGAGAGATGCAGACCGCGTAAGTAGGAATATTCAAAACATATCAATATGTACAGAACACACACATGCGGGGAACTCCGCATTGAGAATGTCGGGCAGAAGGTGACCCTTGCCGGTTGGGTGCAGAGGTCCAGGAAGCTCGGCGGAATGACTTTCATTGACTTGCGTGACCGCTATGGCATCACGCAGCTCGTGCTTGAGGCGGACGCAGACGCAGCTTTGGTGGAGACCGCGACCTCTTTGGGCCGTGAATATGTCATCCAGGCCACCGGTGAGGTAGTCGAGCGTCAGAGCAAGAACCCTAAGATGGGTACAGGCGACATCGAGATCCGGCTTGAGGCGATAAACATCCTCAACAAGTCCGCGGTGCCTCCGTTCACCATCGAGGACGAGAGCGACGGCGGCGAGGATCTCCGCGCCAAGTTCCGTTACCTTGACCTGAGAAGGAATCCTCTCCAGAAGGCGCTGGCCCTGAGGCACAGGCTTGCCCACGAGGTGCGCAACTACCTCGATGCACACAACTTCATGGAGATCGAGACTCCGTACCTGATCAAGTCCACTCCGGAGGGAGCCCGCGACTTTGTCGTGCCATCCAGGATGAATCCGGGACAGTTCTACGCCCTTCCGCAGTCTCCTCAGACCTTCAAGCAGCTGCTGATGGTGGCCGGCTACGACCGCTATTTCCAGATCGTCCGCTGCTTCCGTGACGAGGATCTGCGCGCCGATCGTCAGCCGGAGTTCACCCAGATCGACTGTGAGATGTCCTTCGTCGAGCAGGAGGATGTCCTGAATATGTTCGAGGGAATGATGAGGACGATGTTCAAGAATGTCCTCGGGGTTGATATTCCTGACCCTATGCCTCGTATGAGCTGGTACGACGCGATGGACAAATACGGCTCCGACAAGCCGGATGTCCGTTTCGGAATGACCATTCACGAGATTACAGACAAGGTGAAAGGCAAAGGCTTCTCCGTTCTTGAGGACGCTGCCTACGTCGGAGCCATCGCGGTTCCGGGCGGCGCTGAATACACCCGCAAGCAGATCGATGAGCTGACCGAGTGGGTCAAGAGACCTCAGGTCGGTGCCAAGGGCTTGATTTACATAAAGCTCAACGCCGACGGCTCCGTCAAGTCCTCGATCGACAAGTTCTACTCACCTAACGAGTTGAAAGTCATCGCCGAGGCCGTTGAGGCCAAGACCGGTGACATCGTGTTCGTGATGTCAGGTGACAGCAACCGCAAGGTGCAGACAATGCTTGGCGTTCTGCGTATCGAGATGGGCAACAGGCTCGGCCTTCGTGACCCTAAGGTCTTCGCGCCGCTTTGGATCGTGGACTTCCCGCTTCTTGAGTGGAGCGAGGAGGACGGACGATTCTACGCGATGCACCACCCGTTCACCGCACCGAAGCCTGAGCACATGAACCTGTTCTACAGCGACAAGAAAGAGGATCTCGAAAGGGTTTGCGCCAATGCCTACGACTTCGTGCTGAACGGCACAGAACTCGGTGGCGGTTCCATCCGAATCCATGATGCGGAGGTTCAGAAGAGAATGTTCGAGGTTCTGGGCATCGGTCCTGAGGAGGCTGAATATAAGTTCGGATTCATCATCCACGCCTTCCAGTACGGTGCTCCGCCTCACGGAGGTCTGGCATTTGGTTTCGACCGTGTCTGCACACTGTTCGCCGGCAAGGAGTCCATCCGTGACTTCATCGCCTTCCCGAAGAACAACCAGGGCCGTGACGTGATGATCGACGCTCCGTCCAAGATCGACCAGACCCAGCTCGACGAGCTCAGTCTGGATCTCCGTCCGCAGCAGGAGAAGTAGTTCCCGTCCTGTCGCCGGGTCTGTCGAAGCGACGTGAGACAAAGCATGAAAGTGTGACCGGATTGTCATTCGGCCACACTTTCATTTCTATCACACTCGCGCGGTTCATCCCCAAAAGTGTCAACCTTTTCCAGGGAAGGTCAAGATTAATATTAAATTTGTTTGTTTGGTGCGATAATGCTATCTCAAAAATCTCGTTTTGGTGCATAATGTGGTGATTAAATTTGTTTGTTCGGTGCAGAGGTGTTATATTTGTCTTTGAAAAACAGTGATTTATGAAAAGGAAAATATATAATTCCCTTTTGAGATGGAAAAACGAGGAGAAAGGCAAGGTCGCCCTCCTCGTGGAAGGAGCAAGGCGGGTGGGAAAGAGCTTCATAGTGGAGGAGTTCGCCAAGAATGAGTACAAGTCATATATTCTTGTGGACTTCGCGCACATCGGTAAAGCGATGAAGGAAGTTTTTGATGAGTATCTGAATGAAACTGACACATTTCTTATCTTTTTGCAGAATGTCGCTGGTGTCCAGCTGTACGAGAGAGAGTCATTGATTATTTTCGATGAGGTTCAGAAATATCCAATGGCGCGTCAGGCCATCAAGCATCTTGTAGCGGACGGAAGGTATGATTACATAGAGACCGGGTCATTGGTAAGCATCAATGAGAACACCGAGGATATTCTTTTGCCTTCCGAGGAGAGACCTCTTCAAATGTACCCTATGGATTTTGAGGAGTTTTTATGGGCGTTGGGCGATGAGATGACCATGCCGTTCGTCAAGACGTGTTTTGAGAATCGATGTCAGCTTGGCCCGATGCACCGTAAGGCGATGACCCTGTTCCGGCAGTATCTGATTGTCGGAGGAATGCCGCAGGCGGTTAAAGAATTTGTTGAAACGGGGATATTCCGTAAAGTAGACACGGTGAAGCGGGATATTCTGGCATTGTACCGTCGTAGCATTGACAAGCACGTCAATGGGTACACGGAAAAGGTTAAGGCGGTGTGGGATCAGATACCGGGCGAGCTTCAGAAACATGAGAAGAAGTTCCGCCTTGCAAGTTTGGGTGAAGGCGCGAGATACAGAAGCTATGAGTCATCGTTCCTTTGGCTGAAGGACGCTCGTTTTGTGAATATCTGCAATGGTGTTACGGAACCTCAGGTAGGCATGAGACTGAAACGAGATGACCGGACTTTCAAATGTTATATGGGAGACACTGGGCTCCTGATTTCTCACGCGTTCGATGAGAAGACTATCCAAGGCGAGGAGCTGTATCAGGAACTTCTTCTTGGCAAGTTGGAAATCAACGAAGGGATGCTCATGGAAAACATTGTCGCCCAGATGTTTGTTGCAAGCGGTCACTCTTTGTATTTCTATAGCAATTATTCAACGGTCTCTGAGGACAGGATGGAGGTTGACTTCCTTGTAGAAAATCCGACATTGACAAACGCCCATAACATTTGCCCGGTTGAGGTGAAATCTGGCAAGTATTCCAGCTTCTCATCCTTGTCAAAATTCCGTGAAAAGTTCAAAAAACAACTTCATGTTCCTTACGTAATTTATACCCAGGATTACAAAGAAGAAAACGGATATGTGTTCCTTCCGATCTATATGACACCACTGCTATAGAAATAGCGACAAATCCAAATTATTTTTTAACATTTACTAAGTTCTTTTTCTTGAAATTTTCGTATGTATTATCCTCTATTGATTCGTTCTACCAATTCATCTGGTGTAAGTATCTCCATCTTAGAGAAACCAAACCACTTTTTGCCTAAGTCCTTAATGGATGCACCTATGTGATATACATCATCGTCTATACAAAGGAAGCGGTCATGTGATAAACGGAATGTTTCAACATCAATCGGTGCATATTGAGCATTATGACGGTCTATGTCGAGTTGGAACTGATGGCTTATTTGTTGAGTATAGATTACGGCAGACACATCGTTTTCTCTTTTATCGAGCAATGTCAGTACAGTCTCGTCAACATAATTGTCGATAAGGACAATACGTTTCTTCGCATTCTTAATCAAGTCGGACACGAAAGTATAGGCATCATAAACTTGCCCATTGTAGAACACACCTTGTTTCGGTTTTGCATTGCCCTCGTCCA
>FR893149.1:33247-52059 GCA_000433355.1 Alistipes sp. CAG:435 | reverse complement strand
TTTTGGAATGCTGCCCTCCTAAACCGCCCGGAACGAATCCGTAACCCCTTGTGAATGAGGAAGTGATGTCCCACCTTTCATTCTTCCTCTTCTGAAACGACTCGGTCGTTGGATCTATGGCCTGGCAAGCCTCACGAATTACAATGTGTTCCTTTTCAACTTCTCGACGTAGGCCTCGATGCGGCGGAGCTCACGAGGAATGGAGATGCTTTGAGGGCAATGCTCGATGCACTGTTTGCAACCGATGCAGTGGTTGGCCTGGCGGACGGACGGGATGGCCCGGTCGTAGCTCACGAGATAGGCCCGGCGCAGCTTGCGGTAATTCTCCTGCTCGGTGCTCTGGGCGATCTCGCCCTCGTTGACGCATTCGTTGTAGTGCTTGAATATTCCCGGAATATCGACTCCGTAAGGGCAAGGCATACAGTACTTGCAGTCGTTGCAGTTGATGGTCGGGAAGCTGGCCATTATGCCGGCGATCTCGGTGCCGAGGAACTCTTTCTCCTCGTCGGTCAAGTACTTGAAGTCCTTGAATGTGCGCAGGTTATCCTCAAGATGTTCCTGATAGACCATTCCGCTCAGCACCGTCAGGATTCTCGGGTACGAACCCACGAATCTGAACGCCCACGAAGCGAGTGAGGCTTTCGGATCACGCTCCTTTAGCCTGTTCACGACACTTTCCGCCGGATTGGCCAGACGGCCACCTTGGAGAGGCTCCATAATCACGATCGGAATCTCCCTCTTGTCCAGCTCGTCGTACAGGTACTCGGCGTTGACATTGCGCTGGCCGTCAGCGTGTTTCCAGTCGAAATAGTTCATCTGGATCTGCACGAAATCCCAGTGGTACTTGTCGTGCAGTTTCAGTAGCTCGTCGAACTGCTGTTGGTTTCCGTGGAATGAAAGTCCGAGTTGACGTATCTTGCCTTTCTCTCGGTCTGCCTGAAGCAGATCCATCATTCCGTTGTTCACGAACCTGTCATCGAAAGCCTCCAGGCCTCCACGGCCGAGAGAGTGAAGCAGGTAGTAGTCCAGATAGTCTGTCTGGAGGTACCTGAACGAGTCGTTGTACAGTTTCAGGGATGCCGCTTTGGAATGATCACTGAAGTTGGACAGCTTCGTGGCGATGTAGTAGGAGTTCCTTGGATGTCTGCTGAGTGCATTGCCTACAGCCTCCTCGGAAAGTCCCTGGAGATAGACCGGAGATGTGTCGTAGTAGTTGACTCCGTGAGCCAAGGCGTAGTCAATCAGTTTGTTGGCGTTCTCCTGATCCACTATATCCTTCCCACTCTCGTCCTTCTTCATCGTGAAGCGCATACATCCGTAACCCAGCAGGGAAACCATGTCCCCGTTGCCCGGATTCTCACGCATCTCCATCTTACCGTTCTCCAGCACATCTTCACTGGAACCATCGTCAAGGATGGCCTCGGCTGTCTTCTTAGGGGCGCACGCTCCGGCAAGAGCCACGGCTCCCACGGCCGCTGTCCCGGCACCGGCTTGTTTGAGAAATTCTCTTCTGTTAATATTCTCTTTCATATTCATGGAATTTTTTGAGACCGCTTTTTCTGAACATGTCCCTTCAGAAGGCTTGTCTCAAAGACCGGTTACACATTATGATGAACACTGTACCCATTGACGGTGATGGCGCTTATCGGGCGGGACGGGCAGAGATTCTCGCACGCTCCGCAGCCGATGCACTTCTCCTCGTTGACCGAAGGGATCCTTGGGCTCTTCTCGTCATCAGGATTCTTCCTGACCATCCTGATCGCTCCGACAGGGCAGTGGCGGGCACAGTTTCCGCAGCTGACCCCGTCACGGTTCACGACACAGAGGTCATAGTCCACGCCGGCAGTGCCGACCTTCCATTCGGTTTTCTCCTCAGGAGTGATCTTAAGGATGGCTCCAGCAGGGCAGACCTCGGAGCATTTCACGCATTCCGGACGGCAGTAGCCTTTCTCAAAAGACATCTCTGGCTGCATCAGGTGCTCAAGTCTGGAGGATGGTCTGAGAACATTGTTCGGGCAGACGGTCACGCAGAGCTGGCAGGCCGTACAGTGCTTATAGAACTTCTCCACGCTCTCGGAACCGAATGGAGTAACAGGCGTTTTTCTGTTCGGGGCTTTCTTTGGAAGCACCTCGGCGAATCCTCCATCTCGCTTCTTGTCCTTGATCTCCTCTTCTTCGGCCCTCATCGGAATGGAAGACAAGAGTGATCCTCCGATGACAGCGGCACCGCCTACCAAGAAGGCTCTTCTTCCTTTGTCGGTCGCTTCGATAGGCTCAGCGACCGGAGATGTCGCATCAATTGTTGAGACACCTTTGCCGTTGTCGGTTACTTCGGCGGTTGGTGAGCCCTGTCGAACCACAGGCTCAGCGACCTTGTGGCAAGTGCTGCGAATGCAAGAAACGGTTGGTGAGCCCTGTCGAACCACAGGCTCAGCGACCGGAGTCGGAGCTGCTGAGGAGCGATTTTGGCCGTTTTTGCTCCCGTCGGAGGTCATTTTACTCCCGACAGGCGCGTTTTGTGGCGTTTTTGCTCCCGTGGAGCCCGAACCAACCCCTCTTCCCCAGGCGAACCGGTACTTGAGCGCTCCGAGCCGGCAAGAATCAATGCAGTCAAAGCAATCGACACATCTGCTATAGTCAATCTTATGGTTGTCAACATCAATGCAGGCCGCCTTGCACTTCCTTTCGCAGGCGTGGCAGCTCTTGCACTTTGACTTGTCGATCACCGGACGGAACATAGCGAACCGCGAGAAGAAACTCAGCGTGGTTCCCACCGGACAGATTGTGTTGCAATAGGTTCTGCCGTTCCTCCAGGCGAGGACCACCACGACAACAAATGTCACCGCCGCCACGATCAAAGTCGGCAGACTCTTCAGCCAAACATCCTTTGTCACAAACGCATAACTATCCTGCCTCTCGGCGATCCAGGCGAGCAGGTTGTTGCCCCACTGCCAAACCGGCGCGAGCAGACTCTGCACCATTCTACCGTAAGCGCTGTATGGAGCCAGAAGCGCCACAAGAGCATTGAGCCCGGCGACCAGCGCGATCACGAACAGCACCAACACACCGTAGCGCAACCATTTGATTTCCTTTGAATATGAGAACCTTGCCTTCTTGCCTTTTCTCCTGGAACTGAGGTTGGACACGCAGTCCTGGAATATACCTAACGGGCATATCACCGAGCAGTAGATTCTGCCGAAAAGCAGTGTCAGTACCAGCAGAATGGCGATGACAACGAAGTTGAGGGCCAGAACAGCCGGTAGGAACTGGATTTTGGCGAGCCATCCGAACCAAAGATGAAGTGTTCCGGTGAAGTCCAGAAACAGCAGCGTGATTGCAACGAAGCAGATCGCTGCCAGAGTGATTCTAATTTTTCGGAGCATAGTGTTTGTAAGCCAAAATGTTACGTAAAGATAAAGAAAAATCCTGAAATGATATTAATCCAGAATCACCAACGCCATTGACTTGTGCGAGAACGTCAGCTTGACAACATCGGCCGAAGCCCGGTTGAGGGTTGCCTGCCACCAGTTGTCGAAAACCACTCCACTGGTCTGCCATACCAATCCCTCGGACTTGATATTCAAAGAATTATCAGGGCTGAATATGGACACGGCCCTGCCTTCGCCGACGAAAAGCTCGCAGGAGTCCGTCAATGCGAAAGCCGTTGAATAGTCGGACACCGCATCGACATATATTCTGTCTTCATCAGGATTACCGCTGGCTCCGTAAAGCCGGGCATATTCCATAATCTGTCCAAGGTTGCCGAGGGTGTGGGCCTCACGCTTGCCTGTAGCACCGAGAATGTGCACGGTCTTGACTTCCGGCCAATGCTCCAGCAGGTAGCGGAACGCCTTGGTCTGGTCGTTTGTCTCCTGCTCTTCTTCTCTTATGGCGATGCGGGAATATTCCTTGAGATGCTTCGGCGAGATGGAATCCATATCCCCGATGATGGCATCCGGATCCCTGAGGTCTTTGAATATCTTGTCCCGGTGCCGGAGAAACGTGTCCAACGCCCTGTCGCAGCAGATTATCACATCCGCCCGGCGGAGAAGCTCGCGGGGATATTCCTTTTTAGGAAAGTCGCCGCATTCGAGGATGACCGCTTCCATTATGCCTTTGTTTTGGCGATTTCGGCCTTGGAGGTGCCGGCGGTAGTGGTGTAGAGTTCCGGCTCGCGGAATCCGGAGAGGAAGGCCTTGATGTCCATCCGCTTCTTGCCGGCTATCTGCACGTCCTTCAGGGAGATGGCTCCGTCGGCGGTGGTGATGTGGAGGTAGGTCTTGCCGTCGGTGAGGATTCGGCCCGGAATGGTTCCTTCGTCAGGCTCATCGACCTTTTCGGCCGTGAAGATCTTCAACTGGGCCGGAGCGCTACCTTCCTTGACGAGTTCGGTGAACGCTGCCGGATAAGGACTCAAACCACGTATGAGATTGTAGATCTGTTTGGTGGAATCGTTCCAGTCAATGTGACACAACTCGCGCGAAAGCTTCGGTGCCGGCTTCAATACCTCGGAACCCTGTATGAAACTTCTCTGGACACGCGTGTCCACATTGCGCTCGATTATGCCCTGAGTCGTCTGTACAACCAATTCCGCGCCGATCTCCATCAGTTTGTCGTGCACATCCCCGGCGGTGTCGGTGTCTGAAATATTGATACCCTGACGCAGGATGATCCCTCCCGTGTCAATGTCCTTGTCGATCATGAACGTCGTCGCGCCGGTTCTGGTCTCTCCGTTGATCACGGCCCAGTTGATAGGAGCCGCTCCACGGTACTGTGGCAGAAGCGCCGCGTGCAGATTGAACGTGCCAAGCTTAGGCATTCCCCATACCTCTTCCGGCAACATCCTGAAAGCCACCACGATGAAGAGATCGGCCTTCATGGCCTTGAGCTGCTTCAGGAACTCCGGATCCTTCAGTTTCACAGGCTGCAGAACCGGAATACCGTGCTCGACAGCGAACTTCTTGACCGCGCTTTCGTTGACTTTCTGTCCCCGGCCACTCGGCTTGTCAGCCACTGTGACCACACCTACAATATTGTATTTCCGCTCCAGGAGTGCCTGAAGTGGTGCCACCGCGAAATCCGGTGTGCCCATATAGACGATTCTCGTCTTCTTGAATATTCCTGCCAACATACTCTTAGCTTTTCTCCACCAATTCTTTATGCTGTCCATGTTTGAGATGTCCGTGTCGTGGATGGCTTTCCATGTCAGGAACAACCCGATAGGCAACAGAATCAACGCGGACGCGAAGGCTCCCGTGGCCGTGCTGATGCTTCCGTCCCTCGCCAGCTTGACTCCGGTGATGTCCACGATCCAGTAGAGGACGAAGAACAGTAGCGAGACGATCGCGGAGACTCCGATTCCTCCTTTTCTTATCAACGCTCCGAGAGGGGCTCCGATGAAGAACATGATGAAGCATGCCAGAGCCTGACCATAGCGTCTCTGGAATTCAAGGGCTGTCCAACGCAGACGGACTGTGTAGTCAAACGCACCGAATTCATAGCTTTCCAGGTTTGACCTGAGCTGCCTGGCGTTGTCCGCCGCTTTCTCAAGCGCCTGTGCCGTCGCCTTTTCGTCTTTGAAACTCAGGAACTCCGGGTCGCTGAAATTCCTGGTGATTCCGCACGATGATGTGTCAAGCTGCTTGTTCTGTGTGAAGATGTAGGAAGCCGCCGTGCTGAAGATCTGTTGCGCTTTCGCGCTGTCCCTCATAGCCATGAGCGAGTCCCTCTGCGTCCTGAGTTTCTCCAGCGGCAGAGCCTTGACCTGATCCCCGTACCTTGCGCTGTCCGACTTCTGGAACGCATAGTTATGAAGCGCTATGACCATTTCCTGTCTGCTGAAGTCTATCTTTTGCAGTTGCAGGGAGGTGTCTCGGTAGTTCTTCTCGTTGGTCTCCTGATAGTTGGTGCCGTTGTACATCCGGAATGTCAGGTAGGACTTGTCCTTGGACATCTTCATTATCGCCGAATCGGCCAACGTAAGACGTGTGTTGCCCTTCCCGTGATGGTCGTAGAGCATCACATCTTTCATCATCCCGGTCTTGTCGTTGCGGCTTCCGACCCGGAGGACATATCCCTCGACTCCATCGTAGAATGTTCCGGAAGGGATCTTGATCTCTTCCTTGGTCTTGCCGATGTCATCCCTCAGCGTGAAGATCTCGTTGTAGGAGACCGGTACAAGGTTGTTGATGACGAAGAAAGTGCCGATGCTGATGAAGAACGAGGCGATGAGAATCGGCAGCATCACCCTGAGAACCGACACTCCGGCCGCTTTCAGGGCGATGAGCTCGTTGTTCTCGCCCATATTCCCGATGGTCATCATCGAGGCGAGCAGTGTGGCCAGCGGCAGCGCCAGCGGCAGCACGGTGCAGCTTCCCCAGAAGAGGAACTCCGCCACGATGCCGAGGCTCAGGCCCTTACCGACCAGCTCGTCGATGTAAACCCACAGGAACTGCATCATAAGGATGAAGATGACCACAAGCAGGATCATAAAGAATGGTCCTATGAATGAGGTCAGTATGAATCTGTCAATCTTCTTCATCCCCGAAGCTTTGTTTTATGAATATACCAATGAATATGCCCGTGTCTATGCCGTGATGATCTCCACCATCTTGTCCAGCGCGGCCTGGAGTCCGTCGATATTCCTTCCTCCCGCCGTGGCGAGAACAGGCTGTCCGCCGCCACCGCCCTGGATGAACTTGGCTGCCTCACGGATGTCCTTCGCGGCGTTGTGACCCGCAGCCACAAGGTCGTTGGAGTACATCAGGGCAAGTTGTGGTTTGCCGTCGTGGCTGAATGCCGCGGCAAGGGCGAAATTCTCCACCTCCTTCTGGAGAATCGAGGCCGCTTCCCTGAACATTGCCGGATCGACATCCCTGCTGAACTTAACAACTTTTATTCCATTGATCTCTTCTGCGTTCCCGGAAATCACTTTGGCGAACGAGGCGGCCTTCTCTTTGGCATATTCCTCGATCTTCTTCTTCGCGTCTGAGTTTTCGCTTATGAGCTTTGCCACGGCGGCGGCCACGTCAGGAGCATTGTTGAACATCGTGCGGATGCCCTTGAGGGTGTCGGTGAGGGTGTCGAGGATGTTCTCCGCGGCCTCTCCGGTCACAGCCTCGATCCTGCGCACGCCGGCGGCGATGGCGGATTCTGAGACGATCTTGAAGAAACCGATTCTGCCGGTTGATTTGGCGTGGGTTCCGCCGCAGAGCTCGATGGAGTCACCGAACTTGATGACACGCACCTTGTCACCGTATTTCTCGCCGAAGAGAGCGATGGCTCCCATCGCCGTGGCCTCGTCCATCGTTGCGTCCCTCTTTTCCTCCAGAGGGTAGTCCGCGCGGATGAGCTGGTTGACCCTGTGCTCAACTTGCCTGAGTTCCTCGTCGGTAACCTTGGCGAAGTGTGAGAAGTCGAAACGGAAATAGTCCGGGCCGACGAACGATCCCTTCTGCTCGATGTGTGTGCCGAGCGCTTCACGAAGAGCGAAATCCAGAAGGTGGGTCGCCGTGTGGTTGGCTGTGATCTTAAGTCTGCGCTCCACGTCAACCTTCAGGGTGAAGGTTTCCTCGCAGTCCGCCGGAATCCTCTCGGCGATGTGGATCGTAAGGTTGTTCTCTTTGATTGTGTTGAGGATCTTGACTTCCTCGCCGCTCTCTGAGACGATGACTCCGGTGTCGCCGACCTGTCCGCCCATCTCTGCGTAGAACGGTGTGCGGTCGAAGACCAGCTGGAACATAGTCTTGTTCTTCTGCTTCACGGTGCGCTGCTTGAGAAGCTTCACGCCATCAAGCTCGAAGTTGTCGTAGCCGAGGAATGCCTCTTCCTCACCGTCGTTGTAGATAGTCCAGTCCCCGAACTCGTTGGCCGTGGCGTTGCGCGCCCTGTCCTTCTGCTTCTGGAGCTCCTTGCCGAATCCCTCCATATCAACCGTGTAGCCTTTCTCCGAGGCGATCAGCTCGGTCAGGTCGATCGGGAATCCGTAGGTGTCGTAGAGGATGAAAGCGTCCTCTCCAGGGATTGTCTTCGTGGCGGTGTTCTTGGCGATGTAGTCGTCCATAAGTCTGATTCCGCGGTCGAGAGTCCTCAGGAAGGACATCTCCTCCTCACGGATCACGCTCTCGATCAGCTTCTGCTGTTTGGCGATCTCAGGATAGGCCTCTCCCATATCCGCCACAAGCTGAGGAACCAGCGAGCAGAGGAACGGCTCGTCGAATCCGAGGAACGTGTAGCCGTAGCGCACGGCGCGGCGCAGGATCCTTCGGATCACATAGCCGGCCTTGACATTGGACGGCAGCTGGCCGTCGGCGATGGAGAAAGCGATGGCCCTGATGTGGTCGGCGATGACTCTCATAGCCACCTCCGTCTTCTCGCTCTCGTGGTATCTGTGGCCGGAAAGTTCCTCGATCTTATGGATCATTCCGGAGAACACATCAGTGTCGTAGTTGCTGGTCTTGCCCTGAAGCACCATACAGAGCCTCTCGAAGCCCATTCCTGTGTCGATGTTCTTGGCCGGGAGCGGTTCAAGGGATCCGTCAGCCTTGCGGTTGTACTGCATGAACACGAGGTTCCAGATCTCGATGACCTGGTCGTTGTCGGTGTTCACGAGATCCTTTCCAGGAATCTTGGCGATCTCCTCGTCCGGACGCAGGTCGATGTGGATCTCGCTGCAAGGTCCGCAAGGACCCGTGTCACCCATCTCCCAGAAGTTGTCGTGCTTGTTGCCAAGGATGATGTGGTCCGCAGGCATCAGCTTCATCCACGCCTGCCTTGCCTCCTCGTCAAGAGCGGTCCCGTCTTCCGCGGAGCCCTCGAACACAGTCGCGTAGAGCTTTGACTTGTCGATCTTATAGACCTCGGTCAGCAGTTCCCAGGCCCAGCTGATAGCCTCGGCCTTGAAATAGTCCCCGAAGCTCCAGTTGCCCAGCATCTCGAACATCGTGTGATGCCTTCCGTCATGCCCCACGGCCTCAAGGTCGTTGTGCTTTCCGCTGACTCTCAGACATTTCTGCGAATCGGTCGCCCTTTTCATCTTAGGCACTGAGTTGCCGAGGAATATGTCCTTGAACTGGTTCATTCCGGCGTTCGTGAACATCAACGTCGGGTCGTTCTTGATCACCATCGGGGCGGACGGCACAATCGTGTGTCCCTTGGATGCGAAGAAGTCCAAAAATTGCTGTCGAATCTCTTTAGCGGTGTACATATCTAAAAATCAATTAATTCGTGAATATATTCCCGTTTCCTCCCGGAATTTTCTTTCAAAAAGGCACGGAATTGGCAAAATTATAACATTTTTCGGGATATATCGCAAAAAAGGGTATATTTGTAAGTTATGGGAAAGTATATTCTCAATCCGGAGACCTTGTTATATGAGATAAAGGAGGTGTCCTTGAAGTCGAAAGTCTTCAAGGGGTTGCTGCTGTTCGCCGGCAGTGTGGCGATGGCGGTCCTCTATCTCTGGCTGTTCACTTCGGTCCTTGGCTATGATCTGCCTAAGACGGCGTTTCTGAAAGCGGAGCATGCCCGTTGGGACGCCAAGGTCGATCTCATGAACACCAAACTGGACCGTTACGAGGAGGCTCTGGAGGCTTTGAAGGTGAGGGATGATGACATCTACAGATCCATATTCGGAATGAATGAGATTCCCGCCGGGGTCCGTGACGCGGGAATAGGCGGTGTGGACCGGTACTCGTTCCTGAACGGTCTTGAACCGGATGACAGGCTGAAGAACACGGCCCTTAGGATTGACAGGCTGACCAGAAGAACCTACGTCCAGAGCAAGTCATTTGATGAGGTGGCCGCTGTCTCAAAGACGGCCGGAGACATGGCCTCATGCATTCCGGCGATCCCTCCGATTGTCCCTGATCCGTCCAAGTACAGGCTTTCCAGCCAGTTCGGTTACAGGTCGGACCCGTTCACAGGGGGCGTCAGGATGCACACAGGACTTGATTTCGCGATGAAGATCGGCAATCCGGTCTATGCTACGGGTGACGGGGTTGTGGAAGCCGTGAAGTTCGAGTTCTTCGGCTACGGCAACTCCATCACGATCGATCATGGATTCGGCTACAAGACGATTTATGCTCATCTCAATTCCGTCAAGGTGATCGAGGGCATGAAGGTCAAGAGGGGGGATTGCATCGCCGAGAGCGGTAAGTCCGGACGGTCAAGCGGCCCGCACCTCCACTACGAGGTCGTCTATAAAGGGCAGAAAGTCAACCCGGCGAACTATCTGGACCTGTCGATGTCCGAGCAGGAATATTCAGCGATGGTGCGGATGAGGGAGAATGAGTCAGGGAAGCCGTCTTCCGCCGCGCGCCGAGGGTTCAGTGTCAGACGTCGTTAGAAGAGGGGTAGGAATATGGGAGCGAAGTATGAGTTTGACAAGACGCGGATGGAGTTCCGCAAGGTCACACACTCAGTGTGGACGGTCTTGGGCAAGGCGGTGAAGTATTTCCTTGTGACCGCGTCGCTGGCGGTTGTCTATTATGTAGTGTTCTCTTTTGTGATCAACACTGATTCCGAGCGTAAACTCAAGAGGGAGAACCAGATGTACCGTCAGATGTACAAGAGCCTCTCCGCCCGGGAGGAACTTGTCGGTGATGTCCTGGACGGGCTGCGTGTCAAGGACAACGAGATTTATCATAGGTTGTTCAATTCCGACGCGCCGGATCTCGGAAGCATTTATTCGGACGGCCTGCTGTCCGACGTGGACACGATACCTGACGGGCTGATTGTTGAATATTCCAGGGTGAGACTGGACACGTTGTCAAGGATTTCGGACAGGGTGGAAGCTAATTTCAGACGGGTCATGGAGGCCCTTTCTGACCGTAAGGCTGACCTTCCGCCTATGACCAATCCTTTGGCTGGATTCTCTTACGCAAGGACGGGAGCGTCTGTCGGTGACAGGATCAATCCTTTTTATAAGGTGAAGGTTTTCCATGGCGGACTGGATCTGATCTCACAGCAGGGAGAGTCCGTGGTCGCCGCCGCCGATGGGGTTGTCAAAGAGGTCACGCATTCCACAAAAGGTCTCGGGAACGTGGTTACGATCGACCACGGAAACGGCTATCTTACACGTTATGCCCACCTTGAGAACACCCGTGTCACCAAAGGACAGAAACTGGCGCGGGGACAGAATATCGGCCAGGTCGGGATGTCCGGAAACTCGTTCGCACCGCATCTTCATTACGAGGTTCTCAAGGATACCTTGCGGTTGGATCCGTTGAATTACCTGTTCGCCTCTGTCAGCCCGGATGACTATATTGGGATGCTTTTCATGTCCGTCAACACCGGACAATCAATGGATTGATTAAATTTATGAATATGGATAAATTGTATTATACCATCGGCGAGACCGCCGAGATTCTGGGAGAGAGCACTTCTCTGGTGAGGTTCTGGTCGAATTCGTTTCCCAGATACATCAAGCCGAAGAGAAACGCCAAAGGGAATCGTCTTTTCACGGCGGAGGATCTTGAGTGCCTGAAACAGATACATCTTCTTGTGAAGGAGCAAGGGCTGACACTTGAGGGGGCGGCGAAAAAAATGGCCGCCGACCGGAAAAAAGTGGATGGCCGTGTCAAGGCGTTGGACAGCTTGAAGGAGATCCGCAGGCAGCTTGTGGAAGTAAAGAAATCCCTATGAATATGAAGGTAAAGGAGGTCATTTCGGTAATTGAGGACTTCGCGCCGTTGTCCATTCAGGAAAGTTGGGACAACAGCGGTCTCGTCATCGGCTCTCCGGAACAGGAAGTCCATGGAGTCCTTCTCGGGTTTGACTGCACGGCGGACCTTGTGGACGAGGCGGTGGAACGCGGAGCTGACATGATCGTGACCCACCATCCCTTGATATTCGGAGGAATAAAGAAAATCTCGCCTGAGGATCCCGTGGGGCTTGCAGTCTTGAAGGCCGCCGCGGCCGGAATCGCTGTCTATGCCGCGCACACCACGGCCGACAAGGTGCTCGGTGGAGTCAGCGGCGCGATGGCAAGAAGGCTGGGACTCCAGGATATTCATGTGTTGGAGGAAGAACCCGGAGGGTATGGTCTTGGCGCGGGGGGAAATCTTCCGGAGCCGATGGATGGCGTTGGGTTCATTGAATATGTCAAGTCCCGGTTCGGACTCAAGGTGGCCCGCTGCTCGCATGTTCCTGAAATCCCGGTGAGCCGTGTGGCCATGTGCGGTGGTTCCGGTGGCTCGCTGATTGAAAGCGCCAGGAAAGCCGGTGCCCAAGCCTATCTTTGCGGCGACATTTCCTACCATCATTTCTTCACCACTAAGGATTTTATGGTCATTGATATAGGCCATTTCGAGGGGGAAGTGGAGATTGTGGAAATATTATTTTCTCTGTTAAGGAAAAATTTTCCTAACTTTGCAGTCTATACCAGCGTGAGGCTGGAGACAAGTAATCCGGTATATTATTATTAGTCAGATAGCTATATGGCAACTAAAAAAATCAAGAAAGTCGAGACCCCAATAGACCAGAGGGAGACATTCGTTTCCCTCCAGAAGAATTTCGCTGACTCCGAAATCAGCGTTGAGGAAAAGCTTAAGACACTCTACGCGCTTCAGGAGGCGGATTCCGCGATTGACAAGATCATGCAGATGCGCGGCGAGCTTCCGTCTGAGGTCGAGGCTCTTGAGAACGAGATAGCCGACCTGAAGGCCCGTCAGACTCAGGATGTCGCTGTCATCGAGGCTTACAACCAGACAATCGCCGAGAACAGGCAGAACATCGTTGATTGTGACACCCAGATCGAAAAGTACCAGCAGCAGTTGAATGACATCTCCAACAGCCGTGAGTACGATTCTATCAACAAAGAGATTGAGAATCAGGGACTTCTTCGCCAGATCGCTCAAAAGAACATCAATGACACCAAGGCGGCCATCGCTGAGAAGAAGGATGACATCGAATCCTTGAAGGACTACATCGCCATCAGGAATGATGACCTCAAGGCAAAGAAAGAGGAACTTGCCACGATTGTCGAGTCCACATCCAAGGATGAGAAGAAACTGCGTTCTGTCAGGGAGGATTGCGCCAAGAAGATCGATCCGAGGACGATGAGCGCGTACGACCGCATCCGCGCCAGCGTCCACAATCATCTCGCTGTCGTGTCCGTCTATAACGGAGACGCCTGCGGTGGATGCTTCAACACCATCACTCCTCAGCGTCTTGTCGACATCGCTTCCAACAAGAAGCTCATAATCTGCGAGCATTGCGGCAGGATCATCGTCAATCCTGATTTTGAATAGACAGACAAACCGCATCGGACAATATGCCTGACCAGCCCGGAAAAACAACCAAAAAGAAGGCGAGGCCAGTCAATCTTGACACACTTGGGCTTGAGATGGGAAACAAACCGCCTCAAGCTCTTGAAGTCGAAGAGGCTGTCCTTGGCGCTATGCTCATCGAACCCTCATCCGTGGACACCGCGCTTGAGGAATTGACTGTCTCATGTTTTTACGATCCCCGTCACAGGATGATTTTCGAGGCCATGACGTCACTTGTGAACGAGCATGTGTCCGTGGATATCGTGACGGTCAGCGCGAAGCTCCGTGAGAAAGGCAATCTGGAGGCCGTCGGAGGTCCGGTCGCGTTGGCCGGCCTTTCCGAAAAGGTAGGCGCGGCGGCTCACATCGAGTACTATGTCAGGATCCTTAAACAGAAGAACATACAGCGGGAACTGATCACTGCTTCCTACGAGATCCTCAGGGATGCCTATGACGACTCGGTGAAAGTCGGAGATCTGATTGACGACTCCCAGTCCAGGATCTATAACGCTATCCAGAGCAGTGTGAAGACCGACATCCAGGAGATCGGCTCTGTGATCAACGAGGCGATGAAGGAGGTGGAGAAGAACCAGAAGGCTTCAGGAGGTCTGAGCGGGGTTCCGTCAGGATTTCCGTCTTTGGACCGTGTCACCAGAGGGTGGCAGAAATCTGACCTGATCATTCTGGCTGCCCGCCCTTCTGTCGGAAAGACAGCGTTCGCCCTGAACCTGGCCAGAAACGCGGCCGTTGACTACAAGATGCCGGTGGCGGTATTCTCTCTGGAAATGTCGGCTCTGCAGCTCGTGATGCGACTTATGACGACAGAGTCCGGTCTTCCGGCCGACAAGCTGAAGGGTGGAGCAAAACTGGATCCATGGGATTGGCAGCAGCTGGAGACCAGGCTCGCGAATCTCTCAAAGGCTCCGCTGTACATAGATGACACACCGAGCATCCCTCTTATGGAGTTCAGGACCAAGATCAAGAGGCTGGTCAAGGCCAAGGGTGTCCGTCTCGTGATAGTCGATTACCTTCAGCTGATGCAGGGACCGGCCGAACTGCGGGGAATGCGTGAGCAGGAAGTCGCCGCAATTTCCAGGACCTTGAAAGCTACGGCCAAGGAGTTGAATGTCCCGATCATAGCCCTGTCGCAGTTGTCCCGTGACGCGGTCAAGAGGACCGGGGGCAGTGGAAAGCCGCAGCTCAGCGACCTTCGAGAGTCCGGTTCCATCGAGCAGGACGCCGACATGGTGATATTCATTCACCGTCCTGACTATGTGGGACTTGGAGAGACTCCTGACGGAAAGGAAACCACACAGATCATCATCGCCAAGCACCGTAACGGTGAGGTGTGCGACATCGACATGCTCTTCAAGGCCGAGCAGGTCCGCTTTGTCGAGCCTGGAGACACTCTGGCCGCCAGGGCGGAGGAGATGGGGGGCACCGAGTCCGCCATGAACTCGGCGATGAACAATGAGTTTGACAATAACACTGAATTCTGATGAGCATATCGAAACTTTTCGGCGTCTTTGCCGCCATATTCATGCTTTCTTCCGTGCCGGCTTTTGCTGCCGGTGAGGGGAAGTGCATCCCTGTCAGGATACTCAAGGAGGAGAATCTGGCTTTCAAAGGTGGCGAGAAGTTGGTGTTCACCATCCATTATAAATGGGGACTTATCAACGCGGATGTGGCCCAGGCCACTCTTAAGGTTGACACTGTCGTCCTGAACGGGCGGAAAGTCTTCCATGCGTCCTTGACGGGCAAGACGCAGAGGTTCTATGAGAAGTTTTTCCGTGTCAAGGAGGATCTTGACTCATGGTTCACCCGTGACGGCATGCGTCCGATGAAGTTCACCCGGTTCGCAAGAGAGGGAAAGTACACATGCTCGAACCTCTACTCTTATGTGCACACTCCCGGCAATGAGCACATAAGCGCTTCCTTGAGCAATTCAAGAAAGGGGGAGTTCTCGGCCACATTGCCCCTTGACAAGTGCACCTATGACATCCCGTTGATGTACTATGTCCTTCGCAACGTTGATGTGGACCAGCTTAAGGAAGGGGAGGATTATCCGATGACATTCGCGGTTGACGATGATGTCTATACCCTGCATTTCAAATATCTCGGCAGGGAAAACAAACGCATCCCGGAAATCGGGACTGTCCGTTGTCTTAAGTTCAGTTTCGAGGTTGTCTCCGGCGAGGTGTTCTCGGGAGAGTCCGATCTTTTCGGATGGTTCTCTGACGATGAGAACAGGATTCCGGTCTGGTTCTCCGCTCCTATGAAAGTCGGTCAGGTTCAGGGGCGTCTGAGAGATTGGTCTGAACTCAAGAATCCGTTTTCCTCAATGATAGAATAGAATGGCATCCGGAGAAGTCTCACATAAGGGCAAGGTCGTGTCGGTGGGAAAGGACACTGTCTCGGTTCAGATTGTGTCCGAATCCGCTTGCTCGGCCTGTCATGCCGCCGGTCTCTGCGGTGCGTCGGAATCCAAAAAGAAGATCGTGGATGTTCCGGTTTATGGAGACCAGGCATATTCAATAGGCCAGGAGGTCGAGGTCTGCCTCGCGAGGAAGATGGGACTCAAGGCTGTCTTGCTTTCTTATGTGATTCCTTTGGTGATATTACTGATTTTAGTGTTATCTTTGTCATATATTGGCTTCGGTGAACTGGCCAGCGGGTTGGTTTCGATCGGGGGCATTGCTGTGTATTACCTCATACTTTACCTTTGCAGGAACCATCTTGCGGAGGGGTATGTGTTTTATATTCGGAAATAACTAATTAATTAGCTTTTATTTGGCTTTATGACAACAATAATCATCTGGACCATCGCAGTCATCACGGGCCTCGGCCTTCTGCTTGCGCTGGCTCTTTACCTTATCGCTCAGCGGTTCAAGGTTGAGGAGGACCCGCGCATTGAGGAGGTTGAGAAGGCAATGCCGGGAGCGAACTGCGGAGGTTGTGGTTTCGCCGGCTGCCACGCGTTCGCCGAGGCTGCGGTGAAGGCCCCGAATCTGGACAACAACTATTGTCCTGTCGGAGGCAATGAGACAATGAAGAAGGTTGCCGCGATTCTTGGCTACGAGGTCAAGGAGAAGGCGCCGATGGTGGCTGTGGTGCGCTGCGGTGGCACCTGCGCCGCCAGACCAAGGACTAATGAATATGACGGCACGACCTCCTGCAAGGTCAAGGCCGCCCTATATGCCGGGGACACGGGCTGCGCGTTCGGATGTCTCGGCTGCGGGGACTGTGTGGCTGCCTGTCAGTTCGGAGCCTTGTCCATGAATCCCGAGACCGGTCTTCCGGTCGTGGACCAGGAGAAGTGTACCGCCTGCGGTGCCTGTGTGAAGGCTTGCCCTAAATCCATCATCGAGCTGAGGGCCAAGGGACCTCGCGGAATGAGGATGTACGTGTCCTGCGTGAACAAGGACAAGGGACCAGCTGTGAAGAAGGCTTGCTCGGCCGGCTGCATCGGCTGCGGAATCTGCGCGAAGACTTGTACTCACGATGCCATCACCGTTGAGAACAACGTCGCCTACATTGATTTCACCAAGTGCAAGCTTTGCCGTGAGTGTGAGGCGATGTGCCCTACAGGCGCCATCATCGGAGTTAATTTCCCTAAGCCGCTGGACAAGGATGCCGTGAAGGCCCGTGTCCAGGAACGTCAGAAAAAGGCAAGAGAGGCCGCTGCAGCCGCAGCCGCCGCTGTAAAGAAGGAGGAACAGAACAATGGCTAACAGAACATTCTCAATCGGAGGAGTGCATCCGAACGATGCCAAGATCTCGCGCGATTGCGCCATCGAGGCTCTTCCGCTGCCTCAGACCGTGTATATTTCCCTTGCCCAGCACATCGGCGCTCCGGCGAAGCCGGTTGTCGCTGTCGGTGACAAGGTAAAGGTCGGCCAGCCGATCGCCGAGCCGGGCGGATTCGTTTCGGCATTCATCCACTCTTCCGTTTCCGGAACCGTGAAGTCAATCGGGCCTCGCAAGGATCTCGCCGGCAACACACAGACTTATGTGGAGATCGCCGTGGAGGGGGACGAGTGGCTTGAGAGCATCGACCGTTCAGAGACCCTTGTGACAGACATTCCTGAGGACGGCAAGGCCATCATCGAGAAGATCCGTCTCGGCGGAGTTGTGGGACTCGGCGGAGCGACCTTCCCTACCCACGTGAAACTGACCCCGCCTCCTGGAAAGAAGTGCGAGATGCTGATAATCAACGGTTGCGAGTGCGAGCCTTACCTCACGTCCGACTTCCGTACACTTCTTGAGAAGGGAGAGCAGGTCGTTGTTGGAACCGCGCTGATCAAGCAGGCTCTTGGCGTAGCAAACGCCACGATCGCAATAGAGGACAACAAGCCGGAGGCGATCGAGCATATTCAGAAAGTACTTGCGGAGTTGAAGGGTAAGTCCTCGAAGTTCGACGGCATCGTGGTGCTTCCTTTGATGAAGAAATATCCGGAAGGTGGTGAGAAACAGCTGATTGACGCTGTGATGCACCGTCAGGTGAAGTCCGGCGGACTGCCTATCGATGTGGGCGCTGTCGTTCAGAACGTCGCCACGGCTCTTGCCGTCTATGACGCTGTGCAGAAGAACAAGCCGTTGATTGACAACTCAGTGACCGTGACCGGTGAGTGCTTCCCTAAGCAGGCCAACCTGCTTGTCAGAGTCGGCACTCCGCTTCGCTACATCATCGACTACCTCGGAGGTGTTCCTGAGAACGCCGCCAAGGTCATCAGCGGAGGCCCTATGATGGGTAAGGCCATCGCCAATCTCGACGCCGCCACACTCAAGGGAACGGGAGCCTTGCTCTTCCTCACCGCCGAACAGACCAAGAGGCATCCGGAAGGCAACTGCATCCGCTGCGGTAAATGCGCCGACGCCTGCCCTATGGGACTTGAGCCGTTCCTGCTCTATCGTCTCGCCAAGGTCGGCAACACGGACGAACTTGAGGCCAACGCTGTTCAGGATTGCATCCAGTGCGGATGCTGTCTTTACACCTGTCCTTCCTACATCCCGCTGCTGGACATCATCAGCATGGCAAGAGGTCAGGTTATGGGAATAATGAAGGCTCGCGCCGCAGCCGCCAAGGCCGCCGCTGAAGCCGCAAAAGCAAAAACTGTTTAAGAATATGGAAAGATTGTTGGTTTCACCGTCTCCGCACCTTCATTCCAAGACCACAACTCCGGTCTTGATGAGGGATGTCGTGATCGCCTTGATCCCAGCCGTTGTGGTCTCGGTCGTGTTCTACGGCCTTGCCGAACTGCTGGTTCTGGCTGTCAGCGTCATCTCCTGCGTGGCGTTGGAGTATTTGATCACTAAATATTTGCTCAAGGCACCGTCCACCGTCGGCGACTGGTCAGCGGCCGTGACCGGCATCCTGCTGGCTCTCAACCTTCCCGCCACGACACCTTGGTGGGTTGTGTTCATCGGCGCTGTCGTCGCCATCGGAATCGCAAAGATGACCTTCGGCGGTCTCGGACAGAATGTCTTCAACCCGGCTCTTGTCGGCCGTGTGTTCCTGCTGATCTCGTTTCCTACCTATAATAA
>FR893149.1:0-33237 GCA_000433355.1 Alistipes sp. CAG:435 | reverse complement strand
TTCCCTACCTACATGACCAACTGGACGATTCCGGGAGGCCTTTTCGGAGCGGACGCGATCACCGGAGCGACACCTCTCGGCATCATCAACGAGGGGCTGATGAAAGGACTTTCCGCCACTGACATAATCGCGCGGAACGGCCTTTCATATTCACAGATGCTCTTCGCGAACATCGGTGGATCCGCCGGTGAGGCAAGCGCCGTCGCGATCCTGATCGGATTCATCTATCTGCTTGTCCGCAAGGTCATCAAGCCGTGGATCACCCTCTCCATCCTTGGAACCGTGGCCGCTGTCTCCTGCATCTTCTGGCTCGCTGATCCTACCCAGTTCACCGACCCTGTATTCAACCTCCTCACCGGCGGTCTGCTGCTCGGTTCCTGCTTCATGGCGACCGACTATGTGACCTCGCCAATGAGCACGAAGGGCGGAATCATCTTTGGTGTGGGAATCGGTTTCATCACCCTGATGATCAGGTATTTCGGCTCTTATCCAGAAGGAATGAGCTTCGCTATTCTTATAATGAACTCGATGGTTCCGCTCCTTAACAAGTGGTTCCATCAGAAAAAATACGGGAGGGCATAGGTTATGGCTGTAAAATCGAATCTTACCACAATGGTGGTCTGCCTGACAGTCGTCAGCCTCGTCTGCTCAGCTCTTCTTGGCGGAATGTACGCTCTGACAGCCGAGCCGATCGCAAAGGCCAACGCCGACATCCTCAAGGCTTCCATCGGAGCCGTGCTTCCTGAGGGAGGCGAACTCTCCGAGGCCAAGCCGGTCGAAGTCGGAGGACAGGCTTCTGAATATTATGTCAGCATCGTTGACGGCACTCCTGTGGCCTACGCCGTGAAATCCACGACCGTAGGTTTCGGCGGCCCGCTCGTCCTGATGGTCGGCATCACCGCCGACGGGGTGGTTTACAACACGTCCGTGCTGTCCCACAATGAGACTCCTGGTCTTGGAGCCAAGTGCAACACCGACGAGAAGTTCATGAACCAGTTCAAGGGCTTCGATCCGTCGTCCAAGAGCCTGACCGTCAAGAAGGACGGTGGCGATGTGGACGCGATCACAGCCTCTACTATCACATCCAGAGCCTACTCTTTGGCTGTGGACAATGCGGTCAAGGCTTTCAATTCAATCAAAGGAGAATAGGCTATGAGCAGCAATAAACTGAATATTTTCACAAAAGGTTTCCTGAAAGAAAACCCTACTTTTGTCCTGCTTCTGGGTATGTGCCCTACATTGGCGACCACTACCTCGGCCATCAACGGTCTGAGTATGGGTCTCGCCACCCTGTTTGTCCTGGTGCTCTCGAACATCGCCATCTCGGCGATCGCTCCGGTGGTTCCGGACAAGGTGCATATTCCTGTCTATATCGTGGTGATCGCTACATTCGTGACCATCCTCCAGTTCGCGATGCAGGCCTACACACCGGCGATGTACGCCACCCTCGGTCTGTTCATCCCTCTGATCGTGGTGAACTGTATCGTCCTCGGACGCGCCGAGGCTTTCGCCAACAAGAACGGAATCCTTGACTCCGCTCTGGACGGACTTGGAATAGGTCTGGGCTTCACCCTTTCGCTGACTGTTCTGGGAATCGTGCGCGAGATCCTGGGCGGCGGCTCCATCTTCGGCTTCAAGTTCATCTCCGGAGACGGAATGCTCGCGTTCGTGATGGCTCCGGGAGCGTTCCTCGCCCTCGGCTACCTTATGGTCCTGTTCAACAAAATCGCTAAAAAGAACTAAGTTATGGAATATTTCCTTATCATAATCTCGGCGATATTCGTCAATAACATCATGCTGGCCCAGTTCCTGGGCACGTGTCCGTTCCTGGGTGTCTCCAACAAGATCTCCACGGCGACCGGTATGGCCGGTGCGGTGTGCTTTGTGATCACCCTCGCGACTTTGGTGACTTATCTCATCAACCAGTACCTTCTGGTGGCTTTCAACCTCCAGTTCCTGCAGACCATCGCGTTCATCCTTGTGATCGCCGCTTTGGTGCAGATGGTCGAGATCGTGCTGAAGAAGATCAGCCCCTCCCTCTATCAGGCTCTTGGAATATTCCTGCCACTGATCACCACGAACTGCGCCGTTCTCGGTGTGGCTCTCAACGTGGTCACAAAGGAGTTTGCTTTCGGTGGTCCGGCCCACATGCTGAACCTCGGCGAGTCTGTTGTGTATGCCTTCGCCACCGCGGTAGGCTACGGAATGGCCCTCGTTCTGTTCGCAGGACTTCGTGAGCACCTCGATTTAAATGAAGTCCCTAAGCCGTTCAAAGGCATTCCGATAGCCCTTATCACCGCTGGAATCCTCGCTATGGCCTTCATGGGATTCTCCGGTTTAGTATAGTTTTTGTAGAAATCAACCGCCTTATTAAGTTTCATTAATTTTTAATGGTCATGAAAAAGGCATTTTTGGTTCTTGCGATTCTGGTAGGTTCCGCGGCTCTTACGTTCGCGCAGCCTAAGTCAATCGGCGGACGACTCGGCAACTATGGTATCGATGTCAGCTACGAGAATTATGTTATGGGAGGCTCTGATTTCCTCGAATTTGGTCTTGGACTGGACAATGGGTTCAGCACGAGTGCTTTCCATGTGGATGGCATCTATAACTTCATGATTGTTCAGCCGGATTGGACTCCGAAGGGTAAGTGGGGATTTTATGCTGGTCCAGGCGCCAGCCTTGCTGTGTGGGAAAACGATGAGGACGAGAACACTGTCTATGCCGGATTCGTCGGTAATGTCGGTCTGGAGTACACGTTCTGGTTCCCTCTCCAGCTTTCTGTGGATTTCCGTCCGAGGTTGATGTTCGGTGACGGCGGCCTCAGAAGCGATGGCCCGTTCACTTTGGGAATAGGTGTCCGCTACGCGTTCTGATTTAGGAATCGATCTTGAATAAAGTGAGGGTTTCTTTGACGGAAATCCTCACTTTATTCATTATTTGGGTAATATTTTGGTATTTTTGCATTCTGATTTGAACATCAAAACCAAAAGAATATGAGCCGGAAATTCACACTCGGGATCAAATGGGCCGAGGATGTAATATTCAAAGACAAAAATATAGAGTTGTCTGACCTTCCGATGAAAGAGGTCGAGGCTTGCTATGAGTTTCTGAAGGAGTTCGCCTCCGAGAAAGTGATCTACGGCATCAACACCGGTTTCGGCCCGATGGCGCAGTGGAGGGTGGATGACAAGTATCTGACAGATCTTCAGTACAACATCATAAGAAGTCATTCGACGGGAGCCGGAGAACCTTTGGAGGACATCTATGTCAAGGCGGCGATGATCGCCCGCCTGGGAACCTTCCTTCAGGCCCGTTCGGGAGTCCATCCGGATCTGGTCAGACTTCTGGTTGAGATGATCAACAGGGACATATTCCCTTTCATCCCTCAGCATGGTAGTGTCGGTGCGAGCGGTGACTTGGTTCAGTTGGCTCACATGGCTCTCTGCATGATCGGAGAGGGTAAGGTTCACTACAAGGGTGAGTGGCGTCCGTCCGCCGAGGTTCTGAGGGAGAATGGCCTGGAACCTTTCAAGATTCATATTCGTGAAGGGCTGTCAATCTCCAACGGCACGTCCTTTATGACTGGAATCGGCATTGTCAACCAGATCTACGCCGACAGGCTTCTGGACTGGGCGACGTTGGCTTCGGTTATGATGAACGAGATAGCCTCTTCGTTTGATGACCTTATGTCAGAGGAACTCAACGAGGTTCGCCGTCACGAGGGACAGCGACTTATCGCCGCAAGAATGAGGAGACTTTCCGAAGGAAGCGGCTGCCTGCGCAAGCGTGAGCACGACCTTTACGACAATGGCCACGCGTCGGAAGGCACATTCGACCACAAGGTCCAGGCTTACTATTCGTTGAGGTGCACCCCGCAGATCTTAGGGCCTGTCTATGAGACATTCGCGAATGCCCGCCGGGTGCTTGAGGAGGAACTTAACTCCGCCTGTGACAATCCGATAGTGGATTATGAGGCGAAGAATGTCTTCCACGGCGGCAACTTCCACGGGGACTACATCTCCCTGGAGGAGGACAAGGTGAAGATCGCCACGGTCAGGATGGCGATGACCGCCGAGCGTCAGCTGAACTATCTCTTCCACGACCGCATCAACGGAATCCTTCCACCGTTCCTGAATATGGGAACCCTCGGACTCAACTACGGAATGCAGGCCTGCCAGTTCACGGCCACATCGACGACGGCCGAGTGCCAGACACTCGCGATGCCGAACTATGTCCACAGCATCCCGAACAACAATGACAATCAGGATATTGTGAGCATGGGCACCAACACAGCCTTGCTCACGAAGCGCGTGATCGACAACACCTACCAGGTCTTCGCCATCCATTTCATCGCTTTGGCTCAGGCTGTTGACTGCCTCGGAATCGCGGACAAGCTCGCTCCGACCTCAAGGAAGGTCTATGACGATGTCCGTGCGATCATCCCTAAGTTCATTGAGGACAATCCTTTCTACGAGCAGATCGCTGCCGTGGAGGAATATTTAAGAGACAACCCGTTAAACCTTAAGTAGATGGAACTGTTTCCCGAACTCGAAAAAAGGTACACGAAAGACCAGTACACCGCCAGGGAGGCCCAGCGGATGGCCGAGTTCATAGCATTCGGGCCGATAGTCTTCCAGGCGTCCCGCCTGTTGGTAAAATACGGAATCCTCGAACTTTTGCGAGAGCATCGCGAAGGCCTTACGCGGATTGAGGTGACCGAAGCTACCGGTCTTTCCGAATATACCGTCAAATGCCTTCTGGAGGCAGGTCTGTGCATCGGAACCGTGCTTGTTGACACAGAAACGGACAGATACATGATTTCCAAGGTAGGCTGGTTTCTGCTCACGGACGAGGCCACGAAAGTCAACATGGACTTCAACAACGATGTCAACTATGAAGGATTCTTCCATCTGGATGAGTCATTCAGGGAGCATCGTCCGGCCGGGCTGAAGTGCCTGGGAGACTGGGACACGATTTACGAAGGGCTTTCGACCCTTCCTGAACCGGCCAGGACAAGCTGGTTCGCCTTCGATCATTTCTATTCCAACAATTCGTTCGAGGAGGCGTTGAAGGTAATATTCGACCGTCCGGTCAGAAATCTGCTGGATGTAGGCGGCAATACCGGTAAATGGGCGCTCCAGTGCGTCGGCCACGATCCTGACGTGGAGGTCACTATCCTGGATCTGCCTCAACAGATCGGGCTTATGCGGAAAGAAACGTCCGGAAAGCCGGGAGCGGAAAGGATCCACGGCTGCGGAGGCAACCTGCTCGATCCCTCGACCAAGTTCCCGACGGACAAGGAATATGACGTCATCTGGATGAGCCAGTTTCTGGACTGTTTCTCGGAGAACGAGATTCTTGGCATCCTCACAAGGGCGGCGGAGGTTCTCCGTCCAGGCGCAAGGCTCTGCATCATGGAGCTTCTGTGGAACCGTCAACGCTTCGAGCCGGCGGCTTTCTGTCTGACGATGACCAGTCTGTACTTCACAGCCATGGCCAACGGCAACAGCAAGATGTACTATTCCGAGGATTTGACAAGGCTGATAGAGAAAGCCGGGATGAAGGTGGACAGAATCATTGACGGCATAGGCCAGGGACACAACATATTGATTTGCGTAAAAGAATAATAGATTAAAATAATGAGCAAGGAAGAAATAATCACCAAGGTCAACGGCTTCCTCGTTGACGAGTTTGAGATTGATGCGGCGCTTCTCAACGACAATGCCGCCCTCAAAAAGGATCTGGGCATCGACAGCCTTGACATAGTGGACATCATCGTTCTGATTGACAAGGAATTCGGTGTCAAGGTGAAGTCAGAGGAACTTGGCAGGCTCACCACTCTGGGCAGCCTTTATGATTTCATAGAGGAGAAGATCGCGTAGAAAAGCTGGTCTGGTACCAGCCCGGCAAACGTTAAGGGATAATCTTTGATTGCCTTTGGCTCAATTCGGGAATATGTCAGAGAACGGAGAAAGGCAGTGGCAGGGAACGACTGACGGGACCTCGTGGATGCACAAGGCCCTGATCGGGATGATGAAGGTCATTCCGCTGTGGGTCTTTTACCTGCTGATGAGTTTTGCCGTACCGTTCTACATGATATCCAATCACAAAGGCTACATTTCCAATTATCATTACTTCCGTCGCAGGCAAGGTTACGGGCCGTTGAGGTCATTCTTTCATGTGTGCGCTTGCCACTGGATGTTCGGGACTGTCATCATGGACCGGTTCGCCTCATATTCGGGGAAAAAGTTTCGGGTCGATGTCCCTAAGATGCCTATGTACGAGGAACTTTGCGCCGGGAAGGAAGGTTTTGTCCAGTTGAGTTCGCACATTGGCAACGATGAACTGGCCGGCTATGAGCTGAAAGCTCCGAAGAATATGAACGCCCTCGTTTTCGACGGGGAGGGGAAAACCCTTACTGAGAATCGATCAAGGGTGCTTGGGGTGAATAATGTCCGCCTTGTGAATATCTCGGAGGACATGTCCCATCTCGTGATCCTGAACAACGCCTTGGCTGACGGAGAGATTGTGAATATTCATGGAGACAGGGTCTTCGGGTCAAACAGGACGGTGCGTTGCAATATTCTTGAATCAGAGGTGGAATTGCCTCTGGGACCGTTCCTGTTGGCTTCCATGAGAGAAGTTCCGGTGATTTCGGTCTTTGTGATGAAAGTCGGTTTGAAAAGGTACCGTGTGTATCTGTTCCGTCCGGACGAAGGTCTGGAAGGCTTGGGGGTGCGGGAAAAGGCTGAGGCGATGGCGAGAGCCTACGCCATCAACATCTCCGTGATGTTGTTGATATACCCTGACCAATGGTTCAACTTTTATGAATTCTGGAAAAATGACTGAGGAAGAACTGAAAACTTTTGACTTCACATCTGTGAACATAGCGGATCTTCTGCCTCAGCGGAAGCCTTTTGTCATGATTTCCAGCCTTTTGTCATGCTCTTACGAGAGGACGGTGGCGCGGTTTCTGATTCAGGAGGACAATGTCTTTGTGGAAGACGGGAGGCTTGTTCCGGAAGGTCTTGTGGAGAACATCGCCCAGACCTGTGCGGCCAGAATCGGTTTCATCAACAAGTACATACTCCATAAGCCTGTCAGTGTGGGCTATGTCTGCGCGCTCAAGGATTTCAAGGTTCAAAAGACTCCGGTGGTAGGTGAGACAATAGAGACGGAGATCAACCTCAAAGGCGAATTCGGAACGATGCTGATGGTAGATGCGATTGTAAAATCAGACGGAAATATGCTGGCTGAAGGCTCAATGGTGATCGCTTTGGATGAAAGCAGGCCTGTGGGCGGGCACAAGGCCGTGGTCAAGGTCGCGGACAACATAATTTCCCCTCTGGGAACGACCACGGAAGAGAATTATGCCGCAGTCAAGGCCGGAAAGTCGGCACTGAGGCTCTACGAATCCTCAAAGAACCTCCCGGAACCATTCTTCGCCTCTCTGATCGATGAGGATTCCTTGGCTGATGAATATGCCGGGATAGACTCGTCAGCAAGGATTGACGAATATGCCGGACTGGACGGTCTCACACGTTTTGAGAAACGGATAATCCTGTCGGTGTCAAAGGCTTTGAAAGGCACGGGGATAGATCCGTCTTCTGAAGACGTGCTGTTCGTGGTGTCTTCCACGAAGGGTAATGTGGAATTGCTTGACAATGAGGCCGAGCCTTGCGGCGGCGATCCTGCCGAAAGGGAAAGACTTGGAAACTCGGCGGAGAAGATCGCCAGGTTCTTCGGGAACAGGAACACCCCGAATGTCGTGTCAAACGCCTGTATCTCCGGACTTTGCGCCCAGATTACGGCAATGAGGGAACTTCAGGCCGGAAGATTCGGCACGGTGATCGTGACCGGATCCGATGTCCAGTCACGTTTCATCATCTCAGGTTTCCAATCGTTCAAGGCCTTGTCGCAGGAGGCCTGCAGGCCGTTCGACGCCCAGAGAAAAGGTCTGAATCTCGGAGAGGCCGCCGCCACGATCATATTCCGGTACAAGACACCCGCTCCGGATGACTGGGTGCTGCTCCGTGGAGCGATCCGTAACGATGCCAACCATATTTCCGGACCATCAAGGACTGGAGAAGGCAGTTTCAGGGCGATCAAGGTAGTGCTTGGAGATGTCGAGCCAGAGGAACTGGCGCTCGTGTCGGTCCACGGCACTTCCACCGCCTACAATGATGAGATGGAGTCTATCGCATTGACCAGAGCAGGACTTCAAAACGTGCCTGTGAACAGCCTGAAAGGCTATTTCGGTCACACGATGGGAGCGGCCGGAATCCTTGAGACCATCCTTTCGATGGCCTCTGTCGATGACGGGACTGTGCTTGGGACACGTGGATATTCAGAATGCGGAGTCTCTTGTCCGCTGGACATCTCTCCAGAGCCGAGGAAGACCACGAAACGGGCGTTCGCCAAGTTACTGTCAGGATTCGGAGGCTGCAATGCCGCCGGGATATTCGTAAAAGGGGACAGCATTTTGAAAGGAGGTGGCAGATGAAAGTAAAGGCTCGTGTTGTGATTACCCCGGACAAGGTGGTCGTTGGAGAAAAAATCCTTATCTTTGAATCATCCGGCGCGGATCTGCTGGTGGAGATTTACAAGAAGAAGGTGGGGAACTACCACAAATTCTTCAAGATGGATCCTTTGGCCCGCCTTGGGTTCATCGCCTCCGAATTGCTGTTGGGAGAGGAAACGCCGAGAAAGACGGACTGCGAGGACAGGGCGGTGATATTCTTCAACAGGAGTGCGTCGCTTGCGGATGACGCTGAGTATCAGAAGACTATCGGGAAAGATGGGTTCTTCCCGAGTCCGGCCGTGTTCGTCTATACCTTACCGAACATCGTGACCGGGGAGATCGCGATACGGAACAAGTATTACGGGGAGACTTCCTTCTATGTGCTTGAGGAAAAGGATGACAAGGTGATGAAAGAGATAGTGGAGCAGGCCTTCCAGGATCCGGTGACGGAATCCGCCATCGCAGGTTGGCTGGAATGCTCTGATTCCGAACATTTTGAGGCTGAATTATATTTAATTGAAAAGTAAGAATATGGATGCGCTTATCAACGAATTGAAAACGAGGATCATCGAGGCTCTCAAACTCGCTGATCTCAAACCGGAGGACATAGACGCTGACGCACCGCTCTTCGGAGAGGGCCTTGGACTGGACTCCATTGACGCTCTGGAACTTATGCTGCTTTTGGAGAAGAACTACGGCATCAAGTTGAAGAATCCTGCCGAGGGCAAGGAGGTCTTCAAGTCCGTCAGGACAATGGCCGAGTATATCCAGGCTAACCAGGCGAAGTAAGTGTTCGCGCGGATTGCCATAACAGGAGCCGGGGTCATCTCCGCCATCGGGGTGGGGAAGGACGAGACATTGCGTTCCCTGATCGCCAGAAAAAGCGGTGTCGGGAGGCTCAGGCATCTTCAGACCGCCCATTCCGAACTTCCTTGCGGGGAAGTGAATATGTCCGATGAGGAGCTCAAGAATGCTCTGGGGCTTCCTACGGGCAGTATTATACCTCGGACAACCTTGTTGGGAATCATCGCTGTCAAAGAGGCGATGGAACAGGCCGGGATTAGGGGTACAGACCGTGCCGCGTTGATCTCCGGGACCACGGTCGGGGGAATGGACTTGACTGAGTGTCATTATATTCAGGAAGGAGAATCGTCTTTTTTCAGCCTTCACGACTGCGGCAGCTGCACTGACGGGATCGCTGACTTTTTCGGCGGTTTTGGCCTTGTGACTACAATCTCCACGGCTTGTTCCTCGGCGGCGAACTCGATAATGCTCGGCGCTGATCTGATCAAGAGCGGCCGTTGCGATGTAGTCGTCGCCGGAGGTTCGGAATGCCTGACCAGATACCATCTGAACGGATTCAATTCCCTGAAGATTCTGGACAGCGAGCCGTGCAGACCTTTTGACGCTACCCGTAACGGATTGAACCTTGGCGAGGGAGCCGGGTTTGTGGTCTTGGAAAGCGAGGAACACGCCTTGAATAGGGGAGTGGCTCCGATCGGAGCGCTTGACGGTTATGGCAACGCCTGCGACGCTTTCCACCAGACCGCATCTTCGGACGATGGCGAGGGGGCTTTCCTTGCGATGTCCAAAGCCTTGAATATGTCCGGGTTGAAGCCTCGGGACATTGACTATGTGAATGCCCACGGCACGGCCACGCCGAACAATGACGCCAGCGAAAGCCGTGCGATGATCCGTCTTTTCGGAGACAAGATCCCGCCGGTCTCTTCCACGAAAGCGTTCACCGGCCACACGACCAGCGCCGCCGGCAGCATAGAGGCCGTGATCTGTCTGCTTGCCATCCGGCACGGCTTCATTCCGGCCAACCTGAACTGGAAGGAGCCTTTTGACGGCGGTGTGGTTCCGGATGCGGAAGGTCATCAAGGTGTTCGGCTCGATCACGTTCTGTGCAACTCCTTCGGTTTCGGAGGCAATGACTCATCCCTGTTGATCTCACGTTATGGCAAATAGAATTTACATACGCTCGGCCGCCCAGATTTCCGTCCAGAAACCTCTTTGTGAGGACTGGATGACTGATCCGATTCCGCATTCAGGAGAGTACCTCAGAAGCCAGGATCCGGATTTCAAACAGTTCCTGAATCCGATGCAGGCGCGTAGGATGGGCTTGATTCTGAAACGGGCCATTGCAGTTTCCCTGACAGCGTTGAAGGATGCGGGAATTGAATGCCCTGACGCGATATTCACAGGCACAGGGCTCGGGTGTATGGAGAACACGGAGAATTTCCTCTCCGCTATGTGCCGGGACGGGGAAGAGATGCTTCCTCCGACTTATTTCATGATGTCCACGCACAACACGATCAGTTCGGCTGTGGCCATCCTGCTTCGTTGTCACGGGTACAACTGCACATATTCGCAGAAGGACATCTCCTTCGAGAGCGCTCTGTTGGACGCTTTCATTCAGCTTCAGGCTGGAAGGATGGGCAACGCCCTTGTCGGTTCCCACGACGAGACGACTCCGGACACATACAGGCTTCTGCGCGGGGCCGGCTATTTTGACGACACCGTCACAGCCGCCGAAGCCTCTTCCGCTTTCGTCCTTTCCGCAGACTCGGGGTCCCTGAGCCTGTCGAAGGGACCTCTCTGCGAACTCGCGGACGTTCAGATCCTCCACTTACCGGCGAATCTGGAATCCATTGTCAAGGAATATAATGCCTCGCGAATCCTCCGCAGCTCCGACTATTTCACCCTGTTCGGCAAATGCTTCTCCGCATCCGGCCTTGGAGTCTATGAGGCCGCGATGAGGATCGCCAAAGGCCTTGACAAGGACATCCTTGTCGTGAACGATGCCGGTGAGGACAAAGGTTTGGTTTATCTCAAAAGCCTATGTGGAGACTGCTGACACTGTCCGTCGCCCAGAGCCTTCTGCTTTCCGGAGGCCAGGTCCTTCTCAAGTTCGCCCTTGAGAAAATGGGAAGTTTCGAGTGGACGTGGGCGTTTTTCGGCCGCCTGCTCGTGAACTGGTGGTTTCTGGGATGCGGCCTCTGCTACGCCGGCGGCACGGTCCTGTGGATGTACATCCTCAAGAGGTTTCCGTTCAGTATGGCCTACCCGATGATCAGCCTGAGCTATGTGTTCGGAATGCTCGCGGCGATATTCATATTCCACGAGAATATTCCCGCAACGAGGTGGATCGGAGTTTTTTTGATCATCAGCGGCTGCGTGTTCATAGCTAAGTGATTATGAGAAGTTTAAGAATAATATTCATTGGCCTTGCGCTGCTTTGCGCCTCTTTGTCGGCTTTGGGAGCGGTTTATAAGCCGTTAACAGAGGCGCAGGCGGCCGAGGCCATCCAAAAGATTGACGCTTCTTGCGCCGGAATCAAAAGCCTCAAGGCTGATTTCAGGCAGGTCAAGGACATAGCCATCCTCAATGAGAAGATGGTCTCGACCGGAAAGATGTGGTTCTCAGGCGGAATGTTGAGGTGGGAATATGTCTCCCCTTACACCTACCTTTTCATTCTGAACAAGGAGAAGGTGCTTCTGCAGAGCAGCCAGACATCCAGCAAGATGGATGTGAACTCGAACCGGCTTTTCAAGTCCATCGCGAGGATCATTATGAACAGCATCACGGGGCAGGGCCTTTCCGGTTCCGGGGATTTCAAGGTGAAGATGTTCCTTGACGGCGGATGCTATGTGGCAGAGTTGGAGCCGCTTAAAAAAGAGATGAAGCAGATGTTCAAGACGGTTCGTCTGCATTTTGGCAAGGATTTGAAAGTCAGCGAGGTGGATTTGGTTGACAACAGCGGCGAGACGGTGATTTCGATCCTGAACGCTGAATATAACAAGACGGTTGATGCGAAGGTTTTTGTTGTCGATTAGTCTGCTTCTGGCGGCGGTGTTCTCCTTGGACGCGCGTGGCGTTTCGGTGGTCACTGAGCCTGTCGAAGTGACCGGCACAACCGAAACCGCATACCTTTTCCGGTTCGATGGCGATGAATCCACCCGCTACACAGTCGCCATAAACTTCAAGAACGCCTCTTTCTCAGGAATATGCGTGGTCAAAAACATCGGCACCCAGATCGCCGGCACAATAGTCAACGAGTTCGGCATCAGAGCCTTTGATTTCACGATGAGCCAGGACCGCCGCCGCGTCAAACTGCTCAACGTGATGAAACCTCTCGACAAATGCCTGATCCGCAAGGCGATAGCACGAGATCTGAAACGACTCTTCAATGCAACCACGACTGATGGATATGTCTCCGTGGATGGCGAAAAGATCATTATGCGGAGGCCGAGCCGGAGTTACACTTTCTCAAAAATGAATATCCCGGAATGAGACTTTCAGGCACATTCTATACTTTACTCTCCGTCAGGGAGACCGAGAACGGATTCGAGCCACTCATCAGGCTCGAACCTGACAACATTATCTTCAAGGCGCATTTCCCTGAATATCCGATCACTCCGGGCGCTGTTCAGATCCGTGTGGCCACTGAACTGCTTGAGAGCCATCTTGGGACGTCATTGACCCTCAGAACTGTCTCAGACCTGAAATTTATGGAACCTCTTTATCCGGGAGCCGAGGTGGAATATTCATTCACAGGTTTGGATGAGGCAGATGATCGCGTCAAGGTTGAACTTTCTGTCCGTTCAGAAGAAAAAGTCTATTCCAGAATGAGCCTTGAATATTCCTGTGCGGATTGTCCTTCCGTCGCTTCGCCCGGCCTATTGAATGATCTGAAAACTTGTGTCATAGTTCCGGTCTACAATAATGCCGGTACAATAAAGGACGTCGTACAGAGAACGTTAAAGTTCTGCAAAGATGTGATTGTCGTGGATGACGGCAGCACAGACGGCTCGTCAGATTCCCTTGAAGAACTTGGAGCAGTGGTCGTCCGCTATGGGAAAAACCGTGGCAAAGGCTATGCCCTGAAGACCGGCTTCAAGGAGGCTAAGTCCCGAGGCTTTGAACGTGCGATAACCATTGACGCTGACGGTCAGCACTTCCCGGAGGACATACCTGTATTCGCTACCGAGGCCAAGGCTCATCCTGACGCCATGCTGGTTGGCAGCCGTAATCTAAGAATGGAGAATATGCCCGGCGGCAACACATTCGCCAACAAGTTCTCCAATTTCTGGTTCAGACTTCAGACGGGAGTGAACCTTCCCGACACCCAGTCCGGTTTCCGTCTCTATCAGCTGAACCATATCGGGAAACTTCATTTCCTGACCTACCGCTATGAGGCTGAATTGGAACTGCTTGTGTTCCAATGCTGGAAAGGAATCCGGATGCTCCCTGTCGGGATCAATGTCTATTACCCTCCGGAAGGAGAACGTGTCACTCATTTCCGTCCGTTCCGGGACTTCTTCCGGATCAGTGTCCTGAACACAGTCCTGTGCGTTCTCGCTCTCTCTTACGGTCTTCCTTCTCGGCTGTTTCGTAAAAAATGAGTATCTTCGTAGGATAATCGCGACATACTATAAGTGACAGATTTTTTTCTCAGAATCTACGACTTCCTTGCCGGAAGAAAATGGCTGGCGGCCCTGCTGTCGGTCCTTCTTGCGGCTATATGTCTGTTTCTGGCTTCACGCCTTCACTATGAGGAGGACATCTCCAGATTTCTGCCGGGCGACGAGGAGAGCTCGAAATATTCCGAAGCCTACAACGCTCTTGGCAAGAAGAACAACATCATCCTGATTTTCTCGGCGAAAGATGGATCAGAGGCCGGTGAGGATGAGATTTCCGAGGCGATCCACGATTTCGAGGGCGTTTTCGACGCTGTGGATTCCACCGGAATGGTTCCTCAAAGGCAGATCACGGTTGACAGCGGAATGGCGTTCGAGGTGATGGAATCCGTCTCCTCTGACTATCCTCTGTATATGACCGAGGCTGACTATCAGCGGATTGACTCTCTTCTAAATATTCAAGGCTACGTTCGTGGGCAACTTGAGGCTGACCGCCAATCGTTGCTGTTCCCGACCGGAGACGCGATGGTCACCAATGTCAGAACGGATCCTTTGCATCTGTTCACTCCTGTGCTTCAGCGGCTCAGGTCCAGTGCCGCCAACTCGAACTATGACGTTGTCGATGACTGCATATTCACAAAGGACGGCCACGGGCTTGCCTTCTTGACCTCTCCATATGGGACGAGTGAGTCGGGGATGAATTCCAAGGTGGCGGAACTTGTCGATGAGGCCATAAATAGGCTTGGGACAGAGCATCCCGAGGTCTCAGTCTCCGCTGTGGGTGCGCCTTTGATAGCCGTCACCAACGCTACACAGATCAAAAAGGACAGCATACTGGCCATTTCTTTGGCCCTGCTCCTTATCGGTCTGTTGCTTGTCTTCACATACAAACGCTTCTCGGACATCCTTTGGATTGTGGTCTCGATCACTTTCGGCTGGCTTTTCGCCGTCGGAGGCATCGCCCTGATCCGGGACAGTATGTCGATCATCGTCATCGGAGTCGCGTCGGTGATCATTGGCATCGCCGTGAATTATCCGCTGCATTTTATGGACGGCCTGAAATCCGGCGTGAGTCCTCGGCAGAACCTTAAGGAAATGGTCGAGCCACTGCTGATCGGCAACATCACCACAATCGCCGCTTTCCTGTGCCTCGTCTGGCTGGATGCCGTGGCGATGCAGGATCTGGGACTCTTCGGCTCGCTGATGCTGGCCGGAACGATCATATTCGTGCTTGTTTTCCTGCCGGTCTTCACCAAGGCCCGCAAGAAGGAAGGCGGAACGCTGGAGCTTGGGCGCATCCTTCCGGACAAGGCCCCGTCAAGCGGCTGGCTTATGGTCACCGTGATGGCCGTTACGGTCGTGATGTATTTCCTTAGCGGACGGACAAGTTTCGATTCCGATATGAGGAACATCAACTTTATGACAGAGAACCAGAAACGGAATCTGGAGATGTTGCAAGGCGGTTTGGAACAGTCGGGCTACAATCAGATCTACGCCATCGCCGAAGGGCAGGATCAGGAGACTGCTCTTGAAGTCAACGACAATCTGCTCGCAAGGCTGGACTCTCTGAAAGGCTCGGTGGCCTTTGTCAAGGGTGCCGGCAATTTCGTTCCGTCGGAGAAAGAGCAGGCTGAAAGAATTGCTAGGTGGAACGATTTCTGGGGTGATGGCCGTGCGGAACGGCTGGCAAAGGAACTCTCTGACGAAAGTCGCAGGCAAGGGTTCTCGGAGTCCGCGTTCAGCCCGTTCACGGACATCCTTACTAAGGAATATTCAGTCTCTTCCACCGATGATTATCCTTTGAGGGAATCGTTCGACGGCACTTATATTCTTAATGATGATGGAAAATATCTGATTGTCAATCAAGTATATTATGAGGATGATTCACGTGCCGCCGCCATAAAGGAATCTCTCCGTTCGGAGGGAACGCTTGTCTTCGACACAGGGGACATCAGCAACCGCCTTGTGACCGTCCTGTCCGGAAGCTTTGACTACATAGGAGCTATATGCAGCCTTGTGGTGTTCCTATTCCTGTGCCTTAGCTTCCGCCGTCTGGAACTTGGCCTTCTGTCCTTCTTTCCGTTGGCTGTCAGCTGGTTCTGGATCCTTGGACTGATGAGCCTGCTGGACATCCGCTTCAACATCGTCAACATCATCCTCGCCACCTTCATCTTCGGTCAGGGCGACGACTACACGATCTTCATCACCGAAGGTCTTGTCTATGAATATGCCTACGGGAAGAAACGTCTTGCCACCTACAAGAACAGCGTGTTCCATTCCGCCGTGATAATGTTCATCGGCATAGGAGCCTTGGTGCTGGCCAAGCATCCGGCGATGCGCTCTCTCGGTGAGGTGACCGTGATCGGGATGTTCATCGTTGTGGTGATGGCTTACTATCTGCCTCCCGTGATATTCAGATGGCTCACGGAAAAGAAAGGAGTGAAGCGTGACATTCCGCTCACCTTGAAGAGGTTGGTATATTCAATCTATGCGCTTGTGGGCTATGTGCTGCTGATGTTTCTGTTCGCCTATCCGTACACATTCTTCCATTTCCTGTTCAAAGGCGGTTCGGAGGAGAGCAGGCTGAAATACCATCAGTTCATCCAAAGGATGTCTGGATTCCTGTTGAAAAGAGTCCCTGGGGTCAGGTTCACGCAGAGCGGTGAGAATGATTTCAGCAAGCCGTCCGTGATCGTCGCCAACCACCAGTCGCATCTGGATCTGATCTGCCTTATGGCCTTGAATCCGAAACTGATATTCTTCACCAACGAATGGGTCTGGAAGAATCCGATTTACGGCTATGTAATTCGCAAGGCCGATTATATTCCTGTGAATGATGGAGTTGAGGCTCATCTTGATAAGATCCGGGCTTTGGTCGAGCGGGGATATTCATTGGTGATTTTCCCGGAGGGGACGAGGACTGTGGATGGCTCTATCGGACGCTTCCATAAGGGGGCTTTTTACCTTGCCGCCGAACTCGGACTGGACATCACTCCGGTGTACATCCACGGGGCTTATGATGTGCTTCCGAAGACGGATTTTATGCTTCGGGAGGGCTCTGTTAATGTTGAGGTCGGTCCGAGAATCCCTTGCTCGAAGGATTACCGCTCGATGACGAAGGTGTGCCATCGTATTTTCGTGAGCCATTATGCCGAGCTGCGCAGGACTCTGGAAACTCCTGAATATCTTTCTGTTTACGTCAGGTACAAGTACCTCTACAAGGGCGCCGATGTGGAGTCTCGTTGCCGCAAGGCTTTGGCCCGTGTGAATGATATGGCATTCTTGCGTGAAGTCCCTTCGGGAAATCATTTTGAGATACACGACTGCGGGCAAGGGGAGTACGCATTGATCTTCGCCCTGATGCACCCTGAAGTTGAGGTGGATGCCTATGACCGTGACGAGGACAATGTTATGCTGGCATCGAACATCTCGTGCCTCCCTGCCAACCTTCATTTCCATCTGGAGTTATGAGACTGACTTTGATGATTCTTTTGGCTGTCTTGCTGTCAGCCTTGTCTTCGCAGGCGCGCAGACTTTCAGTGTTCTTCCCCGAACCGGACAAGGCCAACGGAGCCGCCGTGATTGTCTGTCCCGGAGGCAGTTACTATTGGCTTTCCAGAAAGATTGAGGGAACGGAAGTCGCGAAGAAACTGGCAGATGCCGGATTCACGGCGTTCGTCCTCCACTACCGTCACGCCGGCACAAGATATTTCCTTTTCGGTAATATGGCAATTCCTCAGAATCACTACCCAAACGCGTTGGATGATCTCCGGGAAGCCGTGATGGAAGTGCGGCGCAAGGCTTCTGAATATTCCGTTGACCCTTCCAAGGTTGGTGTGATGGGCTTCTCCGCCGGAGGCCATCTTGTCCTGAACAGCGGTGAGGAAGTGATTGAGCATCAGGGAATATCCTCGCTTCCGTCATTTATCGTCTCCGTCTATCCTGTCGTCACGATGACTGATGAGACAATAGTCCACAAACGTTCCAGAAAGGCCCTGCTCGGAAAGCATCGGAATGACTCGGAGCTAAGGCGCCGCTTGTCAATGGAACTGAATATTCCGTCAGATATGCCGCCGGTCTTCCTTGTGAACTGTCTCGATGACTCGACCGTTGACTATCACAATTCCGTGGTGATGGACAACGCCCTGACAAACTCCGGAATCCCGCACAAGTATATTCAATTCCCCACCGGTGGCCATGGCTTCGGCACCTCCTCCCCCAAAGCCGACTGGTTACCCCTTTTCCTGGATTGGTTTGACGGTTTGCCGAGTCAAGGCCAACGGCAGTAGCCATTTAAGAGACAATCGGTGAATTCGCAGGCACTATCACCCGGATATTAACCTGATATCTTAGAAGCTGTTTTGAATTGTTTGAAATGTTCTTTGAGGTGAAAAATCTTCATTTTCTTCCCGCTTCTTCAGTCAGATAGCACCGCTATCTTCCTTGGAAGAAGCGGTCGAGACTGAAGTTTTTCACTCTCAAACCTTCAAACAAACAATTCAAAACAGCTTCTGAGACTGCTTGGCGGCTTATGTCTGCCCGTCAACTCCGTACTCTATAAGCGTAATTTCGCCGTAAAGGCGCTTGTGAAGGGACAATTATCCCTCTAAAAGCGTAAATGAGACCAAAAGTCGCTTGTAGGAGAACATTATAAAGACCTTATGGGGCACATCCCATCTTGTCGTATTCAGGCGGCTTCCATTTCAGACTTGACTACTTTCTTGTGCTGTGGGAGGTGTTGCCTTCGTGTTGCCTTTCGTGTTGCCTTTCGTGTTGCCTTTCGTGTTGCCTTTCGTGGTAAGATTTTGATTTACCTCTCTTTTTGCCTAATTTTGCAAGATTTATCGACTTTCAGAAATTATCGAGATGACAGAGGATATTGAATTCCAGTCGGTGGAAGCCATAAAGGACTTTCAGGAAAAGAAACTGCGTGAGGCCCTGGACTATCTGGCGGCCAATTCCCCATATTACAAAAGAATGTTTTCCCGTTTCGGGATAGATGTCTCAAGCATACATCATATTGAGGATCTGGTAAAGGTTCCGTTCACGGAAAAGAAGGACCTGCAACTCTACAACGAGGATTTCTTGTGTGTGCCTAAGGACAAGGTGATTGATTACATCACGACCTCAGGAACGCTTGGGGATCCGGTCACATTCTGCTGTACGGAGAAGGATCTCCAGAGGCTCGCCTATAATGAGAAGAAGTCATTCGAGTGTGCCGGTGTGCATCCAGGCAATGTCGTGCAGCTGATGACGACGATCGACAAACGCTTTATGGCCGGACTTGCGTACTTTCTTGGAATCAGAGAGTTGGGCGCGGGAATCATACGTGTCGGCAACGGCGTGCCGGAGCTTCAGTGGGACACGATCCAGCGCATCAAACCGGACACGATAATGTGTGTTCCTTCGTTCATTCTCCGTCTCATCCAGTACGCCGAAGAGCACGGAATAGACTATCGTAACTCAAGCGTCAAGAGAATCATCGGAATCGGAGAAGGGCTTAGGAATCAGGACTTTTCGCTCAACCTCCTCGGCTCGAAGATCAAGGCGAAGTGGGATGTGGACCTCTATGCTACATATTCATCGACAGAGATGGGTGCCACGTTCTCTGAATGCCAGTATGGTGTGGGCGGTCACGTGCATCCTGAGCTCATCATTGTGGAGATTATAGGTGAGGACAACCTTCCGGTTCCTGACGGGGAAGAGGGTGAGATTGTTGTCACGACTCTCGGGGTGGAAGGAATGCCTCTTCTGCGTTTCCGTACCGGTGACATCGCCGCCAAGAGGGTCGAGCAGTGCAGGTGCGGAAGGAACTCTTACCGGTTGACTCCGCTTGTAGGCCGTAAGAATAATATGATAAAGCTCAAGGGTACAACGCTTTACCCACCTGCTATAAACGATGTGCTGGATAATGTGGACTATGTGGCCGACTATGTCGTGTACGTCCAGGATTCCGAGGCCGGGACCGATGACGTGGTCGTTAAAGTCGCGTTGGCCCACGATCCCGGCTGCGATGTAGTTAAGGATTTGAAGGACCGTTTCAGAGCGAGACTCCGTGTCGCGCCTAATGTGGAGATGCTTCCGAAAGAGGAAATCATGAAGGTCAAGTTCCCTGCCCAGAGCCGCAAACCAGTGAAATTCGTGGATTTAAGAAATAAGAAATGATGATTGACGAAACCATCTTCGATGACATAAGGCCTTACCGTGACGAGGAGATTCCGGCGGCGATGCACCGCATAGCAGACAACGATTTATTCCCACTGCTGTCCTCGTTCGCCTTTCCGGACAGAAACGTGGAGGATGTACGTGCGGAAGTCCGGAGCATCAGCACAGTGTATGACTTCCAAAAGCAGATGATGTGGTACGTCAACGAGCAGATTGTAAAACGCAGTATGTCGTCCTACACAGTTTCCGGAATCGAGAATCTGGATCCATCCGGACACTATCTTTTTGTGTCCAACCACAGGGACATCATGCTGGACGCCTCCGTACTCCAGAATGTTCTGCATGCGCACGGATTCCAGACCTCAGAGATCACATTCGGGGCCAACCTGATGAGTTCCAGCCTTGTGATTGACATCGGCAAGTCCAACAAGATGTTCCGGGTGGAGCGAGGAGGAAATATGAAGGACTTCTACAAATCCTCCGTCCATCTGTCCGAGTACATCCGCCACGTCGTCACCGAAAAAGGAGAGTCAGTCTGGATCGCACAGAGGAACGGCCGCACCAAGGACGGCAACGATGCGACCGATCAGGGAATCATCAAGATGTTCGGGATCAGCAAGCGCGAGGACAAGATCAAGGCCCTCTCGGAATTGAATATAGTACCTCTTTCAATCTCCTACGAATGGGAGACCTGCGACTATATGAAAGCCTTGGAACTTTACCAGTCAAGGTCTGAAAAATACGTCAAAAAGCAGGGCGAGGACCTTTCCAGCATCCTTTCCGGCATCACGTCCTTCAAGGGCGACGTGCATCTGACTTTCTGCCCGATGATCACCGAGCAGGACCTGATGGCCTACGATTCCCTCCCTGGAATTGAATATAACCGTGAGGTGGCGAAGTTGATGGATCGCAGAATCCACGCCGGTTACAGGCTGACTCCCAACAACTTCGTCGCCCATGACATCCGTTTCGGAAAGCACGAGTTCAAGGGTGACAGATACACTGACGAGCAGAAGGACAGGTTCCTTCATCATCTCAAAAAATTAGAGAAATATGATGTCGATGAGCCAGAGGTGCTTATGGACATATTCCTTGGAATATATTCGAATCCTGTGGATAATTGTTTTGAGAGAAATCACTAAAGTTTCGCAGATGCGAAACACAACTGTTCTTCACCACAAGTGGTGAAGGCAAGTCCCTCCCCCGAGGGGAGGGATTTAGGGAGGGGGTAACGTGAACAGATATAGGTGGCAATCACCTTCGAACGTGAGATAATGTGTTTTACAGCAAGTAATTACCTGCTTGCGATAGTTAAGGAAATATGAATAGGGTAGTGATAACAGGAATGGGCATCTGGTCGTGCCTGGGAAAGACTTTGGATGAGGTTCGGGATTCCCTTTACGAAGGTCGGTCCGGAATCGTGTTCGATCCGGAAAGAAAGGAGATAGGATTCCGTTCGGCCTTGACCGGAAAGGTGGAAGTCCCTGACCTAAAGAAGGAACTGAGCCGCTCGCAACGTGTGTTTATGCCGCAGCAGGCCAAATTCGCCTACTGCGCCACGAGGGACGCTCTTCGCGACGCCGGAGTGGATGAGGAATATCTCGCCTCAAATGAGGTCGGCCTTCTTTACGGCAACGATTCCTCCGCTCTTCCCGTGATTGAATCCGTGGACATTATCCGCGAGAAGAAGGACACGATGATGTGCGGCTCCGGAGCTATCTTCCAGTCGATGAACTCGACCGTGACGATGAATCTCGACTGCATATTCAGACTGAAGGGAATGAACCTGACAGTGTCGGGAGCCTGCGCGAGCGGTTCGCACGCCATCGGTCTCGGTGCCTTGCTGATCCAGCACGGACTCCAGGAAATGGTTGTCTGCGGAGGAGCGCAGGAGGTCCATCCTTACGCTGTCGCTTCCTTTGACGGAATATCGGCGTTCTCTGTCCGGGAAAACGAGCCGGAAAAGGCCAGTCGTCCTTTCGACCGTGACCGTGACGGCCTTGTCCCGAGTGGAGGTGCCGCGACTGTGATTCTGGAAAGCTACGAGTCCGCTGCCAGAAGGGGTGCGAGGATCTACGGTGAGGTGCTCGGCTACGGTTTCTCCGGAAACGGCGACCACATCTCCACCCCGAATGTGGACGGCCCGAGACGTTCTCTGGAAATGGCGGTCAAACAAGCCGGAATTGACAGGAATATAATCGGTTACATCAACGCCCACGCCACCTCTACGCACGTAGGAGACGCCAACGAGGCCAAGGCGATCGCCTCAGTCTTCGGTGACAGGACCGTCCCGGTGACAAGCACGAAATCCCAGACAGGTCACGAGATGTGGATGGCCGGTGCGAGCGAGGTGATATATTCGATGCTTATGATGAAGAACGACTTCATCGCCGCGAATCTGAATTTCGAGAATCCGGACGAGGATTCCGCGCGGCTTTTGATTCCGGCTGAGAGGATGTCAAGGCATTTCGATGTGTTCCTCTCCAATTCCTTCGGCTTCGGAGGTACCAACTCCACATTGATAATCAAGAATTTGTAATATGCCGGCCATCAGCGAGACAGTGCGTGTCAAGGTCCGCTTCTCGGAAGTGGATCCGATCAGGATGGTCTGGCACGGAAACTACATCAAGTACCTTGAGGATGCCCGTGAGGCTTTCGGCCACCGCTACGGAATCAGCTACCTCCAGATCAGCGGACACGGCTACTATGCCCCGATATACGACCTTCAGGTGCGTTTTCTAAGAGCTGCGACTGTTGATGACACCCTGCTCGTGACAATCACTTGGAAACCAGCTGAGGGCGCGAAACTCTGTTTTGACTACGAGATCCGTAACGAGAAAGACAATGAGTTGATCCTCAGGGCTTCGACCGTTCAGTTGTTCACGACCGAGGACGGAGAGTTCGATCCTGTAGGCCCGGCGTTTTTCCAAGAATGGAAAGATAAAATGCTATCTGAATAGTCAAGGTGGAGAGAAGCGTCATAATCATAGGAAGCGGTTTGGGCGGACTGGAATGTGGCTACATTCTGGCCAAGAAAGGTTTCCGGGTGACGATTCTTGAGCGAGCCTCCAAGCCTGGTGGTTGCCTTCAATCTTTCAGACGTGGTGGGCGAATCTTTGACACGGGGCTCCACTATGTCGGAGGCCTTGGCGAAGGCCAGTCCCTGCGCCCTTTCTTTGAATATTTCGGATTGATGGACCTGCCTTGGAAGCAGATAAATCCCGATTGTGTCGATGAAATCGTCATCGGCGGCCAATCCTACCCGCTTGCCTCAGGTCACGACCGTTTCGTGGAGCGGCTTGCGGAGCGTTTCCCTGCTGAAAGAAACAATCTCAATGAATATACCCGTTTCCTCAATAAAGTCGGAGACGACATATTCAAAGTCTTTGAAGGCGACAGTGTGGAGATGAATGCCCTTCTGGGCCGAAGCGCCTATGAATATCTTTGCTCCACAATCAAGGATCCTCTTTTGCGTCAGGTACTTAGCGGTTCGTTTATGCGGATGGAACTGCGAAAGTCCCTGCCATTGTACGTTTTCGCCCAGATCAACAATTCGTTCATCCAAAGCGCTTGGAAACTGGAAGGAGGAGGCGATCAGATAGTCCGCAGGATGGTGGATTCCATAACCGCTATGGGCGGTATTGTCAGAACCGGTTCCGAGGTCACTTCGATCAGAGCCGTGTCAGGAAAGGTTGCCGAGGTTGAGGTGAACGGAACGGAAAAGTTGAAGGCTGATTGGGTGATCTCCGATGCCCATCCCGCTGTGACTCTTGGACTTGTCTCGGACGGCATTCGCAAGGTCTATAAGGAAAGAATCTCAGCTTTGGACAACACATTCGGTGTGTTCACGGCCAACATCTGTCTGAAGCACGGAAGCGTAGCCCTCCCCGATGGGAATATATTCATTCATCGTGAAAGTGTGGATCTTTGGCATTCCGATCCGTCTGCCACAGAGTCGGTTATGGTGCATTTTTATCCGGAACCGCAAGGCGGTGTGACGCATCTGGATCTGTTGAGTCCGATGCCTTTCATTTTGGGCAAGGAAGGGCTTGATAACTACCCGTCGGCATCCGGTAAGGCGATTGCCTCCGAGTCGGCAGATCCCTATGAATCGGCCAAGCAGAGAAAGTTAAGGGAATGTCTTGATTTGGTGGCTCCAAGACTTCCGTGGCTGGAAGGCAGCATTGAAAGCACCTACACCAGCACTCCGTTGACATATTCCCGCTACACCTCCACTCCCCAAGGCTCCGCATTCGGCATCCGTCACGATTGGAGAACCCCTCTGCGCACCATCCTATCGCCCCGCACCCCGCTGAAAAACCTCCTTTTCACCGGCCAGAGCCTGAACCTCCACGGCCTCTTAGGTGTCTCCATGACCTCCGTCCTCACCTGCCGCGAGCTCCTCGGCAAGGATTTCATCACCCTGCGCTGATTAATCGCTGTCTTTCAGATGAATAATCTCATCGTCATTTTATGATTATTATTTTATGAAGATGAGGATTTATTGCGTAAGTTTGCACTCAAATTAATTTTGAATATCTTATGTCCAAATACGCTTTTGTTACCGGTGGAAGCCGAGGCATAGGCCGCGCGGTGTGTGTGAAGCTTGCCCAGATGGGGTTCTGTGTCATTGTCAATTATGTTTCCAATGACGCGGCGGCGAAGGAAACCATCCGTCTGATCGAGGAGGTTGGTGGCCGCGGAGAACTTTTGAAGTTCGATGTCGCAGACACGGATGCGTCCGTCAAGGCGATAACCGGTTGGCAGGAAAGCCATCCGGACAACTATGTTGAGGTGCTGGTCAACAATGCTGGCGTGCGGAAGGACAACCTTCTTCTTTGGCTTGAGCCAGAGGACTGGTTCAAGGTGGTGTCCACGGATTTGAACAGTTTCTACAACGTCACCCGTCCGTTCCTTCAGCCGATGGTCTCGCATCGCAACGGCCGTATCATCAACATGGCCTCTCTGTCTGGTCTCAAAGGACTGCCGGGCCAGACGAACTACTCGGCCGCCAAAGGTGGCCTGATCGCCGCCACAAAGGCTCTGGCCCAGGAACTTGCTCCGAGAAAGATCACGGTCAACGCCGTCGCTCCCGGTTTTGTGGAGACAGATATGGTCGAAGGGCTTGACGAGGCCTCGCTCAAGGCACAGATCCCGGCCCGTCGTTTCGGCAAGCCGGAGGAAGTCGCCGCCCTCGTCGGTTTCCTTGCATCTCCTGACTCCGCCTACATCACCGGCCAGGTCATCTCCATCAACGGAGGACTCTACTAACCTTGATGTCGGTCTTGTCGCAATAGGCTTTTAAGTCAGCGGAGACAAATTTCCAAATTATGCACGGTGGACCAAAATTTGAAAATTAGTCTCCGCTGACTTTGTCCCTCTGTCAAAGTACAGCTAATTTGAACTGTCTTATAATCTCCAGGCCGGAACGACCGATATTGTCAAACCATCTTGATGGATAGTCTCCTCCTGCTCGTATGTTATAATCTGGCAATTGTGGCAACCTGTTGCCCTTGCCGCCTCTGTAAGGCCTTTTATTTCACGGGAACGATTCTCGGCTGTCAGTTCCCAGCATACTTGAACCAATTCGTGTGGATTTTCTCCTTTTTGGATCAGAAAATCGCATTCGGCCGCATTCTCGTTAAAATAAAAGATTTTATCATCGCTTCCCAATGAACGGTGAAGGAATGCGAAGATGATATTCTCCAGTTCTTTTCCCTCGTCTGAACTTTGCGTGTAAAGCACGGCTCGTCTCAGCCCATTGTCCGCTATGTAGTATTTTGACGGCAGTGTGGTCTCTTTAAGTACAGATTTTGTGTAGCACGGAACCTTGTATAGAAGGTATATGTTGCAAGCGTAGTCCAACCAATCGTAAAGTGAGTCCTTACCTACTTTCATTCCTGCGGATTTCAGTTCATTGTAGATGTTGTTCACACTCGTCGGTTTTGTCAGATTCTCGAATACTCTCTTCAGAAAATACCTGACTATAGATGGGGATGTCCTTATCTCATAGTGTTCGATTAAATCTCTGAATAACATTGTGTTGAAGTAGGATTGGAGAATCTTTGTCCTTGCGCTTTCCGTTTCCGCAAGGACGGCTTTCGGGTAGCCCCCCTCATTGCAATAATGTTTGAATGCTGATTTTATGATAGCCGCGCCATCCTCTGTGTAAGGATTTGGATTAAGACCACGAAACCTGAGATATTCTTTGAAGTCAAGTGGGTATTCAACGTACTCGTCCGGCCACCCGCGTAAGGCGGAAGCCATCTCTTCAGACAACATTTCTGCCGTACTTCCGGTGATGAATATATGTTTGCAGTAGTTTTTATAGGTTCTAAGTACGAATAACTCCCACCCTTTTATCAGCTGTATCTCATCAAAAAACATATACACATCTTTCAGTGGTTTTTCCGGGTGCATGTCTCGATATGCTTGAAGTATGTCATCAAAGTCAGAAACTTGCATTGAGGAGAATCGTTCGTCATCAAATTCCACATATAGGATATTCTCTTTAGGAATGCCAGATGATAACAGTTTGTTTATTGTAAGCCGCAGTAAAGATGATTTCCCACATCTACGTATTCCAGTTACGGTGACTATATCCTCTCCGGAAACAGGAAGTGACAGATTTCTTGCCACCAAACCATTGAAAGGTAATTCTTCTTGATGCGAGGCGATTATTGACTGAAATGTTCTGCGAAGTTCCATATTCATTATTTTTATGCAAATATAAGACTTTCCTTTTTATAAGGAAAATTTAGGTATGTATTTTCCTTACAAAAAGGAAAGATGAACCTTGGTCACTAAGCTTGTGGTAGTTGAGCTTGTCGAAGTGACCAAACTGGCAAAAAAATCACCAGGAGAATGTTACATTATCCCGGTCTTTTCGTTTATATTAGTGAAAAGTTCAAACGATGACGAGTGACTTTCTCACAGAAGCGTTCCTGGCCCTTCGGGGCCGGTGGAAATCGGAAGACACCTTACAGGATGCCTTCTGTCGGCTGTGGGGAGGGAAGTACAAGGTCGGAAGCGTCAGGGAGGCGGTCGGGCTGCTCTCGCGGACGGGCAGGAACCTGGAGATCGACGAGTTCCGCAAGGCGCGTGGCAGACAAACGGTGAGCCTCGAAGGACATCAGGTCGAGGACGAGGGCGGCGACGCCATGGAAAAGGAACGGCTCTTTCGGAAAGTCGAGGCCTCGGTTGACAGCGAGCTGACTGAACTCCAGAAGCTTATCGTCAGAAAGCACGAATACGAAGGGCAATCCTTCGAGCGCATCGCCAAAGACCTTGGAATGCGGCAGGAGGCGGTCCGGATGCACATCTCAAGAGCAAGAAAGATTTTAAGGGACAAATTCAGAAATGAGACAGATGAATGAATATATCAAACGGTACTTCGACGGGACCCTTTCAGAAGCGGAGGAACTGAGACTCAAGGACTTTCTCTCCTCGCCGGAGGGACAGGCTCCTGAATATTCCGAAGCGCGCGTGGTGATGGGCTACTTCGCCGTCGGCAAGTCCCTCTCACGGAAGAAGACGAATGAATATTCACGGAAGAGGAGTCGCCGCGCCGTCTGGCTTCGGGTCGCCGCGGCAGCCTGCGCCGGCATATTCATAACTCTTGGAGTGAGTGTCTACAATAAGGAAAATGTTTGCGTCGCGTATGTCGGAGGGCAGAAAGTGACTGACAGGGAGGTTGTGATGAACGATGTCGATTGCATCCTTGCCGACCTTTTCTCCGGCGGTACTGACGTGGATGAACAGTTAAACGAAATATTCGGAAAATGATGAGACGAAGAGTTTTTTTGACAGCGTTTCTATGCCTTCTGACCCTGGTTGCGGCTCACGCCCAGAAGGGACTTCAGATTGACAGCTTGTTCAGCGGCTCCATCCTGGATGTCTCGGACATGTCCCGGATCTCCATGTCGGAGGTGAGCGGCTCGGATCTCAAACCCTACAACCTGAAGTATTTCCGCAGCATCAGCTTCAAGGCGGGATCCCGGGCGATTGACAGGGTTGCGTCTTTGGTGGAGGCTGATTCCCGTAATGCGCTTGACCGGAAAATCGACTACTTTGGAGGGCAGATGTACTATGCCCTTTTGAGGCTGCGGGCGGACGGAAGCGGGGAGAATGAATATATTGGCTTCCAGATCAAGGGAATAGGAAAGGAAAAGGTCACGCAGGATTCCGCCGGCAACACCGTGGTGGGCTATGAGCTGGACGAGAATGCCCGAGGACCGTTTAAGCAGGCCTACGTGACTGTGGTCTATCTCAGGGGCAAGGCCACCATGAACGACCTTAAGAAAATGTTCAAGCAAAGATAATAATGAAGAATATGAAGAGGTTATTTACAGTTTTACTTGTGTCGCTGCTGTGCGTCCACATCGCGTCAGCTCAGACACGTGCCACACGTCGTTCTGAATTCAAAATCATCGATCCGGCTGATACGGTGAAAGTTCAGAAAAAGAAGCCGGGTGTCAAGATCCGTTACAACTCCGATGGAAAAAAGTTGAACTATATGTCTGATTCCTTGCTGATTGTCTATAGCCCTGATTCCGTCAAACAGCATTATGATCCTAAAAAAGAGGTCTACTACAAGATGGAGATTTTCGGATCCGAGTGTGACACATCCTTCACGTACACCTATACGAATTCCAAGATCGACATCAAGGACACAACGCGGTTCAGCTTGTCCTTCGGCAAGGACAGGACTGAGGATGGAGCCTTTTCCAGATTGGATTTCAACGTGCCTTTCTACAGCAAGGTGGTGACCAAATCATACGGGCATCGCTATAAGGTTGAGCCGGGCAATTTCGGCATGGCATTGCTGAATGTCAACTCGGGCAATCCGGATTTCAAAACCCAACGCTCGTACGAGGTGTTCCTGAATCTGTGCACCGATGACTTCAAACTATCGCGCTCCGTGACATTCAACTACGGTCTCGGGTTTTCCTGGAAGAATTTCGCCATGACCAAGAGCGGAATGATGACAAAAGATGACGATGGGAACATCCGGATCGGAGGATGGCCTGAGAAAGCCGAGCCTAAAGTGTCCAAGCTGAGAGTGTTCAGCGTCACCTTCCCGCTTATCCTTAGTGTCAACGCTTACCGTGGTGTCGGCTTCTCCGTCGGTCCTGTGGTCAATCTCAACGCCAGCAGCTCAATTGTGAACAAGTACCGGCTGAACGATGAGAAGCAGAAGAACAAGTACAAGAGGGCGCACTGCAATCTCGCCACCGTCGATGTGATGTTCCAGCTCAACATAAGGGATGTGGGCTTCTATGCGAAATATTCCCCGATGAACATCATGGACACCGACTACTGGCCGGAGTTCAAGCACTGGGCCATAGGACTGACATTGAGTCTCTGATGCCGCAGCCTCACACACCTGCCCCGGCAGCTTCCCGTGAGCGAGAAGGCCGGTTCTGCGTTCGAGAGACCTCGGCAGCAACTTCCCGTGAGCAAGAAGGCAGGTTCTGCGCACGAGAGACCTAGGCAGCAGCCTCCAGTGAGCAAGAAGGCAGGTTCTGCGCACGAGACCTCGGCAGCAGCCTCCCGTGAGCAAGAAGGCCGGTTCTGCGCACGAGAGACCTCGGCAGCAGCCCACTGGGCGTATACTACATACCCCCGGAAGTTAAAGTTGACTTTCGGGGGTGCTGCGATGTAGAGTCTTGATCTTAGCGCTCGATGGTGGCCTCGCGGTCAGGGCCGAGGGAGATTATACTGATCGGAACTCCGAGGTAGCTTTCCATGAACTTGATATAGTTCTTGAATTCCTGCGGAAGCCCGCTTTCCTTGCGGATTCCTGTAAGATCTTTCTTCCAGCCAGGGAATTCGGTGTAAACCGGCTCGATCTTGGCCGCGATGTCGAACGGAACCTGGTCAGTCTCAACGCCGTCCACCTTGTAGGATGTGCAGACCTTGATGGTCTCGAAATCATCCAGACAGTCAGACTTCATCATGATGAGGTCGGTCACGCCGTCGATCATCACGGTGTATTTCAATGCCACGAGGTCCAGCCAGCCACAGCGGCGAGGACGGCCGGTGACAGCTCCGAACTCGTGTCCGACCTGGCGGATCTTTTCACCGGTCTCATCGAAAAGTTCAGTCGGGAACGGACCGCTGCCCACACGCGTGCAGTAGGCCTTGAATATTCCATAGACATGCCCGATCTTTGACGGGGCGACTCCCAATCCGGTGCAGACTCCGCCGACCGTGGTTGAGGATGATGTCACGAACGGGTAGGAACCGTAGTCGATGTCGAGCATCGATCCCTGAGCTCCTTCAGCGAGCATCGGCTTGTTTTCCAGCCATTTATTCACGAAATACTCGCAGTCGATCAGGTTGAATCCCTTCAGGAATTCGATGGCGCTCATCCACTCTGCCTCATCCTTTTCCGGATCGCACTCGAAGTGCAGGTCTGAGAGCAACTGAATATGTCTGGCCTTGAGTTTCTCGAATCTTTCTTTGAAATCAGGGGCGAGGATGTCTCCGACCCTGAGGCCGTGTCTGCTGATCTTGTCTGTGTAGGTAGGTCCGATGCCCTTGAGGGTTGATCCGATCTTACCCTTACCGGCGGCAGCTTCGTAGGCCGCGTCCAGAAGTCTGTGGGTCGGTAGGATCAGGTTCGCTTTCTTGGAGATGAACAGTTTTTCTTTCGGGTTGATGTTCATCTTCTCCACATTCGCGCATTCCTCCCGGAGCGTGATCGGATCCAGAACGACACCGCTTCCGATGATGTTGGTGGAGCCTTCACGGAATATTCCTGAAGGGATGCTGCGAACCACGAAGTTCTTGCCGTCGAAATGGAGGGAGTGCCCCGCGTTAGGACCGCCCTGGAATCTCGCCACGGCCGGATAACGACCTGCAAGCACATCCACAATCTTACCTTTTCCTTCGTCTCCCCACTGGAGGCCAAGGACTACGTCAAGTTTTGAACTCATATCTGATAATATTCGTTTTGTATATTCTTGAATATTAGAACGGAAGGTCATCCTGCGGCATATCGGCCGCCGCGACCTCGATCGGATTCACCGGAGCCTGCTGCTGAACTGGTCCCTGAGAAGCATTACCTGCCAGACCCTGAGTTTGTCGAAGGGCCGGCTGCTGCTGGTAATCAGGCTGCTGCGTAGGCTGTGGAGCCGGTTGCTGCACCGGTTGCCGCACAGGTTGGTAACCACCCTGTTGGTACTGAGGCTGTGCGTATGCCGGCCCCTGAGCCGCATTCCCTACTGCCCCCTGAGTTGCACCATTCACCGGTCCCTGAGCCTGTCGAGGGGCCGGCTGACCGTACCCTTGAACCTGCTGATAGCCACCCTGCTGTCCTTGTCCGGCATTGTAACCACCCTGAGCCTGCCCTCCATCCTGCGCACCAGGATTGTCCGACTTCCTCCCCAACAATTGCAGATTGTCCACCGTAATCTCTGTGGTGAACCTCTTGTTCCCAGTCTGGTCGGTCCACGACCGTGTCCTCAGCTTCCCCTCTACGTACAACTGCGTCCCTTTGCGGATGTACTTCTCCGCTACATCGGCCGAATTTCTCCAGGCCACGATGTTGTGCCATTCCGTGTTCTCTCGAAGTTCTCCATTGCGGTCACGATAGCGTTCAGTCGTCGCGAGGGTGAAAGTCGCCACCTTCGTGCTTCCTGAATTAGGGTTGTTGTTTCCATCAAGGTAACGTACTTCCGGGTCTTTTCCAACGTTACCGATCAGCATTACTTTGTTCAGTGACATAATTTTAAGTTGTTTAGTTATGTTAAAATGCGCCTGGGCCGCACCGTCGCGTGACAAGCGTTCATAATTCAAGCACAGTCACACGTAAGACTATTGCCGCGGCGGTCATGGCCCAAAGCACTGCAAGTTAGTCAAAATATTCCGTATTCCCATAAAAAAGGAATACATGGAGGTTAACTCGTTTATATTCAGAAAAATAAGGATCCCTCCTCTCTGTTTGAACAATAGGGAGGAGGGATAGTTTTTATGTTGATATTCAATGACTTGTCTTCCACGGAGCATTTTAGAAGTTCAGCTCCAATCCGACTCCGGAGCGGGTCGGACCGACGGTTAACGAGGAACTGTAGCCGAGATTGCGGCGGCCGTAGTTGCGGTTGTAGTCGTCAGCGATCTCATTGAAAGTCTTGTTGGACTTGATCCAAAGCGGGATTCCCGCTCCGAGGCAACCTGCCCCGGCAACATAACCGATAACGTAGCCGGTAGAGTTGCGCTCAGAATGATCCTTGAAGAACTCATCCTGAAAATGCGGGTCGTTATTTTCCTTGTTTGAGAATATGAGATCCATTGTCGTGGCGGTTACCGCAAACACTCCCAATCCTGTCAGGATCATTCCCCACATATACTGGTTCGATGCTTTCCTGTATTTTCCCCCGTACAGAGAATACCCTATGTAATCGGTAAGCTCCTGCCTCCGGAGCCTTCGGTCGTGCATATAGTAGTGTCCCCTGCGATAGTCAAGGCAGCCGTCATCGTATCCGTCAAAATATCCATCGGCATAAGGACCTGTGGCCATGCGTCTTCTGTCGGCGAACACCTGCCTTGTCCCGTTCTCGAAGTCGATGCTCTCGATCCGTGAGACTGACAGCCGGTAATCCGGTCCGTCAAGATTGTTGTAAAGCTTATAGATGATGTCAACTTCCCCGATCTCAATGATTTTCGCTTCGATGACACGGCGGGAGTCCACAAGATGAATCCTGTCCTGAGCTGAAAGACCGCAGCACACGATAGCCAGCGCCACGGTAAGAATGGTCTTGAGTTTCATAGTAATGGCTTTTTCGCGGTTCCTCCAGCAACATATATGCCGTTTATGAATATAAAACCGAGGGGATAGAGTAGAGTGCCTTTCGGCACAAAGCCTATTATCTGGCTATCTTCAGCACCCTTTATACTTTCCGATAGTGACTTCTGACTTTCTCAACCTTGCCAAAGCGGATGCGCTTGTACGCTCTCACTTTGATAAGCCTGACCACCTCAACTCTGATGGAGGTCATAATGCGGAGTACCAAATAAGTTCTCTTTTTCATTATAGGGATAATATAGGACGTAAGAACTATCGGCTCCTCAATCTTTTGCGCCACCTTGTACTTTCCTGATTTAGGTTGACTCGGGTTTATAGAT
>FR893148.1 GCA_000433355.1 Alistipes sp. CAG:435 | reverse complement strand
TTGTGCTTTGCGGTTCATCACAAAATATGATGTATGGGTTGTTCCTTGATTCTACCGCACCTCTATATGGGCGTGCTGATGAGATTATGAGACTTACGCCGATACACTTGCCGTATATTCAAAAGGCTTTGCATCTTAATGCGATGAATGCCATTGAAGAGTATGCCGTATGGGGCGGTGTGCCGCGTTACTGGGAACTGAGGGAAAACAGAAGTTCGCTTGATGACGCCCTGTGGCGCAATATCCTTTCGGTAAATGGAACTCTTTATGAAGAGCCGATAAAACTGTTTCAGGATGATGTCAAGGATATTGTCAAGACTTCAACGATCATGTCTTATATTGGGACTGGCGCAAACCGGCTTTCCGAAATTGCCGCACGATGCAATGAGCCGGCAACCAATCTGTCGCGTCCATTGAAGAAACTTATAGACCTCGGATTTTTAGAGAAAGATGTTCCTTTCGGAATCGACGAAAAGAATGCAAAAAAGAGCCTATATAAGATTGCAGACCCTTTTATGGCATTCTACTATCAGTTTGTCGTTCCTAATCGCTCGTTTATCGAGCTTGGCCGTCGCTTACCATTAGAACAGGCACTGACAGCCCATTTTTCGGAGTATGTGAGTATTCATTGGGAAAAACTATGCAGGGATGCTGTAACGGGAAATATGGTCAATGGAATTGTTTACGGTAAGGCAAAACGTTGGTGGGGTTCTATTCTCAATGAGGATAAGAAGCCGGAACAGGTCGAGTTCGATGTTATGGCCGAATCGCTTGACAAAAAATATCTGCTTGTTGGCGAATGCAAATGGACAACAGGGGAGAATGGGAAACAACTGACAGCCGAACTTCTCCGTAAAGCTAATTTGCTGCCGTTTGCCAAGAGCTACACTATTGTTCCTATGCTGTTTCTTAAGAATGCTCCGAAAGATGATGCCGGGAATGCGATGTTGCCGGAAGATGTTATTAAAATGATGAGGTAAATTAGTGGCCGACCATGGTCTGGAATACGTATCCCTGACCAGAGTTGATTATCTCCGGAGCTCCGTGCCTTGTAATGGCACTTTTGAGCGCATCTATGCAGTTTGACGTATCGAGTGAGTTGTGCAGGCTCCAGCCCACAATGCTTTATGGTGCGAAGTTATTGTTTTTAAATAAAGCACCTGTATTAAAATCCGGGAGTATTATACTTCTGATTGATCTTCGTGGACTCTCACCAGGATGACGGGGATGCCCATGCCTCTGGACAGTCCTTCAAGGTGACTGGCTATCCATTCTCTACCTTTCTCCGGGTGATCTTGGAAGTATTTAGCGGTGAGGCGCTCTGCACCGCTGATGATGAGGGCTCGGACGAAGCGGCGGTTGATGATGCCGGTGGCTTTGCGAAGAACAACTTTAAACTCGGGATTCTTCTGGTCCAGGACATAGACGGTACCGACAGCCTTCTCCTGAGGGATCAAGGATTCTATAGCTTCTTTGTGACCGTCCAGGGAAATGCAGAGGACAGATGTGTTCCACTTCTTGCGCAGATCGGACGCCATCTGGGCGACGATGAAGGATTCGCTCACTTCGTCAGTGGCGGTGATACGCTGTACACGACCCTTCTCGTAACCAGGGATTTGATTGATGAATTCTGCCATATCGAAAGTTTTTCTGCAAAATTAACCGGACCTTCGGCAGAAATTCGGCAGAAGCTAAGAAATTGCGTTAAAAACGGAAATATTTTGGCAGATTGTTCTGCCCAGCTGGAACTGCTGCCCTTCAGTTTCGTGGATATGGCCGAAGAGATGCCACCAGGGCTGGGCCTTCAGGACGAAGTTCAGAATATTCAGAGACCCCAGGTCATTGTCCAGGATGCCGTAAGGTGGCCAGTGTGTGACCAGAATGTCAGTATCGTCTGGTATGTCTTCAGCGGCACAGATGACAATATCCGCATCCTCCGGCACCTGCAGGCGGCGATGGTTGCCATGGGTGTCGGAGAATGCGATGATGACTTTATCATTAAGAGATATCACAAGACTGGTTCCTTATAAAGTTTTCTATCCGAGATTATCTCACGGACCGTCTTATCTGATTGATATGCTTTTTTATCCAGCAGCAGCAAGCTACCGAAGTAATCTCTTACACTACATAGCTGATAGTCAAAAGAAGCGCTTATTGAATATGCGGATAAAATCCTTCTGACCATTTCCTCTGCCAAGATACTGAACTGCGTGGCAAACTGATTGTCATCGTAATTTGCCGCGACATTATTGAAATAAATATGCCCTGTAGGTTTCTTCTCTAATGCATAGAGAACAATACCAAGCAGATGACACGTTTCCTGTTTGGCATCAAACCAAGAAGGTGATTCTTCTTTTTCGGCAAGGGCACTAATGCTATTAATGAAGGAAACAAACTCATCCATTACCTTCTTTTTATTATGATACCTTTCACCAATGGAATAGTTTACTTTCTTGCCACTGACACTCAAATAAACTTGATCTGTATTCCAATATGCTTCAGGAAGATCTTTCAAATAGTTTTTATTGAGCGCCGTCTCTGTATACTTGCTCTCAATAAAGACAATCTCATTGCCACTTTCAAAATACACATCCATATTCGGGGAAATCTGGCGAGCCCCTGACTTAATCCCAGGTAGTTTCTTCTCAAATTGAATTACCGAGTATCCATCATCAGAACCCATCCATGAGTACAGGTCAAAACAGAGTCTGGAAGAGCTTCTGGGACTCCAAAACTTCTCTTTCAATTCGTTGCCACTACCTTGTAAATAATGAAATACAAAGCTGTCGAGTTTTCCATCCTTCTTGAAAGGATAAAAGATACGGCGCAAATAATCAATCTTAAGATCCTTATTCATTTACTACTGATACTTTTTGCTCATAGATTTAACCACTTCTGAAATACTCTCACGTAGTCTCTTCGGCTCCAGGACCTCAATCGAATCCCCAAACGACAGGATGTCCTGCTTGAAGTCATAGTCTGGGGCGAGGTTATAAGCGAAGATGCTGTGGTCGCGGTGTGTTTCTACCTCCTCCTGACTGCTGTGAAGCGGCAGAGACCGGAAGTAGCGGACCTGTTTGCCATAGACCTTCAAGAGAACCTGCTGCGGCTTCATATCATCGTACTTGCGTATGCCGTATAGGGACTGGAACCAGGCTTTGGCATCCAAGCCCTCCGGGATCTTGAATGTGTCGGGAAGTATCTCTACCTCGAGCATGCGGTCCAGGGCGTACATGTGAGGTTTGTAGTCCTTGTCGTTATCCTTGTGGCTGTACAGGTACCAGCGGCGCTTGAACTCGCGGATGAAGTACGGCTCCAGCTCGAAGGTCCGCTCCTCGTCCATGCGATAACCCTGATAGCGTACCTTCAGCTTCCGGTTGTCACGGATAGCTTGGATGACTGTTGTGAGGAACTGGTGGCTGGAGGGTACATTCTCAAAGAATATCCTGTCCTTCATACCAGCACTCTCGTTCAGGAGTGAATTCAAGCTGAGGGCATCCAGCATCCAGGAGCGGATGCCTGTTCCGTCCATATCATCTTCGTTGACGATACTATAGGTGTTATCCCTGCGGTCGCAGACAATCTCGATTCCAAAGATGTCAGAGATAGATTCTATATGATTCGAGAACGTACGCGCGGGAAGGTCACTTCCAAGTTCATTTACTGAGCTCCGCCGCCACAACTGCCTGATTTGGGCCAGTGTAAGAGGCCCGCGGCTCTGGAGTGTCTCCAGCAGCCAGATGTAGGATTTGAAGTAATTCTTTGCCATATCTGACCATAAAGATAGCAATATCTTCGGCAAAATAATGGCAGAATATAGAAATAGTGTATTTGCCGGAATCTTGCTGAAGCACCCATTAACTTTGTCGCCAGAAAACGAATGAGAATATGGAAATCAAGCAACTCGTGCCAATGTCATTTGACTTTTATTTTGGAAATTATATAGGAGTTGGCTAACATTT
>FR893147.1:31382-44040 GCA_000433355.1 Alistipes sp. CAG:435 | reverse complement strand
ACCACGTTAGTCAACTGCTATATAGTTACCTAATTTTATGGCCGATTTATGGCCGAAGGATCGGCACGATTTCATAAATTGATGAATATCAAAGGATGGCGCCCCACTGATTAAGCAGCAGTGAGTTACGGAACGCTGCCCTCTGAATTTGACTGGCAGGATTTGCGAATATATTCAAAGACATGTAGTTATGATTTACAGAAATATTCGGTAACTTTACGGGGGGAAATGAAAATTGGATGGATTATGAATATTCGGAGAATCTTTTTGGGCATGGCGGTGCTGTGTGGGTTTTCAGTTTCGGCGGCCGCGGAAGGGCACTTCGACAAGCTCAGCGACCGCGTTAAGGAGGCCCCTGAGCCTGTCGTCGAAGGAACCGTGGTTCGACAGGAAGGATCCGGCAAAGGGAAACTGATCGATGACGTGAACGTGTTCGTGGGGACGGACGGGTTCGGGAACGTGTACCCGGGGCCGCAGGTGCCGTTCGGAGGGATTCAGATCAGCCCGGACTGCGACGACAAGGACTATGACTGCGCGGCGGGGTACAAGTACTCCAAGCCGTTCATCCAGGGTTTTAGCCTCACGCATCTGAGCGGAACCGGAATCCCGGACATGGGCGATTTCCTCTTCCTGCCGGGAACCGGATCGAAGATGGATCCGTCAACCTACGACCACAACCAGGAATGGGGCGAGCCGGGTTACTACGGAGTGATCCTGAAGGACTACGGAGTCAAGGCCGAGATGACGGCAGCCCGGCGAAGCGGAATATTCAAGTTCACATTCCCGCAGTCGGACAGTTCGTTTGTGATGATCGACCTTGACCACACCCTGAAATGGGATTGCCTCTGGTCCACGGTACGCCTGCTGGACGAGCGCACGATCATCGGCAGCAAGGTCGTCAACGGCTGGAACCCGGGACGTTATGTCTATTTCGTGGCCAGATTCTCAAGGCCGATCGAGGAGTTCAACATATTCCAGGACGGGCAGCCGGTGATCTACAACACCAAGCGGTTCCGCAGCTCGCTTGAGGCCTGGGGGCAAAAGCTTGAGGCCGTCGCAAGGTTCAAGACCGGAGCCGACGAGAGCATATTCATAGATGTCGCCGTGTCGGCTGTAGGCACTGATGGTGCTCTGAACAACCTCAAGGAGCTGGAAGGCAAGGACTTCGCCGCCGTAAGGACCGAGGCCGAGGATCTCTGGGAAAAGGAACTCGGGAAGTACGAGCTGGATTCCGACGACAAGACGCTCCGGGAGACATTCTACACCAGCGTCTATCGCACAGCCCTCCATCCGTTCCTATTCGAGGACGCGGACGGACGCTTCCGCGAGCACGACGGTACGATCGGGAATGCGGAAGACTTCACCAACGTCACGACATTCTCGCTATGGGACACTTACAGGGCTTTCCACCCGCTTCTCAACCTCGTCAACAAGCCGCTTCAGGCAGACATCGCCAACTCGATGCTCGCCCACTTCGACAAAAGTACCGAGAAGATGCTCCCGATCTGGTCGTTCTACGGCGGCGAGACCTGGTGCATGATCGGCTACCACGCCTGCTCGGTGCTGGCCGACATGATGCTCAAAGGCGTGCGTGGATTCGACTACGAGCGTGCGTTCCAGGCGATGAAGACCACCGCCACCAACCCTCACTACGACTGCATTCCTGAATATACCTCCCTCGGCTACGTGCCTTTCGACAAGGAGAAGGAATCGGTCTCCAAGACTCTTGAATATGCCTACGACGATTGGTGCATAGCCCAGGCGGCCAAGCTTCTGGGTCACCGGGAGGACTACGAGTTCTTCCTCAACCGGTCGATGAAATACCGGAATCTCATCGATCCCGAGACCGGTTACATGCGCGGAAAGGATTCCGCCGGCAACTGGCGCGACCCGTTCGCCCCTGTCGCCTATCAGGGTCCGAACTCGGTCCACGGCTGGGGCGACATCACGGAAGGGTTCACGATGCAGTACACGTGGACAGTGCCGCACGATTTCGGCGGATATGTCGAGAAAGCCGGCCGGAAATTGCTCCAGAGCCGCCTGGACAGCCTCTTCACCATCGAGCTGCCCGAGGATATTCCCGGAGCGCACGACATCTGGGGCCGCATCGGCGGCTACTGGCACGGCAACGAGCCTTGCCACCACGTCACCTATCTGTACGACTGGTTCGGCCAGCCGTGGAAGTGCCAGAAATGGGTGCGCTACATCGCCGACAACTTCTACGGCAACGAGCCCGGCTCGCTGAGCGGCAACGATGACTGCGGCCAGATGTCCGCCTGGTACATTTTCAACTGCCTTGGATTCTACCCGTTCTGCCCCGGATCCGATGAGTACTACATTGGTTCTCCGTGCGTTCCCGGCCTGAAGGTCAGGCTCTCGGACGGAGGCACTCTGGAGATGACCACGGAAGGTTGGAGCAAGGAAGCGGTTTACATCAAGGCCGCCTACCTCAACGGCAAGAGGCTGGACTCCCCCGTCATCCGCTACTCCGACATCAAAGACGGAGCCCGGCTTCATTTCGTGATGTCCTGCAGGCCGGTGAAGAATGGTTTTCGGCTGCGACCAAATTGATTGGCGAAGGATTACTTGGTAAGCGATAAACAATAAGTTGGTTATTATTTAAGGATTACTTAGGGGGTATCATCCGAAAATATTTCTGTTTTTTATAATCCGCATACGTTTCTTTTCATTATTTACGTTTTTAGTGCATATTATTGCGGTTCAAATATTCATTTAAAATTTGAACTATGTATTTCAATGAAAAGAGACAAGGACTCGCTCCGTTCGTGAATCTGCGGAGCGATGTGGGATTCAAGGCCGTGTTCGCGGACAGGAACAACAAGGACATCCTCATCGGGGTGCTGAACCAGATCCTGCCTCCGGAGGCGAGGATCGAGGACATCAAGGAGTACTCCGACAGGGAGCAGCGGAGGGATGTCCCCTACGGGAAGAAGACGGTGCTGGATCTGGTCTGCGTGGACAGGGACGACAGGACGTTCGTCGTGGAGATGCAGGCCTCGGAGGAGGACTTCTTCTTCGAGAGGTGCGTCTATTACGCGTCGGGACTCTACTATCTCGAGCTCTCGGACGGAGTGCGGTACAAGGGACTGCGGCCGGTCTACGTGGTGTCGTTCCTGAACTACCGCCTGAGGCACGACGACGAGTCCCTCTGGGACACCGACCACTTCATCTCCCACTGGAGGTTCACCGAAAAACGCACCGGAATGGTTGCGGATCAGACAATTAGTGTTATCTTTGTGGAGATGACACTGTTCACCAAGACGCTGGAGGAGTGCGTGACGGAGTTCGACAGGCTGTTCTACATATTCAAGAACAGTGATGGCTTCCAAAGGATCCCCGAATGGATTGAGGAGGCAGGCGGGATCTCAAGACGGCTCGCCGAGGCGTGTGAGGTGGCGGCGTTCGACAAGGAGAAGAAACTTAAATACGAGATTGACAAGATGAACGAGTGGGACATTCAAGCGCAGAAGGAATATGCCGTGCGCAAGGGCTTGGAAGAAGGGCTGCAGAAGGGGCTGCAGAAGGGGCTGCGTGAAGGCCGTGAGGAGGGTCTGGAGCAAGGACGTGAGGAGACAAGACTTTCTATCGCAAGAAAGCTTTTCGAGGCCGGGACACCGGTTGATGTGATTGTCAACTGCACTGGAGTTGATGATGGAACAATCGCATCGTTCGCTCATCCCGAGTAGCATAATGGATGGCGATCCGCAAGTCCGGGAAGGAGCTTGCGGATGCTTTCTTTGAAGTTGCCTGACACATTTTGTGGGCGTTATTAAACGAGTCTGCGCAGCGGGGCAAAACGTGTCCTCCACTCCCTGGCCATGTTCCTTTTAATTCTTATTGATGTGGCAGTCGCCAATCTCAAGAGTCCTTGTCTTCTTTTTACTGTTCCTGGTATAGGAGCGTCTGCTTTTTCTTGGTCTTTTTCTTTTTGGCCAGAGGATGTAAATTTCTGTTAAGATACAACAATTAGTTAATTGTATGCTGAAGGAGCTGCAGAGGCTCTGCAAGTTGATGAATATTCCCGTGCTGCGGGATGCGCCTGACTGTCAGGCGGCAGTGAGCGTTTACCCATTCCGTCAAACATCACTGCCATGGGGGGACTGTCTAAAAGTATAATCACCCCCAGTTAGGATTGAATATTCGTTGTTACTCTGCATGCGGGCGATACTTTTCCAATTTCGTCGATACCTTTCAGACAGTCTGGGGGAGCTACCCCTCACTGCCCGGTGCCCGCTTCACTGCCAGGTGGGAATGTCACTCTTCGGAATTGCACGAAAAAGGGCCTGGGGGCTGTTAAGTCGCAATTCTGTGTTGAAAATTAGGCTTTTCGGGCGAAAAGGCCGCCAGAATTGCAGCGGAAGAGTGGCTGAAGGGCTTTGCAGACGTGTCCGCTATGCAATTCTGTCAATGCCAGCGGAACGATACGTCGCTGAGGTCGAGCTTCAGACCTTGACTTAGTACGGTTCCACGATAAATCAGATCTGCGGTTTCGACATTGTCGCAAAACAGCAAAACAGCAAGACGACAAAACGACAAAACGGCAAAACAGCAAGACAACATAACGACAAAACGGCAAAACAGCAGCAAAATAGTTGAAGATCCAAGTTTGGAAGAGCAACATCCGCGTGGCGGCGGAGAAGTTCGTTGGGATATTCATTGATAATGTGTTAAATTTGTTGCCGCAAGCTTTTGCGTCGGTGTCGGCCTGGAAGGGTGGGCCGGTCGCCGGAGGTTATGGCTATTCGTAAAATGAGAAATGGTATGAAATTCATAAGTTGGAATGTGAATGGACTTCGCGCCTGCGCGGGGAAAGGCTTTGATGAGGTGTTCAACACGCTTGACGCAGATTTTTTCTGTCTGCAGGAGACGAAGATGCAGCCGGGGCAGCTGGATCTGGAGTTCCTGGGCTACACGTCGTACTGGAACTCGGCGGAGAAGAAGGGGTATTCCGGGACGGCGATATATTCAAGGCACACGCCGCTCTCGGTGACGTACGGCATCGGGGTTGAGGAACACGACCACGAAGGACGCGTAATCACTCTGGAGATGCCGGAGTTCTTCCTTGTCTGCGTCTATGTGCCGAACTCTCAGGACGGTCTTCGGAGGCTCGACTACCGGATGCGGTGGGAGGATGATTTCCGGGAATATCTTGCCGGCCTCGCCGCGCGGAAGGGTGTGGTGGTCTGCGGTGACATGAACGTGGCCCACAATGAGATAGACATCAAGAATCCGGACACGAACCGCCGCAACGCCGGGTTCACCGATGAGGAGCGCGGCAAGTTCTCCGGGCTTCTGGACTCTGGTTTCACTGACTCCTGGCGCTTACAGCACCCGGACGAGGTGAAATATTCCTGGTGGTCGTACCGCTTCCACGCCCGCGAGAAGAACGTCGGATGGCGGCTGGACTATTTCCTCGTCTCCGACTCCCTCAAAGACAAGATCACAGCCACCGAGATCCACACCGAGATCCTCGGCTCCGACCACTGCCCCGTTGAGCTCGACCTCGATCTGTAAGACAAGACCGTGCGCGGGAACAGGCCATCTGCTCACGAGGGCGCTATATTCATTGGTCTCGTGCGCGAAGAGGGTGTCTTCGCTCACGAATTCAAAGCTGTTTTGGAAGTCTGAATATTATTGCGTAAATCGCGCTGCGATAATTACGCAACGACAATTACGTAATAACAAATATGGCTACATTGAACAACCCTTTTGTCATCTATGGTTACAAAGGTTCTGAGTATTTTTGTGACCGTGAGGAGGAGACCGAAAAGATGATCTCAGCCCTTCATAATGAACGCAATGTCACTCTTGTGGCTCCTCGTCGGATGGGAAAGACCGGACTCGTCAAGCATGTGTTCGCCAAGATGGAGAAGCAGGACAAGGACATCAAGTGTTTCTATCTGGACATCTATCCGGCGAAGAATCTGGATCAGATGGTCGGGATGTTGGGAAGTGAGATCATCGGGAATTTGGATTCTGTCTCCCAGGCGGCCATGCGCCGTGTCCAGGAATTTTTCAGTAAATGGAGGCCGACTCTTACAATAGATGAAGTAACGGGCCGCCCTACATTCTCCCTTGACATTCGGCCTTCGGAAGGACGTGAGACCTTGAAGCAGATATTCGAATATCTTGGACAGTCTGGGAAGAGGTGCTACATCGCCATAGACGAGTTTCAGCAGATACTGGATTTCCCGGAATCCGGGGTCGAGGCTCTCATCCGTTCATATATTCAATTCTTGCCTGACGTGTATTTTGTGTTTTCCGGCAGCCAGCAACACATGATGGAGGAGATGTCCCTTTCGGCGGACCGCCCGTTCTTCCAGAGTTCTTCCATGATGACACTTTCCTGCATAGACAAGGAGAAGTACCTTGATTTCGCCAACAACTTCTTCAAAGGACAGTCAAGGGCTATGGATGAAGATACTTTTGAATATATTTACGATGTCTCTGATAAAGTCACTTGGTATGTCCAGGCGATTCTTCATGGCATTTACGAGCATTCCAAGGATGTGATAGACAGACAATTGGTTGATGATGTCGTGCGTTAGATAATTGAAAGCCAATCCACGGCTTACCAAAATTATTGCGCATGGCTCACCGAAAACCAGCAGCGTCTTCTGACGGCGATCGCCAGAGAACGTCTGGTCACTTCGCCGTTAGGCCAAATATTTATCAGATCCTATAACCTTCCCGCTGTCAGCAGCGTTAAAGCGGCCTTGAAATCCCTTGTTGACAAACAATTGATCAGCAAGACACCCCAAGGTTACTATGTGTCAGACCGCTTCTTCGCCAAGTGGCTCTCCGGACATGTTTTTTAATTGAACGATTTTTCGTCGGATGAGAAAAATAAGAAAGATGTTCTGCCTATGCGCGGCTACTACATATTTCGCACTGGCACGTCGGTTCTGTGAAATGGCGAACACCGACCATCTTCCCTCTATGTGAATCGAAGCGCGGCTTAATCCTATAAAAAATGTCCGTTTCCTGATTCTCAAAGAATCGTCTTAAAGCAAAAGCGCAAAGGTCAGCAATCTGAACCATCCCGGTGAGTTCTGAATTTACATAGAGCGGTGTTTCAATGATGTGCTTTATTGATGTCCAAAGTGTTCCTTGCTTATGAAAACGCTTCATAAGTTCGGTATGCTTCTTTGAAACAGTCTCGTTGTTGTCGTGAATCAGCAGACCGTAAGTCAGGTCTTCAGAGTGAGAGACATTACCCATGTAGTGCTCAAAACGCGAGATGACTTGTTCGAAAGCCTGATCCTCTGTTGATAATTTGGATTTGGTAGGATCGAAGAAAACCTTGTCGATACATTCCGCAAAGACTCTGGCGTGCCTCCAAGAGCCAACCTGATCTGCAATCTCTCGGATGAATGCAAAGCGCTCCGCGTAGGTCAAATGTATATAAGCGTCCGTCTGCTTATAATTCTTCTTGAGCTGCTTGAGCGCTTTTGAGTTGTTGGTCTTCTTGACTCTAAATATTTCTGCCTTACGTTGCTTGATTACCTCGCTGCGACGATCTGCGAAACTCATTGTGTCAAATCCGGGAATTCTGGTTTGCTCCAGATATGAACGCATAATCCATCCTGTATGGATCTCTGATTCGGACAAACCGTACTTAGCCTTAATTTTGTTGATGGCGCTGTCGCACTTCTTCCAATCTTTGACTGGAATTGAAATGCCGCAAAGGATGTAGTGTGAGGTGTTTCCAGGAATCTGAGGTGTTCCAGATTCATCAACATAACAAAAGTAAACCATACTCTCCGAGACTTCAAGGTATAAAAAAAGCGACTAGTATCAAGGCCGTAGCCTATGATTGAGACGCTTGGCGACTCCTCCTAGACGCATTGCAAATGTAAACATATTATTCTGAAAATCAAAACAGCTTCTAAACAAATATCTCATTCGACGGTTTTTCTTCGACAAAAATTAGGGCACACGTTACTCAAAAGAGTTACCCACTTTTCGGAAACGAATCTGAATATCGCACAATACGTGGGCATTGAGTCAACTTCATAATGCATATTCTTTTATTTCTGAGTCACGAAGATAGTCTCCCGCAGAAGGGTTCTTTGCCTACGTGTTTTTTAATTGAATATTTAGTCGTAACTTAGCGGACTGCTTGACAGGCAAAGAATTTGTGGGGAAGAATAGCCGGTCGCCTGGATGCGACAGCTGAGTTTGCGGGGGTGGATGGTGTCGAAGTATCGATAGAAGTGCCGGTAAAGGAAGGACTGGAGCGGGGAAGTGCCGGAGCTGCATAATGAGTGGAACATTTATTAACACTAATGAATATGAGAACAAATAGATTTTTAGGCTTCATCATGTCTGTGGCGGCTCTTGCTTTCGCGGCCACGGCTTGTGATGACAAGAAAGAGGACTTGGGCGCTCCGTCGGTGGAGGTCGAAAAGTCCGAGATTTCATTTGAGAAGACCGGCGGAACCGAGACCGTTCAGGTGACTGCCACCAGAGACTGGAAGGCCACCACCGAGCAGGACTGGATCTCCATCGGACCGAGGGAGGGGAAAGGCTCCTCGAAGGCCGTGACTGTCGAGATCAAGGTGATGGAGAACTCTGGTTTGGATCGTGAAGGATCAGTGAAGTTCGACATCGGCTTTGACTCCAAGACTTTGACCGTTAAGCAGAAAGGAACAGGTTCCGTGGCTGACATGACCGTCTACAAGAACGACTTTGACAAGGCGGAAGCAACAAAGACCTATGGAACAGGCACAAGCTGGCCATATCTCGATCAGTTTGACGGTTGGAAGAACGCGACTGGAACGGGAGCGGGAAGTGAGGAATATTCGTTTAAGGCGATGTCGGCCAGGGCGAACTCCACTTCCAACAGCAACTATTCCGACTATGCCGGATCCGGAAGCAACAACCTGTTCTTTGGTTCGAACGCCTATTTCTCCGTGACCGGCATCAAACTTCAGTCAGCCACTGACTATTCTTTGACTTTCGGAGCGGAGAAATATAGCCAGGATAATGGTAGCCTGTTCAAGCATAACGAGTTCCATGTCTATGTCAGCAATGACGGAGCTAAGTGGGTCGAGCTTGAGTATTCATTTCCTAATGGCGACAAGGAAGGTCGCTGGGATCTTGCGACCTCTAATTTCACGGTTCCGTCAGGAACAACGACGCTTGGCATCTATGTAAAGGTCGATGTGGCTAGCTCTTATCGCCTTGATGACCTTTGCCTTGCCGTCGCTTCCTCAGCCGGCACCGTCATCGACTTCTCCAAGGGCGTTGACCTCGGCACCGGCGGTGGCGGTGGTGGAACGACCACTCCGACCGAGGGTACCGTGGCTTCTATCGTTTCGGGCAAAACCGATGCGTCCGTGACTCTGAAGGATGTCCTTGTCACTGGCGTGACGAATAAGAGTGCTGTTGTCACCGACGCTACTGGTAGCATCCTTGTCTTTGTCAACGCTACTCCGGGAGTAAAGGTAGGAGACAAAGTCACTGTGACCGGTACCACGGGCAAGCACAATGGACTTATGCAGATTACTAAGCCGAAATTCCAGATCGCATCGTCAGGCAACACCGTGACCTATCCTGATCCTAAGACTATTGACGAAAGCAATGTGTCTTCCTATAAGAGTGATGTGGTTGAATTCGTCACATTCAAGGGTAAGGTGAAAAAGAACGATGTTTACTACAACATATTCATAGGAGGGGTTACGGACAAGGATTTGTCGTTGTCTTACTTCCCTGGTGACATGGAATCTCTTGTGGACAAGGAAATTACCGTCAAGGGCTACTTCGTGGGAGGTGGAACCCACTACCAGATTGTGGCGGTCAATGTTGACGGTAAGGACATCACCGAGGCCGTAGAAAACGGCGGAGGCAATCCTGGCGGCGGCGACAATCCTGGCGGAGAAGAAGGTACAATCAAGTGGTCCGGGCTTTCTGATTGGACTGTGTCACAAGATAAAAACACAATATCATTATCCTTTGGAGCATACACGATCACAGCGACCAAGAATTCCGGCTCTACTGCTCCGACTGTCAATTCTAACATGAAAGATTGTCGAGTTTATGCAAAAGGAACAGTAACAATTGCGACAACAGGAGATGCTATGACGCAGATTGTATTCAACCTTTCATCACAAGGACAGAAGCGCCTTGCACCTATTACGGCTGACAATGGCAATGTTGCGGCTCAACAAGCTGGAGATAAGACTGTGACATGGACAGGATCCTCAAAGTCCGTTACCTTCACTGTCGGGGATAAGGCAGATTTCGGTTCAGACGGTAGTTCAAAGGCTGGTCAGTTTGATTTTTCCAGCATAGTCATTAAATAGTGCTTATTTATAGAATAATGCAAAGGGATGTCCGCCATAGTTCGGGCAGCCCTTTTGCTCTCTAAAGCGATAATACGTGAAGGTTGCGTTGAGTAGAATTTGGATGATTTGCGCCGGGGTTGTAATGCTGGCGCTATCATCTTGTGGCTCAGGTGGTAAGGAGGATGTGCTTCCGCCGACAGTCGAGGTGAAGACCGCGGTGGTTGAGGCGGGAGGATATTCACAGTTCATTTATGTGAAGGCCTCGTCATCCTGGAGGATCACTATAACTTCGGTGGACGGCGGTGAGCCTGTGGATTGGATTATTGCTGATCCGAGCTCTGGCAGCGGCGACATGGATGTCACCCTGAAGGTGGAGGAGAACAAATCGGAGAAGGAGCGCTCGGCTGTGATCACGGTGGAGAACAGTGCGGGCAAGGCTTCGAAGACTATCAGTCAGAAGGCTAAAGGGTCAGAAGTGAAGCCTGATCCGACACCATCCGGCGGCAATCTCTCTCCGAAGACAGGGTGGATGGAGCTTCCGGCTATTCCGGAGGGGATGGATGCGTTCACGCATTCGATGACTGTCGGATCGGTGAGCACGCGAAATTATTCATTCCTTTGGGATTACAGCAATCTGGTGGCGCCGTGGGTGGCCTATCCGCTATGCGTTTGGAATATGAGCGGAAAAATCGGAAGGACTGACGCCTGGGCTTTGGATCCCCTGTTGCCGGCGAACAAGCAGCCGGTTCTTACAAGAGGCTTTTCAGATGGTAACGCCGGCTGGTTCGCAAGAGGTCACCAGATTGCCTCGGCTGATCGGCAGACATCCTACTCCTCGAATGCGATGACTTTCTACGGCACGAACATGACACCTCAGATCAATAAGGGCTTCAACGCTGACATCTGGGCGAATCTGGAAGGTAAGGTCCGTGGATGGGCAAGAGATTCCGACACCCTCTATGTCGTGACCGGTTGCGTGATAGACTACAAAGACGGAGAGACCGTCAAGTACGCCGTGGACAACTACGGCAAGAAGGTTACCGTTCCGACAGCCTACTACAAGGTAGTCCTCCGCTACATGAAGAGCTCCACATTCGGCTATTCTGGCTATTCGGCCTGCGCCGTCTGGCTGGACCACAAGGTTTACAGCACCAAGACCATAGATTCTTCCTATTCGATGTCAGTCGATGACCTTGAGGAGAAATTGGGTATCGATTTCTTCGTGAATCTGCCGGCGAAAGTCGGTGAGGACGTGGCCGCCAGGATCGAGGCCGAGGAACCGAAGAGTGTCACCTGGTGGTGGAGGTAGCGCCCCGGCGGAACCGACATATTCATGAATAATAATACAAAACTGATATGCGTTTGAGAAAAATACTTTATTCCGCTCTGCTGCTTCTGGTTGTGGCCGCCACGGCCTGCGCCAAGGGGGACAAGGGCGCGAGGGGGTATGTCATCGGCTTCTACAATGTCGAGAACCTCTTCGACACCTACCACGACGAGGGCAAGAATGACTATGAATATCTCCCCGACGGGGCAAACCGCTGGACTGACGCGCGGTACAACCGCAAGCTCCGCAACATCGCCACGGTGATCAAGGCGATGGCTGACGAGAACAAGGCTTTCCACACGGTTCTGGGCCTGAGCGAGGTTGAGAACCGCCATGTGCTTGAGGATCTTGTGAGCCAGAAGGAGATCGCCGACGCGAACTACCAGATCGTGCACTATGACGGCCCGGACAGGCGAGGCGTCGATGTGGCCCTGCTTTACAGGCCGGAGCAGTTCAAACTGATTGAAAGCAAATCCATTCCGTTTGATTTCAACAGTAAGGACATAAAGTTCGACATGGACGAGGAGTCTCAGGGACACTTCCGCACCCGTGATGTGCTGATGGTCAGGGGCGAGATCAAGGGCGAGATGTTCGCGTTTTTCGTCGCCCACCTTCCATCCAGGATCGGAGGCAAGGGGAGCGACCTTAGGAGCCGTGGCGCGGAAATCATCTACGAGAACTCCGCCAAACTGATGAATGAATATCCCGGGATCAAGATCGTGGTGATGGGTGACATGAACGACAACCCTACGGACGAGAGCATGGCCGTCTATATGCACGGCAAGGAGAATGTCTCCGAAGTCGGCAAGATGGACTTCTTCTCTCCGTTTCCCTCAATGTTGAAAGCCGGTTACGGCTCTTTGGCCTATCGTGGCGAGTGGAACATCTACGACATCATCCTTGCGAACGAGGCGCTTGTGAACGCTCCGAAGGGGACGCTCAGGATTGTTCCAATCGTGAAGGGCAAGTACTACGGACGCGTCTTCAAGCAGCCGTTCATGGTTCAGCAGACAGGACAGTG
>FR893147.1:0-31369 GCA_000433355.1 Alistipes sp. CAG:435 | reverse complement strand
TCATCGTTCAGCAGACAGGACAGTACAAGGGTACGCCGTTCCGGACATATTCATCCGGCTCCTACGTCGGCGGCTACAGCGACCACTACCCGACCTATATTGTCATTAGTAACAAGTAGTTACTTCGGTCGCTTCGGCACTTCGACAAGCTCGGTGACTGAAAGTGCAGTGACCGCAGAGGCTCGGTCACTGAGTTTGTCGAAGTGACCCTCCAAATGGATAAATAGTTAATATTCAATAAATATGAACAAAAGAATATTCCTTGCCGCATCGGCTCTGTTTCTGGCTCTGACTTTATCGGCCCAGAACTACACCGGTGGCGTGAAAGGTACGGTCGTCAGCCGCTTGAGCAAGGCGACCATTGACGGAGCGGATCTGATCCTGTATTCAGAAGGAAAGGAAGTCGCCCGTGTGAAGGCCGGACAGGACGGAACATTCCAGATCGGGAACCTGAAGGACGGAATGTACGACCTTGTCATCGAAAGCCCGGACTATCTCCAGTCCAGAGTGAACGTGACCGTCAACGACGGCTATGTCAAGAACATGTTCAACCTGTCCCTGACCCCGGTGGCGAAAGTCGCCGAGGTGGACGACGCCAGTTTCTCTGAGTTCGACATGGACGATTCCGGTTACCAGGACAGCCCTACCATCCTTTTCGGCCAGAACGATGTGTTTAACAACATGGCCGGCTACAATTTCAGTTCCGTGCGCTTCCGTGTCCGCGGCTATTCCAGTGAGTCACAGGATGTCTATCTTGCTGGCGTGAGGATGAACGACGCGATCACGGGCTACACGCCGTACTCCCTCTGGAGCGGTCTCAACGAGGCCACCAGAAGCAAGGAGTCCGTGAACGGAGCCGAGGTTTCCGATTTCGGATTCGGCGGCTACAACGGCCTCACGAACATCATGCCGATGGCCTCTTCCGTCCGCACAGGCTGGAGAGGAAGCGTGCTGACCAACAGCGCTCTGTACAGGCTCCGCCTGATGCTGACCTACGCTTCCGGACGGTTGGACAACGGCTGGTCCTACGCTTTCAGCGCATCGGCGAGGCTTGGCGGAAATGATTGGATAAAGGGTGTTTTCTACCGCTCGTTCGGCTACTACGGAGCCGTGGAGAAGAGGTTCGGCGAGGAGCATAAGCTGGGATTCACATTCATGGCCGCCCCTGGCGAGCGTGGGGCGCAGAACGGTTCCACTCAGGAGGTCTACGATCTGATGGGCGACAACATGTACAACTCCAACTGGGGCTACTATAACGGCAAGGTGCGCAACGCCCGCGTCCGCAAGACCCACGAGCCGATCGCCATCCTCAAGTACGACTTCACACCGGAGTCCCAGAAGTTCTCGGCCTCGGCCACAGTGCTTTACAGATTCGGCAAGAACGGCTACACGGCTCTTGACTGGTACGATGCCCCGGATCCTCGTCCTGACTACTACAGGAACCTTCCGAGCTATTTCTACATGGACAACACGGACTACAACCGTCGTAACTTCGCCAAGTACGCATGGGCGAAGGAGGCTTGGAAGACCGACCTCTCATCGACCACCCACATCAACTGGGATCGTCTCTATGCCGTGAACTCCTTGAACTCCACCGCCTCAGGTAACCGTTCGAAGTACGTGATCGAGGAGAGGCGTGTGGACCAGAACGACCTCAACTTCGCTGTCAACGCCAAGTGGAATCCTGTCAAGTTCCTGACAGTCAACGGAGGACTCTCCTACAAGTGGAACCGCACGGAGTACTACAAGATTCTGGACGACCTGCTCGGCGGAGACTACTATGTCAACATCGACCAGTTCGCCGAGAGGGATTTCGCCGCCTATCCGACGATGATCCAGAACGATCTGGACTACTATCTCAGGAACGGAGCCGCCCAGACCCTTGCCCAGGGTGACAAGTACGGCTACGACTACTATGCCCACGTCCGCCGCGCGGAGGCCTGGGCCTCAGGACGTTTCACGTTCGGCGGCTGCGAGGCGACGGTGGCCGGAAGGCTGGGATATTCGAAATTCTGGAGGGAAGGTCTTTTGAGGAAGGGTCTTTTCCCGGGACTTGACGACAACGGCAACCCGTTCACCTACAATGGGGAAGTCATCACCAAGTACGACCAGATCGACGGCAGGCCGATCACCTCGAAGGGCGAGTCCGACAAGAAGGACTTCCTGACGGGATCCGGAAAGATCAACCTCGGCTACTTCATCAGCGGAGGCCACAGGATCTACGCCGACGCAGCCTACATCACCGAGGCCCCGACATTCAACCAGGCGTTCATCTCCCCGAGGACGAGGAACACCATGATGCCTGACCTCAAGACCATCAAGACATTGACGGCGGACATCAACTACGCCTACAGCAATTCCGGCTACGATGTGCGCGTCACCGGATTCTACACCTCCATCAAGGATCAGACGGACGTGATGAGCTTCTACGATGACTCGCAGAACTCGTTCACCAACTTTGCGATGTCCGGAATCGACGAGAGGCACGTCGGAGTCGAACTCGGCTTCAAGGTGCCGACCCCGGTACCGAACCTTTCCCTTCAGGGAGTGTTCACCTACGGCCAGTACATCTACACCTCCAACCCTACGATGTACCAGACCTTCGACAACAGCGCTGAATATGTCGCCGGAACCTACGGAGTGACGATTCCTTACTGGAAGAGCCATCCTACCGTGGACGGAAAGACCGTGCAGCACTATGTGCCTAGTACCCCGCAGCTTGCGACCAGCCTTGGTCTCGCGTGGAACAAGAACTACTGGTTCATCGACGCGGATGTGGATTTCTTCGGGAACTCCTATCTGGACATGAACCCTCTCTACAGGACGGACATGGCCACAGCCGGGCCTGACGGCCAGGTGACCGCCCAGGAGATCGAGTACATGGCCGCGCAGGAGAAGTTCAAGAACTTCATGCTCGTGAACGCCAGCGTGGGCAAGTCATGGTATATTCAGAGAAAGTACCAGCTCGGCTTCTCGATGCAGGTGAAGAACCTCCTGAACAACAGGGATGTACGCACCGGCGGCTACGAGCAGACCCGCCTTGTGGACAACACCGTCAGCAAGGAGAGATTCTACAGGTTTGATTCCAAGTACTTCTACATGAGCGGAATCAACTACATGTTGAACATTTATTTCAGATTCTAAGGATTCCAAGGTATGAAAAGAATATATTTCGCGCTGATCGCCGCCATTTTCGTCCTCGCCTCCTGCGAGGAGTGGGACCAGGTCTTCACCACGGACTACGGCAAGGCTGATGTCTACGAGCCTGTGACGATGACCCCCAACACGACCATCGCCCAGCTCAAGGCTCTGTACAAGTCCGGTCCGGTGAAGATCGAGAAGGACATCGTCATCGGAGGACAGGTGGTCTCCGAGGACCGCAGCGGCAATGTTTACAAGAGCATCTACATCCAGGACGCCACGGGCGGCATAGAGTTGAAGATCGGCAAGAACGCCCTCTACAACGACTACAAGCTCGGCCAGTGGGTCTATGTCAAGTGCGGCGGCCTCACGCTCGGCGCCTACAACGGAATGATCCAGCTGGGCTACGCTGATCCTACCGGTGAATATGAGACCTCTTACATCGAGGTTCAGTACATCATTGACACTCACATATTCAGAGGTAAGATTGACACTCCGCTGCAGCCTAAGAAAGTCTCCGCCGCCGATCTTCTGAAAGAGGAGAACATCGGCTGCTATGTCGAGCTTGACGGCCTGACCTACGCCCACGAGATCTTCTGCCTGATCTACATAGACTCCTACAAGGACAAGAAGTCCTCGTCCAACAGGATATTCCTATCCGGCACAGGCAAGGACTACAAGCCGGTCGCGGATCCGACGTGGGGCATAACGACCTGGGCGATGTCCAAGCAGGGTTTCATCGGCTACCTGAATTCCGGAAAGTTCGATGACGCCTATTCCGCTGATTATGCCAGACAGGTTTCGGATCCGGAACTCAAGGCCACGCTTCTGAAGAACGCGTCGGCGTATTCCGTCAGCCAGTACTTCAATATGGGCAGCCAGACCGTGCAGATCCGCACCAGCGGCTATTCCCGCTTCGCAGACACCCAGATTGACGAGGCCATCCTCGGTGGCGCCCCGATCAACGTCAAAGGAATCCTCACTATCTATCAGGGTAAGGCTCAGTTCACCTTGATAGACCTTGATGGAGTTGAGAAAGTGATCTAATAAGATTGTGAACTTTGAAAGCCTCCGTTCGGTCATTCCCCGTGCGGAGGCTTTTTCAATGAAAATATCAAATGTCTGTGAGTGTCAAGGCTTTGTTCCTTGGGAAAAAAGCCTTATCTTTGAGAGTTGAGTTAGATTGAATTATGGAGGCCGGATTCAAAAGATTCCCTATCGGGATACAAACATTTGACAAGATCATCGAAGGTGGTTATCTGTATGTCGACAAGACAGGATATGTGGATGATCTTGCCAACAAGTATCAGTACGTGTTCCTGAGCCGTCCGCGTCGTTTCGGTAAATCCCTGCTGTCCTCGACTTTCCGTAGTTACTTCGAAGGAAAGAAAGAACTTTTCGAAGGGCTCAAGGCCGGAGATATGAAGAAAGAATGGACGCGGCACCCGGTCTTCCATTTCGATATGTCCACGGCCAAGCACGTGAATGAGGATCAGCTGTTGCGCCAGCTCGACTATAAACTTGCTGAATATGAAAGAGTTTACGGCAAAGGTGAGAATCTGGACAAGATGGATGTCAACGCAAGGTTGGAGTTTCTGGTAAAAGAGGCGTTTGCCAAGACCGGGGAACCAGCAGTGCTGATCGTTGATGAATATGACGCACCGCTGCTGGATGTGATGAACGACAAGGTCAGGCTTCCGTCCCTGAGGCAGATAATGAGGAATTTCTACAGCCCGATAAAGAGCCTTGACCCTTATCTGCGGTTCGTATTCATCACCGGGATCAACAAGTTCGCCCAGCTCAGCATATTCAGTGAGCTGAACAATTTGAAGAATATTTCGATGGAGACTAAATACTCGGCGATTTGCGGTATTTCTCAGAAGGAACTGGAGGATAATATTCAATATGGTGTGCAGGCGCTTGCCGACAGGCAGAAGATTTCCTACGATGAAGCTCTGAAATTGTTGAAATATAACTACGACGGCTATCATTTCTGTGATGAGTCTGAGGATATTTACAATCCTTTCAGCTTGCTTAATGCCTTGAGTGACCGTCGTGTCGGCAGCTACTGGTTTGATTCCGGCACGCCGACCTATCTTGTAGAAAGGCTGAGGCGTAACCCGATTGACGAAACCACATTGGACAACATCCCACTGGTTCCCCAGTCCGACTTTGACGTGTCTCCGGAACTCTCCGACGACTCCTTGCCGATGCTCTATCAGACTGGTTACCTGACCATCAAGTCCTACGATGAGCGGATGCAGCTCTACACCCTCGGCTACCCGAACAGGGAAGTCAAGATAGGCTTCACCCGAGGACTTCTCGGTGAATATCCGAGCAAGACAGGAACAGCCTCCGGATTCGTGGCGCATTTCTATGCCGCGATGGACTCCCAAGACATCGACCTTGCGATGGAGAAGCTTCAGGCCTACCTTGCCGGAATCCCGAATGATTTGGAGAACAAGGCCGAAAAGCACTATCAGACAATCATATACCTGATTTTCTCGTTGCTGGGATTCTATATTCGCACCGAGGTCAAGTCCGCCATCGGACGAGCCGACGCCGTCTGCTACACCGACAACAGCATATATGTCTTCGAGTTCAAGGTTGACGGCTCTGCAGAAGACGCATTGAAGCAGATAGACGAAAAAGGCTACATGCTTCCTTACAAGTTAGAGGACGGCAAGACCCTCGTCAAAGTCGGCGTCAACATCTCCTCCCGGACCCGCACCGTCGAGAAATGGGTTGTGGGATAATCCGTATTCCCGTGTTCGGGCATATTCATTGATTTGATGGAATATAATGGATATTAACATATTAAGCAACCTTCAAAAAATAACCTGCCTCATCTTAAGGAATCTTTTCGGTCTATATCTGTTTTCTCATCAGTCATGTGCCACCGGCACACTCCTTCTTCAAAAAAAGATCTATCCTCGAAAATCTTCTCTTAATCTGAAGCAACTTATTATTTTCATGTTACTAAAATTTAAATCAAACTAAGATGAAAAAAACAATCTTAGCATTAGGAGCGATCGCTATGATGGCAGCCTGCACACAGACAAAGAACAATCCGTTCCTGGAGGAATGGAACACACCTTACGGCATTCCGCCGTTCGAGAAGATTCAGCTTACCGATTACATTCCTGCCGTCAAGGCCGGGATTGAGGAGCAGAACAAGGAACTTGAGGCTATCCTGAACAATCAGGATGCGCCGACGTTTGAGAACACCGTGGCGGCTTACGAGCTGTCCGGCAGGACTTTGACCAAGACGACGGCCGTGCTGTTCAACCTTCAGGAGACAGAAGGCAGCGATGAGATGAACAAAGTTGTCGAGGAGGCCACCGCGCTGATGACCGAGCACGAGGACAACATCTCGATGAACAAGGCGTTCTTCGAGCGTGTCAAGGCTGTCTATGACGCTGACCAGAGCGGACTTACGAGAGAGCAGCAGATGGTTCTCAAGAAGCTCTACCAGAGTTTCACCCGCAACGGTGTGGATCTGGAGGAGGCCGCCCAGGCAAGGCTTAAGGAGATCAACCAGAAGATCGCCGCCGCGCAGCAGAAGTTCGGCACGAACCTTCTGGCCGAGAACAACGCGTTCAAGGAGCAATTCGGACTCCCTGTCTCATCCTACACCTCCGAGATGACATCCTGCGAGGACAGGAACCGCCGCGAGGCGATGTTCAAAGCCTATTCGTCAAGGGGCAACAATGGCAATGAATATGACAACAAGGCTCTCTGCCTTGAGATCCTGAAACTCCGCGCCGAGAAGGCCAGACTCCTTGGCTTCGACAATTTCGCAGCCTATCAGCTGGACAACAAGATGGCTCACGACCCTGCTACCGTGGACGCTTTCCTTGACAGGATCATCGGCCCGGCAGTGGCCAAGGCTAAGGAAGAGGTGGCTGACATGCAGGTGATTATGGATGAGGACATCCAGGCCGGTAAGGTGGCCGCAGGTTCGAGGATCGAGCCTTGGGACTGGTTCTACTACGCCGAGAAGGTACGTCAGCGGAAATATTCATTGGACGAGAATCTGACGAAGCCATATTTCCGGATGGAGAATGTCCGCAACGGCATATTCTTCGCCGCCAACAAGCTTTACGGCATCTCCGTCGAGCCGCTGAAGGATGTTCCGCTCTACAACCCTGCCGTCGAGGCCTTCAAGGTCATTGACGCGGACGGAAGTCTTCTTGGAATATTCTCGACCGACTATTTCCCTCGCTCTTCGAAGAGAGGCGGCGCGTGGATGACGAACTTCCGTGAGCAGTATGTTGACGCCCAGGGCAATGACGTTCGCCCTATCGTCATCAACGTCTGCAACATGACGGCTCCGACCGACTCTCTCCCGGCCCTCTTCACCATTGATGAGGTCGAGACTGTGTTCCACGAGTTCGGCCATGCCCTTCACGGACTTCTCACAAAGTGCCACTATCCTTCCGTCAGCGGAACCAATGTCGCCCGTGACTTTGTGGAGACGTTCTCGCAGTTCAATGAGAACTGGGCTTTCCAGCCGGAGATTCTCGCTGAATATGCCAAGCATTACGAGACCGGTGAGGTCATTCCTGACTCCCTCGTGGCCAAGATTAACAATGCCAGGAAGTTCAACCAGGGCTTTATGACCTCCGAGCTTTGCGCCGCTTCCATCCTTGACATGAAGTGGCACGAACTCACCGAGGAGGATCTCGCGAAGCTTTCCGAGGGAGACCAGGCTGCCAATGTGGCTGAATTCGAGAAGAAGGTCTGCCGTGAGATGGGTCTTATCGACGAGATTATCCCTCGCTACCGCACCACATACTTCAACCACATCTTCAACAGCGGCTACAGCGCCGGCTACTATAGCTATCTCTGGGCCGAGGTTCTGGACAAGGATGCTTTCGAGTACTTCGAGCAGCAGGGCATCTACAATCCTGAGGTGGCTCTGAAGTTCCGCCAGACCTTCCTTGAGAAGGGTGGCAGCGAGGAACCGATGACCCTCTACCTCTCCTTCCGTGGCGCGCAGCCGGACCCGGGTGCTCTTCTCCGTGCCAGGGGACTGACTGAAAAATAGAACGGTATTTCGATACTAAGTAATCATTAAAGAATAACTTGAACAATTTGTATATCTTTATGGTCTATATTTCTTTTCTCATCAGTCGTGTACCTCCAGTACACTCCTTCTTCCAAAAGAAATCTATCCTCATAAATCTGACACAAATTTAGTTCAACTTATTTTTTAACGCTTACTAAGAGGAAAGACATATTTATAAGTATAAGAAGGACATCCCCTTTTTGAAATTTTGCACGTTACCAAAATTTTCAAAAAGGGGATGTCCTTCTTATGTCCCGATGATTGAATACTTTTCCGTCGGTCGCTGACGTAAGCCAAAACTGCATAAATAACTGCTGACAGTGGGGGCAGAAAAAAGGCAAATGGCAAATTTTGCACGTTACCAAAATTTGCCATTTGATTTTTCTGCCCTGAGGGTGTCGATCTGTGAATGTCTAAAGGGATTGGTACACGAGAAGCCTCTCTGCGGTACCAAGTGCTCTAAATAATGTCGTTGGTACACGAGAGGCCTCTCTGCGGTACCAAGTGCTCTAAATAATGCCTTTGGTACGTATAACTGCCTTCTGGTGTACCAAACCTCTATAATAAGGTCTTTGGTACACGAGAGGGCTTTCTGGGGAACAAACTGAATTTATTCTATTAAAATTATTCTGCTAAAATAATTTTGGCAGAATAATTTTTTGTTATATTTGCCGTAGATGGAATTAACTATGGACAATTATATCAATCCGTTCTTTGTTGCGGGAAGGATTCCTCCAGAATTTTTCTGTGACAGGGACACAGAAACCAAGCGGTTGACGGGCTGCATATTAAATGGGGAAAATGTCGTTCTGACCTCTCCGAGGAGGGTCGGGAAGACGGAGCTTGTTTATCATTGCTTTGGTGAAGAGAGGCTGAAAGACAAGTTTTTCGTGATATTCGTGGATATTCTTCACACCTCCAGTCTGAGGGAACTAATAATGGAGTTAGGAAATGGGGTTTTCAAGAAGGTCGCGAGGCATAGTGACAAACTTATGAAGTCTTTCGCTTCGACTCTAAGGTCGCTTCAAGGGAGTTTTGGATTTGATCCGGTGAGTGGAAAGCCGACATTCAACGTCCGTCTGGGGGATATTACCGCTCCTGAATATACCATTGAGGAGATATTCGAATATTTGGAGAAGGCGGACAGGCGCTGCATTGTTGTCATCGATGAGTTCCAGCAGGTTGTGAAATACCGTGAGAAAGGTGTGGAGGCATTGCTGAGGGCGAATATTCAGCGCTCTTCCAACTCTAATTTTATCTTTTCCGGCAGTGAGAGGAGGATAATGGATCAGATGTTTCTGGACTCAAAGAGGCCGTTTTACCAGAGTGCGACCAATTTGAGTATGGATCCGATTGACAGGGGCGTTTATGCTCGGTTTGCACGGGATCTGTTCGCAAGGTATGGAAAGACAGTTACGGAAGATTGTGTCCACAAGGCTTATGATGTGTTTGAGGGAATAACCGCTTATGTGCAGAGAATAATGCACGATGTGTTCACGGAGACGGCTACAGGTGGAACCGCGGATGTTAATCTTGTGGACAATATGATAGACCGCTTTATCGAGGAGAGTTCCAGACGCATCCGGGAGCAACTTTCGGTAATAACGGAGCAACAGAAAGAATTGCTGTATGCAATTCATTCAGAGGGTATTGCTAAAGGGTTGACGGCTTCGGCGTTTGTGAAAAGACACAGACTGAAGTCCGCAAGCTCCGTCCAGTCCGCGACCAAACAGCTCCTTGAGATGGATCTTATTACAAAAGAGGGCAATGAATATACTCTCTCGGATCCATTGCTGAAACTTTGGCTAACACGTGAAATCCAATAATTCATTAATATTATGAAAAGAATGTTTTTGACCCTCCTTCTTGGAGGAATGACGCTTTCGGCGGTTGGTGGGCCTGCTGAAGTGACCGACGAGGCAAGGCTTCTGAGGTTCCCGGCGACGAACGGGACGGAAGTTGTGTTCTCTTACGCCGGCGACCTGTTCACGGCTCCGCTCAGCGGTGGCGAGGCACGCCGACTGACCTCCCACGTCGGCTACGAGATGTTCGCGCACTACTCACCGGACGGCAAGACGATCGCCTTCACCGGTGAATATGACGGCAACCGTGAGGTTTACATCATCCCGGCGAAAGGCGGCGAGCCTGTCCGTCTGACCTACACGGCCACCAACGGACGTGACGATCTCGGTGACAGGATGGGACCTAACAACATCGTAATGGGATGGACACCTGACGGAAAGAACATCATATTCAGAAACCGCACTGGCGATGGCTTTTCCGGCAAGCTTTGGACGGTTTCCGTGAACGGCGGGATGCCGAAGGAGATTCCGCTTCCGGAAGGAGGCTTCTGCTCCTATTCGCCTGACGGGAAGAAACTTGCTTACAACCGGGTGATGAGAGAGTTCAGGACCTGGAAATATTACCGTGGCGGAATGGCCGACGAGATCTGGGTCTACGACGGCAGGAAGGTCGAGAAGATCACCGACAACACGGCGCAGGACATATTCCCGATGTGGGTAGGCGACGAGATCTATTTCGCGTCCGACCGTGACATGACGATGAACCTTTTCGTTTACAACACGAAGACCAAGGCCACGGCCAAGGTGACATCATTCGATGACTATGACGTGAAGTTCCCGAGCACGAACGGCAGACTCGTTGTGTTCGAGAAAGGAGGCTACCTCTATAAGCTGGATCCGGCCACAAAGGCCAGCGAGCGGATCCACATCACACTTGGCTCCGACCTTGTCTATGCCCGTGCCGAGAGGATGAATGTCGGCAAGAAGGGGCGCACGTCGTTCAGCCTTTCCCCAGATGGCAAGAGAATGGCCATCACAGCCCGCGGAGAACTCTTCGACGTGCCTGTCGGAAAGGGCATCACGAGAAACATCACCAAGACCCCTGGCTCGAACGAGCGCAGCGCCGACTGGAGTCCTGACGGAAAGTACATCGCCTTCATAGGTGACGGAACAGGGGAGACCGAGGTCTATCTCTACGATGTCGCCGCCGGTGGCGAGCCTGTCCAGGTCACCAAGGACAACGACACCTACATCCGTGACCTTCAATGGAGTCCGGACAGCAAGCACATCCTTTACACCGACAGAAAGAACCGCATCGTTGAGGTCGATCCGTTCGCCAAAACCAAACGGACTGTTCTTCAATGCCCTGAACAGGAAATAAGGGATGTTGAATATTCCCCTGACAGCAAGTGGCTTACCTACAGCCGCCCTGCCCCGAACAAAATGAGCGTGGTCTATGTCTATAACCTCGCTTCCGCCAAGGAATATCCTGTCACGGAGAAATGGTACGACTCCAGTTTCCCGACATTCTCAACAGATGGTAAATACTTGATATTCACATCTGACAGGGATTTCCGTCCGATCTACAGCTGGATCGAGTGGAACTTCGCCTACACGGACAGAAGCGGAGTTTATATGACGATGCTCGCTGCCGGCACACCTTCACCGCTGCTCCCGACAGACAGCGAGTCTGTGAATATTTCCGAAGATAAGAAGGATGAAGCGGCTCCGGCGGAAGCCGCCAAAGACAAGAAGGCCGCCAAGGCTTCTAAAGACGCCGGCAATGCTGCTTCCGGCAAGAAGACTGTGGACGTGAAGATCGACATCAATGGCCTGGTAGACAGAACCATAAAACTTCCTGTAGGAGGCTCACGCTCATATTTCTCTGACGGCAAGAAGCTCTGGTACAGGGACGGTCGTGGTACTCAGGTGCTTGATTTCGAGACCGGTAAGTCTGAGCAGTGTTCTGAAGGAATGGTCATCTACCGTCCGGGAGACAAGAAGGCACTTTCGACTGCCAAGGGCAAATGGACAGCCGTCAGCTTCCCGTCCGCGAAAGTCGGCGGAGGCGAGGCCATCGACCTTGACAATATGTACACGACAGTGGATTACGCCCAGGAGTGGCCTCAGATCTTCGACGAGGTCTGGAGAGCGTTCCGCGACGGCTACTATCTTGAGAATATGCACGGCCGCGACTGGAAGGCCGTCAAGGAGAAGTATGCAGCTCTCCTGCCTTATGTCAAGACCCGTCTTGACCTCAATTACGTGATAGGCGGAATGATCGGCGAGGTCGCCAGCGGTCACGCCTACGTCAATCCGGGCGACTACCCTAAGCCTGAGCGCATCCCGATGGGCCTTCTCGGTGCTAAGATGAGCAAGGACAAGAGCGGTTACTTCAAGATCAATCACATTTACTCCGGCGCTGTCTATAGGAACGAACTCCGCTCACCGTTGACCGAACCGGGAATGAATATCTCCGAGGGCGATTTCATCACAGCCATTGACGGACAGTCGCTTAAGGATGTGGACAACATCTACAGGCTCCTTGTCGGAAAAGCTGACAAACTTGTCGAACTGACCGTCAGCAAGTCGGCCGCCGAGGGAGGACGCAAGGTCGTGGTCAAGCCGATCGCCGATGAATATCCTCTCGAACACTACGAGTGGGTGATGAGGAACATCCGCACCGTCGAGGAGAAATCCGGCGGCAAGGTAGGCTACATCTATATCCCTGACATGGGACCTGAGGGACTTAACGAGTTCGCACGCTGGTACTATCCTCAGCTCGACAAGGAGGCTCTCATCATCGATGATCGTGCCAACGGTGGTGGAAACATCTCTCCGATGGTCATCGAGAGGCTTCTGCGCAAGGTCTACAGGATGACGATGTACAGGAACTCCAACCAGAACGGAACCATTCCGGAAGGGACCCACACGGGCCCTAAGGTGCTGCTGATCAATAAATATTCAGCATCGGACGGTGACCTCTTCCCGTGGAGCTTCAAGGCCAACAACCTTGGAACGGTGATCGGCACAAGGACTTGGGGCGGAATCGTGGGCATCAGCGGCTCCCTGCCTTACATGGACGGAACCGACGTGCGCGTGCCGTTCTTCACGAACTACGACGCGGCGACGGGACAGTGGATCGTCGAGAACCACGGAGTCGATCCTGACATCCTGCTGGACAATGACCCTGTTAAGGAATATGCCGGTGAGGATCAGCAGCTTGACAAGGCCATTGAGGTTGCCCTTCAGCAGATCAAGGACCGCAAGCCGTTTCCTGAGACCCCGGCTCCTCGCACCTTCAAGGATCTTGGACTGCCTCAGATCAAGTAACGGATTACCGAGACACTGAAATATGAAGACAACAGGAATCCGGCCGGCCATTCTGGCGGCAATGTTTATTGGTCTTACATTGGGTTTATGCGGATGTGGCGCGGCCACGGCGCCGGAATCCCTCCGGTGCGAGTACCAGGAAGGCGACGACATCGTGATTGACACCCAGGCCCCAAGGCTCTCCTGGATAAACAACACGACCCAGACGGCGTGGCAGGTGCTGGTGGCGACGGACAGGAATGCCCTCAAGGAAGGCAAGGCCGACATCTGGGACTCGGGTAAGACGGTTAGTGCCGAGTCGCATCTGGTGGCATATTCAGGCCCGGCTATGGAGTCCATGAAGGACTATTGGTGGACGGTCAGGATCTGGGACGGCAAGGACAAGGTCTCCACCTGGGCGAGACCTGCCCGCTGGACGACCGGAATGTTCAGCGAAAGTGACTGGCGGGCGAAGTGGATAGGTGCCTCATGGCAGGATGACAGCGTTCCGGAGGCGGACAACTCCGCACCCATATTCAGAAAGGAATTTACTGTCAGAGAGGGACTTGTCCGTGCGAAGGCATTTGTCTGCGGACTTGGCTGGTTCGAGATGTCCCTCAATGGCAGGAAGGTCGGAGACGATTATTTCGTTCCTGGCCTGACGGATTACACGGCCAGACCGGCGCTTCTCACCAATCCGCGGATCCCGCTGGAGCCGGAAGTCACCGCCTACAGAACCCTGTATCTCGCCTACGACATCACCGACATGCTCGGCAAGGGGGCGAACGCCGTCTCGATGCTCCTTGGGAGCGGCTATTTCCATGAAGGGTTGTTCAACAACAACAACATAGCGAACTACGGCTACCCGAGGTTCATCCTGCAGATGGCGCTTGAATATTCAGACGGAGGCATTGAATATGTCTGCTCGGACACCACATGGAAGGAGGCTCACTCTCCGGTCGTGTTCAGCAACCTCTACCAGGGAGAAGTCTATGATGCCAACTTTGAGATTCCGGGATGGAACAAGCCAGGATTGGATGACTCCTCATTGAGCCACGCCGTCCTGAAGGAAGCTCCGCAGGGCAGGCTGACCGCCAACATGGGACCGACAGACAAGGTGCTGGAAACCCTTAAGCCTGTCAGTTTCGAGCGTCTGGAGGACGGCACGTTCAAGATTGATTTCGGCAAGGTCATCTCAGGATGGGTCAAGCTGGACGGCGTGAATGTCAGGAAAGGAGACACACTGAGGGTTAACCACCTGTCCGAGTATCCGGCCGGCAGGTGTGAATATGTCTGCGCTTCCGACGGCAAGGTCACGACAAGCCCTCGGTTCACCTGGTACGTGTTCCGGGAGGCGATAGTCTCCGGGATGGAGAACCTTGACGTCTCACAGGTCGTGGCAGAGTCGGTCGGCAGCAATGTGAAGCCTGACGCCGAGTTTGACTGCTCGAATCCGTTGTTCTGTCGGATCGAAAAGATCTGGAGACAGTCGCAGGTGGACAACATGCATGCTGGAGTGGCTTCCGACTGCCCTCACCGGGAGAGACTTCCTTACACCGGCGACGGCGAGGTAGCCATGCCGATGGTTCTCGCCAACTTCGATGCCGCCTCCTTCTACAACAAATGGATCGGCGATGTCAAGGGCAGTCAGAATCCGGAGTCAGGCTATGTTCCGAACGGCGCTCCGTGGGAGCCATGCTGTGGAGGAGGCCCGGCCTGGGGAGCCGCCATCTGTGTCATGCCTTGGGAGTTCTACAACAGCTACGGTGACAAGACGCTTCTCGCCGACTGCCTCCAGCCGATGAAGGATTTCGTGCGCTACTACGACACCTGGCGGGCAGAGGACGGCACCTCGTCCTTCCACAAGCCTACGCCTCAGGGCGCGCCTCTCTATTGGTACAACCTCGGCGACTGGGCTCCGGCATTCGGCCTGCCTCAGGACGAACTCGTCCACACATTCTTCTATTGGTTGTGCGCCGACATCACATCGAAAGCGGCCAAGGTGCTTGGAGACGAGGCGGGAGCCGCCGCCTATTCCGCCAAGGCCGAAGGAATCCGTGACGCCTTCAACAAACGGTTCTACGATCCTGAGACAAAAAGCTACGGGGATTTCGGCTCCAATGTCTATGCCTTGTACATGGGTGTTCCCCGCGAGAGACTTGAGAATGTGCGCGCCACACTCCGCGACGAGCTGATGGTCAAGTACAACGGCCATGTCAATGTGGGATTCGTCGCTCACCGCTTCCTTTATGAGACGCTTGCCCTGAACGGAATGAACGATGTCGCTTGGACGCTCCTCAACCAAAAGGACTTCCCGAGCTTCGGATGGTGGCTTGAGCAGGGTGCGACAACCACGTGGGAGCAGTGGAACGGCAACGATTCGCGCAACCATCCGATGTTCGGTGGCGGTCTCGTCTGGTTCTACAGGATGCTTGCGGGAGTGCGCACTGATCCGGAAGAGCCTGGCTACAAGCACATCATCATCCGTCCGGTTCCAGTCCGTGAGCTGGGCGAAGTCTCCTACACGACGGCGACTCCTTACGGAACGTTGGTCTCCAAAGTCACGGTGGACGGTGACAAGGTACGCATGGAAGGCCGGATCCCTTTTGGAACCCACGCCACGGTCTATGTCCCGAAAAACACGGATGCCGCCATCCTTGACCCGCAGGACGACTCCAGCTACGAGATCCACAGCATCGGCCCTGGAGCCTATTCCTTCTGATGCGGGTGTCGGTGGCATTGGCATTGACAAGAAATGGACGGCCGGCGGCGGTTACACTTCTTTCTCCCTTTCCGGTGCCGATGCCGACAAAGTGATGGACGGCGGCATGCCAGGATTCTACTTTGGTGTCAATTATGATTACGCTTTTTCCACGATCGATGGTCTTACGGTTGAGCCTGGACTTTATTTCATGCACTACGGCAAGGATCATGTTGACCCATGGTCTGACTTTAAGGTCAACCGCAATACTTTCTATGTAGGCATAGGTTTCACCTTCTGATTTCAGCCCATATTAACAGGCAGGTCATAAAGTTATCCGGTCACTGAACATCTCGAAGTGACCGGATTTTTTATTTCGTTGAAACTTGAACTTGTAACCAATAACCTTTGGTTGCAATTCCTCTCCTGGATATTTTCATATTTTCGCACCATGAAACTATTCAGGATATTCAACACTTTTGTTGTGTCCGCATTTGCCGTGGTTGCTTTTTCTTCATGCTCAGGCAATGAGACAGACTATGCGTTGGACGTTGCGGAAAACCTTATCTGGACAAGGCCGGACAGCTCGCTGTCTGTGCTTGGGTCTGTGGACACGTTGAGATTGAGGCCGGAATCGAGTCGCGCGAGATTCTCCCTGCTTTATGCGATGGCTCTGGATAGAAACTGTATCGACACGGCTGACATCAGTGTCCTCAGCCTGGCGGTCAGATATTATGATCGCCACGGCTCTGACACCGATCGGATGATGTCGTACTATTATCTTGGCAGACTTTACTATAATGGAGGCGATTATCTCTCCGCGGTCAAATGCTATATGCAGGCGAAGGAATATTCAATGCGTTCTGTCGATCTTGTCTTCAGAGGCTTGATTTCCTCCGCCATTTCGGATGTATATGCGCAGAACAACAATTTCCCCGAAAAGATCAGATATTCAAAAGAGGCTCTTGACTGTTTCAGTGAGGCGGGTGATTCCTGCAGGACTTGGATAACGACAGGACGTCTGGCTTCTTACTATGCGGATTGCAAGGACTGGGACAAATCGGACAGCCTTTATTCGATATTCCTTTCCAGTCCTCCGCATGACACCGCGGTCTTGGCTGAACATTTGTTCAATATCGCCAGATACTCTCTTTCCCGTCCGGAGCCAAATCCGAGGCAAAGCGTGGCGATATTTCAGAAAGCGGTTGATGAATATGGTGGGAAACCTTCCGCGATTGATTATGCCTCTTTTGCTTATGCCTTGGACAATATAGGCTGCCATCGTGCGGCGGACAGCATCTTTTCACAATTGGAGGAGAGAGTGAACGGCTCTGTTCCGTTAATGATTTGGAAGTACCGTGTGCTCAAACATCGGAGAAAGTTTCAGGAGGCTTTGAATATGCTCGAACAGTCTGTGGTCTTGCAGGAAGAATCATTGAACGCCACTTTGAACCAATCCGTCACTCAAGCGCAGTCGGATTATTTCAAGACCAAGTCAGAAATGATGGAAAAAGACCATGACATGCAGATTCTTGTCAGATGGATTGTCGTTTTGCTTTCGGTGATCGGCCTGTTTGTTGTCATCACGGTCTATATGCACGGCAAACGAAAGTGGGTGAGGCGGATGAGCGAGATGTCCATGATCAACGAGGAGGTAAGCTCCAGGCTTTCCAAGGAGCACGATGCTTTGTCGGACAAGGAACTTGCCTTGAGGAATCTCAGGAGGAAGTATGTTTCAACCTACAAGCGTCAGTACAGCCAATTGAATGATCTATGTGTGGAATATTGGGAGACGGCAGGAAGCGGAAAGGAGAAGGAGAGAATCTATGCGAAGGTGAAGAGGCTTGTCAGTGTGATTGATGATTGCAACCAGAAGAAACTGGAGCGGATGATAGACGAGAATCTGGACGGAATCATGGGGAAGCTGCGAGCGGATTTGCCGGACGCTACAGACAATGAGTTCCGTTTCATCGCACTGAATATCCTCGGATTTGATGCCAAGACCATCGCCCGCATCATGGGCTACACGGTGCAGAGTGTCTATACGAAACGGGCTCGTATGAGGGCCAAGATCTCCGAAATCGTCTCTGAGAACAAGGATTTTTACCTTGACTTTATAGGTTGACAAACGTAAAAGTCTGATATTTAATTTGTTCAGGAATCCATTATTCTTTCCTGCCAGTATAACTGTCTGAAATTGAGCCTGATATGCGCACGTGTTGAGATTCTTGACTTTAACATAGGCTTAATTCATTGTGTCTTAATAATATACTGATGGCGGCTGTTAATACTTTTTTTCATTGAAATAATGCTCTTTCTTGCGACCTTTGCGAAAACCAAATATAAAACCAATTATGCGAAAAGTTTTATTTGCGCTGCTCGCGCTGACTTTCATCAGTCAAACGTATTCTCCGTGTAAGAGTAAGGACGAGACGCTTGTTGTGTTGATCGTCCTGGAAAACACAAAGCCATCCTCGTCCACGAACCGTTCTTTGGCGCAATGCCCTATAGACGGTTACTACCACACCTTGACGAATATGGTAGAGCTGTCCTTCAAGTCTAACCTTGGAAACGTGTTTGTCACGCTGGACAATATGACGACGGGCGAGACTTATGAATATTCCGGCAGCAGTGCCGCAGGGGTGATGATGATGCCTGTGTCTTCCAATTCTTGCTACACGATGAACATTACCACGGAGTCGGGACGTGTCTTCACAACCTCGTTCCTGACCGGTGATGTCTATGAGGACGAATAGTCCGTGATAACCAACTAACCATTATTGTTTTCATCAACCACCATGGATGCGGTAATGAATTATCGCATCCATGTTTCAGTGGTTTCAGACGTGGCTGTTATTTCGTAAGATAAAGCTTTGCGATGACGCGGTTGTCCTCTTCGTTTATGTTGTTCAGGATCTCAGGATTGCTGAGGCGTTTCTTGAGGGAGGACGGGAACGTGCTGATCGTGGCTGGTTCCAGAAGACAGTAGATGATACCGTCTTTCATCTCCTTGAATGAACCGGCGAACACATCCTGACCAGGTTTGCCAGCGCTGAACCAATGCCAGTCACCGCCGCTCAGCAGGCCATAATAGGAATCCTGATCCATAACCGTAATATGTCAGCACGCCTTCATCCGTCAGCCAAGACATTGATCCAAGATCCATTTCCGGGAATATCTTCGAGTCGATCATATTCCCGTCCAATGAGAATCTTTGAAGTTTCGAAGGGGTTGAAAAGACGCAAAGGTTTCCGTCACGGTACTGGATGTCATTTATTCGAATATACTCCTCGGGCCCGTTGCCTTTCTGTCCGATGCGCCCAAGGAATTTTCCGTCAGCGGAATAGCGGAATATGTTGTTGTTGATCAGATTCATCACGATATAGGAATCCCCGGCGATGGTCAGGTCTGTGACGCCGCCGACCAGATGCTCGCTGTCTGTTTCCAATGGTATCAACTCGATTGAGGAAATGTTTTCCGCCAAAGGATTGATGGTGTTGTTGAACTCCACGGCCACATTGCCGTCCGCATTCACCTTATGACCGGTGCTTCCGATCGCCATGGAAGCCAAAATGCCCAAGGTCAAGATTGTGGTAAGTTGTCTGTTCACAACAAAACGTTTTTGGCTGTCCGGCAAAGCTAATGTTTTTCTCGAGAATTATATCTAACTTAGCAACGACTAAAGACGATTTTGAATATGTTGCTTGAAAACTGGATGATGAGAAAAGGGGTAATAATATTACTAAGTCTGTTGATGGTTGTGTCGTGCAAAGGCACAAAGAGTGACTGTGCGGTTGACAGGACCATTGAATGCAGGGAGTCGCAGATACGGCCGGATATTCCTGAATATGTCAAAGAGGTTACTTTTCTTCCATTGGAGGTGGGAGACAACATGTTGCTGGGCTCTGTGGATAAGGTGGCTTTTTATAATGATCTGATTTATATCGCTGACTATAGCTCCCGGAAGATTCTGGCCTATGATATGAACGGCAAGCTTTGTTTCGTCCTTGACAGGCAGGGCAGAGGGCCTGGTGAATATCTTGAGGTCAAAAGTTTCACGGTGGACTCTGATAACCTTTACGTTTTGGACAATATCGGCAAGAAGTTGCTTGCCTATGATCCGTTGACGGGGGAATATAAAGCACCCAGAGAGATGCCTATAGTCGCTTGGGACGTTGAGGTGCTGTCAAATGGCGACTTTATTTTCGCGTTTGTCACCGCGGGCGGAAAATCCTCAAAAGAGCAACCGCCATATCGCTTGTTTGTGACAGACAATGATTTGAATATCAAAATACAGATGCTTGGCTATGGCGAAAAAGAAGGCTCAGATGCCTTCGGCTATGGTCGTTTTTTCTCCACTTACAGGGACAAGATCTTGTTCTGCTCCTACGGCAACGACGCATATTATGTTCTGGATCGCGGCAATGGTGAGATCATTGAAACAGTCGGGATTGATTTCGAGAATAAAGCATCCCGTAAAGACAAGAATGATGTGTCCCTAATAAACAGCTTCACGCATTTGGGCTCTGTGCCGATTGTTTGCGGAGATTATCTTTTTTGTGACATCACGACAAAAGATGCCGGTGGCGGTTATTGCCTTTATGGCTCAAACACAAATGGTTTTGTCTCCAATCCGGAAAATGGAGGCCGGAACTGTATGCTGGAACCAGTTTGCAGCTATGCCGATTCTTTCGTGAGTGTGCTTGAGGACAGGGATATGTATGACTTTATCGTCTCCACAGGCTTCCAGAAGGCCGGTGAGGATGCCGAGAATGCTCTTGACAGCGGTTCTCTGGTTCTTCTGTTTTATCATATGATATGAGTTCGGACCCGCGGTTGGTTGTGAGAAACCATGCGCACCTGGAACCGCATCCGATTGACAGTGATAGAGTTGGCACTCCAGGTGCGAGCGGATTTGCACACCTGAGAGTTGGTGGCTTCGCTATAGGGTGTTCTATTGGCACCTAAGACTTCCAGGTGTGAAAACCTCCGCGCACCTGGAACCGCATCGGCTTGACAATGATCGAGTTGGTACTCCAGGTGCGAGCGGATTCGCACACCTGAGAGTTGGTGGCTTCGCTACAGGGCGTTCTATTGGCACCTAAGACTTCCAGGTGTGAAAACCTCCGCGCACCTGGAACCGCATCGGCTTGACAATGATCGAGTTGGTACTCCAGGTGCGAGCGGATTCGCAAGGACAAAGGATGGCTTCTGGCTTTATTATTCCTACCTTAAGAATCCTGACAATAACAGCCTCATTCTTGTCAATGAAGAAATGGATCACCTTTTGAAAGGCTTTTTCCCGGCAAAGGAGCCTTTCCCGGTGTCTTTAAGCTCTGGCTTCACCTCTTGGGCCGGGAAGGAATATTTCTACTTCCCTCAATCAAACGTCCTGTATTCATTGGATGGAACTGAGGCGCGCCCTTACATTGAATTTGATTTCGGAGAGCGGACATTGCCATATTCAAAAATAATGAATATGTCCCGGGAGGAATATGAGGCTTTAGTTGGTTCCGGATGTGACGGAAGATTCGAATCCGATTTTGGTGTTGTACAAGCTGAAATAAGTTGCCGTACAGTGCTCTAACCATTTAATAAGTAGTTTGTTAAGAACGCTGTATTATCTGCTTTAGGCTTTGCCTTGCAGCTATCTTGCGGCTTGGTGAACGTTGCGTATGAGTACTGGTGGTTGGATGCAAAGATGTAAAAAAACCGGTATTTGTGGAAATATTTTTCCGATATTTGTGGAAATAGCGCTTGGGGCGATGGAAAGCCGTAAAGAAGATGCCTAAAATAAACTTGTAATTTGATAATAACAAATGAGATCAATTTATGCTATTATGTTGGCCATATTACTATTGGCCACTGGTTGTAGTGATTCATACTGCCCTTCGTTGGATAAGGTTGTCACAGTGGAGGAAAGTGATTTCTATGAGATTTCTCTTTCCGGACTCAAGCCAAGGGAAATAGATCTTGACTTGATGGGGATTATCGGAGCCCGTTATTGCGACTCTTTGTTGGTTGTCACGACTTTGGGGACGGACCGGTTGCTTCACTTGTACGATCGCCATTGTCTGGAGCGCAAAGGAGACTTTTTCACCAAGGGACGAGGACCGAAAGAATTGTTATTTCCATTATTCGGAAGTTCTCTGAGCCTGGATAACGAATCTGGTTCATATATGATGCGTTTTGTGGACCGGTATTCTGACCGTCTTGTAGAGGTGAATCTTTCAGAGTCCATTATGAATAAAGATCTTGTTTTAAAAGAACGTGAGTTTAAAAGCGGGGAGGAACTCTTCACGGCGCTGCCTTTGGACGGATCCCGTTGCTTTATGAAGCGAATGGTTCAGAATGGCACTTGTTTGGAACGTTATGTCCGGAATGTCGAAGGAACAGAAAGTATGAGCCAGCCAATGCTCAAGTTAAACTCCTGTCAGATAAGCAATAATGATGGCTATAATATTAATTTGTTTTCAGGAATAGTTGGTTATAACAGCTCTCGTCATCTTATTGTTGAGGCGATGTGTCTGTTGAATCTTGTTCAGGTATATCCTGTTGAAGGCGAAGGCGGTTACACATTGTGCTATGGAAAGACTATGCCTGACATCCGTGTCCTTGAAAAGCAGTCGCCTCAATTATGCACTTATCATACAGGTTTGTCATTGAATGATAGTTACTTCTCTGTTATGTACACCGATGAACGTGCGAGTGGGACGACAAAGGAAATCCACGGCTATGCCTGGGATGGCAGTCCATTGTTCCGAATACCATTGCCTTCGAATATTACCAAATATGACATCGACAGTAAGACCGGATCCTTATTGACGGTTGATGAGGAAGACCATATTCGGGAGTACAGTATTGAATATCTAAAGTCGTAAGGAGAGACCTGAGAGGATCTCATTTGATGTGGGTGAGGACTTGCGGTCGATCATAGGAGCGGCCTGCAATGGTGGTGATTCTTTGCTGGATTTCCCTTAAGGGCGTGAATGCTCTCAAGAGAAAAATGATTATTTTTGTACGGTAATCGCTCATTAGGGAGCGTTTATCTGTGTCGTGAGACTATTCAGAATATTCATCAGACTGGTTGCAGCGGCGGTCGTTGCGATGGTGTTCACCTCCTGCGGGAACAGGGAGGCAGGGCGGATTATGGACTCCGCCGAGGACGTTATGTGGACAAGACCTGACAGTGCGCTGGCTGTATTGGAATCGATTGACACGTTGAGCCTTAAGACCAGGGCGCAGCGTGCGAGGTACTCGCTGCTGTACACGATGGCGTTGGACAGGAATCATAGAGATATCCCTGATCTGCGTATCATCAAACCTGCTGCGAGTTATTATGAGCGCCACGGTTCCAATGATGATAGGATGAAGATGTATTTCTATCTTGGGGTTGCGCAGTATGACACAGGAGATCCTGAAGCTGCGATAACGAGTTATCTCCGTGCAAAGGAGTATTCATCTCGTTCGGATAATCTTGTGTTCAGAGGAATCATCAGTTCCTCGATTTCTGATGTCTATTTGTGGAACAATAATAATTCTGAGAGCATTTTATATTGTAAGGAGGCCTGCGATTATTTTGTCCAGGCCAAGGACTCTTTCAGGCTGTGGAATACTACAGGATTGTTGGCAAATCGCTATTCGAACATTCGGGACTGGGCGAAGGCTGACAGTCTTTATTCTATTTTCTTCTCACAACCAATCCGTGACACCTCCATTTATGCGAGGCAATTATTGAACCTTGCGTGGAACAACATCTTCAAACCTGGTTCTGACCCTCACGAATCCATTGACTTGTTCAGGAAGGCTACAGGAGAATTTGGTGGAACGCCTTCCCTCAGCGACTATTGCGTCTATGCCTATGCTTCTGAAATTATTGGAGATTACGATACTGCAAATGATTTGATCCGACAGTTGGAGAATGTGGACAGCAGCTCGACTATCTTGAAGATTTGGAAGTATAGGATATTCAAGCGTCGTGGAGATTACAAGGATGCTTTAGTGTGCCTCGAACAATCTATAGATGACAGAGATTCTGAGGTGCTGGAAACGGTGGGCCAATCGGTGGCGTTGGCGCAGTCGGATTACTATGAGAGCAAGTCCTTGTTGTTGGATAAGGACAGAAGGCTCCAGCGTCAGATGAAATGGATGATTTTCCTGATAGCCTTGCTGGTGGTGGCATCAGGCTTGGGCATTTATTCGAAACGTAAGAAAATGTGGCAGCGTCAGGTGGAGGAAATGTCATTCATTAATGATGAAGTGAAGCAAAGGCTTAACGAGTCACTCCTTTGTGAGGCTGAACATTTGCGCTCCATAGATTCGCTGAAATCCGCGAATGAATTGGCTGAGAGGAATATACGAACCCTGTCGGAAAAACTTTCGGATGCTGCGGAAAAGGAGCAGATGTTGATGGTGCTGAGGGCGAAGTATGTCCAGGCGAACAAACGACAGTACACCCATATGAATGCCCTGTGCAGGCGGTATCTGGAATCATCCAAAACTTCCCGGAGCGGGAAGGATGAGATTTATGCTGAGGTCAAAGAGATTCTTGCGATATTGGATGAGCCGAACCAAAAGGAGCTTGAGTCTATGCTTGATGACAATCTCGATGGCATAATGACTAAGCTAAGGGCGGCGATACCGGATGCCACCGAGAAGGATTTCCGTTTCATCTCCTTCCTGATCCTTGGCTTCGACACCAAGACCATTGCCAGAATGATGGACTATAATGTGAATACTGTTTACACAAAGCGATACAACATTAAAGAAAAAATCGCAAGGCTAAACGACGAAAACAAGGCTCTTTTCTCAGAATTGATATCGTGATTGATGTAATTGTTGATAGTCAACGCTTTGTTAATTACGATATATTGCTGGCGTTTGATTAATATGTTGATAATTAGTGGGTTAAGTGGGGTGAAGTGAGAAAATGAATCTCAATCTGTTTGTAACTAATTAAGAGTTAGGAAATTATAGTTATCGAAAGTGAAACTATTTTTCATTGTATAACCGATCTTTCTCCCGAACTTTGCAGTCGGAAATAAAACATTTTTTATGAGAAAGGTTATACTAATATTATTGTCATTGTTGACAGCTAACTTTGTGATGTATTCGCAAAACGAAGACATCAAACCTATTGTAGTTAAAGAAAAAACAACTCAAGGAACAAAGGAAAATCACGCTCCGGCGAAAGTTCAAGTTGAATGCTTCTATTATTCTTACACGAACAGTCTTGAGTTGTCGTTCCTGTCAAATCTCGGAACAGTGGATGTTGTGCTTGAGAATCAGACTACAGGAGAACTCCAGAACTATGTCGGGAACAGTGCTTCAGGAAGGATGGTAATCCCTGTAGAACCTGATACCGCCTACAGAATGGACATCACAACGGAGAACGGGCATAACTATTATGCGGTGTTCTTCACGGAAGTAGATTAGAGATATATGCTTAAGGTGTATCCCCTGCTATTCATCTTGTTACTTGTGGTATCTTGTTCTAATAGAAATGTACAAGTGGCAAAGATATTAACTGATTTTCAGAAGAATGAAATTGTTATCCCTGATAATCTTATAAGAATAGAGAAGGGAAAAGTTTTGGGTATGGAACCATTGCCTGATAGGGCTAAACTTATTGAATACATAGATTCGTCATCGTGTTCGGCTTGTCATATAGCTCATCTTGAAATTGTTGACAATTTGTTTATGATGGCGGGTTCGACTAAATTGTTTGATGTAGTAGTTGTCTTCTCTCCTCGTGCGGAAGATGCTTCAGAGGTGTTAAGGATGCTATTAGCTAAAAAATATAAATATCCAGTGTATTTTGATGGCTCCTGTGAATTCGCCCAAATTAATCGAACAATACCTTCTGATCAGAGATACCATACATTTCTTATTGACAAGAGAGGTACACCAATTTTTGTGGGGAATCCAAATCAGTCGGATGCATTATACAATATTTTTGTCAAATCTTTATCGTTATTATAGTTTATTCAAAATTATTGAGTTATGAAGAAATGTGTATTAATTATCGTGTCGATACTTACTATCGCGATGTCAGTATTGACGATGTTTGTGTCAGAAAAACGTTTGGCGGCTAAGAGTCTTTTTTTGGCAAATGTTAACGCTCTGGCGCGGGATGAAACTGGCGGAGGGGAAGTACCCGGAATACCTGTGCCTGGGCCTGAAGGTTGGACGCGTGGCACTTGCCAATCAAATGGTGGAAATTGGAATATGAGTACGATGGTCAAGGATACTGAAACAGTAACTAGTACGTGTACGATAAAAGGAGAGGTCAACGTTTGTGGGGTTAAAGTTAGCGGAGAGTATGTGGTAGGTGGTAAATATGAAATGCAGATTACAATTTATAGTTGTGAGGCTTCCAATGAGAACTGCTGCATAAAAATGGGATCATATTATGGGGAGCACAAATTGTCTTAGGCACCACGTACTTTTTATTGTGGCATTCTGTGTGATGACTTCTTTAATGGGATGTCATAATAAGGCACAAAAAAAGAATGTGGCGGCTATCTTGGGGTATGATGATAACACGCAAATATATCCGTCGATAGTTCAAGGCTATGATATAATACCATTGGAGTTGACAGATGGCAGCACATTATCAGGAATAAAGAAAATTGTTAAAGCGGATACCTCATATATCGTTTTTGATAATTATAATGGATTGATTGTCAGATTTGACAAAAATGGAAAATATCTTAATCGGATAGGACTAAAGGGGCGTGCCTCATCGGAATATCTTCGTGTGGACACTTTTGCTATTGGTGAAGATGGCAATGTCTTGATACTTGATGGGTGTCAGGATAAAATACTTACCTACAAGCCTGATGGCCGGTTTGTATCTGAGGCATTGTTTCCAAAAAGTAGTTTAGGTTTCATTAATGATGCTGTTAGTTTAGGCGAAGGACGAATCCTTGTCAACAATTGCATCCATAATAACTTTAATGAAATTTACCGTATTTTGTCAATTAATGACAAAAAAGTGACATCATTGATTGGCTTTCCGATGACTTCGGAAAACGTTGCAGAACCAACAGGTAAATGTCCCATAGGTGGTTATGATCGGGTCATTATTCTGAAACCATTTGATGATACTATTTATACACTTGACGATAAAAATAAGGTCTTGCCTCTTTTATATGTTGAGCATAAGGGAATGCTTGTTGATGATAAATATTATAAAAATCACGTAGTGTTTTCTGTGGCTACAACATATTCTGAAATGTCTAAAAACGGCTATTTTTCTGGTTTTGTTTCAGTTTTTGAGTCTGAACATCATTTATTGTTGCGTACGTATAATGATGTTTACTTTTTGATTGATAAAGACACCAATATGGGATTGCCTTTAAGACAAGCAGCGTGTGATGAGTATGAAGGAGTACCTTTGGTAAATATTGTCGCTTCAGATTCTGAAAACATCATCGGTTTTTGGCGCCCGGGAGATTTTGTGGATAAATACAATCTGGAAAGTATGGTTGGCTCACCAAATGAAGCTGTCCAGAATTTTATCTCAGCCCTGAAGGCGTTGCCAGAAGACGGAAACCCTTGCCTTATTGTTTATCATCTGAAATAATTCATAATTAACTAGTTGTGCCTTGGCCAATAATTTGCAAAAGCTCTTGATTTGTATGATTCTTACTTTGGCCATTGCGGAATCTGCAATTGGGCTTTTGCAATGCTTTGGTTATTTACCTTCGGAGAATAATCTGTTTCCTATGACCGGGACTTTTAAAAATCCTGGTCCACTTGGAGGATTTGTAACCGTTGGGCTTTCTATCGCGATTCCTTGCCTGTCTTTGATTATGACCCGTGATCAGAAAGAGGCAGGTCGTTTATCTTGTTTGGTGAAAATAGCAAGCTTGCTGACTTTCTTCTTGGGGATGGTTGTTTTACCGGCTTCTATGAGCCGTGCTGCTTGGTTGGCATTGATTGTTGCGCTTTCTTTATTTGCATATAGAGAGAAGAAATTCAGATTGTTTTTCAAGAGGAGACGATACGTAATCTGTATCCTGATTGTCTTGCTCTTAACTTTTATGGCGGTAACTTTTGCTATAAAGAAAGATTCGGCCTTAGGACGTTTCCATATATGGAATATTGAATGTAAGGCTATTTCAAAGATGCCTTTGACAGGATATGGCTATAATACGGTTTTAGGTGTATATGGCGAAACGCAGGCTGAATATTTCTCTCAAAAGAGCCATTCTGATTGGGCCGAAAGAGTTGCAGGGGCACCGGTGTATGCATTTAATGAATATCTGAAAGTAGGCATTGAGTATGGTATTCCAGTAATGCTTCTATTCGTGTCTGTTCTGGTTTTTGCCGTGAAATCGCTTATTAAGCAGAATTCTCCTATGGCTTATGGGATGATCACACTATGCGTATTCGCATTTTTTTCATACCCTTTTAGTTTGTGGCAGTTTAACGTAGCGTTATTCTTTTTCTTGATATCTGCGATTCCGTCACGTGGGGTATTAAAGGTTTGTATTCCTGTCGCTTTGTCATTATTTGTGGTATATGGTGTGATAGTGGTTATTCCATCAAGAATCAAGGAGAGGCATTCTGAGACTGAATGGCTAAAGTTAAATGCGTCATCAGTTGGAAGTGTAGCACTCAAAGAGTATGAGAGGTTGTTTGATGATTTGAAAGGTGACTCCCGATTTATTTATGATTATGGAACTGCGTTGAGGAAAAATTATCATTATGAAAAGAGTAATGAAATTTTAAGTTATGGTGCGAAATATTCTTCGGACCCGATGTTCCATAACGTTATGGGAGATAATTATAAAGATATGAACGAATATGATAAAGCGGAGAACGAGTATATCTTTGCTCATTATATGGTACCTTCTCGACTATATCCGTTGGTCTTGTTAATGGAGCTGTATGTGTCTATACGGGAATATGATAAAGCATTTGGGGTTGGTGAGTCGGTTTTGCGAATGCCCGTTAATGTACGGAATATGCCTATGAGAAAGTTGAGATATAGGACTCAAATGTGCTTGGATTCATTAAAAATTAAACATATCAAGAACGTGGACAATGAAATTCAAAAGTAATCTCTCCGTAACGATTATATTGGTAATCTGTTCATTCGTGCAGTCCTGCTCTCGGTATTCTCCGAGGCTGGAGGCGGCATTGTCCCTTGCTGGGGAGAACCGTGTGGAGTTGGAGAAGGTGTTGGAACATTACCAGAGGGACCGGAAGAAGTACAAGGCTGCTTGCTTCCTTATTGAGAATATGGTTGGGCGTTACACGTTGACCAACCAGAAACTGGACAGCCTTGACGCAGAGTTCTTTGATGCTGTCGGCAATCTTGACATCAGGTTCGAGGACACTGAGGTAAATGTCTATCTTGTGCAGATCAAGGTTAATGAGATATGGAATAGGGTGTTGGCAAAGTACGGCGATCCTACAAAGTACCATTATGGAAGATCGGATGATTTGCGGTCTGTCACAGCGGATTATCTGATTGACAACATAGATGAGGCTTTCGCCACCTTGGACTATCCTTGGACATCCCATCTGTCATTCGAGGACTTCTGTGAGTATGTCCTGCCGTATCGTTATGGAAGCGAGCCGCTTACGGAAGACTGGAGACATTATTTCCGCGAGCGTTATAAGTGGATCGCCGATTCTTTGGCGGGTAACACCGATCCAGTGGCGGTCTGTCGGCTGATCAATCAGGACATCTCTACTTGGTTCCTTCCGGCTGGGGGAGGACACATATTCAAGAATCATCCTCGGTCTTTGTCGGTGGATCAGCTTCGCAAGTGCCGTCTCAGTTCTTGTGTTGAGCAGGCGGCCGTAGCTTTGTTCGCTATGAGGTCGATGGGACTGGCGGTTGCTCACTGCACAATCCCGCATTGGGGTAACCGCAGCGCTGGTCACGACTTCAATGCTATTTTGACAAAGGATAATGAGTGGGCGGACTTCTCCGCAGCCAAGTTCAATCCCGGCGAGAATGAGATCGCGAACAAACCTCCGAAGGTATTTGTGAAGAAATTCTCAAGAAAGATGATGACGGAGGACGAACTGGAAGTTATAAAACAATTTGATTTCCCTTATGCCGGTTATCAGGATGTCACCTCGCATCTTGTCAAGACCTCTGATGTCACGGTTCAGATTCCAGATTCTTTGAAGGATGACGTGTCTGTGGTTTATCTGTGTGTCTTCAACAACAAGAGGTGGGTTCCAGTCTCATATTCATATTCCAGAAACGGCAGGGCCAGGTTTGTGGAGATGGGGCGAAGGATAGTCTATCTGCCTCAATATTATAAGGATGGCCGATTCCGCCCGGTTGGTGATCCGATATTCCTTGAAAAGGACGGAAGCCAACATCCGGCGGTTGCTGATAGTGCTAATCCGGTTTCGAGGATGGTGCTGACACGGAAATATGGTCGCTTCAAGTACCAGCTTGGCTATGCGGGAGAGATGGTCGGAGCCAGATTTCAGGGTGCTGATAATCCCGAATTTGAAAATGCAGTCACATTGTTCACGATTGACTCGTTGCCGGATTCCAAAATGGACACTTTTGCGATTGCTCCAGTCAAGTGCCGTTATGTGAGATATTTATATCCTGACATCTTCGCGAGAGGCAATGCCGGCAATGTCGCAGAGATCGCTTTCATTGGAGATGATGGAAAACCGCTTGAAGGAAAGTACATTGGAATCAAGGAAGCTAATGCGAACAATATCCGCACTGTTTTTGACGGAAACACAAGAAATTATCTGAGGGTGTACCAGTCTGCGGATTCCACGGCTGTGTTTCCTGGCAATGTGATAGTTGTCGATTCTCCAAAGCCGATATGGATCGGCCTTGACTTGGGAGGGGACCGTAATGTGACCGGAGTCGCATATTGTCCAAGGAATGACTCTAACAACATCTATCCTCATTGCACTTACGAACTGTTTTGCTGGGACGGCGGTTGGAAATCTTTGGGCCAACGGGCCGGCCAAAAGGATTCCCTTGTCTATGAGAACGTCCCTTCAGGATGCCTTTACATCTTGCGTAATCGTACTGAAGGTAAGGAGGAAAGGCTGTTCACTTACGAGGATGGCAAGCAGGTTTGGTGGTGATTGGCAGACGATGGGAAGACGTATCATATTCAGAATCATTGTTGTGGCGTTTGGTATGATTGCCGCTTTTGCTGTTGCGTTGATTTTCTTTTTTGACAGCTTCACGGTTAAAGGCGATTCTATGGAACCTACATTCCATAACGGGCAGCGTATCTATGTGAACAAACTGCTGATGGGAGCCAGAATCTACAGAAACTATGACTTCTCAACGTGAGTTTAACATTAAATTGTATAATTAATCCATAGTTCTTA
>FR893146.1 GCA_000433355.1 Alistipes sp. CAG:435 | reverse complement strand
TTCTCGGTCTGCTCACCGACACCTTCGATATCCCTTAAAGCACTATGGATCTGGGCTTTGCTCCTGAGGCTGCGGTGGAATGTGATGCCGAAACGGTGAGCCTCATCACGAATGTGCATCAAGACTTTAAGAGCCTGCGAGTTACGGTCCAGAAACAGAGGATAAGGATCGTTCACCCTGATCACAAGTTCCATACGCTTGGCAAGGCCGATGACCATCAGTCTGTCCATCAAGCCCAATTCGGCGAGAGCCTGGCGGGCGAACTCCAACTGCCCCTCACCGCCGTCTATCACTACGAGCTGCGGAAGGTCGTCCGGAGCCTCCACGAGCATCCGGGAGTAACGGCGGTTGACGACCTCCTTCATCGAAGCGAAGTCATTGGCCCCGATGACCGTTTTGATCTTGAACTTACGGTAATCCTTCTTGGACGGCACTCCGTCACGGAAAACCACACAGGAAGCCACCGGATTGGTTCCCTGGATGTTGGAGTTGTCGAAGCACTCGATGTGGGTCGGAAGATCCTTCATTCCCAAGGCCTTGCGCAAGTCCTCAAGAACCATCCTGCGATATTCGTCAGGATCGGTGTGCTCCCTCTGCTTGATGGAGTTGAAAAGATATTCCTTGGCATTCTTGACGCTCAGTTCGAGAAGGGAAAGTTTGTCGCCGCGCGCCGGGATGCGGAAGTCGATGCCGTCTATCTCCACATCCGGCTTGAACGGCACGATGACCTCTTTCGCCAATGCACCGAACTTGGATTCGATCTCGGCGATGAACGTGCTGAGTACAGATGCCTGCTCCTCCTCGATGTTCATCTTGAAGCCCAGGTTCAACGACTGGATGACAGATCCGCCACGAACACGCAGGAAGTTTCCGAAAGCCTCCTGGCCATCGAATACCAGCGAGAACACATCACAGGAAGTATCTGCGACAGAGGATATTATCGAATGTGAATAGTGCTTCTTCAAGGACTCTATCCTGTTTTTACAGACCTGCGCCTCCTCGAAACGGAGCTCCGCGGCCGCACGCTTCATCTCGGCCTCATATTCACGGATTATCTCATTCACGCCGCCTTTCAGCAGACGGGTGATCTCGGTGACGTAGGATGAATATTCCTCCTTGCTGATCGCGCCCACACAGCAGCCTTTGCAGCGGCCGATGTGGAAGTCCAGGCACGGGCGGAATTTGCCCCGGAGGATCGCGTCGCCGGTGATTTTCAGGTTGCAGGAGCGCAGTGGGTAGTTCTTCCGGAAAAACTCCAGCAGGTAGTTTGCGTGCGAGACCGAGCTGTACGGCCCGAAATAGGTGCCGTTCTTCCTGTCCACACGCCTGGTCAAATAGATCTTCGGAAACTCGTCGTTGGTGATGACGATCCACGGGTAGGTCTTGGAATCCTTCAGCAGGATGTTGTAGTGAGGCTTGTACTGCTTGATGAGGTTGTTCTCCAGCAGCAATGCGTCCGCCTCGGAATCCACCACGGAGAACTGCGCGTCGGCGATCTTCGAGACCAGGATCCGAGTCTTCACGTTCAGCCTCTCCGGCGGCACAAAGTACTGAGCCACCCTCTTGTGCAGATCCTTGGCCTTGCCCACATAAATCACCTTCCCCGAGGCATCGTAGTAACGATAGACCCCCGGGGAATGTGGAAACAGGGCGATTTTCTCCCTGACTGTAAGATTTTTCCCGCTCAAAGCGTTTGAATATTACTTCTTGGCGGTCACGTACTTGGCGACCTCCTCCTCAATGCCTTCACCGCGGAGATCCCTCTTGACGATGGTTCCGTCAGGTCCGAAAAGGATGATGTGAGGAATGCCCTGGATGCCGTAGAGATCGGTAGGAACAGCCTGCGCGTTGATGATCTCGTTCCAGTTCACGCCATAAGCCTTGGCGGTGTCCACGGATGCCTGAGGCTGATCCCAAACAGCGACGCTGAGCACATCGAAATCGTCACCGACGTACTTGTCATAGACCTTCTTGATGTTAGGGATCTCCCTCTTGCAAGGGCCGCACCAAGATGCCCAGAAGTCAACGAGGACGTACTTGCCCTTACCTACATAGTCGGAAAGCTTAACGCCGTCGATGTCGAAGTCGGTGAACATCGCCCCCTCGGCGGTTGCCTTTTTTGCATCGATAGCTTTCTTCATCTTTGACACCACAGGAATCTCGGAAAGGGATGGATCGAGCAGGTTAAGCATCGAGTCCACCTGAGCCGGAGTAAGGTCGTACTGAAGGGTACTGAGCACCATAGCTCCAATGATGTTGTCCTTATTGGCATCGAAAGCCTTGTCATTGCATTCCTTTACGGCAGCCTCATAGTCATTATAAACCTGTTCCTTGACGGAATCCTCGGCCTCGTCGCCAAGTTCCTCAAGTCTGGCTCTGGCATCCTTCTCGAACTGAGCCATCGCGTCAGCGTAGGCTTTGTACTTCTCCTGAATGGAGACAGACGGTGCCTTGGAGGAAATCTCAACAGTGCCGTCCTCTTTGACGGTGACCGTCAACGGAGTACCGTCAGAAATGAATCTGGCTCTTACTCCTTCCCCGGTCAGCGTGGCGAGCACGGTCTTGGATGCAGGAAGCACAACGGCGAACTTCCCGTCCGTCACAGTGAGGGTGGTGTCAATTCCAAGATCGGAAATCTTGATGCTTACCTCTTCAGGAGCATTGCCCTCGAAAGCACCTTCGATGGCGGTCTTGTCAGAAACCTTAGGGCCGCACGCGACAGCGGCAAAAGCAGCCACGGCTGCCAGAATGAATGATTTACGTCTCATATTCATGAATATTAATGTTCAACCTTTCCTGCCTCGGAGTGGCACCGCAAAAGCGAGCCGCTTTTCCGCAATAAATGTAAAGTTATGAATATTTTCGAGAATATGAGTACCTTTGTTATACAGAATCAAATAATTATTGAATATGACGCTGAAAGCCAGCATAAAATCAATGAGACTGAGGACACTTCCGCTGTCCTTGTCCGGAGTGATCCTCGGAGTGACGCTCGCAGCGGACAAGGCAGATGTCAGTCCGTGGACAGCCGCGCTGATCTTCCTGACAACGGTATGTCTGCAGATCCTCTCAAATCTGTCCAATGAGCTCGGCGACACCTTGAACGGCACCGACTCTGCCGACCGTCAAGGCCCCCAGTACGCCCTCGGCAGCGGAGATATGACCGTAGGAGACATCAAAAAGCTCATCGGAATATTCATCGTCCTTTGCATCGTCTCCGGTCTGGCGATGATAAGTGTTTCCTTCAGGAGCATATTCAAAACTGAGTCAATCTGTCTGGAAGTGCTTGGCGCGGCGGCTATCGTGGGTGCGATGAAGTACACTTTGGGCAAGAATCCTTATGGGTACAGAGGGCTGGGCGACGTGTTCGTGTTCATATTCTTTGGCCTTGTGTCGGTGCTCGGTGGGTATTATGTCGCGGCTCGGGAGTTGCCGTCACTGATTATGCTACTGCCTGCCTCCGCCATCGGGTGTTTCAGCGTGGGAGTGCTGAATGTCAACAACATAAGGGATATGAAGACGGATGCGGTGAATCGTGTGACCGTGGCCATCAAGCTCGGGATGAAGGGGGCGAGAATATACCAGACCATCCTGGTCACATTGGGCTGGGCCTTGATACTGGTGTTTTGCGCGGTCTATGATTTCGCGCCGGGACATTACATATTCATCATCACTCTTCCATTGTACATCAAGCACTTGCAAGGTGTATGGACCCGGAGCGAGCGTGCTCTCGACCCGATGCTGCCGATGCTCGTGATCTCAACTTTCTTCCTCTCCATCCTCGCCGGAGCGGGATTTTTAATTTTTTAGGAATATGCCGACAAAGACAAAAGTCAGGAATATGTTCGACAGCATCGCTGGCGACTATGACGCTCTGAATCACATACTTTCACTGGACGTGGACAAGATCTGGCGCAAGAAGGCCCTGAAACAGATCGTGGACGCTCCGGCTCCGGTCCAGGTTCTGGACCTGGCCTGCGGAACGGGCGATTTCTCGATCGCCATCGCCAAAGCCTTGAGTTCAGCGACCGGAAGTCACGTGACCGGCGTGGATCTGTCGGAGGGTATGCTGGCGGTGATGCGCGAGAAGGTCGCAAAAGCCGACCTGACTGAGATGATAAGCATCGAGGAAGGCGACGGCGAGAACCTACGCTTCCCCGACAACACCTTCGACAGAGTCACCATAGCCTTCGGAATCAGGAACTTCGAGAATAGAGAGAAAGGCCTAAGGGAGATGCTGCGCGTCCTCAAACCCGGCGGCCGTCTCGTGATCCTTGAGCTCTCCCGCCCAGAGAACAAAGTCATCCGCTGGTTCTACGACCTCTATTTCCTGCACATCCTCCCGAAGATCGGCGGCAAGGTCTCCGGTGACAAGGCCGCCTACGCCTACCTCCCCGCCTCCGTCGCCGCCTTCCCCGGCAAAAAGGCGTTCATGGCCACGATGCGCGAGGCCGGCTTCCGCACCGTCACCCACAAGGCCTTCACCCTCGGCATCTGCAGGATGTACACGGGCGAGAAATAGGAAAAAGCGTGGCATCTAAATTACTGAATATCAAGATAATAAACTATGTCCTAGTGGGAGACATCGCACCAGGACATAGCGTTTTTCCTTGATTATAAAGGAGTTATCTGCCACGATCGTCACTTCGCATCGACACTGACATTGTCGCAGTTTTCGAACGTGAAAGGCTCACCTTGCGGATCATATTCATAATCCTTGTTGAGAGTCACCTTGTTGTCCCTGTAGGTGACACCGTCCACGCAGTAGAGGTTCAATATTCTTGGATCAAAGGTCTTGAAGGAGTTGTCCTCAATCGTGATGTTGCTATGGTAGCGGCTTGCTTCCTTCTGCGGGATTCCGCTGCCTACCGCGATGCAGGCGCTCCCCCATCCCTTGCAGCCATGAAGACAGTTCTCGAAGACATTGCCTCTGATGGTCACATCCTTGACACCTGACTGCTCGTACCAGTAATTGCCGTCGCCCTCGAAAAGGATCGCGGCACCGGGAACATGGAAATAGTTGTCTTCAATGACGACCTTGCCTTTTGATCCGATCAGAAGACCTCTTGCCCTGTTGTTGCCGAAAGAACAGCCTTTGATCAGCACCTCTGGCTTCACAGACGCGTCGGCAAGCACATCCCTCTCCTCAAACCCCTCCGGTATCGGCTCCTCGAAAGTCACGACGGAATAGTCATCGTTGAACTTATAGACCTCCTTGACTTTCAATGTGTCGTACGTCATCATCGTGTTGTGGCTGACAAACTCCATATCCATTCCAACCTCGGCGAAATCCTTCCCATAGTTCGACCACAGAAGCAACTGGTTGTCCGAGACTTTCCGACGAGCCACCGCATACCATCCATGAATGTTGGTGGCATCGTCCTTCTGGTTCATAAACGTGCATCCGATCATTCTGATGAAGCCCTTGCAGTTCACGAAATGGGTTGCGTCGGCTGTGATGCTTATCATCCTGCCCTTGCCCGGAGATGGAACGACATTGACATTGTTGAGTTCAAGATCCTTGGATCTTTGGGCAATAACGCCCATTCCTCCGCAGTGCCAGATGTTCACATCCTTCAAGGTGAACCCGTCGCATCTTTCAAGCGTGAACGCGGGGTTCAGTCTGGCCGCGGCGCCGAAAACGAGGGTGTTGCCCGTGGTTACCCTGATGTCTTTCTCATAAACTTTGTAGTCTCCGTCAGGAAGAGCCTCGGCCTGAAGTCCCGGACCCCACACCCAATAGTCCCTGACATAATGAGCGACTTCTTTTTTCTCCGTGTCAAACTCCAGAAGATTGCCATAAGGGTACTTATTGCGGAACTCATCCCTAAACACGATGATCCCGCTCTCAAGGCTTATCCTATAGTCATCCGGGAACTTGACCTTGACCCAATCCTTGCCCGAACCCGTTATCAGACCTTCGGAATGGAATGTTCTTGTGTAATCAATGTCAAGACCGCTGACCGACACATTTCTGGAATCCTCGACATTGAACGGCGAGATGAATCCGGCGAACAGCAATGTCGTGCCGTTGCCTTCTATTCTAAGGCCGTCGGCTCCGACGATGTCAAATGCTATTCGCTTGTCACTCGGGTCGTTGTTGCTGATTTTCTGAAACTTGCCATAGCAGTAGTCCGGTTTGACAGGAAGAGTGCCTCCAGGCAGCACAAGGGTGCTTCCTTTGCTTTTCAGACAATCCTCCAAGGCCTTTCTTATGGCCGGCTCCACATCGTTCTGAACCATCTCCTCCGTCAGATAATCCTTGAGAAAGACTGTCTTGCCTGCCGGCTCCATAGAGCATGACGCGGCGAGGCAGACAAACGCCGCCATCATTATTTGAATTCTTTGTGTCATTACCTAAGCGATATATTCTTGATTTCCTGTCCTGATTTTACTGAATACTCACGGAGTCTTCCATCACAACTGATTCCGATCCTGAGTCTCTGTCCATCAAGCCTTTTAACCTTGATGTCGAAGTCTTTACCGAATGCTTTTACGTGATTCAACGCCATCTCATCCCAATCGGACGGCATCCGGATCTTAAGATTGAATGAGTCGAATCCGGAAGGCCTTATTCCGAAAAGACCTTCGGTGATAACCCTGCAATAGAGTGCGCTCTCACCCGACAGATGCCGCTGCGACCCTTCAGGGTAGGCCTCGACCGGATACGGGACGTGGGTTCCGAGAAGGCGGCGCTCCGAATAATTGTGGAGTTGCGAGAGAGCCGCATCCGCATGACCAGCGGCGAAAGCCCCTCTAAGCGCATAGAGTGTTGACCTGTCCCAGAATGTGGAACTGCCCTGCTGGGTAAGAATGCCATCCTCCGTCATCATCTCGGATGAGAACAAAGCGGCAAGCGTGCCTTCAGCCCTGTCGTCAATCCCGAAACACAATGGCAGACAAATCCAGGACCTCAGCAAGTCGTTTCCTTCGTAGTAACGGTATGTCTCATAGCCGCTTACGTTGGCCGAGAAATAGCGACCTATTGATTCTCGCAATCGCGCCGCCCGCTTTCGGTACAGCCTTGTCACGGAGGAAGTCTCCCCCAGCAAAGGGGCAAGGTATGCGGCGGACACCAGCCCGTCGTAGTAGAGGCAGGCCGTCGAAAGATTGGCGTCTCCGGCAGGGAAGCGGCCCTCAAGTTCATCCGAGTCTGATTCCGGAACTCCGGCAGCGTTGAGTTTCCGGTGGCAATACTCCAGACACCATTTCAAGAACGGCCAGAGTTGCTCCGCCTCGTTCTTGTCTCCTCTCGCCAGAAGATACCTTGACAGCCCATGCGCTATCATGGCCGCATCCCCCCTGTCACCTGCTCCGTCCCAGATGTCCGTCCCCTCGGCGATTATCGAGCTTGGAACCGGTTTGAAATCATCATTCATGAATCCTGAATAAAGCCGGTAACAGTTGAACGCAGATTCGTTGCCGACCGCATAGCCAAGGAAAGGATAGAACGGATTGACATATTCACATTCGTCATTGCACCAAAGCGCGGCATAGTAGGACTCTCCGCCGGGACCGTGCATAAGGCCTCCCTTTGTCCTGTAAATGCTTTCCGAGGCTCTTATCTTGGCGAATCTAAACTCTGTGTTGATCACAGTGTCAGGTGTTTCCAGAATCAGGGACGAATCGATGGCGTTGCGGATGAAGGACATCCTGGCGGAATATTCAGCGTCAATGTCAGGTACGATCATCCTTTCCGTGTCGGCCCGATAAGCCTGAAAGGCCGCATGGAACCTTATCTCGTTCCGCGGCGCAAGGACATAAGTCCCGCTTCCGAATATATCGGCCCTGATCACATAACTGCCGTCCACTCCCTTGTCGGCCAGGGTCTTCGCCTCCTGGCTGAACTTCGGGACATTAAGCACCAGCGGACTGGCGGAGATATTCCTTATGCTGTAGATCTCGCAGAGCATCGGATGGACCTTGCTTGGAAACACCGTTGTCCTGACTTCGGCGACCGGCTTCGGATTGTCTCCTCTGGCTCCTCCGACATTCGCCTTGCCGACACCATATTCACTGATCACTGACAGGCCTCCGTCAATGGACACTTTTTTTGTCGACAGCTGTTTCGGCACAAGGGAGTTGATCCCGACCAGCGACATGACGTCCGTACCCATCCTGTAAAGCAGGCTGGCGTGCGTGTCATTAGGGACACGGCGAAGCATCGGGAAAACCAACGATCTTTCCTGGCCGAACAGGCCTTTTTCGTCAACCATCCATCGAAGGACGCAGGAAACCTGTTCCCCGCTCATCTCGATGTGGTCGGAATATGGCAGGACGATCCTTTCGGGATTCAGCTCTATAGAACCGTCCGTTCCGATTGTCCAGCACGTCTGCGAATATGCCGCATTGGCGCTCGTTACCAGTGCCAGAATGGCCCACAGAATCCTTTTCATCACGTTTTTATTTTATTATTCCCACATCTTTGACTTCCCAGTCATCCGTTCTGAACGGAGCGAAAGGCTGACCGGAGGTTGTCATCACGTTTGCGTCCTCGGGATAGTTTCTGAAAGCATAGCGAGCGGCTACAGGCTCGGGGACATCTTCCGACCAGACTTCAATCTTATTCTGCCACCAGCGGAAGTTGACTTTGGCCTTATGCCAGACCTTGTCCGCCCCGGCGATCTCAAAGCCTCCCGGAGTGTAGTAGCCGTCCGAGGCGAAACCGAGAATGCTGTCGGACTCATTGAACTCATTCTGTCCGGAAAGATTGTTGAAACTCAGGACAAGCTGGTTGCACTTGTGGTAATCGTTGTACTCCTTCTCCATCGACTTGTAGGTCGGAGCAGGAAGCGGCACTCCATCGACACCATAGTCGTTACGGAGCGCGAGCCATGCAAGCCTGGTGCCCACCTCCATCTTCTTCCGAGGATGTATGCAAGTACGGCTGCCGATGTCTGTCGTTGCGGCAATGCCGCTATGAGGGATTTGAGCCATTGCCTGGTACTGTGCCTCCACGACCAGAGGCAGAGAGCGCAGTCCCTCGCCGTTGTAGGGGTAAGGGGCAAGCTGAACGAAATAGAACGGCATTCCCTCATCCTCCCAGATATTCCTCCACAAGTCAACCATGGAAACCATAAGATTCCTATAGTCAAACCAGTTGATCCTGTTCGACTCCCCTTGGTACCAGATCCATCCCTTGGCCGTGTAATGGCGCAGAGGCCAGATCATCGAGTTGAACAGCCTGTGGGGCTCACTGGTGACCCCTTCTCCGGAGAGGGCGAACTCATGGTTGATTCCCTCGGTGGAGAGGATTGCCTCATCGCTCATCCAGCATTCGATGCGTGTGCCTCCCCAGTTCGAGGAGATCAGGCCCACCGGCACACCTACGAGAGCCTTGGACAACGCCCTGCCGAAGAAATAACCGCAGGCGCTGAACTGACTCGCGTTCCTCATGGTAGGCAAAAGCCATTCTCCTCCGCAGGTGTCCGCCGGTTCGTCAGCCGGAACCCGGGGAACCTGGAAAAACCTGATCAAGGAGGCCTCGGTAGGGACATCCATCAGGTACTCGGGATAATTTTCGACCGGCTGCATCATGAAACCGCAGAGCGGCATCTCCATGTTGGACTGCCCACAGCAAAGCCAAACCTCACCGAGCATGACCCCCCGGACGGTGACCGGCTCGCCGTCGGAGATGGTCATGGTGTGAGGGCCGCCGGCGTCAGCGGTCGCTACCCTGACACGCCAATTCCCGTCCGGATCAGCTTTGGTACGATACCTTTCCTTGCTCCATGACACAGACACAGTGACCTTTGCCCCGGCCTTGGCCTTTCCCCAGACATTCACGGAAGTGTTGCGCTGAAGAACCATGTTGTCACCGACGAGCGATGGAAGAGAGACTTTCGCAGACACGGACAAAGCAGTCAGCAACACCGCCGCCATCACAATAAGAAACCTTTTCATATCATTCAAAATTTTAATGCAGACATCAAGTGATCATTGAAAAATAACTTGAACTAAATCTGACACAAATTTAGTTCAACTTATTTATAAAGTAACATTCAAAAAATAACCTGCATCATCTTAAGGAATCTTTTCGGTCTAGATCTCTTTTCTCATCAGTCATGTGCCACCGGCACACTCCTTCTTCAAAAAAAGATCTATCCTCGAAAATCTTCTCTTAATCTGAAGCAACTTATTTTTTTCATGTTCCTAACGCTTACCAAAAATAACAAAAATCATCGAATAGGAGCCATAACATAACAGGCACCACCTCCCGGAGCAAGCGGAACGGCAAGTGTGTCTCCACTGGCCACGGTGTTTTCAGAGATGACATACTTTTCCGGACTGAGATCAGAATCTGGGGAATCCTCAATGGAACGCAATGAATATTCACGCCCTGCATCAAGAAAATCCAGACTGATTTCAATCTCGCGCGAATTCCAGTCGGTCAAGGCACCGATGTACCAGGCACCATCCTTCTCCCTTGCGGTCACGATGAAGGAGCCGAGCTCCCCGGCGAGGATTTCCGTATGATCAAACACCGTCGGCAATGAGGCGATGAATTCCGAGCATGGCAGATCCGACAGATAAAGTGACGGGGAGTCACACATCATCGCCAAAGGCGAGTCGAACACGACATAGGCCGCCACCTGACGGGCTCTGGTTCCCTTGCTCATAGGATTGTGCCAATCTATACGGAATGACTCCTCCGTGGCGTTCCGGTAAGAGCCCTGCGTGTAGTCTGACGGACCTTGGATCTGACGGATGAACGGGAATGTGACATCGTACTCTACAGACTTCGGAGAGGCCCATTTCACCTCCTCCAATCCGTAAACACCTTCAAAATTCACAGCGTTAGGGTACGTCCTGTTCAAACCCGTAGGTTTGTATATTCCATGAAGATCCACCATCAGCTTGTGCCTTGCCAGCGCTTCCACGATGCGGTAGACCATGTCAACGCATTCTTGGTCATCCCTGTCAAAGAAATCGACCTTGAATCCTTTCACCCCGATTCCAGAATAGTATGCCGCAGCCTCTTCCAGTTTATCATCCAAGACATTAGCAACCGCCCAGATAAAAACTCCGACTCCACGCGAGGCGGCATATTCAACCACCCTGACCAAATCAAGGTCTATGCCTTCACGCAGCGACATGATGTCATCCCTGGCCGACCATCCTTCGTCCATCACAATGTAGGGAAGTCCGAGGCGGGCGGCGAAATCGATGTAAGCGAAATAGGTCTCGGTGTTGACACCCGGCTTGAAGTCAACTCCCGTCAGCCCCCAGTCGTTCCACCATTCCCAGGCACACAGACCCGGCTTCACCCAATCCCACTCCGACGGGTCACCTTCGCGTGGCTCCGCCAACAGATAGACAAGGTCATTGACCGGCAGTTCCTTGTCTTCATCAGAAATCGCCACAATCCGCCACGGGTAAGTCCTTCGCGCGGAGGTCTTCGCGATCACATCCATCCTTGCGGCAATCTTCTTCTGGCAACGCGCGGGATGGATGTAGCAACTGTCCGGCAGACAGGCGAACTCGCTCTTGAATCCGCCTTCCGTTCCCTTTAGGAACATCCCGGGATAGGATTTCAGATCAGACTCGCAGACCACAGCCTTCACCCCGTTGTCACACTCGATGGCCACCGGAAGGAAAGCCAAAGAAGACTCGGTTCCGAATTCGCTGACTCTCTGATGAGTATAGGCATTCTGGAAAGCGTTCGCATAGGGATCTTTCCCCACTGAGTAACTCAGCCATACCATCCTGTCCGACGGCAGGTTGAACTCTTCGGTCTCTCCGCGCACGACCACGGAATCCGAGGCGAAACAGCCATCAGTGACAAATCTCCACGCCACACCGCTGTCGTAGGCTCGGATCTCCAATGACCAGCCGCCAAATGACAGAACAGCCTCGTTGCACTTCCCCGAAACCTCGGCTTGTCTGTAGAACATGGCCTCCACGCTCTCCTCGACGCTGCGACGACGCACCCTCATCTTTCCGGAGTCCCTCCCGAGAACCTTTCCTTCGGTGACAAACTCCATCTCCATCGCGGACGGAGAGATGAGTACGGAGCCATCATGTGTGATTGAATATTCCAGCCTCTCTCCTGAGAGAACCTTGACGCAGGTCCTTCCGTCGGGGGATTCCAGAGAATATTCATTGACCCCGCAAGACACGGCGACAAGGAATGAAAGGACAGCGAGACTTGCCTTAATATATTTTGTAAACATTTCTACTTCAATGATTCTTCTATCAACTCAAGTTCCTTCTGGGAGTAGCAGGTCTTGCACACATCCTCGCCGGCGGCCTTTGAGACATAGGACAGGAAAAAACAGAATTTGTCATAGTCCGTCTTCAGCATGGCTGTTTCACCCTCTTCAAGCGCATACAGCAGCCTGAATGCCTCCTCATAGACCTTCCAACCGTACTTTCTCGCAATTCTCATGAAAGTGTAGTGCAAGGCATCACCGTTGTTCTTCGCGACACCGGCTCCGATGGTCTCATCGTAGGCAATCTTGTAGTAGTTCATATTCTCCGCTCCGGTGTAGAAAACACCGCGCTGTCCCATCCTGCCGCCACAGTCCTCCAGAGCGTAAGACATCCTGAAATTAGCGAATATCTCGTCGTTCCAGTTCCATGTGGAATTGGTTCTTGAGCCATCGGGACGACAGTATCCGGAAAAAGTATGACCGATCTCATGCATCACACCGAAATTCCAGTCGCCATTATCTCTGGTGGACAGCAATGACTTGTCAATGCCGACATGGTTGTTCCACAGGATCGGATTACCTGCCAACGCCCAATAGCCCGCCTCAACTCCCGGTGTGGTCAGGATGGTGATCCTGGAACCGTTGAAAGGAGTGCCTCCGACCAGCCTTGAGTAACTTTCGTAGACCGAGTCAAGATTAGCCAGCCAACTGTCCAAAGTGGAATCGCTCACGCAGACTTTGTCGGTGTCGAGCGCCAGACGAATATGCTTGCCCTCACGGATGCAAAGCTCCTCCGGCAGGATCTCTCTCAAACTAATGCAGTCCCACCAAACCTTGCCGTGAGCCGTACCTCCATTGTACGTGCCTTCGTGGTCTCCAAGACGGCATCTGATCTGAGCCTTGCCTGTGGCGGCCGGCACAAAATCCACATAGACTTTCTTCCAGTCGCTGTCGCCATAACAGAATTCGGAAGCGTTCCATTCCTGATCAGTGTTCTCAGTCTCCACTGTCAACACCGCCCCACGGCCTTCAGACACTCCAGAAGTCTTGAGGAATGCAGACACGCGATAGATTCTCTCTGGATCAAGTCCTTCAACATCATGACAGACACTCACCTGTGCTCGTTCCGGAGAAGAGATGAAGACACATCCTCCGCCATCCATTCCTTCCTCCTGTCTCCAAAATGCAGCGGCTCCCTCGGGAACCTCACCGTCAAGCACTAACGTCCAGCTGCCGTCCCCCAGAACATCCGTGCTGAAATTCTCTTCATAGGAACAGGCCTTCTTCTCCCCGCAGGCCAGTACTGCGGTTGCCATGGGCAGCATGATCGCCGCCGCTAATAACGGGATTCTCATCTGATACTATTTCTGTGTTGAAAGATATTTCTTAATAAGATCAAGTTCGCCGTCAGGGAATGTCTCCCGTACATCCTGTCCGTCAGGAGTGTGCTTGCTGAGTATCGTAAGCAGGTAATCGAATTTCTGCCATTGATTCATCGAGCTTTCCATAACCGAGTTAATCCTTGTCCTGTAGATCTCGTCCCACGTGTCTATCCACACTTGCCATCCGTAGGCGTCACGGATACGCCATAGACAATAGGTAAGGCCATTGCCCATCTCCTCGCACCTGCCGGCCTTTATGATATTGTCATAGGAGTTGGGCGTGTCCGATCTATAGAGGGCGACAACCTCCTTGCCGTGATAGATCTTGTCATTGTTGAAGACCACTCCGTCAAGTTTTTCCAAGGCATAGTACATCCTCCAGTTCGCCATTACCTCCTCATTGAAGTCAAAAGCGCAGGTGGCGCTGAATTCCGTGAAGTGTCCCGGAGCGAAATCATGGCCGAGCTCGTGCATGAGCCCGAAGCACCAATCCCCTTCCTTCACGGACATCAGCGTCTCGGTAATATAATTCTCGTTCCATTGGATAGGATTGCCGGCATATGCCCAAGCGTTGATGGAACCTGAACGGATTCTTATCTTATTCCCACCATACGGTTTTCTTCCGGAAAAAAGCTCCACATAAGCCTCATAGACCTTGTCCAGCTTTGAAAGCCACTCTCCTATCATTGATTCAGAGATAGCGATGTATTTCTTGTCACACATCAAGACAAGATGCTCACTCTCCTGAACATACAGATCATTGTTATAGGAGATTGACACATTGTCGAAATAGGCTACGCCACGCGCGTCGTCACAGTTGGCGCCCAGCCTCAACGCTATCTCCAGATAGTCAGTCTCGGGTTCCAACTCCAAACTCACGGTAGTCCAATCCGTTGTGCCATAGACTCGTTTGGACTTCAAGGACCAGGCGGAATTCAGGGATATACAGGCTCCTGACTCCGGATTGGCTCCGCTGACTCCGCTTGTCTTGATCTTGACGGACACCTTGTAATTCTTCCCCGGAACCACCTTGATTCTCTGCACCACAGCCACATCGACCGTATGGTCAAGAGCCGCTATGCAAAGACAACGGCTGTCCTTGTAGCCGTAGCCGTCTATCTGAGAAACTTTTGCGCCAGATTCGCGCCATCCTCCGACATAGTACCATTTTCCATCCTCGGGGACATCACTGTTCTTTGTCAAGTTGATGTCATCCTCGAAGTTCTGATTAAATATGATGCCAGAAAGATACTGTCCAGTAGCGGGATTATCGGGATTCGGGTCATCCGGAAAATCAATCATAGGTTCATCCTTACCCGAACACGAAACGGCCACAAAAGTGGCCAGCAATAACGATGATAACAGGGAATATAGTCTCATGTCTCTTAGTCTTATCAATCTTCGCGAACTCAGCGGCGACTTATCTTTTACCGCCTGTTGAATCATAAAGGCAACGGGCGAAGTAACGCCCGTCGCCATATCGACCAACCCTATCGGGTCAGCCTACAGAAAAGCTTACGGGTGTTCCAATAACCAAAGACCGCCATCTGAAGGTCCCAGCTTCCGTCAGCCGGGTTGAATCTGGACTTGTTCCAGATCCAGTCATCGTCCGTCCTTCGGTCACTCACATTGACCATCCTGTAGAATCCGTCCTTGTCCGGTTCCTCGCTGAGGTCAAACAGGATGACACCATCCTTCCATTTTCCGCCGTAGATTATGTAATATCTCTGCGGAACTCCTTCATGAGCAGAACCGGCAGTGAAGTCGATTCTGTTGGAGAAAGAGTTATAGCCGGTCTCATTCTCGGTGAACGCGGTAACTTTATGGGTCGTCTCGCCACCGCCTTTGTTTGCCGCCACAAAAGTCGCATCCTCTCCGACAGTCAGGTTGAACTCCCACTGGACACCTTCGACAGTCTTGACATAGTCTCCGGTGATCGTCTTCACGACCTCAAAGAACACAGTCTGCCTGCCTTCGTCAAACAATGTTCCTTTAGGGAATTTGTCCTGATCAACCGTCAGCGCCACCATATAGGCGTCCTCTCCGTCATACGGCATAGCGGATGCATCTACCGCGAATTCAACTGTAGCCTTTTTGGACGCCGCCTTGATGCTCGCCTCGCCGACCGACACCTTGGAGACATCAAATGTCTTGTAAGACGTGCCGTTGGCGGCATTGTAGGCGCTCACAGCCTCCGGATCATACTTAAACGAAACCTGAAGGTCGTTGGACAGCGGGGCGTTCATCTGGATCGTGACACTTCCTTTCCGGTAGGACGGAAGAACCTGCTTGCCCACGGCCTCCGGAGTCCATGCCCTAAGGGATGTCAGACTGGCGATCACGTAGACCGGGGAGGATTGCTCCACCACATAGCCACCTGTCTGTTCAAGTACAATAGGGCAAAGATATTCCTTGCCTTCTGCCATTCCTTTGCTGCTGAATGAGATGACATCCTCAAAGGTCATCTGTTCCGGATTGAATGTGCCGTCGGAGACCTTGTAGCATGACGAAGGGATTGGTTCATACGAGGTTCCGTTGGCGGCATTGAATTCAGCCACTTTGTCATCGGCAATCTTGATACTCACTCTCTTGGTGTCAAGGTTATTGAAATTGGTACCGGCCTTAATTGTCACAGTCTGGTCAAGCGGATCTATGGACAGGAAAGACAAGACTTCCGGAGTCTCCGGCACATCGACAATGATTGTAGGCTCAGAGGTCGTCAATCCTATGAGTATCGATCCCATAGAACCAAAATCGGCCACCTCCATAGAGGCTCCCGTGAGGACTACAGGAATAAGAAGATTCTCGGCCCCCTTTCCGTTGTCCCTCACAAGCTCGGCGGTCTTGATCGTTACGACAAATTCCGCCTTCTGGGTGTTAGGCGCGAATGTAACGGATTCAGGCATAGTGTAATACTTGGAATCCATCTGTCTGAAACCTGTGGAGTAAATCTCGTTGTATGAATCAATTTCCGCCCCATCCACGGAAAGATTCAGCATAAGCTCCTTTGATACGCCATATGTACGTTTTACGGTAACGGTCACATCCGTAGTCTCGTACGAACTTATCGTGGCTGTCTTCTGCAGGCCGGACAAGGAGAATGCCGGGTCAGGAACGACATCCGGCCTTGGCAGTTCGACCGTACAGGAAGCGACTGTCACTCCAGCGAGCAGCAATATGGATGATATAATCTTTTTCATTTCTGTGATGTTAATAATCTTGGTTAATACGTTACTCAAACCCACAGAGGTGGCCGCGTCCGGCAAGCCACCTCACTAAGGGCGGCCACTAATAGAACGGAGCCTGCACCAGATTGGTGTTGTACGCCACTTCCGAAGCCTTGATCGGTGCCAGATAGTGCTCCATACGGAAGATTCGCGGCATTCCTTCAGTCATCGTGAAGAACTTAGGGTCGGTCGCATTCTCTCCCTCGGCGACGTTGAAGCCATAGACCGGGGTGTTGAGGACACCATTATCCCCATGGGCTATGAACCAACGGCGCACGTCAAAGTAACGGTGGCACTCCCATGCCAGTTCGACACGGCGCTCCTTCATGAGCATATGTCTCATCTGTTCTTTGGTGTAAGTCCCTTTATATTCAGGAATCCCCGCTCTCTTGCGAATCTCGTTCAGGTAAGGAAGTATCGTTGAATGGGATGCCGCTCCGGCATATTCATTCATAGCCTCGCAGTAGTCAAGATAGATTTCTCCGAGACGAATGACCGGGAACGGTATCTGACTGGAGATGCACTCGCCCTTTCCTTTGTCCGAATAGGCCGACAGAGGTATGTTCTTCTGAGGAGAGAGCCCCGTGGAGTTATGATCTCCGGTCGAGCGGCTTTTGCCGGCGTTGCCTTTGTTCCAGAACTCGATTGTGGTCATCACTCCGGAACCGTCCTGGTTTCTCATGTCAGGGTGGGTGTAGCGGTCAAGACGCTGGTTCGGGAAATGCGTGGAGGCATAGAACCTCGGCTCTCTGCCGACAAACATCCAGAACGTGTTCTTGATCGTACCGTGCTCCACATCATCCTCGGAAGACCACTGCTTGTTGTCAAACCACTCTTTCAACGGCCTGGCCTCGCTACCGTCCGCCATGAAATAATCATTGGCAAGATTGAGGCTCACGGCGTCACGCGCATTCCAAGAATGGAAGCAAGCCGGCAGACACTGCATTGTCCACCAATAGGTGGCCTGCGGACGAGCCCAGATCAGTTCTTTATTCCAGGTTGTGGTTATCTTCTGATAGTTCTTGACATAATCCTCAAAAGTGAGCGGCTTACCATCCTCGGCCTTCGGCTCCAGAAGCTCGTACTTGCCAAGATCGATCACCGCCTTGGCGGCGTCGGCGGCCTTCTTCCATTTCTCGTTGTCGTAGGTCTGGCTGATCAACTGCTTGCCGTCATGGTTCTTCCAGTTGGCATAAACGGTGTTGCCGTTAAAAAGAGGGCTTGCCGCGTAAAGAAGAATCCTTGCCTTCATGGCCATCGCCGCGCCTTTTGTCGGGAAGCCATAGTCATCCTCCACCCTTTCCTCCAGCATTGAAGGTATCGCCGCGTCAATCTCGCCGCAGATCCAATCCACGCACTCGTCATAGCTGCTCCTGCTAAGTTTCTCGGAGATGAACGTCTTATCGACTATCGGAATCGGGCCATATTCACGAAGAATCCAGAAATGGTAGATCGCCCGCATGAAACGTGCCTCGGCCTTCATCCTCGGAAGTTCTGTGACAGGATCAAGTTCCTTGCAGTTGTCAACATTCTCAAGGAATATGTTGCAGTGGCGGATGGCCTGATAGAACAGTTGGAAATAGTACTTGTCAGTCGAGGTCACTGGAGTCTCCGGGCTGACCGAACCGTTCAGAACGTGAGGAATATGCCAGTCAAGAGCGTTGTTCGCATCGTCAGTTCCGAACATGTAGTGGTTGTAGTAGGCTGATCCCCAGAGTTCAAGCGGGAAGTAATCGGAAGAGTACATTCTGGCGAACCACTTGCGGGTGTCATTACGCGAGGAGAACACCTTTTCCAGAGTATTGAGCTCCTCTGGATCCTGGTCAAGGAAGTTGCAGCCGGCAAACAGGACCGGAACTAAAAGCATAAGAATATATTTTCTCATAATACTCTCTTTATTAGAATGTTAAATTAACGCCAAGGAACACGGTAGCTTGAATAGGGTAAGCATCCGCTCCCACTTCAGGATCCCAGAACTCTTTCTTGAACTTGCTAAAAGTCATGAGGTTCTGAGCAGACACATAGAATCTGAGATTGTCCAGCCTCATCCTGTCCAGAGCCTTGCGTGGCAATGTGTAGCCGAACTCAAGGTTCTTCAGACGCATGTAGTCACTGTTGCGCACCCACCATGTGGAGGATTTGTAATTGTTGACGTTCTGTCCCATGTAGAGCCTCGGGGAGAAGGCATACGGGTCAGGGTTCTCCTCTGTCCAGCGGTCGCGGAATTTGGTTATGAGGTTACCCATAAGCTTAGGGTCACGCTCTGCCTGGAAAGGCTGGAAGTACCATCCGGAAGTCAGATATGTAGTCGCCCCGAAAGCACCCTGCATAAGGAAAGAGAAGTCAAAACCTTTCCATGAGAGAGAGGCTCCGAGTCCAAGCACCTGCTCCGGCCTGGACGGAGAGGTTGTCCAGATCATGTCATCCTCTGTGATCTTACCGTCATCGTTGACATCACGGTAGCGGATGTCTCCAGGACGCAGCTGCTCTTTGGTAAGAGAGAACTGACGGTAGTACTCCGGAAGGGCGTCAATCTCCTCTTTCGAGAAAAGATGCATGGCGTCATAGAGCTTACGTTCGCCGTAACGGGTACCACGCACATCCTGCCAAGGATTCTTGTAGACCTTACCGTCATCAATGTACTTATTCCGCGCGAAAGTGTAGTTGCCGCGGGCGGTGAACACCATTCCGTTGTCAAAAGCCTTGTTGTACTCAAGGGTCGCCTCGAAACCACGGTTGTCCATCACACCGGTGTTGGCATAGGCAGGATTCTGCAGACCCGCTATCTCAGACACCTGCGGCTGGATGAAGATGTTGCTTCTTTTCTCATAGAATCCTTCGAACGTGGCGCGGAAGGCGTTCCAAAAACCCAGTTCAAGACCCACATTGTACTTGGATGCGGTCTCCCACGTGATGTTCTGCGCCGCAAGCTGATCCTCGGCGAGTCCGCCGATCCCCTTGTTGAAGTTTAGACCGAAATCGGATGTTCCGTCAGCATCCTTCAAAGTTGAGAGGTAGGCAAAGCGGGTTGAACGAATCTGGTCGGAACCGACACGACCGTATGAAGCCCTTAGCTTGAGCCATGTAAGGACGCTGTTGTCCTTGAGGAATCCTTCGTTGGACACGACCCAACCTAAGGCCACAGCAGGGAAGAATCCCATCCTCTGCCCCTTAGGGAAGTTCTCCGAGCCGTTGAAACCAATGTTCACCTCGGCGAGATATTTCTTGTCATAGCCGTAGGTAACGCGCCCGGCGATACCGAGCGAGCGGTTTGGAAGACTGGAGATGTAGCTGCTGGCCGTGTTGATCCTGTAATCCTTCATGTAGTAAAGCACCAAGCCTCCCACCTCATGCTTGCCGAAGGCTCTGTCGTAGTTGAGGGAAGCCTCGAAGTACTGGCTTCTGTTGCCTGAGGCCGACGAGGAATAGTTCAGATACTCCTGTTGCTTGTTGGCGTCGATGACCTTGTACTGGATGTCTCCGGCCTCGTCACGTCCGAGAGCCTCATAGAGAGTAAGGTCCCTGGAACGTTTGGCGACATCATAGTTGACAGCGTCATAGGCATAACGGACTATGGCCGACAATCCTTTCGCCCAACTCCAGAAAGAGAAGTCCTGAGAGATTGACAGATTGGTACGCAGCTCGTTTGTGGTGGTGGTCTTGTAGCCTCGCTGGGTCAACTGGATGTAAGGATTGTAGAGCGAATCCCTGCCCGGGAACTTTCCATCCTTGTAAAGGACAGGGAATGCGTTAGGGGCGCAGTTGTTGATCCAGAGATAAATGTTGTCCGACCCTTCGGCCGGCTCGACATTGTTGGCCACGTTACCTTGAAGTCCCAGCGAGACTCTTGTCCATTTCGTGATGTCCATGTCAACATTGGTACGGAAGTTATAACGGATGTAGTTGATGTTCTTTCCGTACGATCCGATCTTTGTCGAAACCCAAGGATAGTCGCTGTTGTTCACGGCGTACTGTCCCTCTTGGTTATACACCGACATGGCGGAAAAGTACTTCACCCATTTTGAACCACCCGAGATGTTCACACTCAGTTTCTCGTTCATGGAATACTTCCTCATGAGCACATCCTGCCAATCCACATCCGGATACAACTCCGGATCCGTGCCGTCGCGCATCGCGATAATCTCTTCGTTGGAATATTTAAGGGACTGTGCGGCGGAAGGGTTGGCGTCTATGGCCTCGTTGAACAGGACTGATCGCTCATAGGCTCTCATATAAGACGGACGCTTGGTAGCAAAGGAGAAACCCTGCTCATAGCGGGCGTCAACTTTGGCCTTGCCGTCGAATCCCCGCCTCGTCGTGATGAGGATGACTCCGTTGGCTCCACGAACTCCATAGACAGCGGTGGCGGAAGCGTCCTTCAGCACGGAGAACGACTCGATCTCCAGAGGATCGACGTTGCTCATAGGGCGCTCGATGCCGTCCACCAGCACAAGGGGGTTCTGGTTTCCGGTGAATGTGGAGATGCCTCTGATCCAGAACTGGGCATCATCCTTGCCAGGCTCTCCGGAAGACTGCACGGCGATGATACCCGCCACCTTTCCGGCGATGGAGTTGGTAAGGGAACGCACCGGAGCCGTCAGCTCCTTCGGCTTGATCGCCGCCACAGCTCCCACTACGGACTCCTTCTTCTGAGTGCCGAAGCCGACAACGACAACGTCGTCAAGGACATTCTCATCCTCCACCAAAGAGACATGTATCTTCTGAGATGACTTCACACGGAAGGTCTGAGAGACAAAGCCAAGGAAAGAGACCTCGACCGTGGAGTTGACCGGAACAGTGATGGAAAACTTACCATCAACGTCAGTTACGACACCAAAGGGTGTTTTCGTCTCCATCAAAGTGACACTCGCGCCAGGGAGCGGTTCCCCGCCTGTGTCCGTGATGACACCTGACAGAACGGCCTCGGACTGTGCGAAAGAAGCCACAGCCCCCAACAGTAATGTCAAGACAAGAAGCGAAACCTTTAAACTAAGATTTTTCATTCTGACTGATTTTTATGGTTTGCAATAATAGTGTTGTTAATCCGCCCAATGGCCATGTCAAAGGTAGACAGAAACAGACTATCCCGACCGCTCGTTTATCTTAATTTATACAAAATTTATCCTATTTAGGGCTTTTTAACGGCGACAGAAGTGAAAAACATAGAACTTTTATATTATTTTTGAACAAAACTTGTACGCCATGTCTTTAAAACGCACCACCGCTTTTATCGCCCTTTTTCTTGCATTCTGCCCATTCCCGGCCAGCGCGCAGAAGCACAAGTTCATACACTATGGGATGGAAAACGGCATGAGTTCCAACACCATATTCAAAATTCTGCAAGACAAGGACGGGCTGATGTGGTTCGGCACCAATGACGGACTCACAAGGTTCGACGGCACTACCTTGAAGACTTGGAGGAACACCCCGTCCGATTCCAGGTCGCTGGGAAACAACTCGATCTACTCCTTGAAGGAAGACAGGAACGGCACTCTGTACATCGGTACGGAGAATGGCCTCTACGCTTTCGACAAGAACGAGGAACTCTTCACGGAGATCCTGACTACTAAGTCGTTACCGGAAGCAGAGATGAACAGTCTCAGCAACATACTTGTACGAAGCCTGGACTTGGACAAGAAGAACAGGCTCTGGATAGCGACATTGGGACAAGGCCTCCTTCGCTACGACATCGAGACGGGTAGGCTTGTCCGGTTCTCAAAAGGGAAGGACAACAAATACGGAATAGATTCTGACTACATCACTTCAGTACTATGTGACGAAAGAGGCAGGACATGGTGTACAAATGCCAGCCAGAATATCTATCTCTATGATGACGACAAGAACATGTTCTCCAGAATACACATCTACGATGAGAGAGCGAAAGCCGAGGGCAACGCCGCTTTCAGCCTGTGCGAGGACTACCAGGGCAACATCTGGATAGGAGGATGGGGAAACGGTCTTTTCCGCTACGACAAGACCAGCGGGTCATTCACGAACTACAGGCTCACTTCCGACAACGGAAGCAAGCTATACACCGGCAGGATCCACACTGTCACGGAAGTGGAACCGGGGATCATCTCCTACGGCTGCGACAACGGTATTGTGAACTTTGACACAAGAACCGGCAGATGCGAGAACATACGTTACGAGCCAAACACCAACAGAAGCATCACCGACAACTTCATCTACGACATTGTGAAGGATCAAGAGGGTGGAATATGGGTGGCGACATACTTCGGTGGGGTGAACTATACCAATAAAAGCTCCTCTCTTTTCAACTTCTCCATGACGGACACCACTGGGAAGAAAGGCAGGGTAATCAGCAAGTTCTGCGAAGATCCGGGCAAAAAACTTTGGATCGGTACAGATGACGGCGGCCTGTTTCTCTATGACATGGCTTCAGAAATATGCAAGGAAAAAATCGTGGACAGGAACATACCGAATCTCAACATCCACGCCCTGCTGAAAGACGGCGACGGGCTATGGGTCGGAACCTACAGCAAGGGTCTTTACTATCTGGACACGAAGAGCGGCGAGACAAAGCATTGGCCGAAATTCAACAGTGACAAGGATGGCACAGACGCCAGTGTCTACGCACTGTTCAAGGACATCAACGGAAGATTATGGATAGGCACCAAGACCGGGATAACGATCAAGGAAGGTGATGATTTCCGGGAAACCCTCGATCTCGGATTCAACAGTGACGTGATCGACATCCGCGGGGACATCCAAGGCAACATCTGGATCGCATCCATAAGCAGCGGCCTGATGAAGTACAGCCCGAAGACGGGCACGATAGGCAAACCTTCGACCAAAGGTGTGATTCCTGACAAGATTCTGGCGATAGAGATTGTCCGGGACATCATCTGGATAGGTACGGCAGGAAACGGACTGATCCGATATGACACAAACACGGGGATAATCACGCCCATCAGCTCTAAGGACATACTCTCCTCCGACCAGACTGTCTACAACATCATTTCAGAAAACGACAACCTCTGGGTCAGTTCAAACTCCGGACTTGTGCGATACAACACACAGACGCAAAAAGCAAAATTATTCGGAACCGGAGACGGGCTGAGCGCCAACGCCCTCAATTACAACTCAGGAGTACTTACATCAGACGGGGTGGTTTTCCTTGGCACCAATGGTGGATTCAATTATTTCAGACCGGACGAGATACCGACAAACAGCATCGCCCCGAGACTTTACCTTAGCGACGTGGATTACAGTGAATCGGAGACCGAGGCGAGAGGACTTCTGGCCGAAGCCAGAAAAACCGGGCAAATGCACATAAGGACGGGTCATAAACCCTTGAGGCTGACTTTCTCTGTCCTGAGTTACATTGCTCCGCACAAGAACAGGTACAAGTGGAAAATCGATGATGGAGAGTGGAACGAATATGACTACAGAGGCAATGAGATCATCTTGACCGGGCTTAAAAGAGGAGAGCACACGATCCTGGTCTCCGGATGCAACAACGACGGAGTCTGGAGCGCGGAGATCCCTACAGTGGTGAAAGTCAAGCCCTATTTCTACAACAGCACGGGTGCCATCATAGTATATTCCATCATCCTCCTGTCACTTGTCCTGCTTTTCGCCCGGATTCTTTGGGTCTATCAAAAGGAACGGAAAGCCAACAAGGCTGAAAGGATACGCCGCGACAGGGATAGAGTACGTTTGGAGACAGAGCTGGAGCTGTTCACGGACATCGCAAAGGGCATCCGTACCCCCGTGATGCTCATCAACGGCCCCGTGGATGAGATCCTGGCAGAGAAGGGGCTCTCCGACAGGGCGCGGAAAAATGCGGCGATCATCAAGAACAGCAGCGACAAACTGCACGTCATCACTCACGAGATCCTTGATTTCCTGCACAATAGCATAGAGAGCCTCCGCTCGGACGTGGGAGATGTATCTATGCCGATGAAAGGAGAGTACCGGAATATAGCGGCAGAGATTGAGAAGACTGCGAAAAAAAGTGCGGCGGACACAGTCCTGCAGGACACCAACACCGTCAAACGAAGGGAGATCAGCATCATGATCATCGATCCGGATGCCCAGATGAGAGAATTCCTATCTCTCGCCCTCAGCAGACACTACCAGGACATCCACACCGAGGAGAATGCGGAGAAAGCAAAACAGACACTCGACAACGGGGAACGGATAGACCTGATCATCAGCGACGCCGCCGTGGGAATTGATCTCTGTGGGGAATTAAGGAACGAGGAGCGCTTCTGTCATATTCCAGTCATTCTCCTTTCAAGCAGCGACAATCTCAGCCTGAAAGTCAGCGGCATCGGGAAAGGAGCTGACATCTTCCTGGAGAAGCCGGTAGAGATCGAGTATCTCATCACACGGATAAACGGCATTCTCGACAAGAGAAAAATGATCTGGGACAGTTTCAGCAAACGTCCGTACGCCCCGTTAAGAAGCACCGTGCAGGGTAAAGGCGACGAGCAATTCCTTCAGCAAATCAGCGAGATAGTGTCTGTGAGATTTACCGACATGGATTTCTCCGTCGATGACTTGGCGGAGCAGATGCACCTGAGCCGTTCCGTCCTGTTCGAGCGTACCAAGGAGGCCTGCGGCATGACTCCTAACAATTTCATCAAGGAGATGCGTCTGCGCAAGGCCGCCAGCCTGCTGGCCGAGCAAAAGTACAAGGTCAATGAGATCTGCTACATGGTAGGCTTCAACACCCCGTCGTACTTCGCCAAATGCTTCTTCAGGCAGTTCGGTGTCCTGCCAAAGGATTTCGTCGGCTGAGACGACCCAGATGTGCGGGAATGCGGTTGACGTCACAGATCCGAGATTGTCTCGTTCCGCAGATCGGCG
>FR893145.1 GCA_000433355.1 Alistipes sp. CAG:435 | reverse complement strand
CACATAAGTGGCGCCTTTATTACGAGCAAGCCTAAAGTGCATAACTCCGTATAATTTTATAGAAATCATCAAATCACATGAAGGTGATCCATTGGATCCCACGGAACTCTGCAGGTAAGCCTTTGATTGGTGTTTCTGTCAAAGCTGGGCAGGAAGTTTGCACCGGACGCGAAAGCATCATTCGGCCAAAGCGCCGGTGAGCGTGACCTGACGGGACTCGAAAGGGTGAAGGAGGCTGTCGATGATGACGGCGAAGTCGCCGCGGGTGAGCGAATCCAACGAAGGAAGGCCCAGATCGGAAAGGGATTTCCCCGGATAATAGTCATCAAGGAATATCTCATCCTCCCTCACCGGATCATCTATCCTGAACCAGGTCTCGTTGGACCAGCCGACAGACCGGCCGTCCCCCCTCATGATTCCGGTGGCGCCGATCCTCTGGACCGCAGCGAAACGTGGATCGTCCGGAGTGATGTCCAGATAAGGCATCAAATACCCGCCGGCGGCAAGGATCCCCTCCTGCACCTCTCGCACAGAGACTTCCCTGAGACACGGCTGCGCCCCAGCTGCCCTCCGCGCGGCCACCGCGGCGGCGATGCCGGCGGCCTGGCCGATCTCCATCACGACCGGCTGGAGCCTGGTGGCTCCATTCGCGACGCAGGTCACGGACACCGCCTTCTCTATCACAAGAATATCCTCGGCCTCCTTCGGAACCATGACCCCGAAAGGAACCGAGAAGGACGGGACAGGATGGAACTCCAGCTGAGGAAGATCCCTCCAATCCGGATTGCGATAGTGATGATGGTCAACAGGATAGTCCCCCACCGCGATGGCCGTGCGGTAAAGGGTGTTTGAATATGGCCGGTCAATGTCCGCCAAGGAGAACGTCACCTCCCCCTCGATCCGTCTTGAGTCCCTGTAGTACGGAATCATCGGCAGACCGTCATCGGTCGGATACTCGTCCTCCGCAATGCCTATATTCCTTAGTCCCAATTCTTTCTGAATATAATAGAGATAGCCGAGCGCCACCCTTTTGGCGCTGTCAACCGCCACGGCGCGGTCGGACGGAGGCATACGGGTGACATCCTTGACATAGCAGTCATTGCCCGCGATCGGCCAATTCAGCATAATCTTTCCTCCCGGCAGCCGCCCGTAGGAAAGCATCATGTCCACGGAATGGCCTCTTGACAGGCAATCCTCGTACAGTTTAGCGTCATAGCCTTCCGGACAAGGGATCGTCTTGTCGGAACCGGCGCCGAAATCCTGTGCCGTGATGACGTAGGTCAAGTCCTGTACCGCTGCTATCGTGTCAACAGGAGAACTGTTGCAAGGTACTCCACACATTGCCGCGATGTCACCAAGTTCGGTTCCGTCAATCAGTATCCCCGCCCTGACGCAGCGACGGCCATCCGGTCCGTCCAACGTAAGCCGCCAGCCTTCGTCCAGTTTCTCAGCCCGGACGCAACCCGTCTCCATAGCAAGGAAAAGTCCGTCAAGCGGCCCTGCCATATTCATGAATATCTCCGCCCCGACTTTCGGTTCGAAGAGGATGTTGCTTACCCATCCGGTCTTCAAGGCCTCATAGCCCCCGTAGCGTCCGGCCAGAGAGTCGCAGAACTCGCCGAACAGGCCACCGCGGAGACGATAGTTACCGTCAAACGCCGAGACTCCCGCGGATGTGAGCATGCCACCAAGCCAGGGAGTTTCCTCGACAATCAGCACTGATGCCCCTGAGCGGGCCGATTGTATGCCCGCCGACGTTCCGCCGGCACCGCCACCGACAACCACCACGTCATAATAAGCTTCAGTTCCGCCGCACGAGTGCAGCAGAACCGAAGCGATCATAAACATCAACAGACCAATTGGATAAGGCTGTCCGCGCATCAGATGCAGGCCTCCTTCCCCTTAGAGATGTCCTCCAGCATGGAGCCTATCTGATAAAGACCTCTCGGAACATGGAAGCATCCTTTCCACTTTCCGCCCTTGAGCGGTAGCAGGACTTCCCCACGGCGGTTCAGGTAGCCGAACCACTCGGGATACTCCTTGTCCTTGAAACGGGTCCAAAGGTAGTCATCCAGCCTGAGGAACCACTCCAGACACTTCTCGTTGCCCGTGAGGCGGTAGCCTTTCAGCATCGCGATCGCGGACTCTATGTGTACCCACCAGAGTTTCTGGTCCCATTCAAGTTCCTGGGTCGGATAGCCCTTGCGGTCCATGAAATAGAAGATCCCGCCATATTCCTTGTCCCAGCCATAGTCGATCACGCTAAGGGAGATCTCCACAGCCTTGTCGATCAAGGCCTTGTCATTGCGGCGGATTCCGAGGTTCATAAGGAACCACATCGCTTCCAGATCATGTCCAGGGTTCACCTTGCGGCCCTCGAAACAGTCGATGAGGGAATTGTCAACGGCAGAGACGTTCTCCACCATCACTCCAAGATCCGGCTGGTAGAACACATCCAGAACCTCGTGCAGACATTCGTCAATCAGGCGGTCCATCATCTCGGGGTCGTTGATGATCCTCTCGACCTCCAAAGCCATGTTACAGATGATCATCGGAAGCGCGAAATCCTTCAGCGGCCTTGTTCCCGGCACAGCCTTCGACCAGATTCCCTTTGGATTGGAACGGCGTTCCAGGATCCGGCGGAAAGTCTCCTTGGCGTAACGGGCATATTCCTCATCGCCTGTCGCCTCGGCCAACTGGGCGAATCCCATACAGGCGAATGTGTTGGAGAATATGTTGTAGGGCTGGATGACCGGCTTTCCCTCCCTTGTCAGGGAGAAGTAGAAGTCATAGTCGGGAGTATGGCCGTATTTCATGAGAAAACGGGCGCCCTGCTCGGCACACTTCAGCCATTCCTCGTTCTTCGCGAGCTTGTTGTACAGCATCGCGAACATCCAGACCTCACGTCCCTGAAGCCAGATGAACTTGTCCTTGTCGTAGACACTTCCGTCACGGTTCAGGCAAGTGTAGTAACCTCCGAATTTCGTGTCCTGGGAATGTTCCAGCCAGAAAGGCAGGACATTCCCGAGGAGTTCCTCCTTATAGCGCGACGCCATCGCGCCGAAATCAACATTTTTTATATTCATAGATAACATTATTGTGCGGTGAACCTTATGCAGGTGATGCAGTCATAGTTGCCGTCCGTGACAAACATGTCCATGGACTTACCGTCGGCCGAGGTCTGGAGAAGGACATCCCCGCATGCTCCGGCACCCGTGAAGGTGCCTTCACCGACAACGGTCGCTCTTTCAGCATAGTAAGCCTCTTTCACGGAACCAAGATTTGTAATGTCAAGCAGATAGACCTCAGGGCAGGATCCATATGAGAAGTGGGCTCCACGTTCGACGGCGCAGAAACGGATCCCGTTAAGAGTGGCCACGGAGATGCAGTTGTAGTTCTCGTTGCCGCCGCTGGTGGTGTGGAACACGGACTGCCACTCGCTCTTCGCCACTTCCTTGCACCAGTTCAGGTCGTAGTTGCCGTTGGCGTCGGCGGAGTAGCCAATGAACAGTAGTCCGTCATTCAGGTCGTCAGAAACCGGCGCGACGCACGCTCCGTAAGGATTCCAGACCTGGTTGGCGGCTGGAGCGATCGATCCGAAGACCGCATCACCGACCTTTCCGTCAGTAATCTGCCATCCTACCCAGTACTGGCTCACATCGACGAAAGCGGTGACGACTGCCTTCTGGGTCACGTCTCCACGCACCCTGATGTTGCCCATCGAAGAACTCCAGATAGCGTTGTGGGTATATTCCAGGAGCATTTCAGGAGCGGACTCCAATGACTTGAACGTGTAGATCCGGAGCGTGCCGCCAAATGGCGTCAACGCGGCGGCAAGGACGTTGCCGGCATCATCATTCACAAGCGAGTGGACGGAAAGGCCTTCAGGGACAGCTATTTCCTTCAGATATTCACCGGTCTGGCGGTTCAGGGCGTAGAGTTTGTTCCCGCCATTGCCGACAAGCAGGATGTCATCCTTCACGGCAAGCCTGAGAGGCCCGCCGGCCACGGCGATCGCGCCAAGGTCAGCCGAATACCTCTTCTGCCAAAGCACACTGACATCAGCCGTTCCCTTCTGCTTAAGTTCGACAGCCGCGGAGTAATCCTCCAGCTCAGTGGTCACATTGATGACGCCGGCCCTGGAGCCGAAATCAGGATTGGCCTCAACCTTATAAGTAAAGGAACCATCCTTCCCGGAGACTCTTGTGATCCATTCAGAATCAGGATCCTCGACCTCATAAGGGAAGTTGGCCTCGACCTTAAGGGTCACCTCGCCACCGTTCTTCTCGGCAACCAGGCTCTCAGGAGAGACATTGAAGAATCTTTCGTTAGGGGCCTGGTTGACAACGATGTCCTCCGACCCTTCGCTGCTGGTGAAGGTTATCACTCCCTGACGGGCCTCGAACTTGTTGTAGATCTCGTTTGATGCAACGGCAAAAGTCACCGTGTTCTCAACAAGACCCTTGGTCGTGACAGCGGAGATCCATTCCTTGGCATCATCGGCGATCTTGTAGTCGAAGTCGATGTTGGACACGACCTTGATGTCGATGGAGCCTCCCTCCTTAGGAATGTCGAATGATCCCGGCGTGACGGTTATGGAGTTCAGCTGTTTCTGAGTCACTTTGATAGTCTTGGAATCCAGTCCGCAGCGCAGGTCGAACGAATATTCCCTTCCGTCGTGGCCGGGGTTCCTCAGGGCAGTCACTGTCACCTGATTCTTGCCGGCTCCGCCGCTGGTCGGAGTCACCGAACTCCAGGTATAGTGGTTCGTGTTAGGAACCGCCACCCTCCATTCATTGTCAGCAGTGAACTCAACCGTGTAGGTGCCTCCGGCAGACGTGAACACCGGATTCATGGCTTCCCCGGAAATGGTGATGGTCCCGGAGTCGTTCGAATCATCTTTGCAGGCGGCTAAGGACAGAGCCATCGCCGCTGCCAGCATTATTATGGATATTCTTTTCATTTTTAGCGTTTTTGTTATTTTTTCACAGTTTTCAGATAGTCATCGAATCCCTTTTTGAAGGCATCCCAGTAGTCGTACATCTTGATGTGACAGAGGTCGAACACAAAAAAGCCATCGCCCTCGTTGATGCAGGCCTTGATCGAATCCGGGATCTTGGAAGCCTGACCGCCGTTCGTCCACCCTGGGGAGTTGCCGATGTCCGGCCCGCCGCAGAACTTGACATCCCCCTTCAAGAGAGACCTGCCCTGCTTGCAGAACCCCTGCATCGTCCACTCACCGCTGCCCCAGATGCTGTCGGCGCCGGCATAGGCTCCGAGAAACATGAAGTCGCAGTGGTCGGCATAGCCACAGTTCTTGTAGTTCGCCGATGCCCAGAAATAGCCGTCCGCCTTTGGATCGTACTTAGGGCTTGCCCAATTCACGCCGGATGTGTAGTAAGTCGAGTACCAGGCCCCGACATACACGCCGAAGCGGATGTCCTTGTTGATCCGGTGGACAGCGTCGGAAGCCTCGGCGACGAAGTCGTGGATGACGCTCGCGCGGAACTCCAGCCACTTCTTCACAGTCTCGCCAGCCTTCGATCCAAGCGCCGTCGTGCCGGGAGCCATCACATCACCAGGCCATGAAGAGCAGGTGATGCCTGAATATTCCTCGAACTTTCTCTTCGAGACATCCGAGAAATCGCTCTGCAGGCCATAGTCATCGTAACGGCAGCGGTCCAGGATGATGCCGTCAAGATCGTATGCAGCCAGATCCTTGATGATCTGAAGCACATAGTTCCGCACCTGCTCGTTGGCAGGATTGAGGAATCTGGCTCCGTAGTCTTCGGAGCCGGTCAGATCCATGACGCTGACAAGGCCGTCTTTCGCGTTGATGACCGAAGCCCAGGACTTTCTTCCCGACTCGCGGAAAAGCATTCCGTCGCTTCCAAGGCCATAAGGGCAAAGGTAGCCGCCCACGAAGGTGTTGATGCTGGCGTTCACCTTGAGACCCACCTTGCGGGCCTCGTCGATGAAGGTCTGGAGGTAGTCGTATGTGCCGGTTCTGGAAACCCACACATAACTGCTTCCCTTCCAGACATCTACCTTCTTCAGCGGACTGGCGACAGAGGACTTGAACAGCACGTCGCCGCTTGTCGGCCTTACATCGACAATGATGTCCGTGAAACCAACGTCCTTGATGCGCTTCAAATCCGCGGCTATCCTGTCCTTGTCGTTCTCGTAGTCACAGAAATTGGCCGCCGCGTCAATCCACACGTACCTCGGCTTGCCTGTCTCTTCCGCAGGTTTCTCGGGCTCCGGTTTCGGTTTGTCCCAGTCGGGGTTCCAAGGGTTATCCTTGGAACCTCCGCAGGACATGATTGTCATGGCGGCAAGAACGATCAGGGAATATATCCTCAAAGGGTTCATCTGACTATTTCTTTATGCAATCCACAGAATAGCCTCCGAGGACTCCTGAATTCTGGTCGTAGTAGTACAGATACATCTTGAATCCGTCCTTGGTCGGAGCCAGAACGACATCTCCGGCGGCAAAGCCGGCGTCAGCCTTCTGGAACCAGTCAACGGAAGACTTGCCGAGGACTATCGACGTGGTCTCGTCCAGATTGCCGGACAGCGCCGCCGGATCCGAGATGTCGTACAGGTAGAGGGCAGGGCCGCATCCCCAGTGAGGGAAGTGGCTGACCACGAAGAGCGACATGTAGGTGGCGTGATTGAACTGCTTGCTGTCCAGGTTATTGACATTCAAGGCCCACGATGATCCATTGTTGAACGGTAGCGACGACTTCAGCGTGCCGTCGGCCATGACATAGTGCAGGACGTTAGGATCGTAGTAAGAAAGGAACATCCCGGCGTTCCGCGTAGGAGCCACGGCCACAGCGTCGGTGTTGTTCACCGGAGCGCCGCCCCATGCGAGGCCGGATCCCGCGAGATCGAGCACCGAGACATCGGCGACAGATCCGCCGGCAACAGTGACCCTTGTCACCTTGCTTGAGGATGTCACACCCGCGATGCCCTCATGGGTTATGTCAATCACAGCGTCACCGTCAATGTCGCCGATGACCTTTATTGAATACCCCATAGGAAGATCCGTGCTGTTGGTGAACGAATGGAACAGTTCCGGAGCGGTCTTAACAGAGGTAGCCTTCCAAATCTTGAACTCGCCGCCGCCGTCAACGTGGTTGCAGAGGATAAGGTTCTCCGCCTCGTCATTGGTGACAGCCGCCGGAGCGACACCGCCGGCATTGATCTCGCCTTCCTTGACACCGGTGACGCCGTTCAGGAAGACAGGAGCGGAACCGTTGCCGTAGCAGAAGACAAGCTTGCCGCCCGTCACCGCAAGGCTCGGGAATATGTCAGCCGTGTTGTAGGCCGGGAGTCCGGCCATGCTTACAGGCTCGAAGTTGAACAACGCCTCAAGCGATGACTTGTCAAAGCCCTTGTCGATCTTGTCAGGAACAGTCTTGATGACGGTATATTCAGAGAAGGTCTGACCATCGTGGGCGGTCACCCTGAACCTGACGCCCTTGTTGTAGTCCTGCGGAGTCGAAGGATCCGGGGAGATGGTGGCATGCGCCGAAACCTGTGCGGATGCGGTGCAGGCGCTCAGATCCTCGGCGGACACCAGGGTGACGGTCTTCTTGTTCTTGTCCACGATGCCGGAGACGGCGGGGTCATCCAAGGAGAAGACAAGAATGTCGCAAGCCTTGGACTTAACCCTCTCTCCGGTGATGCAGATGTTCCTGCTCTCACCCTTGGCGTTGGTGAACCTGAACATGTTGTCCTTGGTCAGATCCAGGAGGGTCAGCGCCGGCTCGATGGTACAGTTCGGCTGCAAGGCAGCCTGCACCCTGACCTTGGTCATGTAAGGTGATGTCTCGTTGTCCGATGTCTCAGGGAAAAACCAAGGGACAGGGATGACGAACCGATCGGCGTTCTCGTCCGTGATGTTCAGCTTGCACATCGACTGATCCATGAAGGGGCCGAATGTGAAGAACGCCTCGAAACTGGTAAGGTTTTGACGCTCCGCGGTCGACTCGACATATTCAGGGCTATGGCACGAAGCCGCCACGAGAAGAGTCAGAACCGCTGTCAGTATGTGGATCTTTTTCATATAAGTCGTGATTATTTCCATTCCGGGAATTGTTCTACTGCATTGTTGCTTGACAGCTCGCTGTCCTGGAGAGGGAATCTGTTCATCTTCTCAGGATAGTTGCGGTCCTTGTCATCGACAGAGACATAGGTGTAGATGAAGCCACTTCCTGCGCTCTCGATCTTCAAGCCATGCACCTGATAGCCGGAGAGTCCGTCAGGATAGTTGTTCGGAGCCACTCCCCATCTGCGGAGATCCCAATAGGAGAAGCCTTCGAACGCCAGCTCGACCTTGCGCTCCTGACGGATGGCATTCCACAGGTTGTCCCCCGCCTTGTCAGCGTACGGAAGCCCGACACGGGCGCGGATTTCCTTGACGGCGGCATTGGCTCCCGCGGCGTCATTGAGACGGTAGCAGGCCTCGGCCCTGTTCAGAAGCACCTCGGCGTACCTGATGATGACAAGCGGCTGGGTGCTCTCGCTTCTGGCGATCACGTCATGCGTCTCGTCCACACCTTTGCGGAGGTAATAGCCCGTGGTCGTCTTACCCTTAGGCTCCTTGACCACGTTCCATTGGCACCAGCCGTCGTCTCCGCCCACAAACGGCTCGATCGTGCGCCCTTTCCACTTCGCACCGTTGTAGAGTACGGATGCCTGGAAACGAGGCTCAAGCAGCTCATACGGAGGATTCTGATCGGTTCCCTCGGCTGTGTGCCAAGGCGACCAGTCCGGAAGACCGGAGCCGTCGGCATATTCATAGGACTCCACAATCTCCTGTGTCGGCGTGCCGTAGCCGCCGCCGGAAGCATCCTTGGTGGTGTAGTCGCCTCCCGGAGAGTAGTAGTAGTCGAAGCTGTGGGTCACATTGTCGGAATAGTTGAAGACATATTCAAGTATGACCTCGGAATTGTTGCCGTTGAAGACATCAGCATAGTTTGAGATCAGAGAATAACCCAACTCCTTCACTTTGTCCGCGGCCGCGACGACCTTGTCATAACGTTTGGCGTACAGCATCGCTCTTGTCATGAAGGCATAGGCCGTACCTTTGTTCAGCCTTCCGTTCGCTTTTTCTTTCTCAGGCAGGTTCGCGGCGGCGAACTCAAGGTCGGATTCGATGAAGTTCCATCCTTCCTCCTCTGTCGAGAGAGCCTTGTTGGCCGTGATGGCGCTCAGATCCTCGTCATAGATGATGACATCCTTGTACCTCTTGACAAGGTCGAAGTAGAACCATGCGCGCATGAACCTCAGCTCGGCCGAGAGTCTCGTCTTGTCCTCACCGGACATCTCACCGTACTTCTCCAGATAGTTCAGACCCTGGTTGGTCTTTCTGATCGCGCTGTACATCGTGTCCCAGTAGCCAAGGTACGCGGACACGTAGTTGGCTGTCAACACAGATCCCCCGTAGGCGATCTCGCTCGGTATGTAGCACAGAGCGTTGAAGTTGTAGGAGCCGTACTTCAACTGGTCGGTGAGGGCGTCGGTCATGCCGGCCACACACTGTCCGGAGTTGGCGTCGGCCATGTCCAGGATGTAGCTATAGATGTAGTTCACTCCATATTCCGCATTCGCGGTGGTTTTCCAGAGCATCTTGTCCGAGACGCTGTCGGTCGGAGTCATGTCGAGGAACGAGTTGCAGGAGGACACCCCCATCGCCACGGCGATTCCCGACACTGTCAAAATCAGATTCTTAATGTATTTCATATCAAGCTGTCCTTTTAGAATGATAATGTCACACCACCCATCAAGAGGCGCTGCTGAGGATAATAACCGTTGTTCACGCCCGGAGACTCAGGGTCGATTCCCTTAGGAAGACCATCGATGGTGAATATGTTCTGTCCCTCAACGAACAGCCTGAGGGAAGACACGCCAAGATGGCTCATCCATTTCTTCGGCAGGGTGTAGCCAAGCTGCGCTGACTTCAGACGGACATATTTTCCGTCCCTCCACCAGAATGAGCAGCTTACACCGTTGTCACCACCGTGTCCCGGAGAGCCGAGGGTTAGACGCGGGAAGGTACCGTCAGGATTGTCCACGCTCCATGCGTTCTCCACAAGATAGAGAGGAGAGTTTCCTCCCTCCTTGAAAGTCTGGGTCCAGATCGTGTTGTCATCATAGCCGTTGTAGTACGTTCCGGTAAGGGAAACGTCGAACAAGGCGCCGCCGGTGAACTGGGCATTAAAATCAAAGCCGTTCCACTCGAAATTGAGGTTCAGGCCGAATGTCAGCTCAGGCCTGTTGGAACGTCCGAAATAGCCCCAGTCGTCGTAGTCGATCTTGCCGTCGCCGTTGATGTCCACGAACTTGATGTCGCCCACGTTAGGGCGTGATCCCCACCAGGCGGAATTGTCAATCTCCTCCTCGGAGCGGAACAGCCCGTCGGTCTTCCAACCCGTGATGGAGCCATAGGTCTTGCCGACAATCTTCCTGTTGTCGCTGACCTCAGGATTGTCCTTGTACTTGATCCATCTGGTCTTTGAATATGTCAGGCTGGCGCTCACCCCGTAGAAGAACGGCTTGCCGCCGAGAGAGAACTGATTCTTGTGAGTGACCATGAGGTCAACACCCTTGGCGTCGATCGCAGGATAATTGATGTAGGTCGGATAGTACCCACCCATGGAAGCCGGGAATCCGGAGCCCTGGCCGGTCAGGATGTCATAGGTGTAGTTGTAGAATCCGTCCACCTCCATGCCCAGAAGCCCGTCCCACAGGGTCGCGTCGAATCCGACGTTGTAGGAAAGGTAACGCTCCCATGACAAGTTGAGCGACGGCACGACATCCGGCTTATAGGCAGGATTGAAGGCAGCGCTTCCGTCAACCATCCTGTAGCCCACCTTCTGGCCATAGCGCGAGTAGGTGCTGAGGAAGGCATATTCAGGAACACCGTCGTTTCCAAGCATTCCGACGGAGGCCCTGATCTTCAAGTCATTGAGAAAATCAGCAGATTTCATGAAATTCTCATTGGAGATTCTCCACGCGACGGATGCTGAAGGGAAGAAGCCCCAGCGGTACTTGTCCATTCCGCTGAAAAGGTACGAGCCGTCCTCGCGTCCCGAAAGTTCGATGAGGTACCTGTCCGCGAAGTTGTACTTGAGTCGGAAGACTCCGCCGACGCTTCTGGACGCTCCGCTGCTTCCGGAGACAGGGTTCTTGGTCGGGTTGCCCTGGCTGATTTCCGGGAGCGAGGCGAAAGGAAGATCCTTGACGTAGGCCGCGAGACTGTTGCTCTTGGTGTCACGGATCTCCATGAGCGCCAAGGCCTCCACGCTGTGCTTGCCGAAGGTGTTGGAATATTCAAGACTGGCCTGTCCCACCATCTGCTGCCAATAGGACGTTCCCTCTCCGAGGTTTATGCCGTTGTCCACTCCCCTTGGGTCATTCTTCTTCGAATATGCTCCGTCCACGAAAGCCATCGTGCTGTAAGGGGTGTTCAGATTCTTGTTGTAGGAGTTGCTCCAGTCATAAACACCGGCAACCTTGGCAACCAGTCCGTCCACGCCTGGAATGTCATAGGCCAGCGTGGCGTTGACCGAAAGATCCATCGAGCGGGTCTTCTTGTAGCCTGACTCATAGATGGCGGCGAGAGGACTCTGAGGAAGTCCGGTGTTCTTCTTGATCGTCGAAGTGTACATGCCCTCGTACCTCTCCGGGAGATACGGATGCATCACGATAGTCTGGTTTGCCACCGACAGCCATCCCAGCTCGCTGTATCCGCCGTCCGTGCCTCCCGAGGCATAGCCCGGAGTGTCCCTGTGAGCCAGCGTACCCGACAGACCCAGCTTGAAATGCAGCCTGGAGGTGATGTCCGAGTCAATGTTGGATCTCAGGTTGTAGCGCTTGTAGGTGAAGTTGTCGATGTTACCGTCCTGCCCGTAGTAGCCGAAAGAGGTGTAGTAGCGGGCCTTGTCGCTTCCTCCGGTCACGGTCACGTTGTGCTTCTGCGTGAATCCGGTGCCGAACACCTTGTCGATGTAGTTCACGTTGTCCCAACCGTCGGTAGGGTCGCCGTTGGTCATCGCGGCGACATTCTCCGAAGTAAAGTACGGATTGTACTGGGAGCGGTCGGTGATGGCTCCGCTGGCCAGCTGGTCCATCATGTCCGCCATATTATAATAGTAGGCGAACTGCGGGCCGTTCATGAACTCCGGGAAATTAGCGTTCATCGACACACCGAACGAGGCGTCATAGGTGATGGAGGTCTTCTCCTTCGCTCCCCTCTTGGTCGTGATGATCATCACGCCGCCCGCGCCTTTCAATCCGTACACAGCGGCAGACGCTCCGTCCTTGAGGACAGAGATGCTCTCGATGTCATTAGGATTGATGTCGTTGATGTCACTCACCGGAAATCCGTCCACAACGTAGGCGATTCCGTAGATCGAGCCGCGCAGACGCAGGGAAGCCTGATCCTGACCAGGTTCTCCGGACTCCTGCACAGAGGAGATGCCCGGAAGACGCCCGGCAAGAATCTGAGAGACGTTCGAGGCCGGAGCCTTCAGGACCTCGTCCCCCTTGATCGCCGAGACCGCTCCCGTCAGGGATGATTTCTTGGATGTACCGTAACCCACGACAACCACCTCGTCAAGATAGGCAGTGTCCTCTTTCAGGGTCACGTTCAAAACCTGCACGGTTCCGTCACATAGTTTCCGGAACGATGTCATGCCCAGACACTGGAACTCCAGCGTCTGTCCTTTTGCGACGGAAATCACATAGCTTCCGTCCGATCCGGTCATCGTGCCGTTCGTGGTTCCGGCCACAATGACAGAGACACCGGGCAGCGGTTGCCCGTTCTGGTCTGTCACCCTACCTTTGACGGAAGGCTGCGCCGACACGTTTCCCGAGAACAGGAAAAACGACAGAACCGACGCAAGCACCACCTTTAGGAAAGGGAATGAATAATTCGATGTTTCTTTCATAAAAGAATGCGTTGTTATTAATAATAGTGTCATCTATCCACAAAGGTTAGCCTAACATTTTTACAAAGTTATAATATTTCATCAAATATTTAACAAATAAATCAATAAATAATAAAATAATTTAAGAAATAAATTCTTACCTTTGCGAAGACAATATTTACTAAGTTATCTTTTAAGGATTACTAAGGATTACTTAAGGATCACCTATCACATAAAGAAAGCACCATGACAGACAGAAGAACTTTTCTGAAGAAGGCCGGAATCGCCGCCGCGACCGCTGTGGCGGCTCCAATTGCCGCCAACGCTATGGGAATGGCCTCGAAGAACGGTAAAGACCTCAGGCTCAAGGCCGACGAGAGCATCAACAGCAGGCTGATCGTCCCTCACGGGAATGCCCTCCCCATCACCGGCACATTCCTGGACGAGATCTCGCATGACATTCCGCACCAGAACTGGGGCGAGAAAGAATGGGATCTTGACTTCCGTTACATGAAGGCGATGGGCATCGACACCGTGATCGACATCCGCTGCGGTTACCGCAAGTTCATCACCTATCCGTCACCTTACCTTCTTAAGAAGGGGTGCTACATGCCTTCGACCGACATGATCGACATGTTCTGCCGCCTTGCCCAGAAATACGGCATGAAGTTCTGGCTCGGACTGTACGACTCCGGAAAATACTGGGACACAGGCGACATGTCATACGAGGTCGAGGCGAACAAGTACGTGATCGACGAGATCTGGCAGCGCTACGGCAGCAAGTACGACAGCTTCGGCGGCTGGTACATCAGCGGCGAGATCAGCCGTGCCACCAAGGGCGCGATAGAGTCCTTCCGCACGATGGGGCGCCAGTGCAAGGAGGTCTCGGGCGGACTGCCGACCTTCATCTCCCCGTGGATCGACGGCAAGAAGGCGGTAGACGCGGCCGGCGGCAACCTGACCAAGGAGCAGGCCGTCTCGATAGAGCAGCACGAGAGGGAATGGAACGAGATCTTCGACGGGATCCATGAATATGTCGACGCATGCGCCTTCCAGGACGGACACATCGACTACGACGAGCTTGACGCGTTCTTCTCTGTCAACAAGAAGCTGGCGGACAAGTACGGTATGCAGTGCTGGACCAACGCCGAGAGTTTCGACCGGGACATGCCGATCCGTTTCCTCCCGATCAAGTTCGACAAACTGAGGATGAAGCTTGAGGCGGCGAAGCGCTGCGGCTACGACAAGGCCATCACCTTCGAGTTCTCGCACTTCATGAGCCCTCAGTCGGCCTACCTTCAGGCGGGACATCTCTACGACAGGTACATGGAATACTTTGACATTCGATAAGCGATGGACAAAAGCATAAATATGACCCGGATAGTGTTCCTGGCCATCGTGGCGGCGATAGGCGGAATCCTGTTCGGCTACGACACCGCCGTGATCTCCGGCACGACCGAGATCGTGAAGAACCAGTTCCGGCTGACGACGATCGCCGAAGGGTGGTACGTGGGCTGCGCTCTGATCGGCTCGATTCTGGGCGTGATGACGGCCGGAATGATGAGCGACCATCTCGGCAGAAAGAAGACGATGCTCATCTCGGCTCTGATGTTCAGCGTCTCGGCCATAGGCTGCGCCGTCTGCGGCGACTTCAACCAGCTGGTTGTCTTCAGGATCATAGGAGGATTCGGCATAGGAATAGTCTCGATCGTCTCGCCGATCTACATCTCGGAGATCGCTCCGGCGCAGAAAAGAGGCTCCCTCGTGTCGCTCTACCAGCTGGCCATCACGATAGGGTTCCTGATGGCCTACCTGATCAACTACTTTGTCCTGAAGGACGCCGACGTGACCTCCACCTCGACGGATCTCTGGACAAGAATATTCAATTCCGAGTACTGGAGGGGAATGCTTGGCTACGAGACTGTTCCGGATCTTCTGTTCCTCCTCGTCATATTCCTTATCCCCGAGAGTCCGCGCTGGCTGATCACCAAGCACAAGGAAGATAAGGCCGCAAGGATCCTCGGCGGGATATTCACATCCCCGGAGGAAGTGGCAAGGCAGATCGAACAGACCAGAGCCTCGATCGCCGGCGAGACCAAGTCCGAATGGCGGACTCTTCTGGAGCCGGGAATTTTCAAGGCTGTCCTCATCGGCTGCGCCATCGCCATCCTCGGCCAGTTCATGGGAGTGAACGCCGTGCTGTACTATGGCCCCAAGATATTCAGTGACGCAGGGTTGTCCGGCGAAGGTTCAATGTTCTCGACAGTTTTGGTCGGGGTTGTGAATATGCTCACGACGGTCATCGCCCTCCTGATCATCGACAAGGTCGGCCGCAAGCAGTTGGTCTGGTGGGGTGTGGGCGGAATGATCCTCTGTCTGCTGATGATAGGCCTGTACTTCTGCTTCCCACAGAGCCTTCCGACCTGGTTCCTGCTGACGTTCTTCCTTCTGTACGTTTTCTGCACGGCGATTTCCATAAGCGCGGTTGTTTTTGTACTTTTGTCAGAGATGTACCCGAACAGGGTGCGTGGACTCGCGATGAGCATCGCCGGACTGGCCCTATGGATCGGCACCTACCTGATCGGCCAGCTCACGCCGTGGATGCTTGAGACACTCACTCCGGCAGGCACATTCTTTCTCTTCGCCGCCATGTGCGTCCCTTACCTTCTCATAATGTGGAGACTGGTTCCGGAAACTACAGGCAAGACTTTGGAAGAGATTGAGGAATACTGGACAAAAGGAAAATAAAGCGGATGGTCAAATATTTCAGCGAGAACCTCTCGGACAAGAATTCCATAATCAAGCAAAAGATTCTGGATCTGTGCATGAACTCGGGCGATTTCAGCATCGCAGATTTCGCCCGTGAATTGAACTGCAGCGTCCCGACCACCACCAAGATAGTCGGGGAACTGATTGATGACGGATGGCTGGAGGACCTTGGAAAAAAAGGCTCGGCCAGCGGGCGGAGACCAAGCATATTCGGTCTCAATCCGGAGGCCGGGTTCTTTGTGGGAGTGGATCTGGAAAGAAACCACGCCAACATCATGACAATGGACTTCAAGGGACAGACACTGTCCTATGACGAGGATGTCGAGTTCACCCTGAGGAACACGGAGGATTCCTGCAGAAAGCTTTGCGGACTCATCCGGAAAACCCTTGAGGACAATGGGCTTGGCTCCGAACGCATGCTTGCGTGCAATATTGACCTTACCGGACGGGTCAACACCGCTTCCGGCTACAGTTTCACGTATTTCATCAACGAGGACAAACCGCTGAGCGCCATTCTTGAGGAAGACCTCGGAGTTCCGGTAGCCCTCGACAACGACTCCAGGGCAATGACTTACGGGGAGTTCCGCAGCGGAATCGCCAACGGAGAGAGGAGCGTGCTGTTCATCAATGTCGGATGGGGACTCGGCATGGGAATGATCCTGAACGGCGACCTGTACTATGGCAAGTCCGGTTTTTCCGGAGAGTTCGGACATTTCCCGTTTCTGGACAACGGACAGATCTGCCGCTGCGGAAAGATCGGCTGTCTGGAGACCGGAGCCTCCGGCTCGGCTCTCCAACGGATAGTGACGGAGAAACTGGAGGCGGGATGCCCGTCTATGCTGGCTGACAAATACAAGACAGGAAAAGAACTGACGCTCAACGACCTGCTTGGAGCCGTTGAGGAAGAGGATGTCGTGGCGATCGATGCGATGGGAGAGATCGGCACTACCCTCGGAAGAGGCATAGCCGGACTGATCAACATTTTCAATCCGGAAATGGTCATCCTTGGCGGGAAACTGACCGTCGGCGGGGACTATCTTATGCTTCCTGTACGAGCGGCGATCAAGAAATACTCCCTTAACATAGTGAGCAAGGACACCACCATCGTGTTCTCAAAACTCGGGCGCAAGGCAGGATCGCTCGGATGCTGCATGCTCGCACGCACAAGGTTTCTGGGGTTGATGTAGGCTTCGCTTCAATCAAGCCGATCCCGCCCCGTCACCACAAGGTGACCTTTCCTGCAGCCCCGAGATCAAGCGTGGCGGACTCGACTCCCAAAGCGCGGAAAACCCGGCGCATCGAGCGGAGTGACATATCATCTCCTCTCTCCAGTTTGGACACCTGAGACTTCTTGACTCCCATCCTCTTCCCAAGCTCCTCCTGGGTCAGATTCTGATCCAAACGCCGCTCCCGGACAACCTCTCCAAGTCTGAAGGCATTGACCGCATCAGCGACCTTACGCTCATGTTCATCACGTTCAGAAGTTCCTACCTTTCCAAGAAGTTCATCCTTGACCTCATCAAATGTGTACGTTTTCATATTTTCCATTACCCTTTGTCATTAAAATATTCTTTCATTATAGCCTCGGCCTTCGCAATCTCTTTGCACGGAGTCTTCCGCGTTTTCTTCACGATGCCGCGTGTCGCCACCACAAAAGTTCCATTATGCGAATCCCAAAACGCAAAGAGTCTATAAGAATTCCTGTTATACAATGTTCTGAACTCCCATATCTCAGTCCCTTCAAGTTTCTTAAACAGTTCCGCGTTTATTTCTCCTCCAACCACCCTGTCAATGTTGTAGATAATCTTTTTCATCACTTGCGGCGGCAGTTTCTTGAGAAATCTACGCGCATCTTCCAATAATATCAGTTTAAACATTACAAAAATAATAAAAGTTTCCAAAATGCGACACCGTTCCGGAATTATTTTTCAGTCAATTCCGAACCGGACAAAAAGCAATTTATGCGATTTGTCACAACCGACCAAACATCACAGGGGGTAACAACCGAACTTTTTATGTTTCTTTGCAATTATATATGTTTTTTATCCTCTCGTTGAATTTTACGGGAATTTTACGTAATATTACATTATGTAATTTTACATAAATGTTGTTTTACATTATGACAGCATTATGTCGGAAACGGCCAACTGAAGCAGATCAATGACTTGATTTTAAGAGATTGGCTTCGCTAATACATTTAGTTTATGAATCTTACGGTGATATTAGTTTTGATCTCGGCGGTGGCGGTGGCTGCCGTGGTGGCGCTGCTTGTCGTCATTCAGAGGAATGCGGCGGAAAGGCAAAGGATTGCAAAGGAATATGAGGACGCGGAGGACGATCTCCGGAGGCGGCTGATGGAACTAACCGGAGAGAAGGCGGCGCTGGAAAGCACACTCAAGGCCAGGGATGAATATGAAAGCCGGCTCAGGGAGGAGCAGGAGAAAGCGCTTGAAACACAAAGGCAAGCTCAGGAGAAAGCTATGGCCGCCCAAAGGGAAATCCAGGAAAAGGCGATGGCGGAGCAGAAGGAGGCGCAGGAAAGGGCTTTGAATATGCAGAAGGAGCAGCATGCAAAAGAACTTGAGAATATGAAGGATGCGTTCAAGGCCCTGTCGGCGGACAACAGTTTCGAGTTCAAGAGGCAGAGCGCGGAGTCGATCTCCGATCTTCTGAAACCGATACAGGAGAAGTTCGCCGAGTTCGGCAAGGCCGTGCAGGAGTCCAGAAAGGAGGTCGTGGAGCAAAGCGCGCAGCTGAAAGAGCATATTCACAATGTGATGGAGCGGTCGCAGGCGGTGGGAGACGAGGCCAGGAACCTGGCGAACGCGCTTACGGGATATTCAAAGGTGCAGGGGGACTTCGGCGAAATGCTGTTGACCGACGTGCTGAAGAACGCCGGGCTGGTGGAAGGCGTGCACTTCTTCACCCAGAGCGTGATGACGGACGAGGCTGGGCATGAGATCAAGAGCGAGGGCGGCAGGACGATGATCCCGGACGTGATGGTGCTTTACCCGGACGACACGACCGTCATCATCGATTCAAAGGTCAGTCTGAACTCTTACAAGGAATATATCAACGCGGAGAAGGTGGAGGATCGAGTAAGGCTCGCCAAGGCCCATGTTGAGAGCGTCCGCAAGCATGTGGACGAGCTTAAGACCAAGGACTACGCCTCGTATATTCCGGAAGGGAGGCGGAAAGTGAACTACAATCTGATGTTCATCCCGGTCGAGGGGGCGTTCAGGCTTATGCTGGAGGAGGATCCGATGCTCTGGCAGGTGGCCAAGGACAACAATGTGCTGATCGTGAGCCAGATGACTCTCGTGATAGTTCTGAATATGATCCAGATGGCATGGAAGCAGGCGAACCAGGAGAAGAACATCGCCGAAGTTTACAAGACAGCCGAGGAACTGATGAGCCAGTTGAACGGTTGGATGGAAAGTTACGTCTCCATCGGCACGTTCCTGTCCAAGGCGCAGAACGCCTACGAGACCTCGACCAAGAAACTGACCGAGTCCAACCAGAGTGTCGTCAAGAAGATCCAAAAGCTGGAGAGACTCGGCCTCTCCCCCAAGAAGTCCCAGGCCAAAATAAAACCCGGAGCCCGCAAAACCGGCCCCGAATCCATAATCCCACCCGAGCTCTCCGAAACTCTCACCAACGAATAATATAAAACTCGGAGCGTAAGCGACTCAACGGGTTTGGGGAGAACGCTCCCCAATGCCCCACCGGGGCTGTCGCGAAGCGACTGGGGATTGGATGGACAGTCTATGAACATCTAAAGGATGTTCATAGACTGCTCGCGGATCTTCTCCAGCTCGTCCTTCATACGGACAACGAGCTTCTGGATGCCGGAGTGGTTGGCTTTGGAGCCGGTCGTGTTGATCTCGCGGCCCATCTCCTGGATGATGAAGCCAAGCTTGCGGCCAGGATATTCCTCACCGTCAATGGTGTCCATGAAGTACTTGCAGTGCTGGCGAAGACGGACTTTCTCCTCGTTGATGTCCAGTTTCTCAAGGTAGAAGATCATCTCCTGCTCAAAACGGGACGGATCCACCTTCTGCTGGAGAGCCTCAAGATTCTTCATCAGTTTCTCCCTCACGGCGTCGATCCTCTCCTTCTCGAAGCCCTCCACCTGATTCTCAAGGTCAAGGATGTTCCGCACCCTTGAGGTGACATCCTTATAGAGAGCCTCCCCCTCCTTCGCACGATAGTCATTGACGGCGGCGAGAGCCTCATCAATAGCCTTTTCCACTACCGGCCAGTTCTCCTCGGTGATGATGTCCTGCCGGGAGTTGTCCATCACGTCAGGGAAACGCAGGATGGAGGCAAGCATCTCGTTAGGATTGAAAGACAGAGAGTCAAAAACAGGAAGCGAGGCGCTGAAGTCCATCAGCTGGTCGTAATATTCCCGAAGAAGTTCCTTGTTGATCTGCTTGGCCATTCCACCGGCCTTCGGCTCCCATGTGATGTAAAAGTCGATTGTTCCACGTACAAGGGAATCCGTAATCTTCCTGCGCACAAGCAGTTCCTTGTCTTTGGGAAGAAGCGAAGACTTGATGTTGGCGTCAGAGTTCTTGCCGTTCAGCGTCTTGATCTCGATGGTGAGTTTACCTGTCTCCAGGACGGCCTCAGCCTTGCCGTAACCGGTCATTGACTTGATCATATTCAAAAATTTTACAACCCGGACCGGGATTCATCGTAGCAGGATCCCGTTTCCGCCGCAAAGATAGTGATTCCTCGGCAAAATCACGTAATCTCTGACCGTGAAACACCTTGCCAAAAGGTACTATCCGATTCTGACGACAGCGCTGACAGGAAAATGGTCAGAAGCGAACCTGCCGGAATACAACGTAGGGGCACAGCGGTAGGATTCGACAGCCACACCTTCGCCGCGACAGTAGATGAAATCTATGCGGTCACGGCCTGAGGGATATTTATAGGCGTTATAGGTACCTGAGGGGCCTTCATGCGAAAGAGCGAGATCAAAAGCGTCACGCCAATATTCACGGAAAGAGACGGAAGCGGGAGTGTCAGGGGTTGTGTTCATGTCGCCGACCAGAAATGAAGGCAGGCGTTCCGTGTTGAAGCGTTCTTCCATGCGGCGGTACAAAAGTGCGTACCTGGCGTTTGGAGCCTTGTTGAAGCATGCGTGGGTACACATCAGGAACAACCGTTCTCCGGAAGCCTTATGCCTCAACACGGCGCAGCACCCTCCACGGCGATAGTTTCCGTTCGGTCCCACATCCGCCAGCGAACAGACATCCGGAGTGTCGGAGATCCAGAAAAAACTCCTTTCAAGCATGTCGAAAAGTGATTTTTTGAACATTATGCCGTGTGCCTTGTCCCCTTCCCCGTTCTGTGAATATGGACAGAAAAACCAGAATGAATATTCATTCCCAAGTTCTTCCGTCAAGTCCCGCTGCATCCTGGAGTTGACCTCCTGAAGACCGGCCACATCGAACCCGGCGCTCCGCAGGGATGCCAGTAGCCTTGGTTTCCTGACCGCCCAGCAGTTATCGTGTCCGGAGTCAAGATGCTCCATCCTGAGGTTATATGTACCAAGCGTGAATCTCATTTCCAAACATTTACCGGCCTTCCGTCGAGACTAAAGGCAATGTCACAATAAAATCAGCGTAGATCGGGCAATGATCTGAAGGATAGTACCCTTCGTACCGCCTGTTGTCGCAGGTGTAGCCAAGAGGCTTGACCCCTTCCCCACGATAATAGATGTAGTCTATCCTCGGGGCGGCGTTCATATCCTCGTTCTCCCCCCGCTTGTTGAAAGTCCCGACGGAACCTTTGCGGACATCAGCCGGAACGGTCAGGAAAGTGTCGTTCCAATAAGTGCGGAACAATTCCGAAGACTTGGTCCATTCCCTTGTGTTAAGGTCGCCGACAAAGAACGACGGAAGGCTCTCGGGGTTATATTCCTTCGCCCTCTCAAGGATGACCGGAGCGGCATTGGCGTTGGCTTCCTTTCCCAAAGGCATGTGACTAATCATCAGGAAGAAACGCAAGCCGGTAGCGTTTTCCTTGAATATGGCGCAGCAAGCTCCACGGGTGTACTTTCTCTCGTCCCACCCTTTGCTCTTCACATCCGGAGTCGGAGACAGCCAGAAATGGTGGCTCTCCAACATCGTGAAACGATTCTTGCGATAGACGATTCCCTGCGCCTTCGGACCGGCTCCCCCTTCCTTGTTGTAAGGGCTGAATATGAACCATTCATAGTTGCCGCCTTCCTTCTCGACAAGACCCGGCAGATCATTCTGGATCACTGTGTCGAACTCCTGCACTCCGAACACATCAAAACCGATCTCAGCGATGGTCTTGGCCAGACGGAACTTCCTGACATCCCATGCATAACCGTCATCGCGCGGTCCCGGTCTCCACAGGTTGTAAGACCCGACACGCATCTGAACCGATGCCGGCTCCTTAGAATCCGTGACGGCGGTCTTCCTGCCTGTTCCGCACGAAACCATCGCCAGCAGGATCAATGAATATGCAAGGATCCGCCCCATAAAGTCTTAACGAATATATTTCTTCAGAATCTTGTTCAGCTTCGGTGACATCTTCTCCAACATTCTGGAGAAGCCGACATCCGTAGGATGCGTGCCGTCGGCGGTACCGAGGCTGTCATCGCCGAGGAAACCGTCAGAAGGGATGAAATAGATGTTTTTGTCGGTCTTCATCCTGGCTCTGACCTTGGCCTCACCGGCCTTCTGCTTGGCGGCCTCGTAAGCATCCGCCTCCTCGTTGAAATTACGTCTCTCCCTGCGGATTGTCTGAAGGAAGATCAGAGGAGTCTCGGGATGAGCCTCACGGATGATGTCCACAAAGCTGTCGAACGATTCGTTGATCACCTTCGCGGAAGGATTCGAGAACTGGTCGAACACAAAGACATCAGCGTCAATGTCCGCGGCCACTCTTGCCCAGTATTCCTGAAGCTTGGCCTGACCGCTGAACCCAAGATTCAGGCAGTACAGCCCGTTGTCACGGCCGTATCTCGCCACGTAGCTCATCCCGGCCCGGCTTGCCGCCGAACCGTGGGTTATGCTGGATCCCAGGAAGACAATCTTGTGGGCGAAAGGATTAGGCGACGCGGTGATGGAACTGCCGGGATCCACACCGATCTCAAGCGACTCAACCGAATCAAAAAGAGGCAGGTACAGCAGACATTCCTTGTTTCCTTCTGGCATAGAGGAGATGACCTTTCTTTCGTGATGGACGCAGTCCCCGGCCATATCCGGAGTTCCGACAGCCGCGAACACCCAACGCCCGTCACGCTTGATGTAAAGGTCCAGACCTTTCTGGGCGTTGGCGCCGGTGTTCGCTCCGACAACCCTCAAAGGAGATGTCTCCCACTTCAGAGACAGGGATTCGCTATCGGTGTTGAACACGACGAACACACCCGTTGACTGGAGGCACTTCGTGGCCAGAGAGCCCTTGACGCCATATTTCTCAGGATCAAGCCTTGAATATGGATGTCCGGGAACCTCGCCGGCCTTTCCGTACACTCCAAGCGTGGCCGCGTCCACATAGACCGGAGCGTCGGCGTTCTTCCTGCCCGAACGTATCGCGTACATATCGTAGCCCACCTCACGGACCTTGTCAACGGTCTCATAGTACGGAGAGTCACAGATGTCCGTGAAACCGACCTGATAGTTCTCCCCATCGAAACGTCCGGTGCATGCCTGGTCGGAGAACTGGTGCCAATGCGTTCCGATGACATTCGGATGCTCCATGGCGGACTTCACATAGCGGTGGTACATATCCGCACGCTCGTTCTGGTTGCGGGTGTAGATAAGTCCCGGATGGAACATTCCACGGTCCATAGCCCCGAAATGGAACTCGCCTATCATCACCGGCTTGTCTATTCCTTCGGGAAGGGAAAAGTCATACAGGTCTGGACGGTAGATGTTATAACTCAGCACATCACAGTATTCCGCGGCGATGTTGAGCACGTCGGCGTTCGAACCGGAGAAACGGCATCCAAGATAGAGCACATCCGGAGCCACCTCCTTGAACACTCTCCTGACAGTGCTGAAATAGGCCTCGATGATCTTCACATTGAACTCTTTCAGATCTTTCTTCGCCGAAGCGGGAACCCTGTTCCTGTTCTCAAGCAGAGCGTCCCACGAGGAGAATGATGTCTTCCATGCCCCGTTGAGTCTCTGAATATCCTGATAGCGTCCCTTGAGCCAGTCAACCATTGCGATCTTCGCCTTCTGGGTGGCCGGAGCCATGATCGTGCAGGAGGCAAGATATTCAGTGTCACCCCATTTTATCTCGTTGTCCACGAAATAGCCGAGGCACCACGGGTCATCCAACTGCCTTTTGCGGGCGACAAGCTGGGAGCGGACCGACTCGGCGAAGCCATCGTTGAACGGATCCATGAATTTCCACCACGAGCCGCCAGTGCCCTCGATGATCGGGGAGGAGATCTCTATGCGATCTGTATAGACAGTCCTGTCCATCAGGCAGATGTCCTTGTCCGAGGAGTTGGCGATGGTGTTCAGTCCCCAGCTGCGGAGCCTCCTGTGCGCCAGATCGGCGAAGACATTCTTGTAGTCCTCGCCATATTTCCTGTAGGCGTTGGCGGAGGAATAATCGTAGGTCTCCCGGATCCCACGTACCGTGTAGTAAGGCTTGAGAAGAGCGTCGTAGGTCTCATAGAAACGGCCCATCTTAGTCCCCTTCCCAGGAAGATCCTCGAAATATTCCTTCCTGCCGTCCAACGGGGTGATTCCGGTGGATGTGGTGACACGGACGACTCCGTGCGACCAGAAAAGGTAGCCATCAGGATCGATCATCCACCATTTGCCGTCCACTTTCTGTACCCGGAAATGTCCTGTGGCCTCAAAGCGCGGGCCGTTCTTCCAACCGCCGTAGCGGGACCAGTCACCGGCGCCGGTGTGGGCGCGGAGATATTCCTCCTCCTTTTCCCTTGCCTTGCGCAAGTCCTCGTCGCTGTGGGTCTTGCCCGGCCAGTCCTTATGCTTGAACTGTCCATACCTGTCCACAAACGGGAAGAAACGGGACTTGTCCCATTCCATCCAAGGAGCGAGTCTGGCTTTCTCGCCTCTGGCGAACCTCAGGTCCGTTATCGAATATTCCGCACCGTCAAAATGTTTGAAGGCGTTGATCTTGATCATCTTGACAGAAGACAGATCGACACTGTAGGAATAATGCTCGTCAATTGAGTACGGAGTGTTGCGCAAGCCTTTGAACCCATTGTAGATCTCAGGATACGGGAGCTTTGCCGGAAGCGGGATCACCACCTCGCGGGTCTCGTTCGGAAATATGAGCAGACGGTCGCTCATCGCGCCTTTGTCCTGCTTATTGTTGTTGGCGTTATAGATCGTGTCCTGGATCTGGACAGCCATCAAGATGAACGAGTTCCTCTTGTTGGTAAGCTTGAACCTGAGGGACGAATATTCAGAGACATCCAGATCTGTGTGGAACCTGATGCCGGAGTTGGCACCATTGGTGCTGATCTCAACCGTGTTACCATTCACTTTTGTGGTGGCGCCGGCGACAGGGCTGAACTTCAGACCATTATCGCCGACCAGACGCAGGTCGGACTGCGCAACCGCAAAGCCCTGGCTTAACACCAGGGCCGCTAAGATATTCAGTAAAAATCTATTCATAATTCTTTTCATTCTCGTCCTGCCATTCGTTGATTCCATCGCGGATTCTGTTGCGGAACTGTAGGTAGTCGGTGATGTAGGTTGTGGTCCCGTCACCGTTGGAGAAACTGTAGTTCAGGGTCAATTTCCTGTCCTGCAGGAGTTTGGGATCATTATAGACGCTCGGCTGGTCGGCGATAGGCTTGATATCCTTCGATCCGTCGGCCGAGGTGATGGTGATGTCGTTGCCGTTGAACTTGAGCAGGAGTTTGCCGGCGTTAAGGCCGATCTTGTCGGTCATAACCGTCGATGCGTCAACCGTTGTCAGTGAATAGACCTTGGAGTCAGCCTGAGGGATCACAAGATCGTAGACATCCTCAGAGACGATCTCACCGGTCGCATCATTCTTGATCACGGTCTTTCCGCCGTGATACCAGTTTCCGAAGAACTTGTTCTCGCACTTCACGACGATGATCTCGAAACTCTTCTCGCACAAGACGGAGTCAACGTCCGCCTTGTTCAGCTTGAAGCCGAGGGCGTAGTATGGCTTGAACGCGTTCGCGTCCTCCTCGATGGCGGATGTGGCCTTGATGGAGACCGCGGCGGTGTGCCTTCCCTTCTTGATGACCATCTTGTCCAGACCATCGACAGTGTAATATTCAAAAGGCAGCGGTGTGAGTGCCGTAAGGCCGCTCACCCCTTCCGTGACATATCTCTGGCTAAGGTCACCGAAGGCTCCCCTGCCGTTCAAGCCGTCAAGCGCGTTGAAACCTGTGACGCCGAACGCCGTGGTGTACTGTGAGAGGTCCTCTGAAAGCAGCTCGTTCCTGAGCTCCACCTCAACCTTTCTGTCCTCGTTGTTCCTGGCGGTTCCGGCAAGAGCCACGGTGAAGTCGAATTTCCCTTCCTCACCGATGACGAATGTCCTGAGATCGTACTGGTACGCGATGTAGGCCGCCGTGTAGTCGTAGTCCAAGGTGTAGTCCTTGTAACACCCGGCCAGCAGGAGCGGCGCAAGAGCGGACAAAACCAATTTCTTCATATTCATTTTCATTTCTCTCCAAATTTAATGATTATCTCCAGGTTTCCCAACCCTCGTTCTGCACAAGGTTGGAGCACCTTCTGATGTCAGTGTAAGGGATAGGAGCCCACAATGAAGGGAACTTCAAGGTTTCCACGACGTTGTCGAGCTGATACTCCCCTTCCGCCGAGATCTTGGCTCCGTGGATGGCCACATTCACGTCATCCACACTCTTCGCCCAACGCCTGAGGTTGTACCAGCGGTCTCCCTCGAAGCAGGTCTCCACACGCCACTCGTTCTTGACCAGTTCCTCGAACCTACCGACCCCGGCGGCGGCGCATTCATCGAGGAAAGGATCCCCGGCGGCACCGACACCGGCCACACCGTCATTGGAAGGACGGCCGCGAAGCCACTTGACCGCCTGCTTGGCCGAGTAACCGAACGTCGTCTCATCCACAGGGCCGACCACCTTGTTGGCGGCCTCCGCGAAGATCAGGCACATGTGCGTCCAGTTCATCATGTGCACGCAACGGTAGCCCGCATCAACCTTCTCGTCATTTTTGTTCCAGCCGTTATAGAGGAACTTCTTTATGTAGTATGATGTCGGAGACACATTGGTTCCTCCCGGGGCGTCCTTTCCGCCATCCTTCGTCTCAAAGGTGTACATTTTCTCGCCGTTGAGGTCGCGGATCACCTGTGAGCCATCGTAATAAACCGCGGAATAGAACCTCGGATCCCTGTCCTTGTAAGGATTCTTAGGATCGTAGCCACTGCGGCTGTCCGAGATAGGATATCCGTTCTTCATCGGGAATGCGTCCACCAGATCCTGGCTTGGAGCTATGTGCGCGTTTCCGCCGAACTCTCTCGGATAGAAGGCGACCTCCGTGGCGGCGCTTGCGGAGAAAGTCGAGCACCAGATGATCTCCGCGCTGTTGGTGTTGTCCCAACGGAATCCATTAGCGGGATTGAATCCGCCGGCAAGCGTGCTTTCCACCTCAAGTTTATGCTTCATCACCTTGGCGGCGTACTTTGCGGCGTTCTCGTACCTTGTCATATCATTCGATGGGTTGAACGCAGGGCTGGCCCAGAAAAGATAGACCATAGCCCTGAGCCCATCGACAATCACCTGATCCATTGTACGGTAACGAATCGCACCTGTAACCTGAGGACTTTGGGTAGGATCACCAGGATAGTCCCTGTTGTTGTAAGGCAGGTACACATAGGCCGAGTCACAGTCCTTCAGGATCTGCTCGACACACTCGTCCACAGTGGCCCTGCGTACAGAGCTGTTGTCCATCTTTCCCGCCTCGGACGGAGTCAGCATGAGAGGGACACCCCACATATTCCCGTCAACGCCCTTGCCTGCGAACGTGCGGAGCAGGTCAAAATGAAACCAGGCTCTGAGACCGAAGGCGCTTCCCTGCTGACACTTCCTGAAAACCCTGTCAGCCTCGAAATCGACAAGATAACGGGTGTTGTAGCCGACGTTGTCCTTAAGGAAAAGATTCAGATAGTTGATGGCCGTGTAGTCATTGTTCCACTTGGATGCGAAAGGATTGTTGCCCATCCTGGCATTACCCTTTGAGAATGATCTCCACATCGCCGTCTCCGAACGATAGAGAGCGTCATCGGTGGCCGCCGCAAGACCAGCGCAGTAAGTGCTGTAATAGACAGCCGGGAAATAGTCGGCGTAAGCCTTATCCACAAAGCCTCTGAGCAGCTCCGGATAGTCGCCGAAATTCTCGTCGTTGTAACTTCCGTCAGGAAGCGGATCAAGGAATGAGCAACCTCCTGCAAGAATCGCCGCTACCGTAAGTCCGAATATGGTGTTTTTGATTTTCATGATCTTGATTGCAGTTTATCCATTAAAAGTTCAGTTTGACGCCACCGGTGATGGTCTTCATCAAAGGATATGAGCTGACGCCCGCGTTGATGTTCTCAGGATCAACATCCTTGACACCGGTGATGGTGGCGAGGTTCTGTCCCTTGACAGAGAAACGGACACTCTTGATGGCCTTGTTTCTCAAAGGAAGAGTGTAAGCGATCTCAACATCCTGGATCTTGAACCAACCTCCGTTCCTGAGCCAGAAATCAGAGGTCACAAAATTGTTCTCGTCCTTTACGTACGCAAGACGAGGATAGTCACCTCCAATGTTGTCCCTGACGAACGCCGAGTAGTTTCCGTCACCTGTTCCATTCCAGAACCAGTCATTTGTCATGGCGGTCTTGAAGAAGGCGCGGCCTGTCCCGATCACGCTCAACTCCAGATTCTTCCATGCGAATCCCAGATTCACCTGATAGTAAAGACGAGGGTTGAAGTGACCAATGATCACCTGATCATTGGCGTCTATCTTGCCGTCATTGTTCACATCCTCGTACATCAAGTCACCTACCGCGACATCGGATGAATATGCAGGGACCGCGGCAAGCTGTGACTCGTCGGTGAACTTGCCGATGCACCTGTATCCCCAGATCGCATCCGCGTTGACACCGGTCTTCTTCTGGTAGTCATAAAGATAGTTGTCCTCGACCACCTTGTCGTTCTTCTGGATATAAGTCTGGGCGCTGACACCAGCGGACACTCTGAAGTCACCGAATGTCCGGGCATAATTCAAGGTTGCGTCCACGCCACGTATCGAAATGGCGGTGAAGTTCTCGAACATCGACATTCCGGAAAGTCCGAACACTCCGGGGGTAACCGACGTGGTGTTGGCTATGATTCCATCGATCTTACGATAGAAGAAGTTCGTGTTGAACGAGAACATATTCAGGAAATCGAAGTCAAGTCCCGCGTCAACCTGATAGATCTTCGCCCATGAGAGATCCTCATTAGGCACCCTGCTGATGGTGGTCTTTTGGGAGACCCAGTTGGCAGTGCCGCCGAACCAGCAGTCCTGCTTGTCGTTAGGACCGTAGTTCATCGAATTACCGAACGAGTAGATTCCTCTGTAAAGATACGGCGTGTCAAACAACGATGTCTGACCGATGATTCCTGCCTGGGCACGCAGCTTGAGATTGTCAACCCAGGATACACTTTTCAGGAAACCCTCATTGGAGGCCACCCATGCGAGACCGGCGGTCGGGAAGAAACCGAACCTGTTGGCTCTGTTAAGGGTGTGCGTGCCGGCGTACTCGGCCACAAACTCGGCGATGTACTTGTCTGCGTAGGAATATGAGAGGTCAGCGATGCCGTACATCTGCCTCTGGTACCATGTCGAAGCCTTGTTGGATGTGCTGTTCAACGTGAACGTCGCTCCTGCGGCGATGTTGTGCATTCCGAAACGCTTGTCGTAAGACAGCCTCTCGTACATTCCGAGAGCCTGCACGGAATAATTGTCAAATGTACTCTTTTTGGTGGCCCTCGTTCCACGGTGGCCGGAAATCTCACCCTTGCCAGACTCCTGTGTCCAATAGTAAGCGAGGTAATCGTTGTTCTTTCCGATTGTGGTCTGCACGAAAGAGGAGTTGGAGAAGCCCGTTCTGGAATGAAGCCCGTCAAGCAGCCATGAAAGGTCGATGTCCAAGGCCGTGTTGAAAAGTCCGGTCCTCATCCTATGGGTTCTGAACCCTCCTTCCATCTGAAGCGCGTAATAGTTGTCCGGGAAGGTTCTGGAGACGCCATAGACGGTCGCGCCCTTGGCCTCGCCTGTCTCCTCATCTCCGGTGGCGGTTCCGAGAATCAATGGATATGCTACGGAAGGGACCATCCGGTATGAGTTCCACGATGTCCTTCCGGAACGCTGGAACGAGAGAAGCGAGGAGAAATCCACAGAAACCTCGATATAGCGTCCGATCTTCGCGGCCATACCGGCGGAGATGTTGAAGCGGCTGTAGTCCGTCGTGGCCCCGCCTTTGACAAGGTCTCCGGAATAAAGGCCGTTGAGAGCGAAATTGTACCGTACACTGTTACCTCCGCCATAGAAGCTGACCCCGGCCCTGGACAGAGGATAGGAATTCTTGTACATCAAGGACTTATAGTCAACATTAGGGTAAAGAAGATCGTACGGGTCATTCTTAGCGAATCCATTGATCGCGTCCGGTGAATACAGCTCGTCATAGCCGCTGGCGGATCTCGCCGCGTTGTTCAACTTGGCATATTCAACACCGTTCACCCATTCAGGCACACGGCCTGCCATGCTGACACCGCTCTCCATATCCACGTGAATATGCATCGGAGTGTTGTACCCACCTTGTTTCGTGCGGATCAAAAGGGCACCGTTTGTGGCCAGAGGGCCGTATTTGGCCCGGTCAACGACATCCGTGATCACGGTTATCGACTCTATCTGGTTAGGATCCAGCAGAAGCTGGCTGAACGGGATGTGCATATCGTTAACAATGCACATCAGGTCGGTGTTGCCCCTCATGGTAAGCTGGATGTGGCTGTTGTTCATCGTGTACATCGCATAGGCGGACGGATCGAAACCTCCTGCCAGTTCCCTGACATCCATTCCCGGAACGACTCCCGTCATACTGTTCCTGAGATCTCCGGCGACCTTGGTCTCCAGTTTAGGAATATTAACAGTAAGTCCACTGCCGGTCGTCTGCCAGTAAGTAAGTTTCTGTCCCCACGGATAGGTGATGACAGAGTCCTTTTTCTCCGGGACGGCCGCCGACAGCTCGACGCACGCCACGGCCGCGGCAAAGACTGAGATAATATATTTTGATGCTTTCATTCTTGTGTCGTGTTAATTACTTCCAGGTCCAGTTCACAAAATTCTTGAGTTTGTAGGCCTCGGTGTCAGGGAAAGGAAGGTAGTACATATAGTCCTTCCAGACGCACTGACGGTTGTTCGGAATCGGCCGGACCTCGAACTTTCTGCCTATAGGGTACTCCCCGCTTTTCTTGATGCTTTCCACATACATTCCATAGAGAGTCTTGCTCATATGCTCCGGAGCGGTCTTCCATCTTCTGATGTCATAGTAGTAATGATGTCCCTCGAATGCCAGTTCAATGCCACGCTCGTTGCGGATTCTCTCACGGAAGCGGTCCTTGTCAGCGGTGTACTTCTCCAGGACGTCAGGCTGGCCGACACGGTTTCTGATGATGTTGACAGCCTGCACAGCGGTAAGATCCAATCCTCCGGCCGCGCCGTTCGGGCCGTATGCCTCGTTGACAGCCTCAGCGTAGTTCAGGTAAAGCTCCGCCACTCTGACAATAGGATCGATATGATAGTGGCTGGTGCCTTTCGAGCCTAATTTCCCGTCCCAGTATTTTTTGCAATAATAACCGGTGCTTGAATATCCCTGTGTACCATTATCCTTTGACCCCCAATCTATTCCGAATGTCACATTGACTCCGCTGAGTTTTGTCACAGGATAGTTCTTCTTCGCCGGATCATAGTAGATGTTTATGACCTTGCCACTGGCCGCGGCGTCGGCGCTGCCATCATGAACTATGGTCATATCCAGACGCGGATCACGATCAGCGTAAGGATTCTGCGGATTGTAATGCCCGGCGGCGATCGCGGCGGCCTTGTCTTCCTCTGTCACCAACGGCTCTCCATAGGCGGTCTCGTACCTGTCCACAAAATTCTGCGTCGGGCAGACACCGGAAGAACCGGCTCTTCCGGACTGCGGATACGCCAAGATACCCACAAAGTTAGCATGATTGTTCTTGGCCTTGTATGACCAGCTCCAGATCGTCTCATTGGTCATCTGCTTGCCATAGAAATTATCAGTGTACTGGGCTGCCGGGAGGAGAGTGAATCCTGCGTCCAGAGCCGCCTTAAGTGCCTCGGCAGCGGCTTCAGCGGCCACAACCCAATCCTCCTGTCCTCTCTCATTATGCAATTCGCTCGCAGCATAAAGCAAAGCCCTTGAGCGGATTCCGATGGCAGCGATACCATTGATCTCATCAACCGTGCCTGACACAAGATTCTCCGGAGTGTTGCGGCGCGCCACACCGGCAGCGGCCATCATCTCGTAACCCGTCTTAAGATCCTCCGCGGCCCTCGTGAACGTCTCGTGGGTGGAAAGCCTCGGGAGATCCCACTCTTCATCAGCTTCGATGACATGATCCAGATAAGGCATGCCTCCGAACAGACGGCCAAGTGTGAAATGGGCGAATCCACGAAGCGCGAAAGCCTGTCCGAGAAGATCGTTCTTTTGATCCTCGGTGATGTTCAGACACTCGTTAATGTGTGCGATTGTCATGTTGCACCTTCTGATCGTGGAGAACATCGCCTTTGCGATCGGCTTGTTGTCTGCCTTGCCGGTGTCGAAGGTCACTTTCGCAAGGAAATCCTGAGTAAGGGCTCCCTGCTTGAAATACTGCTGGGTGACACCCATCTTTCCGGCGTCAGCGATGTCCGTCGTGTTGTACCAGGAGAAAGAATACTGTTGGAAGAGGTCATAGTAGAATGGGTAAGCGATCATGATCCTCTCCATGTTCTTTCCTCCGTTGGACTCGTAGATCCAATCGAAATATTTGCGGAACGAGGAATATGAGCCGAACACTTCCTCGTCGGAAAGTCCCAGCTCAGGATCCACGTCAAGGAAATTGCAGCCACTTACACAGAAGAAAGCGGCGACTCCCAGCAGGCTGTATTTGATCTTGTTGACAAATGTTTTCATAATCATTAGAATGCAAGGTTGACATTAAGTTTGAGCATCCTCATTGTCGGATAGGAGTTTGCGGCCGTGGTGAGTCTCTGAGGATCCGTGTCCTTGATGTTGGAGAATGTCCACAGATTGTTGCAGACAAGTCCGACAGCAAGATGTTTCACTCCGAGGATCCGTTTGATATTCGGTCCGGAGAATCTGTACGACACCATGACTTCCTTGACAGTCATATAGTCCGAACGCTTCCATGTGAAATCAGGAATCGCCAGATTGTAGCCCGGATAGGTGGATGTGCCACCACCCCAAGCATACATCTCGTCAGAGAATGACAGCGCAGGGATGTCCGAATCCCTGTTGGTCGGAGTCCAATAGTTCAAGTGCGAATCGTGGATCACGTACGCTCCGGCATAGAACGGGACGATGTTCACACGCTTGTAATTGATGTACTTGCCGATGGTTCCTGTACACAGCACCTTGAAGGTCAACCCCTTGTAAGCGCCTCCGACATTGAAGGAATATACTCCCGGAGCGTAAGTCGATCCTTCCAGCACATGAAGATCCTGCTGGGAGATCTTGCCGTCCGGGACGTAATCCAGGAACTTATAGACTCCCGGAACGACATTTGTCCATTCCGTGGCGTAGTTAGGGTAGCCGTGAATCTCGTCGATGCTTCCGAAGAATCTGTCGTCGATGAGCTGGTCGCCGGTCCTGGCCGACTGCAGTGGCGTTCCGGCATATTTCTGATATTCAGGAGCGTAAGGAGCGTCACCATACTTGGTTATCCTGTTCTCGCTGAGTCCGATCATACCACCGAAATTGTAGGTGAAGCCACCGGAGGTGGTGTTCTTCCAGTTGACCTCAACCTCAAAGCCGTGCTTCTTCAAAGCACCCGCGTTCACATCCTTGTAGGCGACACCGACAAAGGCTGTCACGACAGGTGGCATCAGCATATCGTTACGCTTCTCGTCATACAGATCGACATTGACCGTGAGTTTGTCCTTGAGGAATCCCATCTCGAAGCCGAGATCCTGCTTGTGTGCGGTCTCCCATCTCGCGGTGATGTTCGCCGCGGCTTCCTCCTGGTAATATCCGCTGGTCTGCTTCCACGAAGAATAGTAAAGCCAGTTGCTGCCCGACGCGTCGCTGCCGACCCAACCGTTGGAGTAACGGATCTTCATCGTGCTCCACCAAGGCATCGCCCTCTTCCAGAACTTTTCTTTGGAGACGATGTAGCCGACCGCCGCCGAAGGGAACACACCGTACCTGTAGTCAGGCGAGAACTGCTCGCTTCCCGTCACACCGATGTTGCCCTCAAACAGATACTTGCCCTTGTAGTCGTACGTCACACGTCCGACAAAAGACTGGGTTCTTTTCGGGAATGAAGCTCCGGAATTGTACTGC
>FR893144.1 GCA_000433355.1 Alistipes sp. CAG:435 | reverse complement strand
CTTGAGGAGCAAAAGAGGCCGAAAGTGTTACCGAAGGCATTCGATGCAAGCCTAAACTGCATAGTTCCGTAATAAATTATTGACTATTTTTGCAGCCTTGACTGAGATAAAAATCCGGGATGGATTTTTGAATATCACTAAATTTAAGGAAATGATTTTTATGACATTGCTGGCCCTGGCGGGTCTTGGTTATACACTGTGGCACATCTGGATGATTCTTCCATTGGACACTGTGTGGAGAATCTTCATAGTCGGAGGATGCCTCGGGGCTTTCCTTTTCTTGTTCCTGAACTTTATGCCATTCCTCGGCAAAGTCCCTCTCTGGCTGTCGTCCACAATCTACGAGATAGGCACGTCCTCCATATTCATCCTGCTTTATCTGGTGATGATTTTCGTCCTTCTGGATCTTGGCAGACTGGTTCACCTCGTGCCGAAAGCCTGGCTGGTCAGCAACGGATTGGCCTCACTCTGTGTCCTCGCAGCCATCGCAGGAATATTCATTTACGGGAATATTCATTACAAGCACAAGGTGCGCCAGCCGCTTGAACTGACAACGGAGAAGCATCTTGACAAGGATTTGAAAATCGTGATGATCAGCGACTTGCACCTTGGCTATCACAACCGGAGGGCGGATTTCGCCAAGTGGGTGGACATCATCAACGCCGAGAAGCCGGACCTCATTCTCATCGGTGGCGACATTGTGGATATCAACGTCCAGCCGCTCATAAGGGAAAATGTCGCCGAGGAATTCCACCGCCTTGAGGCTCCGGTCTATGCTTGCTTCGGCAATCACGAATATTATTCCGGAATCCCGAAGGCCTTGTCATTCTACAAGGAAGCCGGAATCAACCCATTAAGGGATAGCGTCGCCGCGGTAAGCTCTCTTCGCGTCATTGGTCGGGATGACAGGTCGAATCCGAAACGCAAGAGCCTGGACGATCTGATGAGCGGGACAGCCGACAGTCTCTACACCATTCTGTTAGACCACCAGCCGTACCATCTGGAAGAAGCGGAAGATCACGGAATTGACTTCCAGTTCAGCGGCCACACGCACCGTGGCCAGATCTGGCCGGCCTCGTGGATCACCGACAGGCTCTTCGAGGATTCCTGGGGCGAGCATCAGCGCGGCAAAACCCGCTACTATGTCAGCTCAGGCATAGGCATCTGGGGCGGCAAGTTCCGCATCGGCACCCGATCCGAATATGTCGTCGCCACCCTTAGGAGCGTAGCGGCCAACTAATTATAAATGAATACACAGACATACCCTTCTTCCACCTGTTACGGGTAGGAGAAGGGTATATCATTCTACTGATGGGCAATCAGTTGGCCGCCACGAGGGCTACAGCGAATTTTCCAGCTTGGACTTCGCGTAGTCAAGTGTGACGGTGAATGTCTTCTTGCTGGATGACGGAGCGTCGTACATCGCGTCATCGAAAATCTGCTCGCAGATCGAGCGCAGGCCACGGGCCCCGAGCTTGTTCTTGATGGCGGTGTCAACTATGAGTTCCCTGACTCCATCCTCAATCTTGAGAGTCATTCCGTCAATCTCGAACAGTTTCGCATACTGCTTGAGAATGGCGTTCTTCGGTTCGGTCAGAATCCTAAGCAAAGCCTCGCGGTCCAGAGCGTCAAGATAGGTGATGACAGGCAGACGGCCGATAATCTCCGGGATGAGACCGTAAGCCCTCAAATCCTGAGCATCGACATATTTCAAGAGATTATTCTTGTCAACGACCTGCTTCTGGGCGGCGCCGAAACCAATCACCTGTGTGTTAAGTCTCTGGGCGATGCGGCGTTCGATTCCCTCGAAAGCGCCTCCGCAGATGAACAGGATGTTCTGCGTGTTCACGTGGATGAACTCCTGCTCAGGATGCTTGCGGCCTCCTTTCGGCGGGACGTTAATGACATTGCCTTCGAGGAGTTTCAGCATAGCCTGCTGGACTCCCTCACCGGAAACATCACGTGTGATGGACGGATTGTCGCTCTTGCGGGCGATCTTGTCGATCTCATCGATGAACACGATTCCCCTCTCGGCCTTAGCCACATCGAAGTCGGCCTCCTGAAGAAGCCTCGTGAGGATGCTCTCGACATCCTCCCCGACATAGCCGGCCTCGGTCAGTACGGTCGCGTCCACGATGGTGAACGGAACGTCCAGAAGTTTGGCTATCGTCTTGGCCAGCAATGTCTTTCCGGTTCCGGTCGGACCTACCAGCAGGATATTCGATTTCTCCAGTTCCACGCCATCGTCAGGACGGTCCACAAGGTTGTGGTTGATCCTTTTGTAGTGGTTATAGACCGCGATGGCCAACATCTTCTTGGCACGATCCTGCCCGATGACATATTCATCAAGGAACTCCTTGATTTCCACCGGTTTTTTCAAGGCCTCAAGCCGTCCCAAAGGTTTGCCGTCCTTGGAAGCGCCGCCTATGGTGTCCTTGAGGTAGTCGTGGGCAAGCTCGACACAATCGCTGCAGATGAAGCCGTCCAAGCCCTGAAGCAGGAACGGGACATCACGCTCCGACCTGCCGCAGAACATACAATGTTTAGTTGTACCGGTATTCTTTTTCTGAGGCATTACTTGGATTTCTTTGTGAGGATCTCATCCACCATTCCGTACTCCAGAGCCTCCTGGGCTGTCATCCAGAAGTCCCTGTCCGCATCGGCGAACACCTTGTCGTAAGGCTGTCCGGAATGCTGGGAGATGATGTCATAGAGTTCCTTGCGGGTCTTCTCGATCTCCTTGGCCGCGATCATAATGTCAGAAGCCTGACCCTGGGCGCCTCCGAGAGGCTGATGGATCAGCACCCTGGAATGAGGCAGGCAGGAACGCTTGCCCTTCTCGCCGGCGCAAAGCAGGACAGAACCCATAGAGGCCGCCATTCCCGTACAGATCGTGGCCACGTCGGGCTCAACAAGCTGCATCGTGTCATAGATGGCCAGACCTGAAGTCACCTGCCCCCCTGGAGTGTTGATGTACAGGGAAATGTCAGCGGTGGAATCGGTGGAAGCAAGGAACAGCAGCTGAGCCTGGATGATGTTCGCGACATCATCATCAATCGGAACACCAAGGAATATGATCCTGTCCATCATCAGACGGCTGAACACGTCCATCGAGGCCACATTAAGTTTCCTCTCCTCGATGATGGTCGGATTGATGTAGGCGTCCGTGGCTCTCTGATAGCGGTCAAGGGTCATTGAACTCAGTCCAAGACCCTTGGTCGCATATTTCTGAAACTCCTTGTCCATAATTACTTAAGCTCGCGGAATTTCTCCTCGGAGATCTTCTTGTTCTGGAGGGTGATCTTCTCCTTGACGGCGGCGATTACCTTCTCGTTCTCGACATTCTCCTCGATGTTGCGCATCTGCCTCTCGTCCTTGAGCATCTGCGCGGCCGCATCGGTGAGAAGTTCCTCAGGAACGTTGCCCATTCCGTACATAGCGTACTGGTAGGCGGCGTAAGCCTTGGCTGCCTCAAGCATATCCTTGTCCTCAACCTTAAGCTCGAACTTCTTCATCAGAGAGCCTCTGACAAGCTGCCAGCGGAAGTCGCCGAGGAATCCGTCGAACTCCTTCTCGATGTCCTCCTTGCTGAACTTCTCCTTGTTGTTCTCATAGAGCCATCTCTTGAGGAAAGCCTCTGGAACGTTCACGTTGGCCTTGTCAACGAGGTACTTGCGCAGATCCTGGGAAAGTCTGTAGTCGGCCTCCTGCTTGTAGTTAGCCTCAAGCCTCTCGGCGATCTTGGCGTCGAACTCCTCGGTTGTCTTCACGGCATCCTTGCCGAAGACCTTGTCGTAAGTCTCCTGGCACTCGGTGGCCGGAACGAAAGTCTTGACGTTCACGATGGTGACATTCCAGACTGGATCAAGGGCGGCAAGCTCTTCCTTCTTCATCTTGAGCATGGAAGCCCTGTCGGTCTCGTTGGTGAACGCCTCGTTGACATTGACGTCGAATTGAGCGTCAACCTTGGCTCCGAGGAAATTCTTCTTCGCGTCACCCTCAACCTTGCTGACAGCGACATAAACACCTTCGACAGCTTTCTCGCCTTGCTTGAAGTCAACCACTACATAGTCTTCCTCACCTGCGGCCTCGCCTTCTTCGAGCTGGCCGTACTGCCTGAGGATGCTGTCCTTCATGGCAGCCTTAGCCTTGTCGGTCACCTCGATATTGTAATACGGCAGTTTGTCATCCTTGTCAACATCAATGTTGATCTCTGGAGACAGTCCGAGGTCGAACTTGAACTCGAAATCGTTGCCATCCTTCCACTCCAATTCCTTCTGGGACTCGCTGGCGATAGGCTCGCCGAGAATATGCAGATTGTTGTCCTTGATGAACTTGTCGAGCTGCTCCGAGACAACACCGTTGATGGCCTCGTAAAGAGCCTGGTCGCCATAGACCTTCTTTACGAGCGACGCGGGAACCATTCCCTTGCGGAAACCCTTGAAGTCAGCGTTTCTCCTGTAAGCGGAGAGTCTTTTCTTCTCCTGCTCGGCATAGTCCTCCGCCTTCAGGGCGATGGTCAGTTCGATGTTAAGATCATCGATTTGATTTTTTGTTACTTCCATAATTCTGTAAATATTATTTTAAATTAATTATTCTTTCTTTGAGGATAAACTACCCTCTCGTGGTAAATCTGCGAAAGGTAAGCCTTCAGCGTTTCCTTGACAGTATTCAGGTCCTTTATTGAAATGTCGGCCTGGTCAAACTGGCCGATTTTCATCTTGGACGCGACGATATTCTCGACAAAGACCGAGAATGTGGCCGCGGAATTGTCTTTCAACGTCCTTGAGGCCGCCTCCAGCGTGTCACAAATCATCAGGATGATCTGTTCCTTCGTCTGAGGCTTGCGGCCTTTGTAGAAGAAATCCGAAACGTCATTCGGATCTCCGCCCTCGTTAAGGTACTTGTTGTAGAAATACGATGTGTTGGACGTGCCGTGATGCGTCAGGATAAAGTCTTGGATCACATCCGGCAATCTGTTCTCCGCCGCCAGTTCAAGGCCATCGGAGACATGCTTGATTATCGCCCTTGCGCTCTCCTTAGGAGAAAGATGCTCGTGATAATGCACTCCTTTCGGCGACATGCTTTCGTTCTCGATGAAGCATAGCGGATTCTTCATCTTACCGATGTCGTGATAAAGAGCTCCAGCCCTGACCAACAGCACGTTGGCATCAATGGCACGAGCGGCCGCATCGCACATATTCATGACTTGCAGGGAATGCTGGAACGTGCCGGGAGCCTTGTGCTCCAATTCGCGAAGAAGTTTATTGTTCGTGTCGCAAAGCTCACGGAGCCTCGAACTGGAAACGAGGTTGAACATCCTCTCGAACAAATAGATGAGAGGGTAGCCGGCAACTATGAGCATCGAACCGATGAACATGTAAAGCACCGCCATGTACGGGTCATCGTTCACCATGTCGATCATCCGGAAACCGAAATAAGTCACCAGGATGCTGACGAACACGATTCCGGACATAATGAACTGCTGCCATCCCTGGTTGAAGAAACGGAACGTGAATACCGCGACTATGCTTGCCAGAAGGAACATCACGAAAAGCACGACACCATTCTCGGCGAAAACCAGAAGCGGCAGGAACGACACGCAGCAGATCGGGAAGATCACCTTGTTCTTGAAGAAAGCCTCAAGGTACAAGGCAGTCAGCGTGAACGGTACCATGTAGAGGCACCGTGGCGCGAACTTATTGATTATCAAAGCCAGAACCGAAGCGATGATGAATATGAAGATCAAATACCAGAACTTACGGTGATCCATAAACAATCTCCGGTTCAGGAAATAGATCATCAGGAAAAACAGCAGCACAAGCGCGAACGCGATAAAGGCGTTGCCGAGCCAGAATAGAATCCTCGGGCCACCATACCCCATACTGTTCTCGTATTCAACCTTATAGGAATCAAGCATCTGCGCGATCTCAGCCGTCACGATCTCTCCTTCGGAGACAATCAGCTGGCCCGCGCTCACGAAACCTTGCGTCGTTGAAACCTGGTTTGAGGATTCCGAGCGGACGAGCTCAGTTGTCTTGGGGTCATATTCAAGATTAGGGACAATGAAATCATAGATCCCGGCAGACCTGAGAACCGAATCCGCATTGATTCTCGGGTACTTTGCCGCGATGTCGGAAAGCAGACGGTTCTTGGCCTCTGACTCCTTGAACACCTCGCTCACCGGTTTTTTCCCGGCTCTCTTGTCTTTCTGAATATACAAGACCGCTCCGGAAGGGTCGGAATGTCCGTCAAGCTTCACCCCTTCGTCCGGCACCACCCCATTGGAATAGATACCGTCCATCGAAGCCACAATCAAAGGGCGGAGGTATGAATATCTTCCCATATCAATCCCTTCAGCGGCCTTCCGGCAGTTGTCCACTATGTCCTGACGATACCTGTAGTAAGGAATGACCACCGACTTGCTTCTGCTCTTTTCCTCACGGATCTGCTCGTCGGTCTTCAGGATGGGAAAGTCAAACTGCGCAAGAAGTGTCTCATGAGACCACGGCGAGCCTTTCCTGTAATCATAACTGAATTTCGCTGTCCTCGGGAAAATCAATGTGAGGACCAGAAAAAGCACGACCAGAGGAATAAGCACCCTGTAGTTTATGGACACGCGAGGCAGTTTCATTGTTTCTTGTTATTTGAACGGGCTTCCCGCTTCCTTTGCGATAAAACCGTAAGTAAGTTTGTCAGTAAGTCTCGGGAACAATCTGTGAGCCAGAACAGTGACCTTCCCCAGTCCGGTAAGGATCATCTGTGACTTTCTCTTTTCCAGTCCCTTGGCAAGATACTCGGCGCACTTCTCCGCGCTCATCAGCTTGTCCTCCTTGAGCGGAGTCTCACCCTGAGGGCTGCCGTCAGCCGTCAGTGCGGCCTTGCGGACATTGGAGTCCGTGTAGCCAGGAGCGAAGACGAGCACATTGAGTCCGTCCTTGAGATGCTCGATACGGATTGTGTCAAGGAAGCCGCGGATGGCGTACTTGGACGCTGAATATCCCGTCCTCGCCGGAAGGGCTGAGAACCCGGCGATCGAAATCACGCCGACAACCTGTCCCTTGCTCTGAAGCAGGTAAGGCAGGGCGAATTTCGTGCACTGCACCGTGCCCCAGAAATTCACATCCATCAAAGAGCGGATAACGCTGAGATCCAAATCCTTGAACATAGCCCTCATCGAGATTCCGGCATTGTTCACCAGGATGTCGATGCGGCCATATTTCCTGACGGTGCAATCGATGAGATTCCGGCAGTCATCCTCCTTCGTGACGTCCGTCTTGACGCACAAAACCTTGTCCGGATCGGCGTTCACCGACGGGGCCGATTCCTGGAGCTTGTCCAGCGAGCGGGCGGCCATAACGACGTTCGCTCCGAACGACCCGAAGAGACGGGCAGAAGCCAACCCTATTCCAGAGCTGGCTCCCGTTATGATAATGACCTTATCCTTGAAATATTCAGGATGCATATAAGCCACTAATCAGCAGTTAATTACATAATGGTCTTCGCAGCGATGTCATCACCGTCGTACGCTCCGGCGTCAAGTTTCTGCTTGATCTCCTTGAAAGCGTTGAGAGTGTATGCTATGTCTTCGTCGGTGTGAGCGGCGGTACATACTATTCTGAAGATTACCATTCCCTTAGGGATGACAGGGTAGATGACCATCGAGCAGAAGATGCGATAGTTCTCACGGAGATCCATCGCTATCTTTGTGGCCTGGGCCACGCCGCCGCCGTCGATGTGGATAGGAATCACGCAGGCCTGCGCCTCACCGATGTCGAATCCGAGTTTCTTGAAGCCTTCCTGAAGAGTGTGGGTCACGTGCCAGCACTTCTTGCGGAGCTCGTCGCCTTCCGGTGACATGATGATCTCCAGACGCTTGATGTTGCCGTACACGAACGCCATCGGCTGTGACTTGGCATACATCTGCGAGCGCATATTCAGACGCAGGTAGTTGATGATCTTGCGAGGACCGGCGATGAAGCCTCCGATCGAGGCCATCGACTTCGCGAACGCGCCGATGTAAAGATCGATGCCGTCCATGCAGTGCAGTTCCTCGGAAGTTCCGCGTCCGTGCTCGCCCAGAAGGCCGAATCCGTGCGCGTCATCAATGAATATCCGGAAGCTGTACTTCTTCTTGAGTTCGACGATCTGGTCGAGGATTCCCATCGCACCGGTCATACCGAAAACGCCCTCGGTGATGAGAAGGACACCTCCGCCGCTTTCCTCGGCCTCTTTGCAGGCTCTGGCCAGAACCTTCTCACAGTCAACGATATTGTTGTGGCGGTACTTGTACTTGCTGCCGATGTGGAGACGGATTCCGTCAAGGAGGCAGGCGTGAGCCTCAGCGTCATAGACGATCACATCGTGACGGGCGGTAAGGCAGTCGATCGCGGAGACGATTCCCTGATAGCCGAAGTTGAACAGGAACGCGTCCTCCTTCTTCTCGAAATCAGCGAACATCCTCTCAAGTTTCTCGTGCAGGGCGGTGTGGCCGGAAAGCATACGGCTTCCCATTGGATAGGCCAGTCCCCACTTAGCGGCACCCTCGGCGTCAGCCTTGCGCACCTCAGGATGGTTAGCGAGTCCGAGATAGTTGTTCAGACTCCAGTTCAGGACCTCTTTCCCGTTGAATGTCATATGAGGGCCAAGCTCGCCCTCAAGTTTCGGATACATATAATAGCCGAAGCCCTGATTGAAATACTGTCCGATAGGACCGCCTGAGTCCCTTTCGATTCTGTCAAAAATGTCAAGCATTTTGTATTCTGTTTTAATTATTTATGCGTCAATATTAGCGTAGTGGGCGTTCTCCTCGATGAACTGCCTTCTCGGAGGGACATCGTCTCCCATAAGCATCGAGAATGTCCTCTCGGCCTCGGCGGCGTTGTCGATCGTGATCTTGCGCAGACGTCTCTTGGCCGGATCCATAGTTGTGTCCCAAAGCTGCTGGTCACTCATCTCACCAAGACCTTTGTACCTCTGTACGGTAACACCCTTGTCGGAACCCTTTCCCAAACGTGCCGTGGCCTCGAACCTCTGCTCGTCGGTCCAGCAATATACTTCCTCCTTGCCTTTCTTCACAAGGTAAAGCGGAGGTGTGGCGAGATAGACATAGCCGTTCTTGATGAGGTCGAACATATAGCGGAAGAAGAACGTCAGGATAAGGCAGGCGATGTGGCTTCCATCGACATCGGCATCGGTCATGATGATGACCTTGTGGTAACGCAACTTGCTCAGATCCATCTTCTTCTCACCGTTCTCATCCTCCTGGGCGACAGTGACTCCGAGGGCGGTGTAGATGTTCCTGACCTCAACGCTGTCGAACGCGCGGTCACCCGCGGCCTTCTCCACGTTCAGGATCTTACCTCTCAAAGGGAGGATGGCCTGGATCCTTCTGTCACGTCCCTGCTTGGCTGTTCCACCGGCGGAATCTCCCTCGACGAGGAAGAGTTCGCAGATCTCAGGATTCCTTTCAGAGCAGTCAGCCAGCTTGCCAGGCATTCCGGCTCCCGTCATAGCGGTCTTCCTCTGCACCATCTCACGGGCCTTGCGGGCGGCGCTGCGGGCGGTGGCTGCAAGCACGATCTTCTCTATGAGCAGCTTACCCTCCTTAGGATGCTCCTCAAGATACTGGTCCATAGCCGCTGAAGTGGCCTGGGACACAGCGGAGGTCGCCTCCGGGTTACCGAGTTTCGTCTTGGTCTGTCCCTCGAACTGCGGCTCGGCGATCTTCACCGAAACCACAGCGGTCAAACCTTCACGGAAATCCTCCGGCGCGAGGTCACCCTTGAACTTCGCGAGCAGATTGTTCTTCTCCGCATAGTTCTTCAGCGAACGCGAAAGACCCATCTTGAACCCCTGAAGGTGGGTTCCACCCTCTATGGTGTTGATGTTGTTGACGTATGAATATATCTTCTCGGAGAATCCGTTGTTGTACGAGAGGGCGATGTCGATAGGTATCACCTTGTCGCTCTGCACGCACACAGGCTCAGGGATGAGCTGTGTGGCACCGGCGTCAAGATAGTCAATGAACTCCTTGAGGCCTTCCTTGGAATAGAAAATATCCCCGCGGTAAAGCTGTTTTCCGGTCGGCTTCGAGTTGCCGTTCTCATCGGTGACATATTCATCAACCAGTTCCCTCTCATCGGTGATGGTGATCTTGATGCCTTTGTTCAGATAGGCCAGCTCACGCATCCTCGCGGCGAGGGTGTCATATTTATAAACAATTGTCTGGGTGAATATGGTCGGATCGGGATGGAAGGTGATGATGGTTCCGGTGTCATTGCAGTCTCCGACAATCTCCACAGGGGCGAGTGGCTTGCCCTTTGAATATTTCTGCACGAATATATGCCCCTCACGGTGAACCTCAGCGATCAGGCTGTCAGAAAGGGCGTTCACGCAGGAAACGCCGACTCCGTGCAGACCTCCGGACACCTTGTAGCTGTCCTTGTTGAACTTACCACCGGCGTGAAGGACTGTCATCACGACCTCAAGGGCGGAACGGTGCTCCTTTGGATGCATTCCGGTAGGGATTCCACGTCCGTTATCCGACACCCTTATCGAGTTGTCAGGAAGGATGGTGACACCGATTTCGGTGCAGTAACCGGCCATCGCCTCGTCAATACCGTTGTCAACCACCTCATAGACAAGATGATGGAGTCCCCTCTCCCCGATGTCGCCGATGTACATCGAAGGTCTTTTCCTCACCGCCTCAAGTCCTTCCAGCACCTGGATACTACTTGCGGAATATTGCTCTTCCGCTTTCTTCATCTCTTCGTTCTCAATCATATTCTATCGCCTATAATTATCTATTAATATGGTTTGCCCATAAAACAGACAAATATAATAAATTTAAGGGGCAATGCGAAATTTATTTCCACATTGCCCTCAATCGAGCTGTATTTATATTCTTAAAGATTCAGAGATATTCCGGCGGTGACCCAAGGTCCTTTCTCCGCATAGAACGGCGTCCTCTGGATCGTCTGGCAAAGCAGATTGCCGGACTCCAGCCACAGAGTCCACTTGCGATTGAACTTGTAGCCGCAGTTCAGTCCAAAATCGACATAGCCAGGAATCCGGGCCTCAACCATCTCCTCAAAAGCATACTCAAAAGAATCCTCAACCAAGTCAGGGTGTTCCTTAAAAGCCAATCTTCCGCATCGTCCCTCACGCCATGAGGAAGCCGAGACAGAGACCCCGGCGTAAAGTCGGGAATTGATGTTGTACTTCATCCTCAAATCCCCGCTATAATTCGGGAGAGCGAATCCGAGATTGTCCGCATCCTTGTCCGGGAACGACAGGCTTCTGTACCGCAAGTCGGCCTCCACATCCAAACGTTCGGACTGATACCCCAGCGAAACATTGGCAAAAATCAGGTTCGCATCGGAGTACGACGCATTGGCGAAGAAAGATGACTCCACGAACCGGCCAGACTCCATCAAAAGGTTCTCATAAATCCCCACGCCGCCATTGACATCGAACCGGAACAGGGAGGAGACTGTCCCTTTCACACCTATTCTGGCATTGAGATTCTCAACCGAATTGTCAATCATGGATGTCATCAAACCATGATCGGCAGGAGTAAGGAACAATGGGTTATAATGATGAGTGCCTGCGATCTGGGATGAATATGTGTTCAGGCGGCTTCCACCTGTAGCGTCCGCGTAAAGAGCCACACCGTTCCCGGCAGCGAAACTGACATGGACATCGGGATAGACAATCTGTCCCTTACCGCCCCCCATCTTACGGAAAGCCAAAGTGTCAGAGGCATCATTTCTGAACATGGCTTCGAATTTCACTCCCAGATTCAAGTTCCAACGCCCGGACTGCAGCCGATAGCTCGGAACCAGGGCGACACGTCCTATGTTACCGTCATAGAACCTACCGTAGGAAGCCGTCTCTCCTTCGAATCCGACAAGGATGCTCCGACGGCTGTCAAGAACCGTTCCGGCCAGACCATCCAAGACGAACCATGACTCTCCCTGCCTGTCCGGCGAGAGTATATTCCATTTGCCCGACAACCCGCCGGAATACATCCTGACAGGTATTTTGTCAAGATCCATCTTGTCACTGGCGATTCTCCCCTTCATTGCCACATCGTAATAGAAATACGACTCCGCATCGTTGTTGGAACGGACTCTGGCTTTGAAATCAAAAGCGTTGAGGCAACGGGACATGCGAGAGTCCTTGGCAGCGACTCCGTAATAGCCAAGGCCGAATGAAAGAATGGCCCTGTCCCAGTTATAACGCCCGTCAAAACCGGCGGAAGTCAAAGCGTCATAACCTTTGAATCCGTTTCCGGATTTCTCAAGACGATAAAGGTCGTCCTTCAATTCAGGTTTGATTTCGTGATAGTTACCGAAATACGACTTATGGCTGGCGTACACGCTCATCTGGAACGGTCCACTCTGCTCAGGACTGAAGACGAACTCAAACCGAGGGTGGAGAGTGTAACCGGCGCCGGCCTTGAGATAAAGCTTACGTCCCCTCCAGGCATCCTTGGCCGGCCTCATATTCAGCATATAAGGCTTGAAGCTGTAGGCTCCCTGGTAAGGCTTCTCAAACACCTCATAGTCAAAGTCCAGGTCGAAGCGGAGCAGCGAGTCCGGCACGTTCATCCCGAGCAAAGGCTTGTGAACCTCCGAAGCGTTGCCCTGATAGGTGTTGGTGACCTCGACGGTCGGATTGAAATTCTGTCCGAAAGAGACCGCGGCGGTCATCAGCATTGCCGCGGAAACCAGATATATCTTTCTCATATTCATTTCCACTACATCATGGTTTTAAGTTTCTCAAGACGCATCCTGACATTGTCAAGCACATCATCTGACGTACCCTCGGCAGGTTTGTAGCCGTTCTGGACGCTCTCGAACGTGGCCTTGGCCTGAGCGAGATTATCCTGCTCGGCGAACGAGTCACCAAGGGTGATGAACGCCTTCGCAAGCCAATAGCTCTGGTCCCCGGCCTTCTCGGCGAACGCATAGACCTTCTTCTCGACGGTGTCATACTTACCCTGGTCGCAGGCATCCTGAATGATCATATAGGCAGCCTCCGCACCTTCGGCGGTGGACGGAGCGGAACTGAGGCTTGCGAATATCTCAAACGCAGCCTCGCGCTCGTTCATCGAAAGCAACGACTTGGCCTTGAAGTAGTCAGCCTCACGGATCTCCGCCGCCGTGCTCTTTCCGTCAGCCTTCACCTTGTCCGCGCAGGACTGTGCCGATGTCCAGTCTCCGGCCTTGTAGGCGGAACGCATCATCCCTACTCTGGCCGTGTGCTTGTTGTTCTCTATCCTGGCCTCCTGAAGCAGTGAGGAATAGCCACCGAACGCATCCTTGTAGCGTTGCAGGTCATAGGACAGCCTTGAGAAGTTCAGGATGGCCGTCTCGGCGAACGCCGATCCATCACCTTTCTCCATAGACTTCCTATACCAATCGCAAGCCTGTTCCTTCTTGCCTATATTCCTGTAGCACTCAGCGACATAGAACTCAGCCTCAGGTACTTTCTGACCGGACGGATAACGTTCAAGATATGTCTGGAGAGAGGCCAAAGCCTTATTGTAGTTCTCCGTGAGGAACACCTGCTCGGCCGCGTTGAAGTACATAGTCTCCTTCTCGCTGTCAGACTTGTCCTTGATCACACCGGCCTTGTCGGCGAAATCAATGTACTCGTCCGTACGTCCCTGCGACTGGTAGATCGACTCGATACTCCGCCGTCCGTCCCAGCGACAGGAATATCGACGCGATGGCGAGAAGAGCGTCCTGGGCATATTCAGTGCCGGGCATCTCGGTGATCACCTGCTTGTAGTAGCCAAGGGACTGGTCGTACTCGGACATATTCCTTGAAATCATTCCAAGCTCGATGAGGGAGCGGGCGACAATGGTCTTGTCTTTGGTGGAGGAGCGAAGTTTCGTGAAAGCGGAGACAGCGTCATCGATCCTGCCGGCGGCGACGTAGGCCCTTCCGAGCTCGAACATAGCGTCAGAGTAATATTCCACTGACGGATTTGTGTTCATAGCCTTGGAAAGCGCTCCGATCTTGCCGTTCATATTCCCCATAAGTCCGTAGGCTATGCCGGCGCGGTAGTTCGGGTAGAGATTGTCCTTGTAAGGGAAACGCTTCAAGGCGTTCTCATATTCAGTGACGGCTGTCTTGTAGTCCTTGCGGATGAAATCGCAGTCCGCGCGGCGCACGGCGGCATCCTCCCCCTCGGTCAGGTTGCGGCCTTGGAGATATTCATCAAACCATTTGGCGGCGTTGTCGTAGTCGCCGAGGCGGAAGTAGCAGTAAGCCAGATCGTAAGGAATCAGCCGACCTTCCGTCTTGCCCTCAAGCGCCGAGTTGTTGTACAGGTCCTTGAAAGTCTCCAGAGCCTTGTCGAACTGGTCGCTGCGGTAGTAGGACTCGCCGAGCCAGTACCTCGAAAGCTGCGAGAACGGAGAGCGCTTGTCCGAATAGAACGAGGAGGCCCTGAGGAAAGGTACAGCGTCCCTCCAGGAGCCGGTCTCCACAAGCTGCTCCGCACGCAGGTAATTGGCCTTCATATAGTTGGCTTTCTGGTCCTTGTCCAGCATATCTATGTTGGAATATGCCTCCACGGCTCCGGCGTAATCGTGGCTGTAGAGCGAGGCCAGCGCCATATAGCTGTAGATCCTCTCTCCCTTCTTCTTGTCGGAATATTTGGCAAGATAGTCGTTGAAGACCGAAGGGTTGTGGTTCAGGTCAAAAGACAGCTTGGCATAGTTGAAATGCGCGTCTTCCTGGATGTCCGGGTTGAACGACCGTTCCGAGGCGGCCTTGAATGCGTCGAGCGCGGCGACCTTGTTACCAGTCTGGATGTAGCTGTAGGCCAGATTGTAGTTCGCTATCTGCCCGATCGAGTCGGTTCTGTTCCGCATCAGCGAGTAGTTCTCGATGGCTCCCTTGTAGTCCTCGGTGGCGTAGAGAAGCGAGCCGGCGTAGAAATAATCGTTGCGGTCCATATCGTTATCCCCGCTCCGGGCCACATCGTAATATTCCTTGGCCTTGGCGGTGTTGCCCTTGGCCAGGTAGGACTCGGAGATTATCCTCGCGAGATGCCTCTGACGCTCCTTCGGCGCGTTCTCATACACCTTGACACCATTTTTCAGGACGTATGAATAATCCTTCCTCATAAAGCGGCATTCGACCATATAGGAATTGGACATCTCGGTGAAACGAGGGTCTCTCGCCGCCTTCTCAAACCAATCAAACGCCTCATCGAAATTCTTCTCCGAATAGTTGATGTAGCCCAATGAATATCTCGACGGCGCGGTGTAGTCCGACTGCACCCTCTTCTCCGACTTCTCAAACAAAGACTTGGCCTTCGCCAGATCCCCGGTCTCGAAGTATGAATATGCCTGTTTGAAAGCATATTCAGCGACCAGATCGGCCGGCAGACTTTTCTCCGGCACTTTGTCGAACTCGGCGGCGGCAGCCTTATAATCTTGTCTGTCAAACAGATTCAGAGCCTTGTAGAAATGAATCTGCGGCACGAGGATGGAATACGGGTGCGCGGCGATATATTCATCGGCCAAGGTCTCGTTCCCGACCTCCTGCAGCCGGACGGAGCAAAGGGCCTCATAGCCGCCTGCGGTCACATCCCCTGTTCCGGCATAGATTTCTCCGAATATGCTTCCCGCCCTCTCGAACATCCCGTGTCCGTAGAGTTCGGTGGCGAGACGGTACTGGTCCTGTCCGGCCTCCTGAGCCGACACGGCCGTCCCCGCGCCAAGTGAGAGCGCCGCCAGAAACGCTGCGGCAAGTTTGCTTTTCATATAGTTTCCAATCATTTTCATCAGCGAAAAATATTCTACAAATTTACTTAAGGAAAATGAAAAATAACATACATATTTCCTAAATATACCCGAAAAATAAAGTATATTTGCGTTACTATGGAAGTGAACGCGCTATCAGCATCAAAAAGCGAGCCGCTGGTCTCATTCAAGGACGCGGACATCGTGAACGGAGAAAGTACCGTGATCTACGGGCTTGATATGGACATATTTCCGGGAGACTTTATCTACATCGTCGGCAAGGTCGGAACCGGCAAGACTTCGATCATCCGCACGATGATCGGCGAGAACCCTCTTGAGAAGGGCTCCGGAGAGGTCTGCGGTTTCAAGCTCAACGGCTTGAGAGACAAGGATATTCCTTATCTCCGCCGCAGGATCGGAGTCGTGTTCCAGGATTTCCAGCTGCTGATGGACAGGACGGTCGAGAGCAATCTGGAGTTTGTATTGAAGGCCACCGGATGGAAGGACCGGAACGAGATCGACAAACGGATCGTCGAGGTCCTGGCCGATGTCGGGATGGAGAACAAGGCGCACAAGATGCCACACCAGCTCTCCGGAGGCGAGCAGCAGCGCATCGCCATAGCCCGTTCCCTGCTGAACAGGCAAAGGCTCATCATCGCCGACGAGCCGACCGGCAACCTTGACAACGAGACCGCCGACGGAATCCTGCGCCTGCTGACCGGAATCAACAAGGAGGACGGCACGGCCATCGTGATGGTGACCCACAACAGGACCATCTTCGAGAAATATCCCGGCAGGGTCTTCGTCTGCAAGGACGAGAGGTGCAAGGAGAACCTTAACGACGAGGTTATTGATCTGGCTCTGACCATTTAGACCTATGCTGAAAAAAGACAGATACCATCACATACTTTCCTGGTTCCAGGCCAACCAACCGGAAGTCAGGACCGAACTGCACTACGAATCCCCTTTCCAGCTGCTTGTGGCGGTGATTTTAAGCGCGCAATGCACGGACAAAAGGGTGAATATGGTCGCACCGGAACTGTTCAGAAGGTTTCCGAAGCCCGAGGATCTGGCCTCCGCGTCGTTCGAGGACGTGCTGGCGGTTATAAAAAGCATCTCCTACCCCAACAGCAAGGCCGCGCACCTCATCGGAATGGCTCAAAAATTGTTGCGGGAATATGCCGGCGAAGTCCCGTCGGACATAGACCAGCTTATGACACTCCCGGGAGTCGGACGCAAGACGGCCAACGTGCTTGCCTCCGTGATCTATGACAAACCGGTCATCGCTGTTGACACGCACGTTTTCCGTGTATCCCACAGGATGGGACTGTCGGACGGAAAGACAGTCGAGGCTGTCGAGAAGGAACTGGAGTCGTACATCCCGGCGGAACTGAGGGCAAGGGCACATCATTGGCTGATCCTCCATGGACGGTACACGTGCACGGCCCGAAACCCGAAATGCGACGATTGCCCGCTGCGGGACTGGTGCCGCGACTATGAACAGAAACACAGAATATTATGATACAGTTTTCCCCTGAGAATATACTCCTCATCGGATCCATCCTGATTTTCACGGCGATACTCATCAGCCGGGCCGGTTTCAAGTTCGGAATCCCGGTCCTGCTCCTGTTCATCGTCGTCGGAATGGCGTTCGGTGTCGATGGATTAGGACTCGCGTTCGACAATTTCCACATCGCACAGTTCATCGGTACCATAGCGCTATGTGTAATCCTATACTGCGGCGGTCTTGAGACGAAGTTCGACACGATAAAACCCGTACTAAAAGAAGGAATCGTGCTGTCCACCGTCGGGGTGTTCCTGACGGCCTTGTTCACGGGCGGATTCATTTATCTGTTGACAAGGGTGGGACACCTCTCCGAGGGAATGTCCACCGTGATGTGCTTTCTGCTTGCGGCCGTGATGTCGTCAACCGACTCAGCGTCAGTGTTCAACATCCTGAGGAACGCAAAGATGAAGCTGAAGGAGAACCTCCAGCCGGTCCTTGAGCTGGAGTCCGGTTCCAACGACCCGATGGCCTACGTCATCACCATCGTGCTGATCCAATGCGCCCAGCAGCTTTTCGAGCCGGCCTCCGGAATCGACATCGACTACCCACGGATGATCGGCAACGCCTTGCTGACATTCACGATGCAGCTTGGAATCGGAGCTATTATGGGTGTGGGTCTCGGCAGGGCTTTCTCTTGGGCTCTCGGGAAACTGAAACTGAACGGAGCCTCACTCTATGCCATCCTCGTGCTGAGCATCGGGTTCTTCATCTACTCGATCACCGGACTCGTCAACGGCAACGGATTCCTCGCCATCTACCTCGCCGGTGTGATCATAGGCAACAAGCCGATGGCCCACAAGAGAGAGGTCTTCAGGTTCAGCGACACGGTCACCTGGCTGATGCAGATGGGAATGTTCCTCACGCTTGGGCTTCTCGTGAACCCTAAGGAGATGCTGTCCGTGGCTCCCGTGGCACTTCTCATCGGAATATTCCTCACTTTTATAGGCCGTCCGTTGGCGGTGTTCATCTCGCTCCTGTCTTTCAGGAAGCTCTCGTTCAGGGCAAGGGTGTTCATCTCCTGGGTAGGTCTGAAAGGAGCCACTCCGATCATCTTCGCCATATTCACTGTCGTGGCTGACATTCCGGGCTCCGGACAGATCTTCAACATCGTATTCTTCATCACGATGGTTTCCATGCTGATCCAAGGCATGAGCATTCCTGCGGTGGCGCGCAAGCTGAACCTTGCCCTGCCTCAGGAGAAGGCTCCGGAGACATTCGGAATCGAGATCCCGGAGGAGGCCGGCAAGCTGATGGACCACAGGCTGACGGAGACGGATCCCCCTGCCGGTGACACACTTAAGGAAGTCGCATTACCGGAGGGGACCCGTGTTGTGATGATAAAGAGGGACGGTGAGTTGATTGTTCCTGACGGATCAGTCAAGCTCAAGGTCGGCGACAAGCTGCTTATGATTATGGGCAACCAATTTGACGAATCGGAATAATGATGTAAATTTGCAGCCCGGTCACTTCGACATGCTCAGTGACCGGGCAATTGGAATAAACCAAAATTTTTAGGAATATGAAAAGAATAGTACTTATCCGTCACGGCGAAAGCCAGTGGAACAAGGAGAACAGGTTCACAGGATGGACCAACGTTGACCTCAGCGAGAAGGGCGTTCAGGAAGCCCTCGACGCCGGAAAGGCCCTCAAAGAGGCCGGAATCACCTTCGAAGTGGCCTACACCTCTTATCTTAAGAGAGCCATCAAGACCCTCAACAACGTCCTCGACGCTATGGATCTCGACTGGATCCCTGTAAAGAAGACCTGGAGGCTCAACGAGAAGCATTACGGAATGCTTCAGGGTCTGAACAAGGCCGAGACCGCCCAGAAGTACGGTGACGAGCAGGTGCTCATCTGGCGCCGCAGCTTCGACGTGGCTCCTCACAACCTTCCTGAGGACGATCCTAACAGCGCTACCAAGGATCCTCGCTACGCTCTCGTTCCAGACCAGTACATTCCTCGCACAGAAGCTCTTAAGAACTGCATCGAGCGTGTTATGCCTTACTGGGAGTGCGAGATCTTCCCTGCCCTCAAGCAGCACGACAACATCGTGGTTGTGGCTCACGGCAACAGCCTCCGTGGTGTCGTAAAGCACCTCAAGGGAATCTCAGACGCTGACATCGTCGGCCTGAACATCCCGACAGCGACTCCTTACGTGTTCGAGTTCGATGACGACCTCAATCTCGTGAAGGATTACTATCTCGCTGATCCTGAGGAGCTCAAGCGCAAGCAGGAGGCTGTGGCCAAGCAGGGTAAGGCTAAATAATTTTCCGACACATCCATTTGCTATCCCTCTGGAAATCTTTCAGAGGGATTTTTATGTTGTGTAGTCACTTCGGTTCAAGGGTTGGAACATTATACCCATACAGGGGCACACACAATCATAAGCCGGCCTCTACCGTGCTTGATGACAGCGGAAAAAAGGCAAATGGCGGGTTTTGCACGTTACCAAAATCCGCCATTTGATTTTTCCGCTGTCAAGTGGCTATGCTTTGGGCTTGCCGAAGCTCCACCAATACAAACAATAGATTGTAACCGAAATGTAACACGGCTGCAATCGTCCGGTAACATTTTATGGTGAATTTTGCGTTCGTAATAGAGAGGAAAGATTTATGAGTGAGATTTACCTTGTGTTTGTGGTATTCCTGTTCGTGCTGGCGGTGTTCGACCTGATGGTCGGAGTCAGCAACGACGCTGTCAACTTCCTGAACTCAGCGATAGGCGCCAAAGTGGCCAAGTTCAGGACAATCATCATCGTGGCCGCTGTCGGAGTGTTCATGGGAGCGACGATGAGCAACGGAATGATGGAAGTCGCAAGGAATGGAGTATTCCATCCGGCGATGTTCTCCCTGAAGGAGCTGATGTTCATCTTCCTCGCTGTGATGATCTCTGACGTGATCCTGCTTGACATATTCAACAACCTCGGACTGCCGACCTCGACCACGGTTTCCCTTGTGTTTGAGCTGCTTGGAGGCACCACGGCATTCGTGCTTCTGAAGCTGGCGAACGACACCACCGGACTGACGGTAGGCGACCTGATGAACACGGAGAAGGCGCTCGGCATGATCATGGCCATATTCGTTTCCGTCGCCATAGCGTTCTTCTTCGGAATCGTCCTGCAGTACATCTCCCGTCTTGTCTTCACATTCACCTACAAGAAGAACCTCAAGTGGAAGATAGGAATATTCGGGGGTGTCGCCACGACAGCCATCTTCTACTTCATGCTGTTCAAAGGCATCAAAAGCATGTCTTTCGTCACGCCGGAAATCTACGAATATATCCAAAATCACACCCTTGCCATTCTGGGAATATGCTTCCTCGCGTCAACAGCCATCATGCAGTTTCTCTATTTCTTGAAAGTCAATGTGTTCAAGATTCTGGTACTGATGGGAACTTTCGCCCTTGCGATGGCATTCGCCGGCAACGACCTCGTCAACTTCATCGGAGTGCCTCTGGCGGGATATTCCGCCTACACTGACTTTGCCTCAAGCGGAGCCTCGGACCCTTCCACCTTCATGATGTCATCCCTTGAGGGACCGGCCAAAAGTCCGATGATATTCCTTGTGGCGGCAGGCGCGGTGATGGTGTTCTCGCTCGCGACATCGAAGAAAGCCCACAACGTGATCAAGACCTCCGTGGACCTTTCCAGGCAGAGCGAGGGTGACGAGATGTTCGGCTCGTCGAAGATAGCCCGGGTTCTGGTCAGATTCTCCAACAACACCGCCAATTTCTTCCAGGATGTCGTACCGGACAACGTCAAGGCCTGGTGCGAGAAGCGTTTCAACACCGACGAGGCCAGACTTCCGGAAGGAGCGGCGTTCGATGAGGTCAGGGCCACGGTCAATCTGGTTGTGGCAGGTCTGCTGATAGCCCTCGGAACATCCCTTAAACTACCTCTTTCAACAACTTACGTCACATTCATGGTAGCGATGGGTTCTTCTCTGGCCGACCGTGCCTGGGGACGAGAGAGCGCTGTCTATAGAGTGACTGGTGTCGTCTCCGTCATCGGAGGCTGGTTCATCACAGCCGGAGCGGCCTTCATTCTCTGCTTCCTCGTGGCTATGCTGATGCACGTCGGAGGCTTCGTCGCCGCCTGCATCATGATGGCGCTCGCGATCTTCCTGCTCATCCGCAGCAACATCCGCTACAAGAAAAAGGCGGAGGAAGAGAACGGAGACGTGACCTTCAACCAGATGATGCTCAGCACCGACAAGAGCGAAATCCTTACGCTTCTGAGCAAGCACATAGCCGACAGCCAGTCTGATTTCCTTGAATATGTCAACACAACCTTCCGCCAGATCACCGATGGCTTCATCAAGGAGGATCTCGGGATGCTGCACAAGGCTGAGAGCACCATGAGACGCAAGAGGGAGGAGCTGAAGAACAGCAGACGTAAGGAGATGATCGGGTTCCGTAAAATTGACCCGGAGGTCGCGATGGAGAAGAACACCTGGTTCCACCTCGGAAGGAACTCCTGTGAAGAGATCCTATACTGCCTAAGGCGTATCGCCGACCCTTGCGAGGAGCACGTGGACAACAATTTCGTGCCGCTGAGCAAAGAGCAGGTCAAGGAATATATCCCATTGAGGGACACGGTTCTGTTCCTCCTGAGACGCACCGAGAAGATTCTCCAGACAGATTCCTACGATGAGGTCGATGAGGTTCGCCGCGAGGCCGAGGAACTGAAGGATTGTCTTGAGAAGGCCCGTGAGGCCCAGATGCAGCGGATGCAGTCATCCAAGGAGAACATAGCTGTGGCCTACCTCTACCTGAACCTCCTTCAGGAGACCCGTGAGCTCACCAGCTCCCTCCGCCACCTCCTCCGCGCCTCCAAAGGCTTCAGGGAATAGTTAGCAGGGGTATGGTGGCACTGTGGAAGCCAATCGTCTGAATATCTTTACATTAACAAGGACGTCCTCCTACATGGTGGGAGGACGTCCTTTTATCACGTTGATTATCTGTTATTTATTCCCCACGGGAGACAACAAGGATTGTCGCGCGGCGAGCCGCGTCAGAAGTGTCCTTGCCGGAATCGCCGAGAGGCTGGCGGAGGGCACGGCTGCAATCAACTCCTTGCTTTCTCAAGTAGTCAAGAACGGTCTCGATGCGAAGCTCGCTGAGTCTCAGGTTATGCCCGCTGGAGCCTGTTGCGGAAGCCTCTCCGACAACAACAAGCTCAACGCCCTCCGTGGACTTAAGCCGTCCGGCGAAAGCTTCAAGATCAGTCTTTGCGGCAGCGCTGAGCTTGAAACTGTCATTGGAGAACTGAACGGTAAGATCCTGAAGAACCTCATTGGTGCGGCGCGCCTTAAGCCCTGCGTTTTCTTTCTCAAGGGCCTCCACCCGGGACTTCAGCGCTGCGTTCTCGGTCTTGGCAGATGCGAGAGCCTCATCCTTAGCCTTTCCGGAAGCCTCACAGTCCGCCTTCGCGGCAGCGCCGGCCACAGTCATCGCGGCCAGAGCGAGCTCGGACTCACGCAACTTCCGTCCAGTGCTCTTGTAGCCGGATTTTGAGCCTAAAATATTCAGTCTCAAAACCACTGAGGCGGTGCCTATTCCCTTTGGAGCGTTGTCACATTTCAGAAGCCGTTTGTAGTTACCTTGCAGGCCAACCGTCACCACTGGACTCACGTCAAACTCGGCGGACAGCAGCATCGGAACATAACCGACATCGTACTTATGCCTGGTGTTCACGGCGTCCAGCCAAGTGTTGATCGTTTCCTTGTAAGGTTCGCTCCACCGCTCGTGCCCCATCGAGATGTCATAAGTGTTCCCTTTGGCGAAGAGCCAGCCGAAACCGGCTCCCGCATAAAGGTTGAAGCGCTTGTCCTCACGATTCCGCCAAAATTCCATCAAATTGAACTCTACAGTGGCGTCAGCCGCATGATAATGAGTCCACATCTTTGAATATGCAAGGCCACCGTATTGCTCTGAAAGCGTTCCATCACCGGTTGGAACACCCAGAGGCTGGAACTCGGAGAACCGCTGCTCACGGGCATATTTCGAGAAATCGTAGTTCAAGCCAAGCCGGATCCAAGGACGGATGTTGAACGAGACACCGGCTCCGATCTCCGGGAAGATATTCATACCCGGTGGAGCGTCCACGCTTGACATCCCCAGTCCGTGCACCATCGTTGCGCCGCCCTCCGCATAAAGGCTCCAGGTGGAGGTGCGGTAGGCACTGTTCCCCCGCTCCTGCGCCACCACATCAGCGAAGAGACCCGAGGACAAGGCCAACATTATGATTGTCAAATATCTTTTCATAAGTAGCGAATGGTACTAATTATCTTCGACTATTATAAACTCTACGGAATTATCCGGGTATCGATACGGGTAATACTGCAACTCTTGAAATCCCCATACTCCTGTTCTGGTCTTTACCGCATCAGACCGATGCCAATATTCAATGCATTCCCCAACTTGAGCATAAGTGACTTGAATGAAACGATCATTGGAATTCATACCCTCCACCTTGAGTTTCTTGCCGGCAGCCCTTTCGCCCACTTTCACTACAAAATTGTATCTGCAACCTTTATGGACTTTCTTAAGATAGTAACATTTGTGTCCATTTACAGTGTGCCACTTCGGATTGAGATAAGAGTCACAATCAACCGCAAGAATCACTTCTCCCGAGTTCATGATGTCTTTCATAATTCCTCCTTCGGTGTAAAGGGGGCCATAAAAACTTGTGTCCTCGGAGCCTGATATCGGGTACTTGCCGGAAGGTAGTTTGATCCAGAACTTATATTTATGTGGCACAGATAACTTAATCAACTCCTTAAGTTTCCTTACCACCTCATAGTTCTCGTGATTGGCCTCCCAGAAGGCGGCGTCAACCAATAAATAATCCTGCCCCTTCTCAAGAAGTTCATCATCAGTGAAATGGTATGTCGACGCACTGTTGAGTGCGGCCAGAATCAAATCCTGCTTCTTAGTCACATCAATCAGCCCCTGAGACAAAGCCTCTTCTATAGCCTCAAGCTTCACGTTAAGCCCAGAAGTAGGCGAGTCGATCGCATTCTTGATGGCGTCCAGTTTATCATTGGCCGTTCCCGCAGTAGCGTTCAAGGCATCTATAGCCTTCTTCACAAGGCCGAGCGTGCTGTCTTCTCCCACAAGACCGGCATCCAACGAACCCTGAATCGCGGCAAGTTTCCCGGACAGGGTATTGGTCTGGCTTTCTATTGTCTCATTGATAGCCTTAAGTTTTTCTTCGACAGTTCCTTCAAGAGACTCTACCGCCTGTTTCACAAGTTTAATCGCCTCAGCATTGTCCGCAAGACCAGTCTTGACCGCACCCTCGATAAGAACCAGCTTCGCGCTAAGATCCGTCGTCTGATCCTTCACAGCCTTCTCGACAGCCGCAAGTTTCTCCTCCAGAGAACCTTGAAGCGTGCCGATGGCATCCTTGACTGAAGCGAGCCGATGTCTGTCCTGACGAGATCGATAGCCTTCGCGTTGTCGGCAAATCCGGCCTTGACCGCCGCCTCTATAAGAACCAGCTTCGCGCTAAGATCCGTCGTCTGATCCCTCACCGCCTTCTCGACAGCCGCAAGTTTCTCCTCCAGAGAACCCTGAAGCGAGCCGATGGCTGTCCTGACGAGATCGATAGCCTTCGCGTTGTCGGCAAATCCGGCCTTGACCGCCGCCTCTATAAGAACCAGCTTCGCGCTAAGATCCGTCGTCTGATCCCTCACCGCCTTCTCGACAGCCGCGAGCTTCTCCTCCAGCGACCCGGAAAGCGACTCAATCGCCGCCTTCACAAGAGCCAAAGCCTGGACGTTGCTGTCAAAGCCCTCACCGGCGGTCTTCTCGATAAGAGCGAGAGCCTTCCCTATCAAGTCAAGCTTGGCGCAAAGGTCGGAAGACTGAGCCTCGATGGCCTTCTTGACAGCGTCAAGTTTCTCCGCCGTGGATATATTCATGGAATTAATCTCGCCGATCAGTTTGCCGGTCATTTCCTCGTACTTCAGGACTCCGTTCTCATAGGCCTTTGTCAAGAGTTCCATTTTCTGGGAAAGGGTCAAGGATAGGTTCCTCAAGGCCTCATCAAGAAGATTCATCTTTTCAGAGATGGTCATTGTCTGGCTCTTCATGGCGTCCTCCATGAGTTCCATTTTTTCGAGAGAGCCAGTGTCTGATCCAGAAGGGCCTTCACGACCTCACTGTAGTCATTCGTGATTGTTGTGGTCTGCTGAAACCTGATGTCCGGCGAGTCATACTCGCACGAAACAACCGCTACCATCATCGCAAGGGCGGCAAGGGCGGCAAATACTTTTTTCATAAAAAAATGGATTTTGTGGCTTACGCCAGTTAATAAAAACAAATATATTATTCCCAAAGTAATAATTTTTTTCCAAATTACAAGTGGTGACAAAAAACAGAGAAGAGCCACCACACACTTACAGCAAGCCTAAGCCGCCTTAGGCAGCGTGAAGACGAACTCCAGCCCTCCGGCGATGCCTAAGCGGACAGAGATGTTGCCATGATGAAGCAGCACAGAGTTCTTGACTATCGCAAGCCCGAGACCAGTGCCTCCCATCTTGCGGGAACGTCCCTTGTCAATGCGGTAAAACCGCTCAAAAAGATGAGGAATATGCTCGGACGCCACTCCTGGGCCATTGTCAGAGAAGCTGAAGGTATAGAAATCCGCGCTTTCCGACAAGACCTGCACGGTGATTGTAACCCCTTCGCCCCCGTATGCGATGGAATTGTCAGTCAAGTTTCTGAATATTGAATATAGCAACGAAGGATTGCCGTCCACAGCCACTTCCGGATCAACCAAAGCCCTGAATGTCACGTGTTTATCCTCCATCTGCATGGACACGTCCCGCTGGATGGACTGAAGCAGATCCGGGATATTCACTGGTTGAAACTCATATTCCTGAGGGGCGTCATCGAGTTTATTGAGTGTCGAGATGTCCGCGAGAAGGTTTGACAGACGGCGGCTTTGGGCATAGCAGCGCTGTATGAACTGGTCCCTTGTTTCTTTGTCAATGTCCGGGTTGGACACTATCGTCTCAAGATAGCCCTGGATGCTGCTGACCGGGGTCTTCAACTCATGAGCCACATTCTGAGTCAGCTGTCTCTTCAAGCGAGTCTTATCCTCCTCACTGTCACGCAGTTTGTCGTACATACTCACCTTCCCCTTATCTATGGATTTCTTAAGATGAACATACCGTCCTTGCATCGTAATCAACGCAAGAGCCAGCAATACAACGACTATAGACAACAGTATTATCATTGTTCCTCGTATAGATAACCGAACCCGTGGCGCGAGACTATCCTGTTCCCATATTCACCGATCTTCTTGCGAAGGCGGGTGATGTTGACATCCACAGTCCTGTCGGTGACAATCACATCGTCAGGCCAAACCTTTGAAAGAATATCCTCGCGCGGGAAAACCTTCCCTTTGTTGGTGAAGAGGAGTCTGAATATCTCATATTCAATCCTTGTAAGCGCCACAGCGGCACCATCCACCGTAACAACCTTCTTCTCATCATCTATGAATATGCCCGTGCTGGCATCCGGTATCGCGGCGGTCCGTCTCAGCACAGCCTTCACCCGGGAAACCACCTCCCGGATCGAGAACGGCTTGGAGATGTAGTCGTCCGCACCCAGATCAAGCCCTTCGACTGCGTCATCCTCCGTGTCACGAGCTGTTATGAATATCACGGGAACCCCGGCGGTCTTTGGATCGGTTTTCAACTTCCCAGTCAGCTCAAAGCCGGACATTCCGCCCATCATAACATCCAGAAGAAGCAGATTGAATGACGCGATGTCCAGCGTCAGTGCCTCCTCTGCGGAATTAGCGGTCACAACCTCGTAACCTTCCTTGGAAAGATTGAATTTCAGAATCGCGCAGATGTCCTCCTCGTCATCGACCACAAGAATTCGGGCATTCATATTAAAAAAGTTGTATTTATTTTGCTAAGGTAACCACATTTTTTCTAAATTTGGACAAACTACATAATTAATATGCCGAAGATTTCTATTCGTGGGGAAAAAATCCCCGCCTCACCAATCAGAAAACTGACCCCGTTTTCTGACGCGGCAAAAGCCAAAGGGGTAAAGGTCTATCATCTAAACATCGGGCAGCCGGATCTTCCTACGCCTCAAAAAGCGTTGGATTCATTGAAGACAATAACCAGAACGACTCTCGAATACAGTCCAAGCCAAGGTCTCAAATCTCTGAGAGACAAGCTGGTCGGTTATTACGACAAATTCGGGATAAAAGTAAATGCCAATGAGATCATTGTCACAACAGGAGGCTCTGAGGCTCTTCTTCTGACATTCATGGCCTGTCTGAATCCCGGCGATGAGATCATAATGACCGAGCCGGGTTACGCCAATTACCTATCGTTCGCCGTGACCGCCGGAGTGACCGTCAAGACCGTCACATCAAAAATAGAGAACGGATTCGCGCTTCCTTCAGTGGAGGACTTCGAGAAAGCGATCACCGACAAGACCAAGGCCATTCTCATCTGCAATCCGAACAATCCGACAGGATACCTCTATTCAGAAGAAGAACTGCAGAGACTTCGCGACATCGTTCTAAGTCATGATCTCTACCTCTTCGCCGATGAGGTCTACAGAGAATTCCGTTACACGGACGCACCATATCTTTCAGCCCTTTGCCTTGAAGGTCTTGAGCAGAATGTTGTGGTCATAGACTCTGTCTCGAAAAGGTACTCGGAATGCGGTACGAGAATCGGAATGATAGTCAGTCACAACAAAGAAGCGATGGCAGCGATCCTTAAATTCTGCCAGGCAAGGCTCAGTCCACCACTTCTCGGCCAGATTGTCGCGGAAGCATCAATCGAAGGAACCGAGGAATATTCAAAAGAATGCTTCGATGAATATCTCGCACGACGTGATTTCTTTATCGCAGGCTTGAACAAGATCCCTGGAGTGTATTCGCCAATGCCCAATGGGGCCTTCTATACAATCGCGTCACTACCTGTAGAAAACGCGGAGGACTTCTGTTCGTGGTGCCTGACAGACTTCTCGTACAAAGATGACGGAACCCCGGAAGGCTACACCGGTGAGACCGTGATGATGGCTCCGGCAGCAGGATTCTACAGCACACCAAACCTTGGCAAGAATCAGGTGCGGATGGCATACGTGCTCAAAACTGAGGATTTAGGACGATCACTTCTGGTTCTTGAGAAAGCACTTGAGGCCTATAAGAAGTAATAAACCTTCAGGAGACAATGAAAAAGGACTCCCCGGCTGACATAGCAGTACAGTCGGGGAGTTCATTCTATAAGGCAGGCATACTGGCGTAGTAGGCGGCCCTAGTGCACACAAAGAAAGGAGCCCCGACGTCATACGACGTCGGGGCTCCCCGAAGTACGGCGGCGACCTACT
>FR893143.1 GCA_000433355.1 Alistipes sp. CAG:435 | reverse complement strand
TTTCACCTCAAAGAACATTTCAAACAATTCAAAACAGCTTCTTACTCCCCTAAACAAGAATCCATCAGATCTGCTATCTGTTTGCGGTCAAGATTCTGCCCGATGAAGACAATCTTGATCATACGGTCGCCATAGACCGGATCCCAATCCTTACGCAGATTCTTGTCCCTGCGCATCATCTCCTGAAGCTGATCCTCCGGCATCGTGGCGAACCACAGACCGGCGTCCTTGATGGATTTCTGGACTCCGGACTGCTCGAAGAGATAGCACTTGTCCTTCTCGTCCGCAAAATAGCACAGACCCTTGGCCCGGATCACGTTCTTCGGCCACTTTTTGGAGACGAGCCAGTCGAACTTGTTGATGTCCAACGGCTGACGGCGATAATAGACAAAGGTCCCGATGTTATATTCCTCGACTTCGCCACCCTCGTGATCGTGATGATGGTGATGCTCGTGCCCCTCGTGGTGATGCTCGTGGTCGTGTTCCTCGTGATGATGGTCATATCCATGCCCGTCATGATCCTCATCGTGGTCATCGTCATCATGATCAGCTTCGTTGCCCTCTCCTTCGATGGCGTTGATCCAAGCCGCCGAAGTAGCCGTCTTATCGAAATCGAACATCCTGGTGTTCAGAAGTTTGTCAAGATCGATGTCTCCATAGTCGCACTCGAAGATCGTCACTTTCGGATTCAGAGCCTTCACTATGCTGCGGACCCTGCCAAGCTCCTCGGGCTTCACCTCGGACGCCTTGTTCAGAAGCACGATGTTGCAGAATTCGATCTGCTGGATCACAAGATTCTCAAGGTCATCCTCCTCCAGATTGTCCTTCTTGAGAGCGTCCCCGCAGGCGAACTCACTCTGCATCCTCAGAGCGTCCACAACGGTGACTATGCAATCGAGTTTCGGAATATTCGATTGGGCATATTCAGGAACAAGCTTAGGGAAGGAGCAGATGGTCTGTGCGATAGGGGCGGGCTCGCATATTCCACTCGCCTCGATGACGATGTAGTCGAACTTGCCGGAGCGGCAGAGGTCGTTCAGCTGGGCGACAAGGTCCATTTTCAGCGTGCAGCAGATGCAGCCGTTCTGGAGAGGGACAAGGCTGTCGTCCGTGGTGCCGACAACGCCGCCTTTCTGGATGAGGTCCGCGTCGATGTTCACCTCGCCTATGTCATTGACGATGACGGCGAACTTGATGCCTTTCTTGTTGGAGAGTATTCTGTTGACCAGAGTTGTCTTGCCGCTCCCGAGGTATCCCGTCAGAAGCAGCACCGGTATTTCCCTGTTTTCCACTGTTATTGTCATGGTTATGCTGTTGTTGTCATATTGTCGCAAAATTATAATATTTACTTTGGTTTAGCAAATCGGACGCTGGCTGATGAGCAGGTCTGCTTCGTGAGTGTGGTGGCGGTTCTTGCGCACGAGGCGTGGCTTTGGGGAATGACGACGCGCGTGATGAGGCCGCTATGGCGCGCGATAAACAAGAGAATGAATTTTCCTTGGAATTTAATAGGTGATGCCAGTTGAAGTTCTTGTGCAAATGAAGATATTTTACTAAATTTGCGCTCATGCAGGTAAAAACAGTCCTGAGGTATGCTTGAAGGTATAAAGACAGATATCGAAAAGTTGATCGCGCTGTACGAAGCGGAAAGGTCTGAGCGTGAAAGGCTCCAGGCTGAGTTGGTGCGGTGCGGGGCTGAGAATGAGTCCTGTAGGAAGCGGATTGAGGATTTGGAACAACAGGTGAACAACCTTCATCTGTCCGAAGCTTTCGGAGTGGGCGGAGACAGTTCCGCCGCCAAGGAAAAGATAGAGAGACTTATCAAGGAGATTGACAAGTGCATCGCCTTGCTTGAGAATTAGGAATGGGACAGAACATCAAGATAAAGATCGCGGGCAATGAATATCCCCTCGTCGCCTCCTCTCCTGAGATGGAGCGGATGATGAGGCTTGCGGCGGACGCCATCAACCAGAAACTGGCGGCTTACGACGCGAAGTACCCGAACAAGACCCTTTCCGACAAACTTTCCTTTGTGGCTCTGAACGAGGCGGTCGGAAGGTTGGCCTACCAGAAGAGAGTCGCCGACGCTGATGCCGAGGCGAAAAAACTTCAGGAGGATGTTGAGTCCTACATCAAGAATATTGAAAAAGACGGCCGTTAGTCCCACGTGCTCAAATCAACAAGTTCCACGGAACCGAGTTTGCTCGAGCCGGCCATGACGGACCAAGGTTACCTTCGGGGATTGCGCCTGTGTGCGTGACGATGGATTTCTGAACCGGTGCGGATCTCAAATCTTATTCATTAAGATTTCTGACAAGCGGCTAACGGCTTTTTTTAATGTTTCTCAGACGATCGATCAGTTTCCGTTCCGGACTGTCGGTCGTTTTTTTTGCGCCGGACTGTTACGGATGACGCTGTGGATGGACAGGGGAGGACTGCCACGGTGACATATAAGGGAATATTAGAACATTTAAAATATTTATTGATATTATGTTGCAATTTTTTATAGGAGTCCTGATCGGTGCTGTAATCGCGCTGGCGGCTTACATAATCATTCAGAGAATAGTTCTGAAAGGGCAGAAGAACGAGATCATCGCCAAGGCCGAGATCGAAGCCGAGGGGATAAAGAAGGACAAGATCCATCAGGCCAGGGAGAAGTTCCTCCAGCTCAAGAGCGAGCACGAGCAGTACATCAACGAGAAGAACAGCCAGCTCAAGGACGCCGAGAACAGGATCAAGCAGAAGGAGAACTCTCTGAACCAGCAGAATTCCGAGCTTCAGAGGAAGATGCGTGACGCTGACAACGCCAAGGCGAGTTTCCAGGCCCAGCAGGAGACCCTGACCAAGAAGACTGAGGAATATGAAAGACTCAGCGCCCAGGCCAACAAGCAGCTTGAGACGATCGCCGGAATGAGCGCGCAGGAAGCCAAGAACATTCTTATTGAGAATATGAAGGCTGAGGCGAGGACCGAGGCTCAGGCCTACATCAACGACACGATGGACGAGGCTCGCCTGAACGCTTCCAAGGAGGCCAAGAGAATCGTCATCAACACCATCCAGAGAACGGCCACCGAGACCGCCATCGAGAACGCCGTGACGACATTCCCGATCGAGAACGATGAGATCAAGGGAAGGATTATCGGTCGTGAGGGACGTAATATCCGTGCCCTTGAGGCTGCCACAGGTGTCGAGATCGTGGTTGACGACACACCTGACGCCATTCTTCTTTCCGCGTTCGATCCTGTCCGCAGGGAAGTTGCCAGACTCGCCCTGCACCAGCTTGTCGTTGACGGACGAATCCACCCGGCGCGTATCGAGGAAGTTGTGACCAAGGTTCAGAAACAACTTGAGAACGAGATACTTGAGACAGGTAAGAGAACCTGCATAGACCTTGGGATCCACGGACTGAACATCGAGCTCGTGAAACTGATCGGCCGAATGAAATACCGTTCATCCTACGGTCAGAACCTGCTCCAGCACTCCCGTGAGGTCGCCAACATCTGCGCCATCATGGCAGCCGAGCTCGGTCTGAATCCTAAGCTCGCCAAGAGGGCCGGTCTCCTGCACGACATCGGTAAGGTTTCCGAGGAGGAGCCGGAGCTTCCACACGCATTGCTTGGTATGAAACTGGCCGAGCAGTACAAGGAAAAGCCTGAGATCTGCAACGCCATCGGCGCGCACCACGAAGAGATCGAGATGACATCGATCATCTCTCCTATCGTAATGATCGGTGATGCGATTTCCGGTGCCCGTCCTGGAGCCCGTCGTGAGGTCATCGAGTCTTACATCAAGAGGCTCAAGGGAATGGAAGACCTTGCCGCCGCCTATCCTGGAGTCACAAAGAGCTACGCCATCCAGGCCGGCCGCGAGCTCCGCGTCATTGTTGGCGCCGAGGAGGTCAGCGATGACCAGGCCGGAAGACTCTCCGCTGACATCGCCCAGAAGATCCAGGAGGAGATGACTTATCCGGGACAGGTCAAGATCACTGTGATCAGAGAGACCCGTTCCGTAGCCTACGCTAAATAACATTCTGAATATAACGGCAAATGTTTTGACGCTATGACACATACTTTCAAAAAAGCTGTGGCGTTGGTGGCTGCACTCCTTATCGGGAGTGTGGCCTCTTTTGCGCAAGCCCCGGAGGCCACCGCCAAGTGGTCGGTTTCCAGCAAGGTGGTTTCAGAGAATGTCTATGAACTGACATTCAAGGCCAGCATTGTGGACGGATGGCACATCTACACTGTGGATCATGCCTACAATCCTATTTCCATCGAATTCGCCTCCGATCAAGGATATTCATTGGTCGGTGGTCTCAATCAGGTGACAAAACCGTCTGATTTCCAAGGAGAAAAAGTTTTCTTTGATTCTGTGACACTCACTCAAAGGGTCAAACTGACCGGCAGTGAGGCCACGGTCACAGGTGAAGTCTCATGGAGCGGATGCAACGACAGGTTCTGCGCGGCTCCGGAATCATGGGAATTCTCCGTTCCGCTTGCTGCGGCTGTACCTGCGGCGAGTGCGTCTTCGGATGACGTTACCATTGACACTAAGTCGGAAGAGGCCTCTTCATCGCTTGAGGCCGGTATCGCATCCGGTGATAATAGCGATAACGAAGTGTCTCTGTGGGCTTTGATCATCGAAGCCATCCTGTGGGGATTCGCCATGCTGATGACCCCATGTGTGTTCCCGATGGTGCCGATGACGGTGTCGTTCTTCATGAAACAGTCCTCGACCGCCGCTGAAGGCCGCTTCAAGGCTTTCATCTACGGTCTCTTCATTGTCCTTTTGTACACTGTTCCGATCAGTGTGATCATCGGCCTGACATGGATAATCGGAGGGAATACGGTCACCGCCGACATATTCAACTGGCTTGCGACACACTGGCTGCCGAACCTGATATTCTTCGTCGTGTTCATGATTTTCGCGGCATCCTTCTTCGGCGCCTTCGAGATAGAGCTGCCGTCCAGCCTTGCCAACAAGAGTGACGCGAAGTCCAGCGGCAAAGGACTCGGCGGCATATTCTTCATGGCTCTGACCCTTGTGCTGGTGTCATTCTCATGCACCGGTCCTATTGTCGGCACGGTGCTGATCAAATCAACTCAGGGAGAGTTCTGGACTCCGATGGTCACGATGCTCGCCTTCTCCGTCGCCTTCGCCTTGCCGTTCACGATCCTGGCGATGTTCCCGTCGCTGCTGAAAAAGATGAAAGGCAAGTCCGGCTCTTGGCTCAACAGTGTCAAGGTCGTGCTCGGCTTCATCGAGGTGGCGCTTGGCTTCAAGTTCCTCAGCGTCGCTGACCAGACCTACCACTGGGGACTGCTTGACAGGGAAGTATATTTAGGAATATGGATCGTCACGTTCTCGCTTCTCGGATTTTACCTTCTTGGCAAGCTACGTTTCAAGAATGACGATCCTGTGGAGCATGTCTCTGTGCCGAGGCTTGGCCTTGCGATCGCCGTCTTCACATTCGTGGTCTATATGATTCCGGGAATGTGGGGCGCTCCGCTGAAGGCTCTGTCCGGCTACCTTCCTCCGCTTGAGACTCAGGATTTTGTGGTTTACAATTATGCGGACACTCCGGCTGGAACGGCCACTTCGACAGGCTCGGTGACCATCGAAGCGACCGAAGAAACCAGCACATCGACAAGCTCAGTGACCGGTGTCTCCACCTACGGCCGGAAGTACGACCTCAAGATGCCGCTCGGTCTGACCGGCTACTTCACCCTGGAGGAAGGCCTCGCCGCCGCCAAGGCCCAGGGCAAACCCGTCTTCGTCGACATCACCGGCCACGGCTGCGTCAACTGCCGCGAGATGGAACAGCGCGTCTGGAGCGATCCGAGAGTCCTGAGTATTCTCAGGAATGAATATGTCCTTGTGGCTCTTTATGTGGATGACAAGACCAAACTCGATGAGGCGGAATGGCTGACCACTCCGGATGGCAAGACCTTGAAGGAGATCGGTCGTGTGAACTCTTACATAGCCCGTACACGGTTCGGAGTAAACGCCCAGCCGAACTATGCCCTTCTTGACGCCGAAGGCAACCAGCTTGCCCCGGTCCGTGGCTATAATCTTTCCGTTGATGGTTTCATAGCCTTCCTCAACTCCGGCCTGAAAAAATAGCCGTGGCACTTAATGTGCTGTAAATGAATATAAAGACCGAAGTCCTGATGCCGTTACCAGCGTCAGGACTTTGGCCTTTTAATTGATTATGAGCCGCTTATCCGCCACGTATATTCATTGGTTCAGAAAGATGTTCGCTTTCCGGACAAAATTCGTTATATTTGCGGCAATGCCATACCACTGGGCAGAGTGGAGCCGCAAAATATGATAACCCCAAAATAAAACGAGACTTAGGGTCCAGACTTTAATAGCCAACTCAGGAATACAGTTTTTCTCCAGAGAGATACTTCTGGATGCGAACGACGGATTCAGACAGGTCTTTTACGAATGGTTTGATGAGGAACAGGTCGAGCAGGTTCTTGAGTATGCCTACGAGATCAGGGAGACTTGACAAGGATGGTTTCGGAACAGGCGCGAATTATTCCCGGAGGACCCTGATGACATTCGCCTTCCTGGAGATTCTGGCCAAGTACCCTGCAAACACCGATGCGAAAGCGATTCTGGACAAATGTGTCGCGATGGAACGGAAGGATTACACCGATGCCGTCGCCAGCCAAAGCGTCGCCAGTCTCGATGCGTTCATGAAGAAATATCCTGATTCCGCGTTCCGGGAGGATGTGGCCGACAGGATCGATGATCTTCCTCTCTGGCTGAAAGCCAAAGGCCAGAATACGATAGATTCCTACAAGCGGTATCTCGCCGAGTCCGAGCACCGGATCTACAAACAGGAGGCCGATGACGCCATCGCCGACCTGTCAACCTCGCAGGCTTATTTCAACGCCCTCCGTGTCAACACCATCGACGCGCTGAAGCAATTCCGCAAGGATTATCCCGCCAGTTCCTATGACAAGCGCGCCTCCAGCAAGATCGCCCGCCTGATGGCGGACAAGTTCACGTCTGAATCCTCCTACGCGGACAAAAGAATGGCCATGGAATATGCCGCTGATGACGAGACAATCAGGTATGTGAGCGACAAATACGCCACCGCCACCCGGAATAATGAAGCATATTCCTCGGTTTACAAGACATCGGTGTCACAAAGTAGGTCGTCAGATGCATCATCCCGCGGAAGTTATAGGTCCAGCCAATCTTGCATACGCTTTGGATTAACTTTGTCAGCGGATGTTGGATATTCTTATGACACTGGTTATGAGGCATATCCTTTCTCAATAGCTGCAGGTGGGATGATAAGGTTCGGAGACCAGAGACATCCGTTGAATCTTATTATCGGAGCCAAGGCTCTGATGGCCTACACAAAAATAAGATATGATGATTCTTCCTATGGCTCAAAGGAAAGCCTGACCGTAAATGAGATGGTGATTCCGGTGGATTTGAACTGGAATGTCATCACTTCCGAATATACGTCAATGTATGTTGGTGTTGGCTGCCAATATGGTTTTCAGACATCACGTGCCATTAAAGCGTCATACGGTTTCGCATGGGCCAAAGGTGACTGGCACTGTTACTATATTCATTATATTAAAGGTATGTTCAAAGGATTCGATAAAATCTCTCCATTCCTTGGCATGAGCTACACTTATTATTTCTAGTCCGCCATTCATTCAGGGAACGTTTTTTTGCAAAATGCGACGTTTGCACCTGGGAACGCGTTTGTCACATGGTTCCGAAATGGTACTCTATCTTCCATTCCGCCTGGCGGCCGGGCTCGATGAGGAGGTGGGTATAGGGTTCGAGGCATGCGACTTCGTGGTTGCACCAAAACACGGCGTATTCCATCGCGGCGTCCGAACGGGCATCCACGGTCAGGCCATTCGCGGTGTTCGCAAGCCTGAAACTGTAATTCTTCCGCTGTTCGGAACCCTTGAGGTCACCCATGAATATGGTCTCTCCGGGTCTCAGGTCCCTTGAGAAGCGTATTCCGTTGTCGGTAAGCGCCACGCTGTCATATTCATCACGCCAATGCCCTTGAGGTTTGAAAGGAAGGGTGATGACGGTGGCTTTTCCGGTCGATGCCCCGTCAAGGACGAAAAAATTGTGGTTATAGACATACATGTCCATGATCCCCTTTCCAGTGTTCTTCAGAATATGCTCCAGAACCAGAGTCCCTTCCCGGGGGATGATGATCCTTTTCATGTAATCGTATGAATATCCTCCTGCCGCCATCCTATGCCTGAATTCCGTCTGGCCGGGCGCCGCCTTGAAGTCCCTTTCGCCTTCGTCCAGCACTTTGTACAGGCGGAAGTGGTCATATTCATCAACATCCCTCTCCAGCAGACCTACCCCAGGCTTCAGAAAACCTCCCCCCCGGATCGGCGTTGTCATAGCCTATCGGCGAGAACTCCTCAGCCGGTCCGCCTACGGCGTCGTGATTGAACGGGTCATATTCCCGAAACCATTGGCTGACATATTTCCTGCCGCGGCTTTCGAGGGACAGGATTATTCCGCTCCTGTCGAAGCGGGTGCCTCTGTAGTAGGGAGTTGCGACATCCGGACGCGCCAGGACCAGTTTGGTCGAACGGTTGTGTAATTCAATCATCAGAATGTGCTGCGTTTGTTCATCTTGAATCTAATGTGGGTTTTCCACAGTGTCCTGTCGTTGATCATTCTTGCGATCTCGCGGCCCATCTCGTTGAAGTCAGTGGAGATGGTCGTCAAGCCGTTGAGAACTACGCGGTCAACAGGGGAGTCATTGTAGGAGATTATGTGATAGTCGGTCCCGACCTTGAGCCCTTTAGCGTTGTCCACCAAGGCGATCAGGCCAGAGTCCAGTTGGCTGGTCAGGATAAGGAACGCATCGCCTTTCCTTACCGTTGACGGGGCCTCGCTGAGAAATTCCACATCTATCCCATGCTCCTGACAGAAGCCGGTCACTTTCTTCTTTATGACAGGCCAGTACAGTGATGTGGGCATCGCTATAACTTTAAGGTTACCGATCTTTTCCAGTTTCTCCGCGCCCTGTTCCAGCCCCGAGTACACATCGTTCTCGAAATCCTGATAGGCGGCTCCGAAATTTCCCGCCATGCCTGGCATGAGGTGGTCCGCCATTATCAGCTTGTGGTTGGGAATCCTTTTGATTATTTTTCTTGCCCTTTCCTGAACGGTCTTGTCAAGGCTGAAGTGGGGCAGCACGACGTACCAGTCGAATTTTCCAAGATTCTCGTTTATGAAATATTCGAATATCCCGATGTCTTGATTGTGCAGCAGGATTGTGTCTTCGGACCGTCCTTTCAATTCCTGGTGGAACCCGTGCACGATCTCCTGCTTATAGACGCTGAATCTGTCAATGAGGAAAAGCACTGATATGGCGCTCTTTGCGGAAGTGTCCGCCACGTAGAATCCCTTGCCTTGCTGCGCTTCCAGGATTCCGTTCGACCGCAGGAGGTAGTATGCCCGCTTGACCGTCTCCTTGGAGATTCCCAGCTCTCCGGAAAGAGCGTTCATGGACGGAACCAACTCACCGGTTTTCAACCTTCCGTCTTTCACGGCATCAGATACGGCTGATATAAGCTGCTTATAGACAGCTGTCTTGCTTGTTGTGTCAATCGCGAAACTAATCATATTTCACTATCCTTCTTTCTTATAAGGGTGTGCTTTGGTGTGGTAAAGTTACAGTTAATTTTTCAATCTCTATACATTTTTTGAAGAAAACTGGTGTGGTATAGTGTGGTATTTATTCCAAAAATCATTATATTTGCAGGAAATAAGGACTGAAATGAAAAAATCAACTGAAATTCCGGCCACGAAAAGTGTTCAGGAAAAGTCTTGGGTCAAGTGGGAGGTCCTGCTTCTCCTTTGGATGGCGTACCTGCTGAACCAAGGTGACAGGCAGGTGTTCAACACCGTGCTTCCTTCCATAAGGGAGGCGTTGAACCTGACGGACACATCTGTCGGCCTGATCGCCACAGTGTTCAATCTGTTCTATGCCTGCATGGTGCCGCTGGGCGGTCTGGCGGGCGACAGGCTCAGCCGTAAATGGGTGGTCACAGGCTCGATCCTGTTCTGGAGCGTGGCCACGATGTTCACCGGGCTGGCCAACAGCGTGTTCCTTCTCGTGATCATGAGAAGTGTCGCCACCGGCGGCGGCGAGGCTTTCTTCGGTCCCGCTAACTATTCTCTTCTGGGGCAGTACCACACGGAAACGAGAGCCAGGGCGATGTCCATACATCAGACCGCATACTACGTGGGCGTGATAGTGGCCGGATGGCTGGCCGGCGCCATAGCTGACTATTTCGACAAGGCCGCTCCGGGGAACGGGTGGAAATATTCATTCATTATTTTTGGTGTGGCGGGAATATTCTGGGGTATCCTTATGGCTTTCAGGCTGAAAGACAAGCCTTTGACCGCGGCTGAGCAGGCGGAGAAGGATCGGAGCAAGCCTGGCATCCTGGATGGTTTCAAGACCGTGTTCACAACACCTACGGCCGCTGTTCTGACGATTGGTTTCTCTGGACTGATCTTCGTGATCACCGGCTACATGACATGGATGCCGGCGTATCTTCAGGAAGAGCTTGGCCAGAGCCAGGCCGCGGCAGGATTCAATTCGATGTTCTGGACGTATGTCGCCGCCTTTGTCGGTGTCCTGATCTCCGGCACGCTTTCGGACAGGCTCGCGGCCAGGAACCATAAGGCGAGGATGCTCCTTCAGGCGGCCGGCCTGCTGTTGGGAGCCCTGCCGCTTTTCTTCATCGCGCGAAGCACAACCCTGACCGTACTCTATTTATGTTTTGCCGCCTGGGGCTTCTTCAGGGCGTTCTTTGATGCCAACACTTACGCGGTTCTTTATGACGTCACCCCTGAGAATCTTCACGCGTCATGCTCCAGCGCGATGATAACGACCGGATTCGCTGTCGGTGCGCTCGCTCCTGTCGCCCTTGGAGCCATGAAGCAGAGCCTTGGCAGTCTTCAGGCCACATTCCCTGTGCTCGGATGCATCTGGCTGGCCTGCGGAATCATGATGGCGGTCGTGAGCTACACAAATTATCAAAAAGACTACAACAAACTGAATAAATGAAAAAGGAAACAAAAACAAGAAAGCCGAAGGCAGGTTTGCTGCTCGTCGCTTCCCCAAGGTTCAAAAACCTCTCCGGGCCTAAAAGAGGTTCATACGGTGAAAAGAAGGAAGCCGTTTCACGGCAGATAGTCGAATCCCTTGATTTCCTTGATGTCGAATATCCCGGCATCGTGTACGAGAGGGAAGACGCGGAGAAAGCCATGGATCTGTTCTACAACAGCAGGGTGGATTTCATCATCGCCGAGTTCCTTTCATGGAGCGAGGACTTCGCCTGGATCCGTTTCTTGAGGGATTGCCCCCAAATCCCGATGATCTTCGTGAACGTGGCGAAAGACAGGATGGCGTTCGAGACCACACTTGATGAGGATGATTTCATTGAATATCTCTGCTCGGGCACACTGGTCGGCTCCCTTGAGGCTTCCGGCTCGGTGCGCAGGGTTCCACGGAAGGATGTGCGCTTCGTCATGGGCACAAGAGATGAGGTGAATGAACAGATCAGGGTCTTCTCCCGCGCGGCCCTGGCACGGGCGGTGCTCCGTAAATCCAATGTAGGCCTCATGGCCAACATGAACGAGGCGATGTGGTCGACGTACATCGACAACTATGACCTGTTCACCAAGATCGGACCGGAGATCCACTACCTGCCGTATTCAGACTACAAGGAATATATCGACGCACTGACGGACGTGGAGGTCAAGGAATATGCAGACACGCTCACGTCCCGTTACCGGATGATGGAGGATGTGGAATATGACAAGTTCATCGGCTGCGTGAAGGCATCGTTGGCGTTGAAGAACATGGCCAGGGACAACGATGTGGACGTCATGGTGTATAATGACATCGACAGGGCCACATTCAAGGTCAGCGGCTGCCGTGCCGGATTCTATCACGACTGGTTCAACGAGAACATGAGTGTCCTTGTGCCCGAGGCTGACATGGGAGCCGGACTGGCGACCTTTGTCCTGAAACTGATCTCGGGAGGCCATGTGAACTTCATCGAGCCGTTCCACATTGAGAACGATTTCGGCACCTTCGCCGGAGGACATGCCGGACCGAACGACCACAACGATCCTGAGTGGCAGGACAATGTGCTGATCGCCAGGGATGTCCGCTTCGCTAAGACCAGCTGGAAATATGCCGGGGCACCGTTCGCGTGGTACCGTTTCAGCACGGGAATGAAGACGGTCACCGGCATCTATGAGGAGAACGGGAAGTACAAGATGGTCTGCTTCCAGGCCGAGTCGCTTCCGGGAGAGCATGTCCTGGCGACATATTCCCACAGCATATTCCGTCCGGTCGTTCCGGTCAAGGAACTGTTCGAGAGGCTTCTCAAGGTCGGCGTTACACAGCATTACGCCATAGTGGACGGAGACTGGCGTGCGGAGCTGGCCGCGTTCGCCGAGATCATGGGATTTGAGTTTTATGATATCAGATAAATAGGAGAAACGCAAAATGAGTTTTATGTACAACCCGTTTCCGTTCGATGACCCGAAGCCGGTCAATCGTCCGGAACTGTCCAAAAAGACAATTGACGCGGTGGTTTCAGGAGGCACACCTGCCGTGGCGAAGAAATTCGCGGCCTCTGTCATTGAGAGCGCCCGTGAATCCAACCGGATCCTGGCTTTCGATGGTTATACCACGGTGGACTGGAAACTGTTCCTGAACCTTGTGGCGAGGGAATGCCGGATAGCCGGAGTGGAGTTCGTCTCGATCGATCAGAACAAGGAGTGCTTCAAGAGCGGTGAGGAAATCGACAACATGATCGATCCGCTCCTCATCTGGGACACCAAGATCGATCCGACCCTTCTTTACGGAAAGATCTACAAGGGAGGCTATGAGGGCCTTCTTGACGAGGTCAAGACCAAGAAGTTCGAGGAAAATGTGATGTCTTTGAAGGAAGGCAAGGGCAAGGTTGTGGCCGTTTACGGCTACGGCTGTCTCATTCCGAGATTCAGGAAGCTGTACGATGTGAAGTGCTTCTTCGACATCACTCCGAAAACCTCCATCCTGCGCATCCGTGGAGGAGAGTATTCCAACATCGGCAAAGAGCGTCCGGACCAGATCAACCGTGTGATCCGTCGTTGCTATTACTGTGATTTTGAGATCGCTGTCTGCAACAGGAGGGAACTTCTGCATAACTCGGCCATAGATTTCTTCTTCCTCGCCGATGACCCTAAGAACATCGTGATGATGCCTTTCGAGACGTTCTCGGACATCTGCGCACAGTTGGTGAAATACCCGTTCAGGGCCAAGCCTTGCTACCTTGAGGGAGTGTGGGGCGGTTCCTACATGAAGAAACTCCGTCACCTGCCGGACAACATGAGGAACGCGGCCTGGGTGTTCGACTTCATACCGATGGAGGTCAGCGTGCTGGTGAAGGTCGGAGGCGAGACTCTGGACATCAACTTCTGCACATTCGTCTGCAAGGAAGGCGTGAACCTCATGAGCAAGGACTGCGTGGAGAAGTTCCACGGCTATTTCCCGATTCGTTTCAACTACGATGACAGTTACCACTCCACCGGCAACATGTCCATCCAGTGCCATTCGGGCTCAGCCTTCAATCGTGAGCATTACGGAGAGTTCGGACGCCAGGACGAGAGCTACTACGTCTGCGTCACCGGGCACGATGCCAAGACATTCATCGGTTTCCGTGACGATGCCGACATCCCTCGGTTCTTCAAGGACATAGAGGCGGCGGACACTGAGCACAAACCGTGCGACTACATGAAATATGTCAATTACGAGGAGTCAAAGCCGGGCCTCCAGGTGATGCTGCCTGCCGGAACCATCCATTCCTCAGGACGCAACCAGGTCATCCTTGAAATCGGCTCCCTCACGATCGGTTCCTACACCTACAAGATGTACGACTATCTCCGTCTGGACTTCGACGGAAAGCAGAGGCCTATCCACACCCGCCTTGGTGAGGAGAACGTGGCCCAGCATCGCACGGCATCCGTGATCCATGACCCTCAGAGTCCTGACTATATCGTCCAGAGGCCTCGCGTGGCCGCGTCCGGCGAAGGATGGAAGGAACTGATTCTCGGCGAGAACGAGCAGTTGTATTTCAGCCTGAGGCGCCTGGATTTCGAGACGGAATGCCCTCAGGACACTCACGGAGAGCGCTTCCATGTCCTTGCGCTTGTCGATGGTGACCACGTCAGGGTACGCAGCGTGGCGCATCCTGAGCGCAGTTTCGACATGGATTATCTGGACATTGTCTGTGTGCCTGCCGACATGGGCGAGTACGTGATCGAGAATCTCGGCAAGGAGCCTGTCATGGTTCACAAGACGATGCTCAGGGACGGCTATCAGGAGGTTGTCCTCTGACGAGCCTGTTGACTATTGTTTTGTTTCAGGCCATCGAGGGTAGTATATTCATAATGACCTTCGGTGGCCTTGATTTGTTTATGACTCAAAAAACGTGTAATTTTGGCTTTGTTAAGATTGATTGAATCATGCCATTGAATCTGAATATAGTTGAGCAGAGCATTGTCCCGCCTTTCAGACAGATAATAAACCAGATCGAGGAAAGCATCAGGAACGGTTCGCTTAAAAGCGGAGAGATGCTTCCTTCAATGAGCGAGATGGCCGAGTCTCTTGGATTGTCAAAGGAGACGGTGAAAAAATCCTACTTGATTCTCAGGGATCAAGGTGTCATCAATTCCACCAGAGGTGTAGGTTATTTCATAGCGTCCCCGGATTCGAACCGGAAGAAGCGCGTCATGCTGCTTTTTGACAGGCTCAGCATAGTGAAGGAAGTGATTTTCGACTCTTTCGCCTCGACCATCGGAGAGCAGGCTGAGATCAACATCTACCTGCACAACCAGCAGGTTGAGCTTCTGGACTACTATGTACGGAAATATCTTGACAGCTATGACTGGTTCGTCATCACCCCGCATTTCCCTCTTGACAGCAAGACTCAGCGGCAAGTCCTGACCATCCTGCGCAGGATTCCGATCCGCAAGCTTATTATCCTTGACCATAAACTTGACAACCTTGTGGGAAACTACGGGACTGTGTACCAGGATTATGCGACGGACGCCGCTCTCGGACTCTCCATGGCGGCCGAGGAATTGAGACCGCTCAGAAAACTGAATGTCATCATTTCCCAGTCCAGTCTTTACCATGCCTACGCGTGTCAGTCGATAAGCGATTTCTGCAAGGCGAACAAGATTTCCTGCGTGTTCCATTCCAATGTCTCACCGAGGATCGTCCATGCCGGTGAGGTTTACCTCATCGTCAACGGACAGCTTGACATGGATCTGATCAACCTTGTGAGGGCCGCGAGAGCGAAAAACCTGAAGCCCGGGAAGGACTTCAGGATCATAGCTTACAATGATTCGCCGATTCGGGAGATCGTGCTTGACGGACTCACGACCATCTCCACCGATTTCGAGCAGATGGGCCGGCTTGCCGCCGAGATGATTCTGGACAACACACCTCGTAAGGTCAAGTGCGATTTCCGCATGATCCGCCGAGGCACATTCTAAAGGAAATCCATGCAGAGGGCGAGATCCTCTTCGTCAGAGAGAACGTAACTTGCTCCGGCGATAAGCATCTGCTGGGCGTCGAGCTCGCCCCATGTCACGCCGGCAGGTATCACTCCGGCTTTCTTGCATGCCAGAACCCCTCTTTCGTCATCTCCGAGATGGGTGACCTCCCTTCCTGTCACTCCAAGGCTTTTCACAATCTCCGAAAGGATTGATGAATATGCCTCCACATCGCTCCTGCAGACACCGCTGTACACCTTCGCGAACTCCACTCCGCCGAGGTTCTTCTTGGCGGTCTCGTTGACTTTCACCTCGCTTTCGGAGGAGACGAGGAAAATTTTGATTCCTCTTGAATATAATTCCTTCACCTTCTCGCTGACCCATAGGAAGACCTTTCCGTCCGCATCCACCAGCGTGCCGTCCATGTCAAGCACAAGAGCCTTCATGGCCTTGCGGACGTAAGGATATTCATCGAACGACATGTCGTTCGGGTCGGCCCTCGGGTCACCGGTCCTGCGCATCCATCTGTGCAGCTTGCGGGCCATCCTCTTTCCGATCGCTTGATAGTCAGGTGATTCGGCTACGTTGACAATCCTGTCTGGGTCGTTTTTGACATCGTACAGCTCCCTTGCCGGCCGCAGTCCGAACGCCCTTTCAAAGATCTCTTTAGGGTATTCGTCCCTGTGGAATGACATGTAGGCCTTGGCCGGGCCGTTCCCTGTGTCACCGAACACTGGATCGACTCCTGCCGGAAGCCTCTCTGGGTGAAGATTCTCGATGTAGTGATAGTCCTTTGTAACGACGGCTCTCATCGGATAGCCGGCGCGTCCGGAAGGTCCGGGCACAATTTCAGCGAGTCCGTGCAGAAACCGTGTTCCTCACCGGATCCCACAGAATATGGTCTGTGCGGCCGTCTGCTGCCCATCCATGCGCAGATCGGCTTGTCGGCTGGAGCCTGCTCGATCCATTCGGCCAGATTCTGGACCTCATGTCCGGCGGGATTATGCTCCCATCCTGTCTGCGAGAATACTCCAGGCCCCCATCCCTTGTGCCAGTAAACTGTCATATAACCAGCCTTTTCCAACAGTTCCGGGTACACGGTCAGGTCTCGTGGAAAGTACGAGTTGAGGTTGCAGGCCTCGCCCAGGCGGTGGGCGTAGCATCCTGCCCAGATTCAGAAGGCTTGAATTCAGCTTGCCCTCAAGGTCGCGGTTGAGTATTCCGAGGCAGAGGTGTGTGCAGTACCAGTAGAATTTCTTACCTCTCGCTTTCTCACGGAACAGTCCCCAGACCGTGCCTCTCCATTGTTTTGTGGTCACGTCCCAGCACATGGACGGCTCATCGGATGTGGCGCTGTGGAAGAACCATCCGTTTTTCAGCAGTCTGACCGTGTTCCTGTTATAGATGATCACGGCGTTGGCCCCTTTGCCGGAACCGGTGCCTTCGATCTCTATCATGTCATATTCAGGAAGTAGTTCCTTCAGGTCCGCGCGCATCTTGGCCCTTGCCTCGTTTATCGCGACCACGTCAGGTTTGACGGAATCCATCATCCTCTGGATGGCGAATTTGCGTGTCTCCCAGTTCAGGACACCGGTGTCTTTAAGGGTGTTGTAGCGGATATTGAAGGACATCAGTTTCAGTTCGGCGGACGCCCTCAGGGAGAATGCTCCCAGAAGGACGGCCACCGCGAATAATAATTTGAAGAAGTGTGTTTTCATATTCAAGAAGCACATCAATATCCAGGGTTCTGCTGGATGTCGCCGTTTGTCACAAGCACATCGTTGGTCAGCGAAACGTGGCACAAATACTATGACGCTCCTGCCAGGACTCACGGAAGGGCATGCTTCGGTTGTGACGTGTGGCGAAAGAGGATGCTCTCTTTGGCCAGACAAGCCCATGACTATGGCGCTGACGGCATCATCTATGACCAGCTTGCCACAAGGTCTCCGATGTTCTGTTATTCTCCGGACCACGGCCATCCCGTTCCGGCTGTTGTCGTTGAGCAGGACAGGCTTGACTTTATCACAGAGATAAGGAATGCGATGTCGGCCATAGATCCCGAGTTTGTGGTGATGACCGAAGGTGTGGCCGATTATGAGCTGGGGTGCATCAACATATTCCATGGCTGCTCGTTCGATGTCTATCCGCCGGACCAGAAGGCGATGGAAGACCGGATGACCGGCCGTTCAGGAGCCACATGGTTCCCGGAGATGCTTGAATATACTTTCCCGGATCTTCTGATGACAGTCCGCAATCCGGCTCCCGTGACGAGCCGCAACATGAGCGACTTCACTTTGGTCAGCCACTTGAAGAACGAGATTGAGTGCCGTTACCTTGCGGATGTCCGGTATCTCAAGGAGAACAGAATCCCTGAGATCGAGGACTACTCCAATGTCACCACAAAGCCTGACCTTGCTCTTGTCCGCTCTCAGGATCCGGTGGCGATGAGGAACTATCAGAAGAAACTTGCCGATTTCCAGGATTCACATAAGGCACTGCTGAAGACCGGCCGGTTCATGGATGTTCAGGGCTTTGATTTCGAAGCCTCCCATTCTTTGAGTATGGCCAAATCTTTCGTCTCCGGCAGGAAGACCGGTGTTGTGGTCTGGAATATTTCCGAGGACACTCCTTTGGAATTCAAGGTTTCTGTCCCGGCCAGGAAGTTGGTTTTGGCTCAATCGCCGGAAGACACCGCTCTGTCATCCACGCCTGACGGGCATGTTCTGGCACCTCAAAGCATCGCCCTCCTTGTGTTTGAATAGTCTTATTTTGAAAATTATCTGAAAAACGAAGAAGCCGACCGATGAAATGGCCGGCTTCTCTATTTAGAGTCTTTTTATTACCTCTTTGAGGTGACGTCAGCCTCGTACTTCTCGACGGAAGCGATGAAGTCCTGGCCTACAGGAACACCGTTCTTGAGGTTGAAGTAGTCGTAAACGGCTCCGAACGGAAGTGACTTGGTCTCTTCCAGAAGGGCGAGACGCTGGAAGTACTTGCCGTTGTCCTCGTACTTGCGGAGGGTCTCAAGCGGCTCAAGGAAGGCCTGAAGCATACACTTCTGGGTCGAGCGGGTGCCGATTATGTAGGCTCCGATGCGGTTGATCGATGCGTCGAAGTAGTCAAGACCGATGTGTGTGCGGTCGAGGGCACCTGCGCGGACAACCTCCTTGAACAGGTCGAGGGTCTGGTCGTTCATCGTGACAACGTGGTCGGAATCCCAACGTACAGGACGGCTGGTGTGGAGCATCAGCTCAGGCACGAAGAGAAGTAGGGAAGCGACCATATCGCTGATGTTCTCGGTCTGCTCGTAGTGGCCTGTGTCAAGGGTGTACATAAGCTTGCGGGTCGAGCAGTAGCCGGTCACGAAGTCGTGTGAGCCGACGGTGTAGCTCTCAAGGCCGATTCCGAAGAGCTTAGCCTCAAGGCAGGTCTTCATTCCCGGCAGATCCTCGGCGAGAATCTCGTCCAGGGACTGCGCCATAATCTCACGGTAGCGGAGACGCTCCACGGTCTGGTCCTTCGATCCGTCGTGAACCCAGATGTTCATGATACAAGGGTCGCCCTGGAACTTGCCCATCGCGTCGGCCACCCTGCGGCAACGCTTTGTGTGCTCGATCCAGAAGTCACGGATGGACTTGTCCGGGTTGGCGAGTGAGAGGTCACCGCTCTTAGGATGCGAGAAGGATGTGGAGTTGAAGTCGAGCTTCATCCCGTTCTCCTTACCCCATTCCATCCAGCTCTGGAAGTGAGCCGGCTCAACCTCGTCACGGTCAATGTGCTTGCCCTGGAAGTCACCGTAGATCTCGTGCAGGTTCAGACGCTGTGTTCCACCGAGGAGGCTCTTCACGAACTTGATGTCGCTGCGGAGCTCGTCGATGTTGCGGGCGCGGCCAGGGTAGTTGCCGGTCGCCTGGATTCCGCCTGTGAGGGCGGTGTCGTTCTCGAAGCCCATCACGTCGTCAGCCTGCCAGCACTGGAGGGAGATCGGGGTCTTCTCAAGAAGCTCTATCGCTTTGTCTGTGTCCACGCCGATGGCGGCGTAACGCTCTTTGGCCATCTCATAGGCCTTGGTTATCAGATTCTCGTTCATATTATTTTTAGTTTATGATTTGTTATATTCTCAAAATTGATTCCGGAACAGTCCGCTCTTTGTCATTGAGGACTAACTCCTTGGCTCGTAGGTGATTGTCTGGATGGAGTTTCCGATGATGCGGCGCATATCCCAACGGTCTCCCACAAGGCCGGCCACCTTGGCCTGGAGCATGATGTTGCCGATCGCCGTGCCCTCCATCGGACCTGCGATGACAGGGATTCCGAGTGTGTCGGCCGTCAGCTGGCACATAAGTTTGTTGGCCGATCCGCCACCGATCACGTGGAGTTTCTCGATCTTGAATGACGCGAATCCCTGAAGCATCCCGATGACTTCCTTGTACCTCTTGGTGAGGCTGTGATAGATGCAGCTGATCATCTCACCATCATTCTCCGGAACTCTCTGGCCTGACTCCTGAAGGGCCGCCTTGATCTCGGCGTACATATCCTTCGGAGCGGCGAAACGTGGATCGTCCGGGTTGATCGTGGACGGGAAGTCGATGGCCTCGCGGGCCATAGCCTCCATCTGGGCGTATGAATATTCCCGGCCTTCCGCCTCCCAGGTCTTGCGGCTCTGCTCCAGCAGCCACATTCCCGTGATATTCTTGAGGAATCTGGTCGTGCCTTCTATTCCACCCTCGTTCGTGAGGTTATATTCATAAGACTTTTCATCGATGATCGGGGTCTTGGACTCGATGCCCATCAGGCTCCAGGTGCCGCTGCTGAGGTAGGCGAAGTTCTCGCCGGACGCAGGTACGGCGGCGATGGCTGAGGCTGTGTCGTGTCCGGCTACGGCGATCACAGGAACCGCCTCCATTCCGGTCTCCTCGCAAAGTTCCTTTTTGAGCACACCGACCTTAGTACCCGGCTGGGTGATGTCAAGCAGTAGGGAAGGGTTGATTCCGAGACGCTCAAGCAGGTCTCTCTGGAAGTCCCTAGTGCGCGGGTTGATGAGGCCCGATGTGGACGCGTCGGTATATTCGCAGACCATCTCTCCGGTCAGCATATACGCCAGCAGGTCAGGCATAAAGAGGATCTTGTCGGTCTGAGGCAGCCTTGAACCGGCTTCCTTGCTTTGCGCGTAGAGCTGGAAGATGGTGTTGAAGTTCATTATCTGGACTCCGGTGACGGAGTAGAGCTCCTCGCGGGGGATGATTTCAAAGACCTCCTCAGGGATTCCGTCGGTGTAAGGATCCCTGTAAGCCCTTGGCATTCCGATGATTCCGCCGTCCTTGCCGATGTGGCCGAAATCCACGCCCCAGGTGTCGATACCGATCGATTCGATCTTCACGCCCATTCCGGCGACCTTTTTCAGAGCCGCTTTGAAGTGGTCGAAGAGGGAATTGATGTCCCAGTAATATTTTCCGTCTATCTCCTTGACGGCGTTCGGGAATCTATAGACTTCCTCTGAGGTAAACTTATCGTTTTCGACAGTTCCGATGATGGCTCTGCCGCTCGTGGCTCCGAGATCAAATGCTAGAAATTTCATAAATTACGTGGCTTTTTTGTGCTTTACAAATTTTGTTTTTTTTCGCTGTTTTACCGCTGAATATTTTGATATTATAACTTGGAAATTTGATTGGGAATTATTTTTTGCTATATTTGTGACGCACAATTAGTAACAAAAGGTCTGCAAACTATGGCTTCGGTTCATCTCAAATATTTGGCGGTTAATCCTGTTGACCTCAAGTGGGGGACTGCCGTCAACTCGGTGGGTTTTCAGGAGATCGCTCCCGGAATGGACTATCCGCCTCGCAACCATCCGTCGCGCTATGTGTTTTCCGTCGCCAGCGGAAGGATTCTCCAGGAATATCAGCTCCTTTACATAACAGAAGGCAAGGGCCGGTTTTCCTGCGAGACCTTGGGACGGTCGAAGTCAATCCCGGTCAAAGGCGGGATGATGTTCCTGCTTTTCCCTGGCGAGTGGCATTCCTACTATCCTGACAAATCGACGGGGTGGAAGGAATATTGGATCGGCTTCAACGGGGAGTTCATCGACAATCTGATCAGGCAGGGCTTTTTCTCGAAGGACAGACCGCTGTTCAAGGTGAATATCCACGTGGACATAGTGAACCTCTACACTTCCGCGATCAACGCCGCCGTGGCTCAGGAGTCTGGTTTCCAGCAGGTTCTGGCCGGCATAGTGGACCGACTGCTCAGCCTTGCGTATTTCTACGACAGGAACTCGCAGTTCCAGGAGTCGGACACGGCGAACAAGATCAGTCAGGCGAAGGTGATGATCCACAGCCATTATATGACGATCTCTCCGGAGGAGGTGGCGGCGAAGCTGTGCCTGAGCTATTCCTCTTTCCGCAAGACTTTCAAGGAATATACCGGGTTCTCGCCGGCGAGGTTCATCAACGAGGTGCGGATGAGCAAGGCCAAGGAGCTGCTGACCAACACGACGATGAGCATCAAGGAGGTGGCCTACAATGTTGGCTACAACAATCATGACTATTTCTTCACCGCCTTCCGCCATATGACCGGCCAGACCCCCGCCGAATATCGCAACGCCACCCAGGTCGCCAAGTTGTAGGCTGTCCGGTCTTACGCATCTGTCTGAAACAGGTATGGTCCCTGAAAAATACCGGCCACATCCTTTGTCCGGCAATTATAGAGGTACGCTTGAATGTCATATTGAGAATGACTTCCTGTTGATATGGGTTGATGAAAGTGAACAAATCATCAAACTCGTCCGTCTTGGAAGCAATCCGGAACTTTTCGGATAATAATCACATCCGGAATCTCCTGTCTTTTTTTATAAAGGATACTATATAGTAGTTGACTAACTTTTGTTTTGGAAATCATA